>DASZOL010000069.1:0-71392 GCA_035550795.1 Candidatus Methylomirabilota bacterium
AGATGCTCGTGCTCCTCGAGTTTCGCCACGAGGCCAGCCCCGACGGACAGACCCAAGTCGACGTGAGCGTGAGCGGTCATCTCCGGCTGGACTCGCCGCTCGTGGGCACGGTCGCGCAGCTCGCGACGGCCGTCGCCCGGCCCGTGGTGGAGCGCGCCGTGGAGCGGAAGGTCCGTCGATTCTTCGGCACCGTCGCGCGGGTCTCCCGGTGGGCGTACGACGAGCCGGAGCAGATGTGGGCGGCGATCGAGGGCCACCCCGAGGTGCCGCAGGATGCGACGCTGGCCGCGTTCCGGCAGATCCTGCTGGCCGACCGCCCGCCGGCCTGGCTGGACGACGGGTTCCGCCTGCTGCCGCGGGAGGAGGAGGCGCGCCGCGAGCCCGCGGCGGTCGGGGCTACATCCCCATGAAGTCGCGCGCCTGATCCATCACCTCGTTCGTGACGGTCGCGTAGCCTCGCTCCTGCGCGAACCGCTCGATCGCCTGCCGGGCCATCGGGCGGATGAAGGCGGGGATGCGATCGAGACGCCCCGCGGCGTCCTCGGTCCAGGCCACGACACCCACCGAGGCCGCGGTCGTCCCTGCGACCATCGCGGCAAACGGACAGCCCGGCCCCTCTGCGGCCGGTTCGCTCGTCGCCGCGTCGGCGAGCGTCCCCTCCACCGGCCCCGGGGGCCCGGAGGCGAACCCGGCGTCCCGCTGATGCGCGAGTCCGGCCCGCACGGCGGCGAACGGGGCGGGGGCCTCGGCCGGGGTGCCGCCCACCTTGACGCCCAGCGTCCGCACGAGCTGTGTTTCCCACGGATTCGTCAGCATGGCGACTCGGTGGCCGCAGCCCGGGCACGCGAACGTCACGCTGAGTGAGCCGGCGTCGGGCCCGGCCGTCCCCGAGAGCCGCATGGCCTGGTCGCACGCGATGCAGAGGAACTTCATGGCGCTGGTCTCCTTGGGTCCGTCACGTGGCGGCCGCCCCGAGCCCGTCGGCTCCCTCCTGGGGGAACCGGGACGGGGCGGCGGTGCCGGCCGAAAGGATGATGCGGATGCCGTCCTCGACCGAGAGCCCCGTCGGCAGGATCGCGTCCCTCGGCACAAGAACGATGTCGCCGAGGTAAAGGTGATTCGTCGGCACGTAGACTGACACCAGCGCGTCGGGCTTCGTCCCCTCGACGCGCACGTCACCGGTCAGGAACCCGTACGAGTAGACACCCTCGCGCGGGTGCTCCACCACGACGAACTCCCGGAAGCCGGATCGGCGGCTCGGCGAGAAGGCGTCGACGAAGTCCTTGACCGTCGGGTAGACGCGGCGGACGAGCGGGATGAAGCGGATGAAGCGCTCGCCCCACAGCAGAACGCGCCGCCCGACGACGTTGGTGGCGAAGACCCCGATGATGAAGATGATCAGAACGGCGGTCACGAAGCCGAGGCCCGCAATGTGTCGACCCAGCAGATGCTCGTAGAGCGGGGCCATGAAGCCGTCGACCGACGAGTAGAAGAGCCAGAACACCCAGGCGGTCAGCACCACCGGCAGCGTGACGAACACGCCGGCGAAGAACCGGACCTTGAACCATGACTGGACCTGGCCTGGCACGTCTCGCCTCCCGCCAAACGCACGCATTATACCTGCGCGGCGAGGGCGCGCGGGCCGACGCCAGGGAGCGGCCGGGAGCAGGCGGCCAGCCCGGGCGGGCGCGACGCCAGACGTGCGGCGCCCACCCCGCGCTTCCGGGTCCCGGAGCCGCTCGGCGTCCGGGGCGGGGCACCCGGGTCCGCGGGGCCCTGCTGGACGGGCCGCCGGGGCGGCGTTCGCCCCGATCCCGGGCGGGGGCGCCGGTCAGCGCGCCCAGCGATCCCGGGCGAGGGGCGGGCGCACCTCAGCTCCGCTGAAGCTCAGCACCAGCACGAGCTCGACCGAGGAGTTCAGCGCCAGGCCGTGGCATCCGATCGCGGCCCGGGTCGGCTTCCCCCGCTCCCCGTAGAGCTCGACGAGCAGATCCGTCGCCCCGTTGATGACCCTCGGCTGGTCGGCGAACCCGGGCGCCGAGTTCACGTAGCCTGTCAGCTGGATGGCGGTGTCGACCCGGTCCAGGTCGCCGAGTGCGTACCTCACGGCAGCCAGCGACTGCACGAGCGCCCACCGCGCCGCCTCGTACCCCTCCTGGATGGTGAGGCCGCCGCCGAGCGTTCCGGTGAGGTAGGGCTCCTCGTCGCGGATCGGCACGGTGCCGGACAGATAGAGGAGCGAGCCCACCGCCCGGTGCGAGGCGAACCGCGCCCCCGACCGGTTCTTCCGGTAGTCGGCCTCGAGATCGGGCAGCGGGAGTCCAAGGCTCGCGAGCTTGTCCTCGACGATCATGCGACCTCCAGGGATGCGCGTGACGGGACGCCGGCCGGCCGCCGGCGGGGACCTGTCACTCTCTACCGCAGCCGGGGCCCGGCGTCCACACCCTGCCGGCGGCCGGGCGGCAGCGCCCGCCTCGCGGACCGGTTGTTCGCGGCCCGGGTCTCACCTATCCTTGCGGTGATGGCGCGATCAGAGCGCCGGCGCGCGCGTCCGCGGCGGCGTGTGCCTCGAGGTGCGATCGTGTCACCGCTTGCGAGCTGGTTCCCGGACGACGGCGCGCTGGCCCGGTTCCGTCGTCGGGCTCTCGGGCGGGCGCCCGTCGCGCTCCGGCCGCGGGACCGTGCGTGGCGCGCCATCGCACCCGGCTTCGCCGAGTGCGTCCGCCTGGCGGGCAGCGGGCTGCCGTTCCAGATCGCCGCGGATCGTCACGTCGACCGGTCGGGCGACCCGCGCCGTCTGGCCGTCGCCCTGTCGGCCGGACAGACGATTTGCCTTCCGCAAGTCCATCAGGTGCTTCCGCGGCTGATGCGCCTCATGGTCGTCCTCCGGGGCGCCCTCCTCGCCCCGGCCGGGGGGCCCGCGCGCGACGAGTCCTCGTACCTGTTCGTCGTCGAGGGCGCGGGACGGCCCGGCATGGGGCTTCACCACGACGGCGAGGTCGACGCATTCTGGCTCCAGCTCGAGGGACACCGGACCGTGACCATCGGACCGCGGGTGGCGCCGGGCACGCCCGAGGAGCTCGACGATCCGCCTGCCCGGAGCGGCCGCCGGGCGGGATGGCGGACCCTCGACCTTGCCCCCGGCAGCCTTTTCCATCTGCCGGCCAGAACGCCGCACGCGGTCGTCTGCCGGCGCCGCTCGCTGGCCGTCACGCTCACGTGGCGGCGACCGGCGGCCACGGGGCGCGCGGAACGCCGCGAGCGTCCGGATGCGAGCGCCCTCTGGTGGGACGTGGTGTCGGGGTTCGCGGAGCCGATCCCGCCCGAGAGCCGCCGCACGCTGTGGTCGCAGGTGCCCGCGGTCGCGCGGCGGGCGCGCGGCGAGCCCCACCTCCGGGTGTGGACCTCCGACGGAGAGGGCCCGCGCCTGCCGCCCTCGGCGGACACCTGGGCAGGCGCCCTCGTTCTCATGCCGCGCCTGTCGCGCGCCGGCGCTCTCGCGGCCGGGCTCGGGCCGCTGCTCGACGCCGGCATCCTCGGCCCGCGAGATCTGCCGCTCCGCATCCGCCCGGACGACCCGGGCGCGCTCGACGGCTGGCGCTTCGCCTGACACCCCGCGCCCGGGCCGGGGAGGGTCCGCGCCGCCGGGCTCGCCCGGAGCGCCCGTGCTAGAGTGGCGCGCGGACACCCTGACCCGGAGGACGACGATGTCGCAACCCTGGACGTATCTCCCCTCGACCCCGGGCGGCCCGCTCGCGGTGGACCGCGCCTTCTACGATCGGCTCGCGCGCGAGACCGCTACGCGCACGCTCGTCGACCGCTTCGTCGTGCCGATCCGCTCCGGGCGCGCGTGGCCCGTCCGCGCCGGCCAGCTCTGCCGGATCGTGACGGTCGAGGGTCCCCAGGTGGCCGACTTCAACGCCTGGCACCTCCACAACCCGCGCGAGCGCTTCTGGGCGTCCAGGACGAAGCAGCTCCACCGCGCGCATATCACGACCGGCGACCGGCTCTGGTCGACCCTGCCCTACCTGCGCCCGATGGCGACGATCACGAACGACACGCTCACGTACGGGATCGATGCCGACGGCGGCCGCTGCCACGACCTCCTCGGGACGCGCTGCGATCCCTACGTCACCAAGCTCCTGACGGGGCAGGAGTTCGACTTCTGCTGCCACTCGAACCTGGTCCGGGCGATCGCGCCGTGGCGGCTCACCGAGCTGGACGTTCACGACGTGCTCAACATCTTCCAGGTGACCGGGCTCCAGGACGACCGCTACTTCATGAAAGCCAGTCCCGCCCGGAAGGGCGACTTCTTCGAGCTCTTCGCCGAGATCGACCTCCTCTGCGCGATCTCGACCTGCCCGGGGGGCGACCTTTCCATTCCTCTGTGGGGGCCGGGCGCGCGCGACCCGATCGAGGTGTGCCGGCCACTCGGCGTCGAGGTCTGGCAACCGGAGGCCGGGCTCCTCGCCGGCTGGCGCTCGCCCGCGCCCGCCGACTACCGCGGCAACCACGGGATGCCCCTGCCGCCGGCCGCGGTGCCGGCGGTCCCCACGGTTCGATGAAGGCGGAGGTGTCCGCTCCGACGCTCGCCGAGATCCGCTCCGCCCGCGAGCGGCTGGGTGACCGCGTCGTGGAGACGCCGGTGTGGTGGTGGCGCAACCGTGAGATCGCCGAGCACGTGGACGCCGGCACCCGGGTCATCCTCAAGCTTGAGCTCTTCCAGCACACGGGCACCTTCAAGCCGCGGGGCGCGCTGACCGTCATGCTGGCGCTCGATCGCGCCACCCTGGCCCGCGGCGTCACCGCGGTCAGCGCCGGCAACCATGCGATCGCCGTCGGTTATGCCGCCCGGGTCCTCGGCACGTCCGCCAAGGTCGTGATGCCCAGGACGGCCAACCCCGCGCGCGTGGCCGCCTGCCGGAGCTGGGGAGCCGAGGTCGATCTCGTCGAGGACGTGCACCGGGCGTTCGAGCGCGTGCGCGAGATCGAGGCCACGGAGGGTCGCACCTTCGTCCATCCGTTCGAGGGGCCGCTCACGGCCCTCGGCACGGCGACGCTCGGGCTCGAGCTCTCGGCCCAGGTCCCGGACCTCGACGCCGTGATCGTCCCCGTCGGCGGCGGCGGCCTCTGCGCCGGCGTCGCCACCGCCGTCAAGCTCGCCATGCCCCGCTGTCAGGTCTTCGGGGTCGAGCCGGAGGGCGCGGATTCGATGCGCCGGAGCCTCGCGGCGGGAAAGCCGGAATCGATCGAGGCCGTGCGGACGATCGCCGACAGCCTGGGGGCGCCCCACGCCGCGCCGTACAGCTTCGAGCTCTGCCGCCGGGCGCTCGACGACCTCGTGCTCGTGAGCGACGACGACCTGCGCCGCGCGATGGGCCTCCTCTTCCGCGGGGTCAAGCTGGCCGTCGAGCCGGCCGGGGCCGCCGCCACCGCGGCGCTGGTGGGCCCCCTGCGGGAGCGGCTGCGCGGGCGCCGGGTCGGCGTGATCGTCTGCGGCGCCAACATCGACACGGCGACCTTCGCGCGGCTCGTGACAACCGAGCCGTAGGGGCCGGGTCCACGGCATCCGCGAGCCTCCCGCCCGCCGGGCCGGCCGGCTCGACCGGCCGCCTGCGGGGCCCGGTCGCCGCCCTGCTCACGGCCGTGGTGGCGATCGGCTCGCTGTCGATCGACATGGCCCTGCCGTCGCTGCCGGCCACCGCCGAGGCCCTCGGGGCGGCGCCGGCAACCGTACAGCTCACGGTGACGCTCTTCCTCGCGGCGTTCGCCTTGGCCCAGCTCATTCACGGCCCGCTCTCCGACCGCCTGGGGCGGCGCCGCGTGCTCCTCGGCGGGCTCGCCGTCTACCTGATCGGCGGGCTGGCCTGCTGGGCCGCGCCGTCCGTGCAGCTGCTGGTCCTGGGCCGCCTCCTCCAGGCGCTCGGCGCGGGCAGCGGCCCCGTCGTCGGCCGCGCGGTGATCCGTGATCTCTACGAGCCGGAGCCGGCCGCGCGCGTCCTCGGCTACATGGGCACCGCCATGGCCCTCACGCCGATCCTCGCGCCCATCCTCGGCGGCGTCATCCACGTGGCGCTCGGATGGCGCGCCGTCTACCTCGCGCTGGCCGCCTTCGGCGCCTTGTTCCTCGGGGTCTCCACCGTGCTCGTGCCGGAGACGAATCGTCGGCGCGACCCGGACGCGCTCCGGCCGGGCCACCTCGCGACGAACGCCGCCGATCTCCTCGGCGATCGCTCGTTCCTCGGGTACGTGCTGGTCGTCGCGCTCATGTTCGGGGGGCAGTTCGCGTTCATCACGGGGTCGGCCTTCGTCCTGATCGAGGTCCTCGCCGTGGCACCCGACGTCTACGGGCTCTGCTTCGGCCTGGTCGCGCTCGGCCTGATGACCGGGAGCTTCCTGGCCGCGCAGCTCACCCGCCGGGTGGGCATCGACCGCCTGATCGCCGCCGCCACGAGCCTGGGCGCCGTTGCCGGTGGCGTCATGGCGGCGCTGGCCTGGAGGGGCGTCTGGACGGTGCCGGCGGTGATTGGCCCCATGGTCGCCTTCGCCGTCGGGGTGGGCGTCGTGCTCCCGACCGCCGTCGCGGGCGCCATCGGGCCGTTCCCGCGGACGGCCGGTCTGGCTTCGGCTGTCCTCGGGTTCCTCCAGCTCACCGCGGCGGCGGCGTATGGCATCGGGGTGAGTCGTCTCTACGATGGCACGCCGGTGCCGATGGCGGTCGCGATCGCGGCCGCCGGCCTGGCGGCGGCGGTGGCCCACCGCGTGGTCCGCATCCCGGCCCCCCGGGTCGCCTCGAACGGGCGCGCCCCGGACCGCCATTGACCGTCTTCGCCCGCCGGTGCTAGCGTCACCCTCGCTGCCGGTCAGACCACCGGATCGATGGCGGACCATCGGCCGCGCACGCGAGGGCACTGGCGCCAGCGCGAAGCGTCGGGCGCCGCCCGTCGGCGGCACCGATTGACATGAGTCCAGGTCTCGGGCGCTACATCGCGAAGCGGCTCGGGTTCGCCGGCCTGATGCTCGCCGGCGTCTCCGTCGTCCTCTTCACGCTCATGCGTCTGGCGCCGGGCGGCCCGGAGGCCGTCCTGGTCGGCGGAGAGTTCTCGCAGGAGGTCGCGGCCCAGGTGCGCGAGCGGCTCGGCCTGGACCGGCCGGTCGTCGCCCAGTACGGGACGTGGGCCCTCGCCGCCCTCCGCGGCGACCTCGGGCGCTCCTTCAAGACCGGCGATCCCGTCCTCACGCTGATCCTCGACCGGCTTGGTCCGACGCTCCAGCTGACGGGCGGGGCGCTCGTCCTCGCGCTCGGCGTCGCCGTGCCGCTCGGCGTCCTCGCCGCCGTGCGGCGGGACACGGTCTGGGACACCGTAGCCTCGGCGATCTCGCTCTTCGGCGTCTCGTTCCCGAGCTTCTGGCTCGGGATCATGCTGATCCTGCTCTTCTCGGAAGCCCTCCACCTCCTCCCACCCTCCGGCCTCAGCGAGTACGGCCGCGAAGGCGATCTGGGCGTCCGGCTCCGGCACGCCGCCATGCCGACCTTGACGCTCGGGCTGATCCAGATGGCGGCGTTCATGCGCTTCACCCGGTCGAGCCTGCTCGAGGCGCTCCGGCAGGACTACGTGCGTACCGCGCGGGCGAAGGGCGTCTCCGGTGGCCGGGTCGTCTGGCGCCACGCGCTTCGCAACGCCCTCATCCCGGTGGTCACCGTCGTGGGGCTCTCGCTCCCGACGCTCGTCGGCGGCGCGGTCCTGACGGAGACCGTCTTCGCCTGGCCCGGGGTCGGGCGGCTCGCGGTCGGCGCGGTCTTCGAGCGCGACTACCCGGTGATCATGGGCGTGAATCTCCTGGTGGCGGCGGTCGTGATCACCGCGAATCTCGTCACCGATCTCGCCTATTGCCTGATCGACCCGAGGATCTCGTACTCGTGATCGGGCTCAAGCGGCTGGTCCGGAGCCGGCGCGGACTCCTCGGGGGTATCGTGGTCGCGGTCATGCTGATCGTCGGTCTCCTCGCCCCGGCCGTGGCACCCTACGGCTACTCGACCCAGTCGCTGCTCCAGCGCCTGAAGCCGCCGACCGTCGCCCACTGGCTCGGTACCGACGGATTCGGCCGGGACATCCTGACGCGGGTGGTGTGGGGCGCCCGCGTGTCCCTTCAGATCGGCTTCCTCGCGACGGGGCTCGCGATCCTTGTCGGGACGGCGGTGGGCGGCACCGCCGGCTACTTCGGCGCCGCCGTGGACACGGCAATAATGCGCGTGGCCGACGTGTTCATGTCGGTGCCCGCGCTCTTCCTCATCCTCGTCGTCGTGGCGCTCTTCGGCGCGAGCCTCCTCAACACCGCGCTCGTCGTCGGTCTCGTCACCTGGGCTCCGGTGGCCCGGATCGTCCGGGGCGAGTGTCTCAGCCTCCGCGCCCGTGACTTCGTCGAGGCCGCCCGCGCGCTCGGCGCGAGCCACGGGCGGATCCTGGCGCGCCACGTGCTCGTGAACGCCGTGCCGGCGATCATCGTGCAGGGCACGTTGCTCCTCGGTCAGACGATCCTCATCGAGTCGGGCTTGTCCTACCTCGGCCTGGGGGCGCAGCCGCCCACGCCGAGCTGGGGCAACATGGTCGTGGAGGGACGGCAGTTCCTTGGCTCCGCCTGGTGGGTCTCGACCTTCCCGGGCCTGGCGATCTTCGTCACCGTCCTCGGCTTCAACCTCTTCGGCGACGGGCTGCGCGACGCGCTCGACCCGGCCCTTCGCGCGGGCTCCCGATAGACAGGAGGAGGCTTCCATGGGCTACCGGATCGTGCTTGCGATGGTCCTGGCACTGGCACTGGCCGCGGGGGTGGGCGCTCCGCCGGAGGGTGCCGCCGCGGGGAAGGACTTCGTCATCGGGTTCATCGGCGACGCGACGAGCCTGAACCCGGTCGTGGCCACCGACGGGCAGTCGTACATCGCGGAGTGGCCGATGTTCGACAGCCTCGTCGAGCTGGACGACAAGCTCGGCGTCAAGCCGCTTCTTGCCGAGTCGTGGGAGGTCTCGCGAGACGGCCTGACCTACACCTTCAAGCTGAAGAAGGGCGTGAAGTGGCACGACGGCAAGCCCTTCACGGCGCGGGACGTGGCTTTCACCTTCTACTCGGTCCTCGACCCCAAGGTCACCACGCCGCACCGCGCCTACTTCGACGCGCTGGTCGGCTTCCCGGAGCTCACGCGCAAGGACAACCCAAAGAAGCCGGACGAGCTGCCCGTCAAGCCGATCGAGGTCGTGGACGACCACACGGTCCGCTTCCGGCTGCGCTACGCCTACGGCGCCTTCCTGGCCGTCCTCGTGAATCCGCGGGCGGGCATCATCCCCGAGCACCTCCTCCGGGGTGTCGACCTCAACACGGCGGAGTACAACCGGAAGCCCGTGGGAACCGGCCCCTTCCGGTTCGTGGAGTGGCGGCGGGGGGACCGGCTCGTCATGGAGGCCTTCCCCGAGTACCACGGCGGGCGCCCGGCCCTCGACCGCCTGATCTACCGGGTCATTCCCGACACGGTCGTCCTCCTGCAGGAGCTGCGTGCCGGAGGCGTCGACTTCATCGAGCGCCCGCCGCTCACCGAGGTGGCGCGGCTCAAGCAGACGCCGGGGCTCAAGGTCCTCTCCACCGACAATACCTCGTACACCTATTTCGGCTTCCGCCAGGACCTGGCGCCGTTCGACGACCTGAACGTCCGGCGCGCCCTCTACCACGCCATCGACGTCCCCGCCATCGTCCGCGAGGTTCTCCAGGGGTACGGCGCCGTCGCGACGGGGCAGTTCCCGCCCGGCAGCTGGGCGTTCGACCCCTCGGTCAAGCCGTACGCCTACGACCCGAACCGCGCCAAGGCGCTCCTGTCCGAGTCCGGCTGGAAGCCGGGGCCCGACGGGGTCCTCGCGAAGGACGGCAAGCGCCTGTCCTTCTCGCTCCGGCACGACCAGGCGGACCAGAACGTCAAGGACACCGCGATCATCGTCCAGGAGTTCCTGAAGAAGGTCGGCGTCGAGGCCCGCATCGAGCCTCTCGACTGGCCCACGTTCGTCAAGAAGCTCTTCGCCTCGGAGTTCGAGGGCATCGTCGTGGGCTGGACGAACTTCCACGACCCGGACCCCTTCGCCTACACCATCTGGCACTCCAGCCAGTGGAAGGGCCGGAACTTCGCCCACTACAAGAGCCCGCGGGCCGACGCCGCGATCGAGGCCGCGCGACGCGCCGCCGACCAGGCCGAGCGCAAGAAGCACTACGCCGAGCTCTCGAAGATCCTCATGGAGGACGCACCGTACGTGTTCCTCTACTTCCCCCAGCAGGTCTACGTGACCCGCCAGACCTACGAGGGGTTCGTCCCCATCCCGGCCTACGGCGGGATCTACCAGTCGATGAAGGCCGTGCGCTGGACGGGCCGCTAGGCGCGCCGCGCATGGAGCTACGGGTCAACGGGACGACGCTCCACGCGGAGGTCGTGGGGGACGGGGTGCCCTGCCTCGTCCTCCACGGCGGCCCCGGCACGGACTCGGGGGGCCTCGTCCGCTCGCTCGGGCCGCTGGCGGGCCCGCTCGGCCTCCGCATGATCTTCTGGGACCACCGGGGCCACGGACGCTCGGAGTGGGCACCGGTCGAGCAGTGCACGCAGGACCAGCTGGTGGCGGACGCGGAAGGCGTACGGCGCGCGCAGGGGCTCGGCCAGGTCCACGTGCTCGGCGTCAGCTGGGGCGGCTTCCTCGGTCTCATGTACGCCGCGCGCCATCCCGGCTCGATTCGCCGCCTCGCCGTCGTCGGAGCGGCGGCGAGCCACGCCTTCATGCCCCGGGCGGAAGCCAACGCTCGCCGCCAGGCGACGCCCGAGCAATGGGCGGCTTACCGGTCGCTCTGGGACGGCTCGCTCCCCGACGATGCCGCGTTTCGCCGGGCATTCGAGACCATCCGGCCGCTCTACTTCCATGACACGGCGCTGGCCGAAGCCGCGAACGCCGCGCGGGCCGATACCCGGTACCGCCTCGCGGTGCGGAAGTTCATCATCGAGCACGAGTACCCGAGGTACGACTGCCGCCCCGAGCTGTCGGCCATCGCCTGCCCCGCGCTGGTCATGGTGGGGCGCCACGACTGGATCTGCCCCGTCGACCAGGCGGAGGAGATCCACAAGCTGATCCCCCACTCGGAGCTCACGGTCTTCGAGGCGAGCGGCCACTCGCCCCAGACCGAGGAGCGGGACGCGTTCACGCGGCGCCTCGCCGCCTTCCTCCGCGGGTGAGCCCGGGCCCCGCCGGCCCGCGAGCCTGGCCCACGGTCCCTCCGAGCGGCCGGGCGCATCTGGGGTGACGGCGTCACGCGTCGAGGCAGCCCGCCAGGATCCGGGACGGCGAGCCCGAGGCCGCGTCGACGGTCGCGGCCGGAGCGGCGGGGCTCAGTGGGCGGCTGGCTGGAAGAGCTCGATGGCGTTCCCGGACGGATCCTCGATGAGGACCTGGGCGCCACCGGGGCCACGCACGATGTCGTTGCGAAACCGTAGCCCCGCGTCCCGAAGGCGATCCACCTCCGCCGCGATGTCGTCCACCAGGAGCTGAATGCGGTTCCAGCCGCCCGGCCCGGGCTGACGGCCATCGGGCATGGGCCGGCCGGCCGAGCTGGTGCGCCCGCTGAGCAGCAGCCGCAGGTCGCCGCGCGTGACGTCGGCGAAGGCCGGGGCCGCCCGGGACAGGAGGGTGAAGCCGAGGTGAGTCGTGTAGAAGGCGACGGCGTCGTCGACGTCGTCGACCATGTAGCGGACGTTGACGGTGCTCATGAGGTGCGCACCTCCGCGCGGGGCGCCTCATCGGGCATCAGACCCGCTCCAGCAGGACGGCGATGCCCTGGCCGACGCCGATGCACATGGTGCAGACGGCGTAGCGGCCGCCTCGCCTCTCCAGCTCGTGCGTCGCCGTCGTCGCCAGGCGCGCGCCGCTCATTCCGAGCGGGTGACCGAGGGCGATGGCCCCGCCGTTCGGGTTCACGTGCTCGGCGTCATCCGGAAGGCCAAGGTCCCGGAGCACGGCCAGGGCCTGCGCGGCGAACGCCTCGTTGAGCTCGACCACGTCGATCCGGCCGAGGTCGAGTCCGGCCCGCGCCAGGAGCTTCTTCGTCGCGGGCACGGGGCCGATCCCCATGACGCGTGGCGGAACGCCGGCCGTCGCTCCCGCCACGACCCGCGCGCGGGGCGTGAGCCCGTGGGCGGCCGCGGCGCGCCCGGAGGCGACCAGCAGGGCGCAGGCGCCGTCGTTCACGCCCGACGCGTTGCCCGCCGTCACGGTGCCGCCCGCCCGGAAGGCGGGCCTGAGCCGGGCGAGGGCTTCGGGCGACGTGTCGCGCGGGTGCTCGTCCTCGGTGACCTGGATGGTCTCCTTCCCCCGAGACACGGTGACGGGCACGATCTCCTGGGCGAGTCGCCCGCTCTTCTGCGCGGCGCGCGCCCGGAGCTGGCTGCGCAGGGCGAATGCGTCCTGGTCCGTGCGCGCGACCTTCCACTCCTCGGCGACGTTCTCCGCCGTCTCCCCCATCGCGTCGGTGCCGAACAGCTCGTGCATCCGCGGGTTGACGAAGCGCCAGCCGATCGTGGTGTCGTAGAGCCGCGTGTCTCGCGCGAACGCCGCGTCCGCCTTGCCCAGGACGAACGGCGCCCGCGACATGCTCTCGACGCCGCCCGCCACGACCAGGTCCGCCTCGCCCCCGCGGATGAGCCGCGCGGCCGTGGCCACGGCTTCGAGCCCGGAGCCGCAGAGGCGGTTGACCGTCACGCCGGAGATCTCGACCGGCAGGCCCGCGAGCAGCGTGGCCATCCGCGCCACGTTCCGGTTGTCCTCGCCCGCCTGGTTGGCGCAGCCCAGGATGACGTCGTCGACGCGCGCCCAGTCGACCGAGGGATGGCGCGCCACGAGCGCCCGGATCGGGATCGCGGCCAGGTCGTCAGGCCGAACGGCCGCGAGCGCGCCGCCGTAGCGGCCGATCGGCGTCCGGGCGGCAGCGCAGATGAAGGCGTCCGGCATGGTCGATCCTCCCACCGGCCATTATAGGGCGCGGCGGCCGCCGCGGCGGCCCGTCGGCCGGACGCGCCCGCCGTCGCAGGCACGGCGGGCGGGGGATCGGCGCCCGGCGGCGGCGCCCCTCGGTCAGCAGACGGGGCGGCGGAGGACTGCGGGATCGATCCGCCGCGGAACGAGTCGCCCGTCGCCGGGCGCGCCGAGCAGCCGCCCGTGGTCGGCGATCACCCGGCCCCGCAGGAGCGTGGTCACGGGCCAGCCGTGCACGGCCCAGCCCTCCCAGGGGCTGTAGTCGCTCACGTGGAAGTCGTCCCGCGTGAGCGTCTTCCGGACCGTCGGATCGAGCAGGACGAGATCGGCATCGCTGCCCGGCGCGATGACGCCCTTGCGCGGGTGCAGGCCGAAGATGCGCGCCGCGTTCGTCGCGGTGACCGCCGTGAACCGCTCCAGCGACATGCCGCGCTTGACCACGCCCTCGGTGTACGCGATGCCCAGACGGGCCTCGGCCCCGAGGTTGCCGCCCGTCACGTCCTCGATCGTCCGCCCGCGGAGCTTCAGCGCCAGGCTGGTGGGGTACTCGTCCGTCGCGAGGGTCGAAACACCGCCGTCGACCAGACCACGCCAGAGCGCCTCCCGGTCCTCCGGCAGCTTGAGCGACGGGTACGTGTGGGCGCAGAAGCCCCGCGGCGTCTTGTAGTGCTCGGCATCGAAGCAGGCGTACTGGTGGAGCGTCTCGGCATAGACGGGGGAGCCCGCCGCCCGCGCCGCCAGGACGGCCTCGACCCCTTCCCGCGCGGAGGTGTGGACGAAGTAGATCCCGGCACCGGTCGCCCGCCCGAGCGCGATCGTCCGGGCGAACGCCAGCTGCTCCGAGAGCTTGGTGTGGACCAGGTGCATGTTCGAGCCGTCCAGCCGCCCCTCGGCCCGGAAGCGCTCGTAGGCCGTCTGGACCAGCTCGTCGTCCTCCGCGTGGACCGTCACGAGCCCGCCGTGGCGGGCCGCCTCGGTCATGGCGAGCTCGATCCGCCCGAAGTCGAGCCGGAACGAGAGCCGCTTCGGGTGCGGCGGCAGGATGTCCGTCGTGAACACCTTGAAGCTCGGGAAGCCTGCCTCGATCGCCTCTCGCATCTCCGCGAACGCCGCGAGCGGCAGCGCCCCGCACAGGGTGATGTGGAAGCTGTAGTCGACGTGGGAGCGCCCCGCCCAGCGAGCCGCGCGCTCATCGAGGGCTTCCGCGATCCCGTTCTCGGGCCGCACGAAGGCGAAGTCGATGTGCGTGGTCGTCCCGCCGCACGCCATGCCGCGCGTGTCGTCCTCGGGTCCGAGTGTCAGGCCGGGCTCGTCCGGGCGAGTTCGGATGGCGTGAGCCAGGTGGGTGTGGGGCTCGACCCCGCCCGGCGCCACGATCCGCCCCGAGGCGTCGAGGACGCGGGCGCCGTCCGTCGGCAGCGAGCCGGGCAGCGCCAGGACCGCGATGCGCTCCCCCTGGACCCCCACGTCCCAGGGCCCGACGCCCTGGGGCGTGACGACGGTGCCTCCGCGGACGACCAGATCAAGCGCCACGCGGCGAGGGTAGCCCCGGGGCCCGCCAGGGTCAACGCGCCGGAGGCCGACTGCGCCGGAGGCCGACAGTCACCTCATCGCCGAGACGCGGACCCCGACAAGCCGGTTGGGTGGGGACCGGCCGACCGCCCCGGACGCGGCCAAGCTAGGGCAGGAGGATCCGGCCGCCACCCATGGCGCGGAGAAAATCGCCGACCCCCATCTGGAGGAAGGGGTTCTCGCGCTTCTCGGCGCCCATCGTCGACTGGGGTCCGCCGTAGTTGTGGCCGGGCAGGAGGATCGTGTCGTCGGGGAGTCGAGCGAGGCGCTGGGTGAGACTCCGGTGCATCTCGGCGGGGTCACCGCCCGGCAGGTCCGTCCGGCCGCACGCCTGGATGAAGAGCGTGTCGCCCGAGACGAGCCGCCCGTCGACGAGGAAGCACTGGGAGCCCGGCGTGTGGCCAGGGGTATGGATGAAAGTGATCGTGAACCGGCCGACCGGCAGGTCCATGGCGCTGTCCACCTGGACCAGATCGGAGCCAAAGCCCCGGAGGAACTCCCGCTCGGCCCGGTGCACGTAGACCTTGGCCCGCGCCTGGCCGAGCAGCTCCTCGACCCCGGGAATCCGGCCCGGCATGCCCCAGTCCTCCAGCGTCCCGCCCACGTGATCCTGGTGCGTATGCGTGATCAGCGCGCCGGTGATGCGGAGCCCGTCCGCCTCGGCCGTCCGCACGATCGTGTCGATCTCCCACGCCGGGTCCACCACGACGCACTCGCCCGCCGCACGGTCTCCCACGAGGTAGACGAAGTTCTGCATGGGGCCGAGCTCCATCTGCTTCACGTACAGCTCGTCCCGTCCGCCGGCGCTCATCGACCCAGGAACCGCGGCGCGCGCCGCTCGCGCGCCGCCAGCAGCCCCTCCCGGAGATCCGCGCTGCCGAAGGTGATGGCCTGGCAGAACGCCTCGTACTCGACCGCCGCCGCGACCGCGCTCTCGAGCCCCTGGTACACGGCGCGCTTGAGCATCCGCACGACGAGCGGCGAGCTACCGGCGATCGACCGGGCCGTCTCCAGCGCGGTCGGCATCAGCTCGCTGCGCGGCACCGCCCGGTTCACCAGCCCCATGCTCTCGGCCTCCCGTCCGGACACGACCCGCCCCGTGTAGAAGAGCTCGAGCGCGCGCGCCGCCCCGACCGCGCGCGGCAGTGTGAGCGTCGAGGCCATGCCGGGGTGGAGACCGAGACGCGCGAAGTTGACGCTGAGCCGCGCGTCCTCCGCGGCGTACCGGAGGTCGCACGCAAGCGCGAGGGCCAGGCCCCCGCCGACCGCATGGCCGTGGACGGCGGCGATCGTGGGAACGGGCAGACGCAAGAGGGAGAGGTAGCGGTCGTAGTACGCGCGCATCACCTGGCGGCGCGCCTCGACCTCCCGGCGCGTGTTGGCCTCGATGAGCGCCATGTCGCCGCCCGCGCAGAACGACTCCCCTGCCCCGGCCAGGACGAGAACGCGGACGTCCGCGTTCGCCTCGACGCCCCGCAGCGCGTCGGCGAGCTCCTCGCCCATCTGCTCGCTCATCGGGTTGCGCCGGGCCGGCTCGTTCAGCGTGAGGAGGGCGACCCCGTCCGTGACGTCGAGAAGGATCGTGTCCGCCATCGCTCGATCAGACCCTCACGGGCGCGGGGTGACCCGCCGCCTGCGGGACCCGCACTAGAGGAGCAGCTCTTCGGGCGTTGAGGGCAGGTCGCCCAGAGTCTTCGACTCGACCGCGTAGAGGGCCGGCTGGCCGGGAATCCGCACGTACGTCAGGCCGGCCTCCTGCTTCCCCACGGCCAGCGCGCCGATCGTCCGACCATCCTTGCCGGACAGGGTGACCGTCGTGGCGCCCGCGTCGAGACCGTATCGGGCCGCGTCCCACCCCTGCTCCGCCACGAGATCCTTCCACTTGAGGTTGCGGAGCGTCCACACGAGCTCGCTCACGCGGCCGCCCCGGGCCTTCCCCGTCCTCGGCGCCGCGAGCCGCCAGTCCTCTTCACCCGCGCCCGACCGGTCGAGCGTGAGCGTCACGCTCGGATGCTGAATCGTGATCCGGGCGACGTCCTTCGTATCGAAGGCCTCCGCCAGAGACCGGTCGCGCAGCTCCATGACGCCGCGCGCCAGCTCCTCCAGCGCCGTCGGGTCGACCGCCGCCACCCTGGCGGGACCCTGGCCGACGACGCTCGCGTACGCGCGGTCCTTCTCGCGGGCCGCAGCCAGCAGCAGGGTCTTGGGCTCCTTGGCCTCCTTCTCCCAGACGGTGATGCGGACCCGGGGCTTGTCGAGGCCGTAGGTGGCGAGCCGCTTGGCGTCCTCGGACACGAAGTCACGGGCGCGGAGGTCGCGCGCCTTGAAGAGCACCTGGCTCATCGCGCCCTCGTCGGCAGGGAGCGTCACGGGCGCCGTGATCCGCCACTTGCCGTCCTGGAGCGCGAGCGCCACCTTGCCCTTGGGGCTCTCGATCTCGACGCGCTCGAGCTTTCCCCGGTCGTAGGCGAAGACCGTCTTGTCCCGGAAGGCCATCGCCGAGTCGGGGATGGACTTCCACAGCTCCTCCTCCACCAGGAACACCGCACCGTCACCTTCACGCTGGGCATACACGGCCTTCTTGCCCGGCACCGCCTTGCCGAAGCGCAGCGTTCGCACGGTCCGCGAGGCCTCCTCGCCCACCCCGAGCGTGAGTCGGGCCGGCCGGTCGAGCCCGTACTCCGCCAGGCTCTTGGGCGCGTCGGTCACGAACTCCTTGATTTTCGCGGCGTGGAGCTTCTCGAGGAGCCCGCTGATCGCCTCCCGGTCCGCCGGAGCCGCGAGGGGAGCCGTGAGCTGCCACTCGTCGGCGCCCTTGACCCCCGCCGCCGCGACCACCTGGCCCGCCGGTCCCCGCACCTCGACGGCCTTGACGTCCTTGCGTTCGAACGCGACCAGCGTGCGGTCGCGGAACTCGCCGGCCGGCTTCTGAACGTCTCGGAGAAGACCCTCGGGCACCAGGAGGACGGCAGGCTTGCCCGTCTCCTGGGCGTAGGCCCAGATGCCGGACGGGCTCTTCGCGCCAAGCTTGACGCCGCGCTCCTGTCCCTTGGCCTTGAAGGTCACCTCGGCGGCGGGAGGCGCGAGCCCGAAGTCCGCCGGCTGCGCGGGGTGGGCCTCGATCTCGCGCTCGACCCGGAGGGTCGCCAGCGACGTCGCGAGGTCGTCCGCCGCCCGCCGGTCGGCCAGGGCCGCCACCGGCGCCACCAGGCTCCAGGTCTCACCGGCCTTCCTGAGGTGTAGCGCGTCGGCGCCGCCCTTCCGGACGACGATCTCCTCGACGTCCTTCCCCTCCAGGCCCTTCCAGAGATGGTCCTTGATCGCGGCGGCCTTCTCGCGCTCGGGCCCCTGGCGGATGTCGTAGACGTAGTAGAAGGTGCCGAGCCCGAGCAGGAGAACGGCCAGTACCGTCGTCGTCAGCCAGCGCATCCGTCGACTCCGCGCTACCGCCCGCGCCGCCGGGCCACGGCCACCCCGCCCGCCGCGATCACTGCCAGCGGGATGAGCACCACCGGCACGAGAAACACGACCTGGCCCTGGGCGGCGGTCAGGAAGACCGGAGCGCTCCGGGCCTCCCGCGGCCGCACCGCGATCAGATTCTCCTCCTCGGCGAGCCACGACAGCGTGTTGAGGAAGAAGTCGCGGTTGCCGGAGAGGTTGACGAACTCGTTCCCCGCGAAGTCGGAGTCGCCGATCAGCACGATCCGCGCCTTCGCTCCCTTCCGCTCGGCGGGCGCGTCCTTGGCGTCGAGCGTCGCGACCGCGGCGACGGTGAGGGGCCCCCGCGTCTCGCCGGGATCGGGCTTGACCTGGCCGGTGCGAATCTGGTCCTGGCTGGTCTCGGCCCAGCTCTCGCCGGACGTCCGCGCGAGCCCCTGCGCGGTCACGCCCTCGGGCGCCTTCTCCTTCACGGAGACGGTGCGCGCGACCGGGAAGAAGGTCGCAAACCGGAAGTCGCGGGTGATCGGGTGCGAGAGGTAGTCCCCGACAACCGGGATCTCCGGCCCCGCGCCGGCCTGGCGGCCCTGGGGGTTGATGTCGATGATCACGTCGTTCCCGAGGCCGAGCCCCCAGCGCTCGAGGCTCGGTCCCAGCCCGGTGGTCTGGAACGGATCGATCATGAAGAGGATCTTGCCGGCCCGGGCCACGTATCCGGCCAGGGCGTCGATCTCGGTGGGCAGGAGCTCCTTCTGGGGGCCGGCAACGACCACGATGGTGGCGTCGTCCGGCACCTTGGGCTCGCGGGCGAGGAGGAGATCCTTGACGTCGTAGTTGAGCTTCTCGATGGCGGACTTCATCTGACCGTAGCCCGTCCGCTCGCTCGAGCCTGGGTCCTTCTCACCGTGCCCCTTGAGGAAGTAGATGACACGCTTGCCCGAGCGCGTGACTCGGACGATCCCGTTCGTCAGCTTCTCCTCGTCCACGTCCTGGAGCTTCTCCTGCTTCTTCTGCCCGTCGGGCAGGACGGCTTCCAGGACAACCGTGCCGTAGGTCTCAAAGTTGTACTGCCGGGCCAGCAGCGGATTCCGGTCCGCGTCGACGACTTCCCAGGTGAACTTCCCGTTCGAGCGCTGCGCGTACTGCTTGAGGAGATCCTCGGCCGCCCGCTTGTTCGGCTGATCCGGCCGGAAGAAGGCGACCGCCTTGACGGGCACGGCCAGCTCGCTGGCGATCTTCACGGTCTGGGGGGACAGGCTCCAGCGCTTGTTCTCGGTCAGGTCCACCCGCCAGTTGTGCCGGTACGACACCGCCTCGACCAGCGCGATGACTCCCAGGATCAGGACGACCAGGATCGCCGCGTTGAGGCCGTACCGGGCCGCCCGCCCGGCCAGGGCCCGGCGCACGTTGCTCGCAAAGCTCGCGTACAGACCGAACAGCAGCACCAGTCCGCCGAGAATCAGCAGCGCCGGCCAGACCTTGGTCCACGACGGCCGGTAGGTCTGGAGGACGAAGCCCGCCACCAAGCCGGCGAGGCCGAAGAAGAGTGCCGGAGTCCCGAGTCGCTCCATGTCGGTCAGCCTCTCCAGCGCTTCGAATCGAGCGAACGCAAGGTGAGGAACAGGGCCAGGATCGTGAGGTTCAGGTAGTAGATCAGGTCCTTCGTGTCGATCACGCCCTTCGCGAACGACTCGAAGTGCTCGGTGAGGGACACGTGGGAGAGCACTCGCCCGAGGGCCCCCCCCGCGGAGTCGGAGGCCCAGGCGATCACCCAGAAGATCAGGAGCGTCCCGAAGGTCGCGACGGCCGCCACGATCTGATTCTCGGTCAGGGACGAGATGAGGATCCCGATCGCGATGAACGCCGCGCCCTGGAGCAGGAGCCCCAGATACCCGGTCGCCAGCGGCCCCCACTCCACCGGGGTGACCCAGGCCACGATCAGTGGATAGGCGGCGGTCAGGGCCAGCATGGCGGCGAAGACGGCGAGCGCGGCCAGGTACTTTCCGAGCAGGACCTCGCCGTCCCGGACCGGGTAGGTCAGGAGCAGCTCGATCGTCCCGCTCTTCTTCTCCTCGGCGAACAGACGCATCGTGAGAATCGGCATCATCAGCAGCATGATGACGCTGATGTTCTGGAACAGGGGCCGCAGGACGCCCTCGGTGACCGAGAGGTCACGCGCCATCATGGGATTCATCGCCGACTGCATGCTCATGATCGTGTAAAACGCGAACACGTTGTAGAAGAACCAGCCGCTGATCAGCGAGAAGATCGCCAGGACCGCATAGGCGATGGGCGAGCTGAAGTACACCCGGAGCTCCTTCTTGAAGACGGCCCAGGTCCTCATGGCGCCACGTCCTCCGCCGCCGCGGCGCCGGCGTCGACCATTGCCTCGTCGTGCTCCTCGCCCGCCACCACGCGGATAAACAGGTCCTCGAGCGACAGGCCGAGGGCGCGCAGCTCGAGAAGACCCCAGCGCTGCTGCGCGGCCAGCTGGGCCACGTCCCGCCTGACGTCCCGCGCCCGGTCCGCCTCCAGGACGAACGTGCCGACGCCGTCGCTGCCGCCCCGGCTCTCCACCCGTTGGACGCCGGGCAGGGCCCGGAGCGACCGGGCGATCAGCTCGGGCGGGCCCTCGATCTGCGCTTGCACCCGCGCCACCGGGGAGAGCTCTTGCATCAGCCGATCGAGGGGGCCGGACGCGACGATCCGGCCGCGGTTGATGATGACCACCCCCTCGCAGACCATCGACACCTCGGGCAGGATGTGCGTCGAGAGGATGACCGTGTGGGCGCCGGCCAGCGACTTGATGAGCTGGCGGATCCCGACAATCTGCTTGGGATCGAGTCCGATCGTCGGCTCGTCAAGGATGAGGACCTCCGGATCGGCGATGAGCGCCTGGGCCAGGCCAACTCGCTGGCGGTACCCCTTCGAGAGTCGCCCGATCAGCCGCTCACGTACGTCGGGGATCTGGCATTGTTCGAGAACCTCCCCGACCCGGCGCAGCCGCTCGCTCCGGCCCAGCCCCTTGATGTGGGCGACGAAATCGAGGTACGCGGCCACCGTCATGTCCCCGTAGAGCGGGACGTTCTCAGGGAGGTAGCCGATGCGGCGCCGCACCTCCAGGGACTGCTCGAACACGTCGTAGCCGGCCACCCGAGCGGTCCCGCTGGACGCGGGCATGAAGCAGGAGAGGATCCGCATGGTCGTCGTCTTGCCCGCCCCGTTCGGGCCCAGGAAGCCGACGACCTGGCCCTTCTCGACGGCGAAGGAGACGTCCTGGATGGCCGGCACCGGCCCGTAACGCTTGGTGAGGCGATCGACCTCGATCATCGCTCGTCGCTCCGCTCCCGTGGAAACGCACGCTGAATCATCGACCGGAGAATTGGGGCGCTGTCGCGGCTCCCTGCAGGACGACGGGACTGCGATCAGTCACGAAGTATAGCATAGGGCCGTCGCGCGGATCCCGCGACCGGGTCCCGGAGCCGGGCGGCCGGCCGGGCCGCCCGGCTCCGATGAGCCCCGCGAGCCGCCCGCCGGCGGTGACGTCGGTGCGCCCGACGCTCGTGCCGGGGGGGAACCCCGCCATTGTCAGGATGTCCCCCGTGATGGGCACCGGGAAGCCCGCGCCGCCCCGAGATCCGCACGTCGTTCGGGGTGACCGTGAAGTCCGAAGGCCCGCCGGATCACCCCCCGCCGGCCGGCGCGGGCGGCGGTCACGCAGAGGCGGTCTCCGGGGCCAGAAGTGGCTCGAGCCAGTCGGGGATGGCGATCATGCGCTGGGTTTCCGGATTCCAGCAGGCATGCCGCGTCTCCCCCGTGGCGACGGGCTCCCCCGTCTCCACCTGCCGGATGTCGTACCGGAAGACGAACGACGCCCGCTTCCGCTCGCTGATCCAGCATCGCACGCGCAGCAGGTCGTCCAGCCGCGCGGGCTTGATGTACCGCACCGACGCCTCGACGACAGGCATGTGGACCTTCCGGTCCACCGTCGACATCGGAAGGCCGTGCTGGCGGAGGAACTCCACGCGGCCGACCTCGAAGTATGTGAGGTAGTTCCCGTAGTAGACGACGCCCATGGTGTCGGTCTCGGCGTACCGCACCCGGATCGTCGTCTCGCACACCACCGCGTCGTGCGGCCTCTCAGCAACGCGGCGGGACGATGGAACGTCGCTGTCCCCCGGCGGGCGCCGCCCGCGTCTCCGGCCCCGGGCCCGGCGGCGGCGACGCCGCACCACGCCACCCGCGGCACCGGCGCCTCCGGAAGGGACGCGGCGGCATCAGAGGTACTGACCGTAGCGGATCTTGACGACCACGTCCCGGACGCGGCGCGACTCGTCCACCGCGGTCATGAGGTCCGCCGTCCGGACGAGGCCCGGGTCCTGCCCGCCTCCCGCCTGGTGGACCTTCTCCTCGAGCGCACGGTGTATCACCTCGGCGACCTCGCCGCCGCTCATCCCGGCCAGCCGGGACACGAGCAGGTCAGGGTCGATGGGCTCGAAGAGCGTCCGCTCGGCCATCGCCTCCGCGCGCTTGCGCTGGATCTCGAGGATCTCCCGCAGCGCCGGGCCGTCGGGCAGCGGCACCTCGATGAGGTGGTCCAGGCGCCCGGGAGCGATGAGGAACGATCCGATTCCGTCCGGGCGGCTCGTCGAGGCGAGGACCAGGAGCGAGGGGAAGGCCCGCAGCCCGTCGAGCAGCTCACAGATCCCGATCAGGAGCGGCGCCGCCGCCTCCCGGGCGCGCTCGGGAGGAAGCATGTGCTCGAACGAGAGGGCCTCCGCGTCCTCGAAGTAGAGGACGCCCTTCCCCTCCGAGCCGGCGAGCTGGAACACCTCCTTGATCACCTCGGCCGCCAGCGGGCCGACCTTGGAGGTGAGGGTCGCCAGCCGGAAGTGATAGAAGAGCGCTTCCGACAACGTCGCCAGGGCCTTCGCGAGCAGCGTCTTCCCGTTGCCGGGCGGTCCGTAGAGGAGTCCGCCGCGCGGCGGGGCGATGCCCCAGCGCCGGTAGAGCTCGGGCGTCCGGAGCGCGTGGGACAGCCCGCTGATCGCGGCCTTCGCGCTCTCGGCGCCCCCGATCATCCCGAAGGTCACCTCCGGCCGCGGGATGACCTCGACCCGCCCCCGGAGGTCCCCGAACTTCGGCTCGAGCTTGCCGACCAGATCGTCCAGACGGCGCTGGACGGCCCACTCCACCGCGGGCAGGGCGCGGCTCGATCCCGCTGCGTCGCGCACGCGCGGTCAGAACGTCGGGGGGGACCCGGCCTTGGGCAGGGCCCGCTCCGCCTTCTCGAAGACCTGGTCCTCCACGAGGATGGGCACCCGAGCCCGGAGCGCCAGTGCGATGGCATCCGAGGGTCGGGAGTCGATGGTGAGCTGGGTCCCTGCGGCTTCGAGGTGGAGCTGAGCGTAGTACACGTCGTCCCGCAGATCCGTCACGACGATGCGCTTGAGGGAGGCACGGAGATCGCCGAGAACGTTGAGGAACAGGTCGTGCGTCAGCGGGCGCGGGGGGGTGAGCCCCTGGAGCGCGATGGCGATCCCGTTGGCCTCGAACGGACCGATGCTCATCGCGAGCGGCCGTCGGTCTCGCTTGCCCTGGAGAAGCACGACCGGCTGGCGCGTGCTCGGGTCCAGGACGACGCCCGTGACCTCCGCCTCCTGCGGGCTCGGTGGCGGCCCGCCCGCCTTCGGCGGCGCGGTCGCGCCCAGGCCCATGAGTCCCACCAGCGCCGCCATGGCCAGTGTCCGCGATCGCGCTCCCCGCATGGCGCATCCTCCCCCAGCGCCCCCGCGCCGTGCGCGCAGTATACCCCATCTCGCGCGCGCGGCCTCCGGGCCGGACCCAGGACCTGGCGGTCAGCGCTCCAGCCGGAACGCAAGGACGCACGCGCCGGCGAGCAGGACGCTCAGGATGGCGAACATCGGCCCGTAGCCGACCGCGTGCGCCAGGTGACCGAAGCCGGCGGCGCCCGCGGCCTGGCCCACCAGGATGAAGGCCATGAACACGCCCATGACGCGGCCGCGCCGCTCCGGCGGCGTCAGGTCCACGACCAGCGCCGTCAAGGCCGGATAGAGGAACCCGTGCGCGGCCCCGGCGAGGACGCCCGCCAGGGCCAGGAAGGGACCGGCCGCCAGCCCGACGCCCCGCAGCAGGCCGAGACCGGCCAGCAGCACGGTGCCGGCGGCCTGGAGCACCATCGCCGGGATGATCACGGCCCGCCGGCCCGCGGTGTCCGCAAGGCCGCTGCTCGTCGCTCGCAGGACGAGGGCCGCGCTCGAGTAGGCCACCGCGAAAACGCCCACCCATCGGACCCCGAGGTCGAGCGCATAGGTCGGAAAGAACGTGAACATCACGCCTTGGCCGAGACCGAAGGCCGCCCCGAGCGCCAGCGGGAGCCGCGGCGCCCCCGCGATGCCGCGCAGGAGGCCGGGCAGGCCCTCGCCGGCCGCCGGGCGGGGGGCGGGCGGCAGCGCGAGCCGCGCGGACATCCCGGCGGCCAGGAACGAGAGGGTGGCCGAGGCCAGGAAGAGGCCGCGGAAGCCGGCCGCCTGAACCACCAGCTCCCCGAGGGCCGGACCCACGGCGCCGGAGATGAGCCCGGAGATCCCGAAGATCCCGAGGGCCTGGCCCCGCCGGTCCGGCGGGGCCAGGTCCACGACCACCGTGAAGTTGGCGATGAAGAAGATGGAGAAGGCTGCGCCCTGCAAGGCGCGGAGCAATGGAAACCACCCGAGGGCCTCCGGGACGGCCGCGAAGGCCAGCGCCACCGCGCCGGTCAGGACGGCCCCGCTCACGAGGAACGCCCGGCGCCCCCCGCGGTCGACCCACGCGCCGACCAGCGGCTGGACGACGATCGCCGACGCGTTGTAGCACGCCATCGTCAGTCCGAGCTGTCCGTCCGTCGCGCCGAGCTGCCGGAGGTGGAGCGGCAGCAGGACGAAACCCCCGAGCCCGGTGAAGAAGAGGAAGTTCATGGCCGCCGCGGTCAGGAACGCGGCGGTGAGGATCGTGGAGGAGGGCATCGACGGGCGGCGGGATGCCCGCCCGTCAGAGGAGGGTCGGCACGAGCTGGCGGGGCTTGACGGCCAGGAGACCGCGCGTCGTCAAGCGCAGCGCGGGGATGGCCGAGAACGTGAGGGTCTGCAGCGTGAGCAGCGGGCGGCCGAGTCCGCAGCCCAGCGCGCGCAACGCCGCGGTCAGCGCGTCGAGCCCGCCGGCCAGCTCGGGAACGGACGCGGCGGCGGCGACGCCCCCGAGCGGGAGCGGCAGCTCCGCCAGAACGGCGCCACGGCCATCCACGACGACGAAGCCGCCGCCGAGCTCCACGACCCGCTGCCCGGCGGCCGCGAGCGCCTCGCGCGCCGCGCCGACGATGACCAGGTCGGCGGTGTCGAACGACAGCGTCGAGGCGACGGCCCCCGCGCGAAGACCGAACCCCTGGACCACCCCCAAGCCGCGGCGCAGCCCCGTCCGCCGGTCGCAGGCCGCCGCGAGCAGGAGGTCCGACGCCGGATTCGCCAGCACGGCCCCCCCGTGGACGGGGAGCGTGGCCTCCTCCTCGGCCGTCACGATGTCCCCGGCGACCCGGATCACGCGCACCCGGGCCCGATCGCCCGCGGCGCGGAGACGGAACGACCCCGGGTCGAGCGGGCCCGGCCGGGGACGGTCGTAGAGTCCCGCGGGCAGGGGGACCAGGGGACACGGAACCAGGCAGCGGCCGTCGCGGGCGACCAGCCGGCCGCGCGCCACGACCACTTCGGGCCGCACCGTGCGGAGGTCGGGGAGCACGAGAAAGTCCGCCCAGCGGCCCGGGGCGATGCCCCCGAGCTCGCCATCGAGACCGAAGTGCTCTGCCGCGTTGAGGCTCGCCATCTGGTAGGCCGTCACCGGCGGGAGGCCGCGGTCGATCGCTCGCTGGACGATGCCGTCCATGTAGCCGCGCTGCAGGAGGTCATTCGGCCAGATTCCGTCGGAGGCCAGGGCTGCGCGGCGAAGCGACACGTCCGCCTGACGGACGTCGAGGACCGCGTCCAGGTCGCGCCGCACCGAGCCCTCCCGAATCAGGACCCGCATGCCGAGCCGGAGCCGATCGAGCGCCTCGGCGGCGGTGATCGGCTCGTGGCAGGAATCGATTCCGGCCGCGGCGCACGCCACGAGCCGAGGCCCCCGCGCTCCGGCCGTGTGGCCATCCACCGTCTTGCCGAGCGCCCGTGCCCGGTCGATCAGCCCGAGCAACCGCTCGGGCTCCGGGAGCAGGCGGTGCCAGTAGACCTCGCCGAGACCAAGCACCCGCGGGTCGGCGAGGAGGGCCGCGACCGCGTCCGCGTCCAGGAGCGGCTCATCCGGCCTCGCCTCCGCCGACAGGTAGGAGATCACCGGCGCAGTGGCGTACGCATGGATCGGCTGGGCGGCGAGCGTGTCGAGGAACCACCGGGCGCCCGGCACGCCGAGCGCGGAGGTCACCTGGACCATCTCCGTGACAAGCGCGGTGAGACCCCGCGGGATGGCCTCCCGGAGCAGCTCCGGCAGCGCGGTGATGACGTCGAGGTGCGTGTGGCCGTCGAGGAAGCCCGGCACGAGGACCCTGCCCCGGACGTCGAGCCGCCGGGTCTCCGGCCCGGCCAGGGCGGAGAGGTCCGGGCCGACCGCCGCGACCCGTCCGTCGAGGACCGCCACGTCCCAGCGGACGACCTCGCCCGTGTAGACGTTAACCACGTCACCGCCGAAGGCGACCAGGTCCGCCGAGGCCGCGCCCAGCGCCACCCCGAGGAGACGGCGGCGGTCCACGGCACCCGTCATGCAGCCTCGCCAGGCGGCGTGATCAGGAGCGACCAGCCGCGCCGGGTCGCCCAGGTCCGGAGGAACTCGGCGTAGGAGAGGATGCGATACGCCGTCGTCCCGGAGTGGAGGACCACGACCTCGCTCCGGTCGTCATAGCCCAGGAGCACCGCGAAGTGCGGCACCGACACCGGGCCCCGGCCCAGGTCCTGGAACACGATGAGCGGCCGGCCTCGGCGTAGCTCGGTCTTGGCGCGATCGAGGGTGCCCTCGAATGCCTGGGTCCGGAATCCGCGGCGGCGCGCCTCGAACTCGAGCTCGAGGTTGAGGACACCGCGGGCCGAGGGCAGGTAGAGGGCGCGCCCGATCTCCTCCGGGTCGGCGGCGGCCCCCCAGAAACGGAGAACCATGGCGAGCGCCGCCGGACCGCACTGGTAGGCGGCCTGGGGGATGAAGGGGACCGTCGCGATGAGGTGGCCGTGACCTGCGGCGACGTCGGCACGCACGGCGTCCAGCGTGGTCTGAGCACATCCGCTTCCGAGGAGACCAGCCAGAAGGAGCGCGAGCCGCGCGCGCCCTCTGAAAGGTTGAAGCGGGCGCCACATCGCGTTTACTATACCATTCAACGCGACATGGCCCAGGACGCGCCGGTGCACCGCTGCTGGGTCTGCGGGGCGATCATGCGCGAGATCAAGTGCAAGATCGTCTGCCCGCATTGCGGGTATACGCGCGACTGCTCGGATCCCTGAGCGCCGCGCGCCGGTCGTGACGATCGACGAGGCACTTCGCCAGGCGTCCGCCGACGCCGCGCGCGGCGTCGTGACCGTACCCGCGAACCTCCACGGCTTCCCCGGCACTGCGCACGGCGGCGCGGTGGCCGCGGTGTTTCACCGCCTCACGCTGCCGCGCCCGCCGGTGGAGCTGCACGTCGAGCTGCTTCGCGGCGTGCCCACCGCCACGCCCCTCGGACTCCGCACGGGTAGCACCGGGGCGACTGCGCGACTGGCGCTGACCCAGCGCGAGCGCCCGCTGGCGGAGGCGACGCTCCGTCGCGAGGGGCTGGCCCAGCCGGATGTCTCCGGGCTGCGGGCCGGGTGGGCGGCGGACCACGACGCCCGGGCCGAGGTGCCCGGGACCGAGACCTGTCTCGCGTGCGGCTCCGCAAACCCGCTCGGCCTCGGCGTCCGCTTCCTGGTGAACGATGGGTTCCTCTGGCGCGAGTGTCTCCCGCCCCCGGCCTACCGGACGCGGGGAGGCACGCATCCAGCCCTCGCGCTCGTCCTCCTGGACGAGCTCGGCTGGTGGCTCGGCGCGCTCACGCAGAAGGAGTGCGGCGTGACCACCGACCTTCGCGTCACGCTCTTCGACTCGCTGCCCCTCGCGCCCCTCCTTGTCGTCGGTGACCGCACGGCGGTCGGGCGCGACGACGACCCCCGGGGCCGGTACAGCCGGACCGCCGGGGCGCTTCTCGGTCCGGACGGCACACTCCTCGCGAGTGCGGAGATCCGCTTCGCGGGGAGCCGCGCGTACACCCGGCGGCTCGTGGAGCCCTTTCTCACCAGGACGCCCCTCGACGAGCTGGCCCGCTGGTTCCCCAGTGCCCGGGATCTCGCCGCCCCGGAGTCCGGCGGCTGACGCCCGCCGCACGCGATTTCCGCTTGCAAAGGCCCGCATTCGTGGCGAAAATGGTCGTCGAGTGGCTGGAGCCCGTGAAGAACATCATCGTCTACAGTCGTGAGCTAAAGGCGCAGAATCTTTACCCAAGACGCATTATTTCCCCCCCAGCGCCAAACAAGTGTTGCCCCGGCCGGATGGAAGTCCTTGGCCGGCCGCGGCTTGATGAGCAGGATCGGCGTTTCTCATACAAGCGGTGCAAGGTCTGCGGCTTTGCGCTCCGTCACTTCCTGGACCCCGTGGGTACCATCCTGACCCCGGCCTCACACGACCCTAAGGCGCGTAAGCCTTTGCCGGCGAAGGACAATCGACCGATCGGCTCAGTGCCGTCTCCGGACCGTGGCCTGCAGCTGGCGGCACCCGCGAGGAAGTCTGGGGCGGCCGCGCGCCACCCGGCGCGGCCAGCGCCGGTCCGGCGGCCGCACCCGGTCGGGGTCGATCGAAAGGGCGCGGGGCGTCGGCGGCGCTAAGAGCCGCCCTGGGTCGCAAGGCCCCTTCCCCCTTCAGCTCGCGCCGGTGGCGACGGGCCCGTCAATTCATCCTTTGAAGCTCACCTGGAGTGATTCCGCATGGACAGGGTTGTCACGTGGCCGCTTTGGTCCGCCGAGCAGATCGTCGAGGCGCTCCCTGATCTTGTCGCCGTGGTCGAGATCCACCTGCCGGACCTCCCCCTCGAGCACCTCGAGAAGAACCGCGCCGCCGTCGAGGTCCTGAAGGGCGACATTCCCGGAACCGCCCAGGTCCGGGACGGCTCCCGCAGCGGGGACCTGACCACCCTGGGCTTCGCGCTGGACGTGCTCGGGCGGCGCGCCGCGCGGGATGGCGACCTCGGGGAAGCGCTCCGCCTCTTCCAGGCGGCCCACGAGCTCTTCCGGCGCGGCAATCCCCTGATGCGCGCCACCCGCCCGATGCGCCAGACCCTCGGGAATGCGGTTCGCGCGCTTCTCGTCGATCAGGTCTCCCGGTGCCAGCGCGGGGACACCGACGTGCGCGCGGTCCGCGCCGCCGTCACGGCGTTCGTCAGCTCGGCCTGGGGCACGGTGCCGACGCAGGTGGCGCTCGCCGTGGACGAGATGATCCTGATCGAGCTCGAGCGAGCGCGCCTGGCCGCCGAGAACGACCCGGCGCTGCGCGACCACCTGGTCCAGGCCAACGTGGAGGCCGTGCTCGAACTGGAGGTGCCCACGCGCCTCCAGCGCATCCGCCGGGACTGGGAGGACATCGGCGAGCGGGTCGCGCCCGCGGCGGTGCGACGCGCGCAGCGCGCCCTCCGCCGGGCCGAGCCCCTTTCCACCCTTGTCCCGCCGGCTATCTGGGAAGAGATCCGCCAGGCGGTCGAGCGAGGCGACACCGAGGCCCTCGGGCAGGCGCTGGCCGACGTGCGGGACGAGCTGGAAGGCAACCTCCGGCTCCGGCTCGACGCGAAGCCCGAGCACCGCGAGCCGGTCTCGGAGCTGCGCGTCGTGGGCGCCCCGGACCCCGCGTTTCTCCACGCCCGAGAGCTCCTGCTCCGGCGTGATCCCGGGGCGCTGGCCGAGTTCGCCGACCTGCACTATCGCCGCAGCACGAACACCATCGCCAAGGAGTGGTACGCGTACGCGCTGACCCTGTTCGGTCAGGCAACCGACATCCACGACGTCATCGAGCTGCTCGAGGCCGCGATCGCGTCCGACCGCTTCCACGAGCATCGCGGCTGGACCGCGCGCTGGAACCTCGCTTGTGCGCTCCGGCGCCTGCCCTCGCGCGCGGACGAGGCGCTGGACGTCCTGCTGCCGGTGCTCGACCTCGACGCGCATCCCGTGGAGGTCTTCGAGCTGTGCCTGCTCTGGGCGATCGAGCAGGGCCGCCAGGACACGCTAGGAATCCTCTGCCTTCGCGCCCGCCACTACGAAGCGCACCTGCTCGCCGCGCTCCAGGACGCCGAGACGGCAGGAAACGCCGTTACGCCCGGGCGGTTTCGCGACCACTTCCGGCGGATCAACCGGATCCTCCGGGATCCAGACCGCGTCTTCCCGGATCCACGGGAGCGCCTGCTCTTCGAGGAGTTCGACCAGCTGACGCGGGAGTTCATCGAGACGTCGCTCGTCGCCGCGGGCGTCGAGTGGTTCCGGCAGCGTGTGGCGGCGGGGCCCGAGGCCGGCGTCTTCAAGAACTGGGAATGCGCGGCCACGCTCAACGAGGAAGCCGGAGATCTCGCCGCCAGCTGGCGGTGCCGCCTTCACAGCTGGCGGGTCACCCAGCACCGGCGGAACGTCCACCCGCGGAAGAAGGCCCAGCTCCTGCGCGCCCTGCTCGGCTGGGCCCAGCGCCATGGATTCCAGGAGGACGCGCTCCGGGTTTTCCGGCAGAGCTGGCGGGAGACCAGCTTCTCGGAGGGGGACGCGCGCCTGTGGGCGGAGCGGCTCGGCGCCCCGATTGCCGACGCCGCGGAGGCGGCGATGGAGGAGGAAGACGAGTCAGCGGCAGCCGGGCCTGGGACGCCCCCGGCGGTGGTCGCGTCTCAGCGCGAGGCGCCCGGCGGCGGCCGGCCGCGACCCGCGGATCCGTCGGTCCGCCGTCCGGCGCTTGCCCTGATGCTTGACTGGGAGAACGTGAAGGTCAGCCTCGCCCGCCACCTCGATGAGCTCCCGGCGGCTCGCACGCAGGCACTGCGCGCCCGGCTGAACGGCGTCGAGCTGGCCTCCCGGCTCCTCAACGCCGCCTGGCGACACGGCCTCCCTCGGCAGCGGTGGGCCGTCGCCGATTGGGACCGCGCCTTCTTCGAGGGCGATCAGAAGGCCGTGCGGAACGCGCGCTTTTCGACCGACATCGCCGGTGGCGACAAGGCCAACGCGTCCGATCATGTGCTGCGCGAGAAGATCCATTCCGTCCTGCGCGAGCACCCGGAGATCCCCGTGTACGTGATCGGTACCGGGGACGGCGACTTCCACGAGGTCGTCAAGACGCTCCGGCTGCAGGGGAAGCAGGTCATCCTCTGGGCGACGCGACGCTCGGTGAGCGAGAGCTACGGGGGCAGCCTCCAGGGGCCTGGCCGGATCCGGATCGAGTGGCTGGAAGACCTGGTCTTCGGCGAGGTGGGGGCCGACGCCAGGTGAGCCGGGGCCGGGGCGGCGCCGTGACTCAGGCGGACGCGCGGAACCGCCGGAGGATGGCCTCGAGCTCCTCTCCGGCGCGGTGCCGGTCGCGCATCACGACCTCGTGACGCTCCTGCACCTCGACGAGCTCACGGGCCAGGCGCTCTCGCTCCCGGGTCAGAGCCTCGTGGCTCCCCCGGAGCGACGCGAGCGCGCGCTGAGACTCCTCGCGCTGCTGGAGGAGGCGCTCGTACTCGCGCGTCAAGCTGTCGTGGCTCGCCCGAAGGGACGCGAGCGCGTCCCGGACCTCTTCGTGCTCGTGGCCGAGCCGCTCGTGCGTCGCGCGTAGCTCGCCGAGCTCCCACGCGAGGCGGTCCGCTGTCTGACGGTACTCGTCGTGCTCTCGGGCCAAGGCTTCGACGTTGGACACGAAGCCGTCCCAGTCCAAGACGATCTGCCGAACGGCCTCGACGACCGACCGCAACTCGCCGAACTTGACCTCGGCCATCACACGTCCCTCCCTGCCCCGGATCAGCCGCGCGGGGGAGCCTCACGATAGCCCAGCGTCTTGCCCGACCGCAAGGCTCGACTGCCCTCCGGACCACCACCAAACAGATGAGGAGTCGGCCCGGTCTAGGTGCCGGCCGGCGAGGGGTGATGCGGGCCTTGACGCCATCGGGCAAGCCGCCTACCGTCTGCCTACCCCGCTTGCGATCGGAGGGCCCTCGGATGCTGACGGCGGTCAATGGACGCCCGCGGCCGCATGGCCGGCGCGGCCCCCGTGCTCGGTCCGCCCGGCGACTGCTGGGCGCCCTGGCCCTGGCACTCTGGGCCTTCGAGCCCACCGCGGCCGGCCAGAGCTTCGAGGGTCAAGGCCGCGTCATGGCCGTCGATGAGGGCCGCAACACCGTGACGATCCAGCACTCGACCATCCCGGGATTGCTCCCGGCCACCCGGTCGGAGTTCCCGGTCCGGACGGCGGGCGTGTTACAGGGCGTGCACCTGGGGGATCGCGTGCGGTTCACGCTCGACGCCGCCGACGACACCCACGGGCTGCTCACCGTGCTGAGCGTGGCTCCCGAGAGCACCGGCGGCGCCGGCTGGCTCGACCGCGTGATGCAAAGTGCGGCGGTGGCCCTCGGCCTCCTCACTCTCGCCGCCGCCGCGGCGGTGGGCGTCGTCCTCTGGCGGAATCTGCAGATCCTCCACCGCCGGGTGGTGGCGCTCGATCACGAGGTGGGGACGCTGCGGGGGCTCATCACCGACACGCAGGACGGGGTCCGCCAGATCGCCAAGGCCCTGGACGACGCCGCCACGGCCCTCCGCCTCGGGTACATCCAGGAGCTCGGCCGCCGGATAGGTCCCGCCGCGCCGCTGGCCGCGATCGAGAGCGCGAACGCCCTGGCTCCCGGAGAGTCAGCCGGCGCAGTGGTCGTCATCGAGCGCGGGCGGGGCGCGCTGTACCGGGCGGTGGAGGGCGGGGCGGCCGGACCCGGGCTCGCGGTGATCTGGGATCGACGGCGTAGCGAGCGCCGCCGGAGCGCGCGGCGGCCGATCGGCCACGAGCGCCGCCGGACGGAACGGCGAGGATCCCCGCCGGAGACGTGGAGGCAGCTCGGTTTCCAAGTCGTTCCCGGGGACGCCGCCGACGCCACCCGCGCCGCGCGCCTGCTCCGGCCCGGGAGTGCCGATCACTGACACCGGCCGGGTGCCGGAGGCGCGCGCTCGACGCGCTCTACCCCGGCCGCCAGCCACCCGGGCGCAGCGCGGCGACGGCCCCGATCCAGGCGATCCCCGCGGCGATCCACCACGTCGCCCGGTAGCCAAACCAGGTCGCCCAGAACCCGAGCAGGACCGATCCGCCGAATATGCCGAGCTCCCACGCCGTGTACAGCGTGCCCATCGCCCGGCCGCGTTCGGCCGGCGGGACGCGGTCGGCCGTCATCGCCAGCAGTGCGGGCTGCCCGGCACCGAAGCCCAGGCCGTAAAGGGCGGCCGCGCCGAGGAACGAGGTCCGCGAAAAGGCCAGCCCCAGCAGGGCCAGGCTCAGGCCGCTGAGGGCGAGCGCCGGCGCGATCACCGCCCGCCGCCCGAAGCGGTCCGACAGGCGCCCGGCGGGAGACCGCACCGCCAGGCTGACCAGGGCGAACACCGTGAAGAAGAGGCCCGGGTTCCCGAGCTGGCGCTGCTCGGCGAAGAGGGGCAAGAGCGCCGCGATGCCGCCGTACGACACGTAGAGAGCGAGCACGAGCCCCGACGGGTAGACGGCCGCGGGACTGAACCAGCGGCGCCAGAAGCGGGCGAGCGCACCGGTGCGGGACGCAGGGGGGAGCGATCCCGGACGGGTCGCCGGCGAGGGGCCGGCCGCCGGGAGCGTCTCCGGCAGCGCCCACGCCAGGGCGAGCGCCACGACCTCGATCGCGGTCGCCACCAGGAACGTCGCGGTGAAGCCCGCGCGGCTGACGAGCTCGCCGCCCAGGTACGGGCCGGCGGCGAGCGCGACCGCCGAGGCGAGGCCGTAGGCACCCATCGCCGCGCCGCGCCGCCCGGGAGGCGTGAGATCCGTCGCGATGACGGTGGCCGCCGTCGGACCGAATCCCATGCCTGTGCCGTGGAACACGCGCAGAAGCAGCAGTCCCGGGATCGTGCCGATGGCCGCGTACCCGAGCGGAGCCAGCGCGAAGATGACGGTGCCAAGGAGGACGAGCGGACGGCGGCCAATCCGGTCGGCCAGATCGCCCGCGATGGGCCGCAGCACCATCGCGGCGAGCGCGAAGACGCCCATGATGAACCCCACGTGCGCCTCGCGAGCTCCGAGCCGCGTCGCGTAGAGCGGCATGACCGGCAGCAGGATCTGGAAGCCCAGGTAGAAGAGGAGCGTCGCGAGCCAGAGAACGAGGAACGGACGCCGCACGCCCGTCGCGGCGCGGGCCGGCCTAGCGGCCGAGGAGGGCCCGAGCCCGGGCCACGACGTTCTCGACCGTGAACCCGAGCTCCTTCATCACCACCTCGCCTGGCGCCGACGCGCCGAAGCGGTCGATCCCGACGACGGCGCCGGCGCTCCCGACCCACCGTTCCCAGCCGAAGGTCGCGCCCGCCTCCACCGCGAGGCGCCGTGACACGGCCCCGGGCAGCACCGATTCCTGGTAGTCGGGGGACTCCGCCTGGAACAGCTCCCAGGAGGGCATGCTCACGACGCGGGCGCGGACTCCGTCCTTCGCGAGGGCGGCCTGGGCCCCCAGGACGAGCTGGACCTCCGAGCCGGTGCCGATCAGGACGAGCTCGGAAGTGCCGCCCGGCGCGTCCGCGAGGACATATGCGCCGCGCTGGAGCCCCTCGGCCGGCGCGTAGAGCGCACGGTCGAGGACGGGGAGCTTCTGGCGCGTGAGGACGAGCGCGGTCGGGCCGTGGCGGCGGGAGAGCGCGACCCGCCAGGCCACCACCGTCTCGGCGGCATCGGCGGGACGGACCACGACCAGGTTCGGCATCGCGCGAAGCGAGGCCAGGTGCTCGACGGGCTCGTGGGTCGGCCCGTCCTCGCCGACCCCGATCGAGTCGTGCGTCCAGACGTACACGACCGGCAGCTCCGAGAGCGCCGCCAGCCGCACCGCCGGGCGCATGTAGTCGGAAAAGACGAAGAACGTGCCACAGAACACGAGGAGGCCGCCGTGGTAGGTGAGGCCGTTCGAGATGGCCCCCATCGCGTGCTCGCGCACGCCGAAGTGGAGATGCCGGCCGCCCGGCGTGCCGCGCAGGAACGAGCCCGCCGTCTTGACGAGGGTCTTCGTCGACGGCGCGAGGTCGGCGTCTCCGCCCACGAGATGAGGCAGGCGGGGCGAGACGGCGGCGAGGACGGCGCCGCTGGCATCCCGGGTGGCCACCGGCGTCCCCGCCGGAAACGTCGGAAGATCCCGGTCCCATCCGGGGGTAAGCGTCCGCGCCTGACCGTGCTCCCACTCGATCGCGAGATCCGGGAAGGCGCGGCGCCAGGCCTCGAGCCGGGCCTGCCAGTCCGCCTCCCCCCGGGCTCCCCGGGCGAGGGCCTCTCGGAAGCGAGCCACCGCCGCCTCGGGCAGCAAGAACCGCGGCTCGACCGGCCAGCCCAGCGCCTGCTTCGCGCCCTGGAGCTCCGCATCCCCGAGGGGCTCGCCGTGGGCCTCGTGCGTCCCGGCCTTCTTCGGCGCGCCGTAGCCGATCACGGTCCGCACGGCGATGATGGACGGGCGCTCGCCCTCCGCCCGCGCGTCACGAATGGCCTTGTCGATCGCGTCGAGGTCGTTCCCGTCCGGCACCGCCTGGGCGTGCCATCCGAGCCCCTCGAAGCGCCGGGGCACGTCCTCCGAGAACGAGAGCGCCGCCTTGCCCGCGAGCGAGACCTGGTTGTCGTCGTAGAGGACGATCAGCTTGCCGAGCCCGAGGTGCCCGGCCAGCGATGACGCCTCCGCGGCGACCCCCTCCATGAGGTCCCCGTCCGAGCAGATGACGTAGGTGTGGTGGTCGACGATCGTGTGGCCCGGGCGGTTGAAGCGGGCGGCGAGGTGTCGCTCGGCAATGGCCATGCCCACCGCGTTCGCCAGGCCCTGTCCGAGCGGCCCGGTCGTTGCCTCCACGCCCGGACTGACGCCGAACTCCGGGTGGCCGGGCGTCCGCGATCCCCATTGACGGAAGCGCTTGAGCTCCTCCAGCGGGAGGTCGTAGCCGGTGAGATGGAGCAGCGCATAGAGGAGCATCGAGCCGTGACCGGCAGACAGGACGAACCGGTCGCGATCGGGCCACGCCGGCTGGGCCGGATGGTGTCGGAGAAAGCGCGTCCAGAGAACGTAGGCCATGGCGGCGGCCCCCATCGGCAGACCGGGATGGCCGGACTTGGCCTGCTGCACCGAGTCGGCCGCGAGGAAGCGGATCGTGTTGACGCAGAGCTGGTCGAGATCCCGACCGGTCATGGAGCCAGCCTCCTCTCGGCGGTCATGTGCGGGACCAGAAGGTCGTAGAGCTGCCGGTGACGGGTCAGGCCAGCGCGGTAGCGGGCGTGCCGGGCGGGGTCCGGCGCGATGGCCGGCTGCACGGCCGCCGGGGCCGCCTCGAGTGAGGGGATCAGCCCGAGTGCCTCGCTCGCGAGGAGGGCCGCGCCCCGGCTCGATCCCTCGGCCTCGACCGACGGCGTGAGCGCCACTCCGAGGACGTCCGCCATGATCTGGGTCCACGCGGGCGAGGCCAGGAGCGCGCCGCCGGTGCCCACGACCTCCTGGAGGCCCGGGCACGCGTCGCAGAGACGCTGGTGGATCATGGCGAATCGGTACGCCACGGTCTCGAGTCCCGCGCGCACGAGGTCGATGGGCCGCGTCGCGAGCGACAGGCCCACGACGGCGGCCCGCGCACTCGCGACCCACCCGAGGCTCCGCTCGCCGGCCAGGAACGGGAGCACCGTCAGACCGTGGGCGTCCGCCTCCATCGCGCCGAGCTCCGACTCCACGCGCTCGGGCGAAGGCAGCCGGAGCGTGTCGGTGAGCCACGCGTAGAGGCTCCCGCCGTTCGACAGGGAGCCCCCGAGCAGCAGGCGCCGCCGATCCACGCGATAGCACCAGAGGCCGTCGGGGATGGCCACCGACTCCGCCGGGAAGCAGACCCGCATCGCGCCGGACGTTCCCACCATGAGGGCCGCCCGCGCGGCCGTCGTGCAGCCGGCGCCGACGTTCGAGCACGCGCCGTCGCCCAGCGCCGGAAACCACGGCGCGCCCGCCAGCAGCGGCCAGCGCGCGGCGTACTCGGGACGGAGGCCGCGGAACGGCTGGTCGCCGTCGACGATCGGCCCGAAGTGCTCCACGCCGAGCCCGACCACGCCCAGGATGCCCGGGTCCCAGCGTTGCGCCCACTGGTCGAAAAGACCGGTCCCCGACGCCATCGAGACGCTCGTGCGCAGCTCGCCGAAGAGGCGGAGACCCAGGTACTCCCCGAACGAGACCCAGCGGCGCGTCGCTTGAAAGGCGGCGTGGTCGCGCTCCCGCAGCCACCAGAGTCGCGCGGGGAGATAGGACGTGTGGAGCCGGCATCCGACCCGCGCGTGGTACGCCTTCTCGTCGACGCGCGCGCGGAGCGCTTCCACTGCGCCGACGCTTCGCGTGTCTGCCCAGGAATAGACGGGGGTAGACGGGCGGTCGTCCGGGCCGAGACCGAGCACCGTGTGCCAGAAGGTGCTGGTGGCGACCGCCGCCACTTCGCCGGCCCGCGACCCGAGCGCGGCGACGAGACCGTCAAGCGTCTCCGCCACGAGCGCGAACAGTCGGTCGGCGTCGATCTCGACCCCCCCGTCGGGCGTCGTCGTCGCTTCGTACGGCTTCTGGCTGGCGAGGTCGAGCCCCCGGCCACGAGCGTCGAAGGCGAGCGTCCGCACGGAGGACGAGCCCACGTCGAGCGTGACAACGACCGGCTCGGCCAGTGAGGGCGCGGGCACGCATTCATGGTAGCAGGGGGCCCGGAAGCCCTGCCACCCGGACGGCGGCGACCCAAGACGGCAACCGGGGGGCGCGCCCCCGTAGAATGAGCCGGAGAGCGGTGGTGCTTCTGGAGATCCCGGCGGGCTGGTTCTGGATGGGCTGGGACGACGGTCTGCCCGACGCGCGGCCCGCGCACCACGTGTGGGTCGAGGGGTTCTTGATGGCGCGTGCGCCGGTCACCAACGCCGAGTTCGGCGCGTTCCTGCGCGGCAGCGCCGCCGCCCCGCCGCCCTTCTGGGCCGACCCGCGGTTCGCCCACCCCGAGCAGCCGGTGGTGGGCGTGAGCTGGGACGAGGCCGTGCGGTTCTGCGACTGGCTGACGGGCGAGACGGGCCTTCCGCATCGGCTCCCCACCGAGGCCGAGTGGGAGCGGGCGGCGCGCGGTGGGCGGGAGCGCGCCCGCTATCCGTGGGGTGATGAGCCACCCGACCGGTGGTTCGGGCCGTCGGCCGGCCCCCTCGCGGCGCCGCCCCGGGTCGGCCAGGGACCGATCAACGGATTCGGCCTGACCGACCTCGCCGGCGTCGTCCACGAATGGTGTCTCGACTGGTACGCCGCCGATGCCTACGCGCGGGAGCCCCGCCGCGCGCCGACCGGGCCGCCGCACGGCTCCCGCCGCGTCTCCCGCGGAGGTGCGTGGCGTCACCAGTCGCCCTGGAGCCCGGTGGCCCACCGCTCGAGCCTCCCGCCCCACCTCCGCTACTCGGACTACGGCTTCCGGGTGACCCGCGGAGCTGCGCCGGCGCCACCCCGATAGCGGGCCCCTCGGCGGCCGCCGGCGTTGAGGACGATCACCTTGACAGCCTGGGCGGGGCCTCGACTATCCTCGGCTCATGCGGCGCGCGATCACCGCGGCAGCACGCCCCCGACCCCCAGATTCGTGGGACCGCGCCTCCTGCCCTTGACGCCACCCTGACCGCCCGTAACGACGATTCCGGCCCTACCGGCCCGCTGACTGCGCAGGGAGCCGAGCCCCCGCGGCGCACGGTGGGGCCGTCCTCCTGGAGGAGACGCTACCCTGAGCCGACCAGCCGACAGCAGCCTGATCGCCCACTGGCCCTTCACCGCGGACTGCGCGGAGCATCGCGGGGCACGCTTGAGCGTCCGCAACCACGGCGTGCAGCTGAGCGAGTTTGGCCCGCGGCGGGGGATGGGGGCCGGGATCTTCGACGGTCGGGGCGCCTTCCTGGAAGTGGACGACCATCCGATCCTCAGGTGGGGCACGCGGGACTTCACCGTGGCCGCGTGGGTTCACGCCGGCGACGAGAACGGCGACGCGATCGGAGACGTGGTCGCGAAATTCGATCCCGACGCGCGGAAAGGCTTTCATCTGGGCATCCTCACGAACTCGGGCGTCACCAGCACGACTCAGCCCAACTATCGCAACCTTCACTTCGGCATCGACGATCGGCGCCCGGCCGCTCGGTGGACCGATTGCGGTCAGCCCGGCCGTGCAGTCTTGGTTGCCGCGCTGAAGGTCGCGAAGAACCGGCTCTATGCGGGCACCCTGGAGGCGGGCGCCGAGGAGCGCGGACACCTGTGGCGCTACGAGGGCGGGCGGCAGTGGGTCGATCTGGGCGCGCCCATCGGCTGCAACGTGGTCAACTCGGTGGCCGAGTTCGACGGCGCGCTCTACTGCGGAGTGGGACGCTACATGGGCGTGGGATCGGCGCTCGGGGAGTTGCCGAATCGGACGCCAGGCGGCCAGGTGTACCGACTGGATGAGGACGGCCGCTGGACCCGCTGCGGCCACCCGGGGGCGGAGGATGCAACGCCGGAGGACGTGCCGACCGTCGGCTACGCGTCCGGGAAGGCGGACGACGCCTTCGCCCTGACGGTTTACCGGGGACGTCTGTACTGTGCCAGCAACCATCGCCGCGGCGCGCTCGTCTACCAGGGAGGCGAGGCCTGGGAGTACATCGGCCCGGACCTGAGGATTCTCTCCTTCACGGTCTATCGTGGCAGTCTCTATGCGCTCATCAACGGGGGCCCGGTGTACCGCTACGAGGGCGGCTCGGAGTGGGTTTACTGCGGCTGTCCGACGGGATCGACGCAGACCTACGGAGCCGTCACCGCCCAGGGCCGACTCTATGTCGGCACGTGGCCCGAGGGAGACGTGCACCGCTATGAGGGAGGGGAGACCTGGGCGTCGCTCGGCCGAGTGGGCTACGAGCGGGAGGTCATGGCCATGGCTCTCTACAACGGCAAGGCCTACGTCGGCTCACTCCCGATGGCGAACGTCTGGCGAATGGACGGCGAGCAGTTCACATTCATGGGAACGCTGGATTTCGCGTCCGCGCCACTGCGGCGCGTCTGGTCCATGGCGGTCTTCCGGGGCCAGCTGTTCGCCGGCACGCTTCCCTCCGGGCGCGTCTACTCGATGGAAGCCGGCGCGATGGCGACGTGGGACTCTGGCTTTCCGACGGGATGGCGCCACGTAGCGGCCATTCGGGACGGGGGCCGTCTCGCCCTCTACGTCGACGGCGGGCGGGTAGCGACCTCGGCCTCCTTCGCGGCAGCGGACTATGACCTGGACACCGACCGGCCGCTTACGATCGGCTTCGGCGTCAACGACTGCTTCTCCGGGCTCCTGAGCGATCTACGGCTTTACAGACGGGCCCTGGGCGATGCGGAGGTGGCGCGCCTGGCCCGGCGGTGAGGAGGAACCGGCGGCGATCCCTCCCAGGCCGGCCGCCCGACGGCCCACTACCCGGACGCCAGGCGCCTGAGCTCCCTCTCCATCAGCTCGGCGTCGATCGGCAGGTCCACGGTCTTCCCTGAAAGACCGGACAAGAGCATCGCGTTGCCGATCTCCAGGGAGCGGATCGCCTCCGCCACCGGGGCCAGGAGCGCTGTTCCCGTCAGGATCGCGTCCCGGAAATTCTCGAGAATCAGAACATGGCTCTCGGGACCGGCGCCGTCGCCCGCGACGGGGACCTCGATTTCCTTGACCGGCGGCCGGATGAAACGCTCCTTCGTGGTCCGGCTGAACTCGGAGGCGGCGACCTCGTTCCGGAAGAACCTGAGCTTTCCGGTCTCCGTATCCAGCTCCAGCTTCCCCTTGTCGCCGGCGATTTCCACCCGGTTGGTGCCGGGGGCCTCGCCGGTGGTCACGGCGAAAAGCCCTGTGGCTCCGCCTGGGTACTCGAGTATCGCGCTGACGTCGTCCTCCACCTCGATCGGGTGGTACCTGCCGAGACCGATTTTCGCGGTGACCCGAGCGGGGAGCCCGGTGAACCACTGGAGGAGATCCAGGTCGTGGGAGGCCTGGTTGATCAGCACGCCTCCGCCCTCGCCCGCCCAGGTCGCCCGCCACCCGCCGCTCGCGTAGTAGGCGTGCGAGCGGAAGATGCCGGTGGCGAGCCAGATGACGCGTCGTATCTCTCCAAGCTCGCCCGCCTCGATCATGGATTTGATCTTGACGTGCACGGGGCGCGTTCGTTCATTGAAGATGACCCCGAATCGGAGCGCCCCGTCCTTGTGGGCGCCGAGCATGCGCCGGCCGTCCGCGACGTGCACGGCCAAGGGCTTGTCGGTCAGCACGTGCAGCCCCCGATTGAGCGCGTCGATGGCGACCTCCGGGTGGCTCCAGTGGGGCGTGGCGATGACGACGCCGTCGACCTGCCCCGAGGCGATCAATCTCCGGTGGTCCGAGAACTTCTCCCCCGGCAGGTCCTTGATCCTGTCCAGGCTTCGGTTGCAGAGCGCCGTCAGCTCGAGTCCGGCGATGGACTGGATGGCCTCGGCGTACTGGCGACCCATCTGACCCACGCCAACGACGCCCATCCTCACGCTCGTCACCGCGCGCGCTCCTTTCGGGGTGCTGCCGTCACGTCCGAGCATCGCAAGGGCCGTCTCCTCCCCGGGGTAGTGTCGCACGAGGCCCGCGAGGGCCGGAGGACGCATCGCGATCGGCGCACGCGGCGGGCGCACCCCCCTTGACATTCCAGGACCCGCCCGCGAAGATTCGCGGAGCATGCCCCGCCCGATTCTGTCCGGTTTCGGCCACGCGCGCGAGAGGAGGTTCCCGTGAACAGGCGCAGCATCCTCAAGCTGGCACTCTCGGCCCCGCTCCTGGCCTCAAGGCGAGCGTGGGGCCAGGCGAAGACGATCACGCTCTGGTATCCGGCCGGTGACATCACGGCGGGAGCGGCGCACTTCAGTGACAAGAGCTTCTTCGCGCCGTTCGAGGCGAAGACGGGCGTCAAGGTCGAGGCGGTGGGCCTCGACTACGACACGATGCAGCAGAAGATCTTCGCTGCCGCCGCCGCCAAGAACGTGGGTGACATCCTGTTCGTGGATGGCTCCTGGGTCCCCGGCTTCCTCAAGGAGGAGATGCTCGACGCCGTGCCCGACGCCCGGGCCAAGGCATGGCTCGATGCCGTCTCCCCGGAGATCCGCACCCTCTCCGACTACGGCAAGGGGCGGATGTGGGGGTACCCGCAGTACGGGATCGACATCTACGGCCTCACCTGGAACAAGGAGCACTTCAAGCAGGCCGGCCTCGATCCCGAGAAGCCGCCGCGAACCTGGGATGAGTTCCGGGACTACGCGAAGAAGCTGACCAAGCGTGACGCGCAGGGGAACATCACGCGGGTCGGCTACGCGATCCGCCATGTCGGACACCCGCACGGCGTGGTGCACAAGCATTTCTGGGCGATCTACGGCGCCGGCGCGTCCCTGGTCGACGACCCCTTGGCGCTCCGCGGGGGCAAGGCGAACTTCAACAACGAGGGCGGGCGGGCCGCCCTGAAGCTCGTCCTCGACATGCTGGACGTCGACAAGTCCACGAGTCTGAACTTCCCGGATCCGCGCGCCGCCCTGCTCAAGGGTCTCGCCTCCATGCAGATCAGCGAGACCGTGTCGATCCACGAGCGGGCACCGAAGGAGGCCCCCGACCTCAAGTGGGGCCTCGCGGCACCGCCGGTCCGCAAGGCCGGCGACAAGCCCGTCACCATGCTCGGCAGCTGGCTCTACGCGGTGCCGAAGATCGCGAAGAACCGGGAAGCCGCCTGGCAGCTTCTCGAGTGGATCAACACGGCCGAGCAAGACTACGAGATGTGCAAGAAGTACGCGGCGACACCTCGCTACAAGGCCAACTGGGACAAGGAGCCGTTCAAGTCAAACGCCTACAACCAGGCGCTCAAGCAGATCTATCCCTACGGCAAGCCGCTGCCGGTCAACCTCGGGCTCAACGGCGTGATGGACGCCATGGGCGCGGCCATCCAGAAGACCTGGCACCACGAGGCCAAGCTGGAGGATGCTCTCGCCGAGGCCGAGCGGGCGGCCAACAAGGCGATCGCCGACGCCGCCAAGTAGCCGCGTGCTGAGCCCGGGGCGGGCCGTGCCGCCCCGGGCTCGCCGGAGCGCTCCGACCGGCGGTCCGCACCGGTCGGCCCGAGCGCCCCGGCGCCATCCTCCCGCTCCACGATGCAGTCGACGCGCCGCCTGATCGCCCGGCTCCACGCCCGGCACGTCTGGCACGCTTACCTGTTCATCGCCCCGATCCTTCTGCTGTTCGGCGCGTTCCGCGTGGTGCCCTCGCTCCAGACCCTCTTCTACAGCTTCTACCGCGTGGAGCTCCTGCGGGGCCGCTTCACCTTCACCGGGCTGGACAACTTCCGGGAGCTCCTCGCCGACCCCACCTTCCACCGCGCCGCCACGAACACGCTGATCTACGTGTTGGTGATCGTGCCCGTGTCCGCCGCGCTGGGGCTCCTGTTCGCGGTGCTCTTCGACGCGAGGTTTCCCCTCCGCGAGCTCTTCAAGGCCCTCTACTTCGCGCCGATGGTCACCAGCACCGTCGCCGCCGCCGTGGTGTGGTGGTGGCTGTATAACCCGCAGTTCGGCCTCTTCAACGTGCTCCTGCGGCTGGTGGGCCTGCCCATCCAGCCGTGGCTGATGTCGAGCCGGACCGCTCTCATGTCGATCATTCTCTTCAGCATCTGGAAGGGGCTCGGCTACAACATGGTCATCTACCTCGCGGGGCTCCAGGCGATCCCCGAGAGCTTCCTCGAAGCGGCACGCATCGACGGCGCCGGGGCCTTCCAGCGATTCCGCCGAATCACGCTGCCACTGCTCGCGCCGACCACCGCGTTTCTCCTGATCTACAACTCGATCCAGGCCTTCCAGGTGTTCGACCAGGTCTTCGTGCTGACGAGCGGAGGTCCGGCCGGGTCGACCAACGTCGTCGTGCTCGACCTCTACCGCCAGGCCTTCGAGCGTTACAACTTCGGCTACGCGGCGGCCGAGGCGACCATCCTCTTCCTGCTGATCCTCGGCGTGACCGTGCTCCAGTACGTCTACAGCAAGCGCTACGAGGTCAGCTACTGACCATGTGGGCGTCACCGCTCCGCGCACTCGGGACGCTCGGGCTGCTGGTCGTCGTGGCCGGCGTGGCCGTCATCATGATCTTGCCGTTCTACTGGATGCTCGTCACGGCGCTGAGCCCCGCCCCGGACGTCATGGCGTTCCCGCCGAAGTGGTGGCCCACGAGGATGACTCTCGAGCATTTCCAGTACGCCCTCCAAAAGGCGTCGTGGCTGACCTACTACTGGAACAGCCTCGTGGTGGGCGTGGTGTCGGTGGCCTGTTCGCTGGTCTTCGGGCTGTTCGCGGGCTACGCCTTCGCGGTCTACCGGTTCCCGCTCCAGAACGTGCTGTTCCTCCTGATCCTGAGCACGCTGATGGTGCCCGTCCAGGTGACCTCGGTGGCGCTCTACGTCCTGCTCTCGCGGATCGGCTGGGTGGACACCTACGCGGGGATCCTGGCGCCGAACTTCGCGAGCGCATTCGGCGTCTTCCTCCTGCGCCAGGCCATCCGGCAGATCCCGACCGAGCTCATCGAGGCGGCGCGGATCGACGGCGCCGGCGAGATCCGGATCGTGCTGACCCTCATCTCGCCGCTCGTCCGCACCATGCTCGCCACTGTCGCGATGATCCTGTTCCTCGGCTCCTGGAACGACTTCCTGTGGCCGGTCATCGTCATCAACTCGGCGGACCTCCGCACGCTCCCCGTCGGAATGGCGCTCTTCAAGGATCCCTACGGGAACATCAACTACGGGCCGCTGATGGCCGCCGCCGTGATCTCCACGGGGCCGATGCTCGTCGCTTACGCCCTCTCCCAGAAGTTCATGATTCGCGGTATCGCGACGACCGGCCTCAAGGGCTGACGGGCGGGCGCGGGCAGGATATGATCGGGAACGGCGTCCGTCCGGGCCCGCCGGTCAGCGGCTCCCGTCGGGGACGCGGGAGGACCGGGTGAGCCCACAGGCCGAAGGCCGTACGATCAACTGCGGCGGGACCTGGATTGCCCCGTGAGCGACGGCGGGCACGGGACGTGGGACGAGCCGCGCGTGGCGCTGGTGACAGGCGGCGCGGCGGGGATCGGCCGCGCGGAGTCGCTGGCGCTCGCCGAGGCCGGAGCCGACGTGGCGATCCTGGCCCACACGGATGTGACGGGCGCCGAGGAGACGGTGCAGCGATGCCGCGCCGCCGGCCGCCGGGCGCTGGTCGTTCGCGCGGACGTGCGCCGGTCGGACGAGGTGCGCCAGGCCGTCGCGGAGGTGGTCCGGGGCCTCGGCCGGCTCGACATCCTCGTCAACAATGCGGGGGCCCTCGGCGCCCAGCTCAACGTGCCCCTGCTCGAGCTCGACGAGGCCACCTGGCACCTCATGATGGACTCGCATCTCACCGGGACGTTCCTCTGCTTGAAGCACGCGGCGCCTCACATGGTGCGCCAGCGCTGGGGCCGGATCATCAACACGTCGTCCATCCACGGCCGCATCGGCGGGCGGCCGACGCTCGGCCACTACGGGGCCGCGAAGGCGGGCGTGATCGCCCTCACCCGGACGGCTGCGCGGGAGCTGGGGCCGCACGGGATCACCGTCAACGCGGTGTCGCCCGGTTACGTGGCCACCGAGCGCCTCGGCACCACCCTGCCCCAGGAACGCCTCGACGCGCTCGCGCGGCAGATCCCGGTCGGCCGCATCGGCACGCCGGCGGAGATCGGTGCCGCGGTGGTCTTCCTTGCCTCCGACGGCGCCGCCTTTGTGAACGGCGCCGTCCTCGATATCAACGGCGGCCGGATGGAGTACGTCTGACCGGCCCCGCGTCCTGAACCCCCCGACACAGGAGGAGTCGCCGTGCAGCAGTCATCGTTCACCCCCCAGCAGCTCGCCGAGCTCCAGAGCCACGTCGGCTATGGCGCCACCTGGCTCGGGCCGGTGCTGGTCACCGGTCAGGGCTCCCGCGTCACCGACATCGAGGGCAAGTCGTACATCGACTGCACCGCGCAAGCGTGGACGCTGGCCCTCGGCTACAACCACCCCGAGGTGATGGAGGCGGCATTCGCCCAGATGCGGTCCCTGCCCCACGTCCGCGCGGGCTTTCCCACGCTGCCGCGGCTCCAGCTCGCCAAGCGGCTGGCCGAGATCTGCCCCGGCCACCTGAACATCGTGACCTACGCGCCGACCGGCTCGCTCGGCATCGAGTCGGCGATGAAGCTCGCGATGATCAACCGGCCCGCGGCGCACCGGTTCGTGACCTTCTATCACGCGTACCACGGGAACACCCTGGCGACGATGGCGGCGTCGTGGAGCCCGACCCGCACGTCCGGCGCCTACGGCCCCGGGACGAAGTTCATGCCGTTCATGCACAACTTCGTCCGGGTGCCCAATCCCTACGCATACCGCTGCTGGCGGCGTGCCCAGCACGCGCCCGACGGGCAGTGCGACGCCGGGTGCGCGGCGCCGATCCGGGACACGCTCCAGCGCGGAGTGGACGGCCCGGTGGCGGCGATCATGATGGAGCCGATCCAGGGCAACGGCGGCGGCATCGTGTTCCCGGCCGCCTTCGTGCGCGAGCTGCGCCGCATCGCCGACGAGTTCGGCGCGCTCCTGATCTTCGACGAGATCCAGACGGCCTTCGGTCGGACGGGCCGGATGTTCGCGGCCGAGCGGCTCGGCGTGACACCGGACATCATGGTCCTGTCCAAGGCGCTCGGGGGCGGCTTCCCGCTGGCCGCCGTCGTCGCCGACGACCGCCTGAAGCAGTTCGAGCCCACGGGCGAGGACGTCTACACGTTCGGCTCGAACCCGATCGCCCAGGCCGCCGCGCTCAAGGTGATCGAGATCCTCGAGCGCGACCGCATCCCCGAGCACGCCGCCCGGATGGGGGCGCTCTTCACCCGGGGACTCAAGGCGCTCCAGGCCGAGTACCCCCAGATCGGCGACATCCGGGGGCCGGGACTCTTCCTCGGCGTGGAGCTCGTGACGGATCCGCAGACCCGGGAGCCGGCGGCCGCCGAGGCGAAGCGTCTGGTCGCCGAGGCCTGGCAGCGCGGCGTCATCCTGGCGACGGCGGCGGCGCTCCCGAACGTGATCAAGATCAAGCCGCCACTCGTCATCGACGAGGGCGAGGTCGAGACGGTGCTCGGGGTGCTGGCGGACTGCCTGAAGGTCGTCTTCCCGGATCGCCGGTCCTGAGGGAACCGGCCAGGCTCACTGCGGGGGGCAGATCGAATCCCCGGGAATCCGGGACCGAGCCCTCCGGAGACCGGTCGGGCCTCGCGTGCGCCCCGCATCGGTTCCGGGCGCCGAACAAGCCATCCGGCGAGGCGGTGCCAAACGTCTGCAGCCGGCTGGCCGTCCGTCGTCGGGGACGGGCCCACGCTGCGTCAGGCTCACGCGCACGAGCGACCGAGTCCGCTCACATCATAAGGCCCGCCGGGCGCGCGCAACGCCCGGGTCAGGCGTCGCGAGCGGCGCCGGGCGCCGCGCCTGGCTCGTAGCCCGCGCATGCGAGCCGCGGCAGCCGGGGGTACCGGGGGAAGGCGGGATCGGTCTCTGCGCGCCGGCACAGGAAGAACACGGCGCCGCGCGCGCTCGGCACGCGGCGCATCCAGCGGCAGTCCGCGCAGAGCCCCGCGCGCGCCCGGTCCACGGCGGCCGCGGCGCTGGCCGGCGATCCCGGATCGCGCGCGGGCCGCTCCGCGTCCGACGTGGTCAGCGCTCCGAGCCGCTGCCGCGGGGTCCCAGCCAGGGATCGAGGGCGTCGTAGCCGCTGGGCTCGCGCGGCGGCGGTCCCCAGGGGTACGGCACGTGCCGGTACGGTGCGCCCGGCGAAACGTCCCACGGGCGCGCGCCGGGCGGGGCGCCCGGTCGCGCGACCTCCACGAGCGCGCCAGCGTAGACAGCCCCGCCCGCGCCGCGACAGCTCCACCGCCCGTCCGGAAGCTGGCTTGGCCGCGCGTCGCACAGGTACACCATTCCGACGGCGTCCTGGATCGCCGGCCATGCCGCGGCTGCGGCCGGGATCCATGGGAGGGTCAGGAGCAGCAGGCGCGCCAGGCCCGGGGCACTCCGCACCCCCGGTGACCACCTCGATCTCATCGTGCGACGTCCGGCGCGGGGCGCTCCCCGGGGGCGCTCAGGCCGACCCCAGGTACGCCTTCTGGATGAGCGGGTTCTCGAGCAGCTCCTTGGCCGTGCCGGCGAGGACCACCTCGCCCATCTGGAGCACGTAGCCCCGGTTGGCGATGGACAGGGCCATGTTCACGTTCTGCTCGACCACGAACACGGTCGTTCCCTGCTGGTTGATCGCCTTGATGATGTCGAACACCTGCTCGACGTACCCCGGCGACAGGCCCATCGACGGCTCGTCCATGCAGAGGAGCGTCGGGTTCGCCATGAGGGCGCGCCCGATGGCGAGCATCTGCTGCTCGCCGCCGGACATCGTCCCGGCGAGCTGGCTCCGGCGCTCCTTGAGGACGGGGAACAGCCCGAAGACCCGGTCGAGCTCCGCCTCCCAGCCCGGCTCGCCGCGGCGCGTGTACCGCCCCATCTCCAGGTTCTCGATGACCGACATGCGCGGGAACACCCGGCGGGCCTCGGGCACCGGCGCAATGCCGCGCCGGACGATCTCGCTCGTGCGGAGCGTGTGGATCGTCTCGCCCCGGAAGGTCACCGTGCCCTGGGCCGGGCGTACCAGGCCGAGCACGGTCTTCATCGTCGTCGACTTGCCCGAGGCGTTCCCGCCGAGAAGCGACACGATCTCGCCCTCGCGGATCTCGTAGCTCACGCCCTTCAGCACGTGGAGCGGCCCGTAGTACGTGTGGACGTCCGTGAACTGGAGGATCGGCTCGGCGGCCCCTGGCGGACGGCCGTCGGCGTGGGGCGGACGACCGTCGGTCTGCGAGCTCACGGGGCGACCCGGCCGGACGGGCTTCGGCCGGGGGGACTCGATCGGACGGCCTTCGGCCTGTGGCGGCCGGGGGAACTCACGCGGCCCGCCTCCGGCGGCCGAGATACGCCTCGATCACCTTCTCGTCGTTGCGGACCTGCACGGGCTTGCCCTCGGCGATCTTGACCCCGTGGTCCAGCACGACCACCCGGTCCGAGACGTCCATGACCACGTCGAGCTTGTGCTCGATCAGGACGATGGTGATGCCGAGCGTCCGCAGCGCCTTCACGAGGTCCATCAGCTCGAGGGTCTCCGCGGGGTTCATGCCCGCCGCCGGCTCGTCGAGCAGGAGCAGCTTCGGGCGGGTCATGATGGCCCGCGCGATCTCCGTCCGCCGCCGGTTCGCGTAGGAAAGGCCATACACGGGGTGGTCCAGCCGGGGGATCAGGCGGTTGCCGAAGAGGTCCAGCACCTCGAGCGCGCTCTCGACGGCTCGCCGCTCCTCCTCGCGCACCCGCGGGGGTCGGAAGATCGCCCCCAGCGGGCCCGCCCGGAGCCGCGTGTGCTCCCCCACCAGCATGTTCTCGAGCACGGAGAGGTTGTTGAACAACCGGATGTTCTGGAACGTGCGCGCCACCCCTCGCTGGACGATCTCGTGGGCCCTGAGCCCGCTGATCACCTCGCCCTCGAGCCGGATGACCCCGGCGTCGCGCGGCGCGAGCCCCGTGATCAGGTTGAAGAGCGTCGTCTTGCCCGAGCCGTTGGGGCCGATGACGCTCAGGATCTCCCCGGCGCGGACCGTGAGGTCGATCGAGTCCGCGGCGGCGACGCCGCCGAACCGCTTGGTGAGTCCCTCGATCTCGAGCAGGGGACGCGGGGACGCGCCGGCGGGCTTCGGATCGGCCCACGAGAGCGTGACGGTCGTGCCCCGCGACGGCAGCGCCGCCTGCTGCTCCCGCGTGAGCGCCGACACCCGGCGGACGGACGGGAAGAGTCCCTCGCGGCGGAAGAGCATCATGAGGACGAGGATCACCCCGAAGATGAGCTCGAGCGAGTTGATCAGCTGCAGCTTGGCCAGCCAGCCGCTTCCGATCTGGCGGCCGAGCGCGTTCACGTAGCCGGTCAGCTCCTGAAGAATGGTGGACTGCAGGAACGAAAGGACCAGGGCGGCGATGACCACACCGCGCACCGAGCCCATCCCGCCGAGCACCACCATCACCAGGATCATCACCGAGACGGGGAACCGGAACATGTCGGGCGTGGCCGTCGTCAGCTTCGCCACGTAGAAGACGCCCGCGAGCCCCCCGACCGCCGCGCCCATCGCGAACGCCAGGAGCTTGTAGTGGACGTGGCTCACGCCCATGGCGCCCGCCGCCAGCTCGTCCTCCCGGATGGCCATCCACGCCCGCCCGACGCGCGACTCCTGGAGCCGCAGCGACACGACGACCGCGAGGGCGACGAGCCCCAGGCCCAGGAAGTAGTAGGGCAGTGGACTGAAACCGAAGTCGAACCCGAACAGGCGCGGCGTGCGCACCCCTGGCAAGCCCATCGCTCCGTTCGTCAGCCCCTCCAGGTTCAGCGCGAGGACGGGCACGATCTCGCCGAACCCGAGCGTGACGATGGCCAGGTAGTCGCCGCGCAGCCGGAGCGTCGGGGCGCCGAAGAGCACGCCGAACACCGCGCAGATCAGCGCCCCCACGAGGAGCATGAACCAGAAGGAGAAGTGGAGCTGCACGATGTCGGGCTGCCCGTCCACCGGCACCCGGCTGACCTGACCCAGCCACACGAGCGGCGCCCACGCCTCCGACCAGGCGGGCTTGAGCTGGAAGGAGGCGGCGGCCCCGTACGTGTACGCCCCGATCGCGAAGAACGCCGCATAGCCGAGGTCCAGAAGCCCGGCGAATCCGACGACGATGTTCAGCCCGAGGGCCAGCAGGACGTAGGTGTACGCGTTGGCCGCGGCGTCGACGTGGCTGGGGTTGACTCCGGTGAAGGGGAAGGCCAGCGCCAGCGCGAGCAGGACCACCGACAGGAGCTGCCGCCGGCGCCCCAGGGGGATCGCGCGCCAGCGCGCCAGCGCGGGGCTCGTCGCCGCCCAGGAGGTCTCCGTGTCCATCAGGCCTTCTGGGGCGTCTGCACGCCGAAAAGACCGGCCGGGCGGAAGACGAGGACGATGATGAGAATGGAAAAGATGATGACGTCCGTCCACTTCACCTCGAGGAGCTGGCCACCGAGCGACTGGATCAGGCCGATGAGGAGCCCGCCCACCACGGCGCCCGGGATGTTCCCGATGCCGCCCAGCACCGCCGACGTGAACGCCCGCAGGCCGGTCTGGTAGCCGATGTAGAAGGCGGTGAACCCGTAGTAGAAGCCGAAGAACAGACTCCCCGCACCCGCGAGGGCCGACCCGAGGAAGAACGTCAGGATGATCACGCGGTCGACGTCGACCCCCATCATCTTGGCGGCGTCCATGTCCTGGGCCGTGGCGCGCATCGCCTTGCCGAGGGCCGTGTGGCGGACCAGATAGTTCAGCCCCATCATCAGCACCAGGCCGACCACGACGAGGAGGACCTGGCTCAGCGAGATCTCCGCTTGACCGATGAGCCACCGCCGGTCCGGAATGATCTTCGGGAACGGCTTCGTCTGGGGCCCGAGCGTCAACAGAATCGTATTGATCAGGATGAATGCCACGCCGATCGTGGTGATCATCGGCGCCGTGCCGGACACGCCCCGCACCGGACGGAGGCAGACGCGCTCGATCACGACCCCCAGGCATCCGGTCGCCACCATGGTGACGACGAATACCAGGAGCAGCGTGCCGACCAGCGCCAGCCCGGTGAGGGCGCCCGACGAGCCGGTGTAGCCGAGGGCGTTGAGGAGAAGGAGCCCGAAGAACGTGCCCGTCATGAACACGCTGAAGTGGGCGAAGTTGATCAGCTCGATGATCCCGTAGACCATCGTGAAGCCCAGGGCCAGAAGGGCGTACATCATGCCCAGGGCGATGCCGTTGACGAGCTGCTGGAGGAAGACGTCGAAAACGCTCATGGGCGGGGGGTGGTGTGATCGGACGGGCGGGCCGGGATGGTCTCGACCCGCCCCCCGACGGTCACTCTTAGTTCTCGGGAGCCACGCCGACGTACTTGAACTTGCCGTCCTTCACTTGGTAGACGGAGACGACCTTGTTCTTAATGTCGCCGTTCTCGTCGTACTCGATCACCCCCTGGAGGGTGTTGAGCTTGGTCTTCTCGATCGCCTCCCGGACGTTCGACTTGTTCACGGGCTTCCCGGCCTTCGCGACCCGCTCGATCGCGTCCGCGATCACGAGGACCCCGTTGTAGCTGGTGATCGAGTAGTTCTGGGGGTCCCGCTTGTACTTCGACTTGAACTTGTTGATCCATTCCTGCGCCTTGGCGTCGTTCAGCATGTCGGGCGCGGCGATCGTCGCGACCCAGCCCTCCGCCGCGTCCTTACCCGCCTGCTCGGGAAACGACAGGTCGTAGATCCCGTCGGAGCCGAGCTTGTGCACCTTGGGCATGATCTCGTGGAGCTGGCGGGCCAGCTTCACGGCCGCCTGCTGAACGCCGCCGTAGTAGATCGCATCGGGGTTCATGCCCTTGATCTTCGTCAGGATCGTCTTGTAGTCGGCTTCCTTCGGGTCGAGCCGGTCGCGGCCGAGCACCTTGATCCCAAGCTCCTCGGCCTTCTTAGTGAACGTGTTCGCGACGCCGACCCCGAACGCCCCGCTGTCGTCCAGCACGTAGACGCTCTTGGCGTTCAGCGTCTTCTTCGCGTAGACGGCCACGTTCGGGCCCTGGTACGTGTCCGTCGTGACGTTCCGGAAGAACACCGGCTTGCCCTTCGGGCGGTACTGCGCCTTGAACTTCGGGTCGGTGATGTCGGGGTTGGTCGCGCTCTGCGAGACGGTCGCCATGTCGCCCTCGCTCGCGATGGGCGAGATCGCCTTCCCCTCACCGCTCATCATCGTGCCGATCGCCCCGACGACGGCGCCGTCGGCGATGTACTTCCGGTAGTTGGTCGCCGCCTGCGCCGGATCGTACTGCCCCGCGGCCGGCGTGGCGCTGTCCAGGACCCACAGCTCGAGCTTGTTGCCGGCGGCGCCGCCCTTCTGGTTGATCTCGTCGATGGCCATCTGGGCGCCCTTGACCATCGCGTCCGAGCTGTCGGCGTCCGCGCCGGTCACCGGGATGGACATGCCGATCTTGTAGGTTTTCGTCTGGGCTCCGCCGCTGCCCGGCAGGACCACGAGCAGGCCCACCGCCAGCAGCACGGCCAGCGTTCCGATGACGCCACGTCGAATCATCTTCTGACCTCCGGGTAAGAGCATCGGGTTCGGAAGGATACGCGGATCTCAGCGCGGGACCCTCGCATTCGAGGTCGCCCATCACCTCCTCGGCCACCGTTCGGCTTCGCGCCGCCCGAGCACACTGCCGCCCGCCCGGGCGCAGGGTGCCCGCTATTTTCGGCATGACGCGGCGCAAAATCAAGCGGGGCGCCCCGGAGCTCCGGCCGGCGCTGGAGCCGAGGGGTCACCTCAGATGGCCTGCTGGATGGCGTCCAGGACCGCGGTCTCCACGTTCTGCTCGGTGGCCGTCACGGGCTTCCGCTCCGTCATCCAGAGGATGCGCTCCTCGGTGTAGAGCTCCCGCTCGACGGTGACCGTCGTCCGCCCCTCGCCGGCCGCCTTGAGGGCGACGCGGAGCTTGTGGCGCAAACCCTTGCCGTAAACGGCGTAATCCTTGAAATCCACACCCCGGGAGTCCGTGAGGATCCACCCCACCGTCCGGTCGGACTGGTCGATCTCCCAGCCGAGGCTCTTCAGGACCGACTCCGTCACGGCCCAGACACGGTCGACCGGGGCGTTGAACGTCCGGCTCGGGGCGTCCGCCGCCCCGGCGGAGCCCAGGCCCCCGACCACCCCGAGCGCTAGCACGAGGACGCCGATGCGACCGATCCTGCTCATGGCAACCGTCCTTTGAGGATGGAGGTGAGGCGCTCGGCGGCGGCTTCGCCCGAGCGCACGCAGTCCGCGATCCCGACGCCGCGGTAGGCGCCGCCCGCGAGGGCGAGGCCGGGCAGGGCGTCGAGCCGGGCCTCGATCGCCGCGACCCGGTCGAGATGGCCGACATCGTACTGCGGCATGGCGCCGGGGTGGCGCCACACGCGGGCGAGCACCGGCGCCCCGACGATCCCGAGGAGCGGCGCCACGTCGTCGTGGGCCAGGCGGGCGAGCGCCGCGTCCTCGCGGGCGAGCAGCTCGGCCTGCAAGGCGCCGCCGATGAACACGCGCAGGAGGGTGAATCCCTCTGGCGCGCGCCCCGGATACTTCACGCTCGAGAAGGTACAGGCGAGGGTCGCGCGCCGCTCCCCCCCGGGGACCACGAACCCGAAGCCGTCGAGAGGATGGCGGATCGCGGCCCTCGGATAGGCGAGCGCGACCGTCGCCGACGAGGCATACGCGATCCCGCCGAGCAGCGCGGCAAGCGCGGGGTCCGCGCCAGCCACGAGCGGCGCCATCCGCGGGGCCGGCCCGGCCAGGACGATCCCGGCCGCCTTGAGAAGCGCCCCGCCGGATAGCCGCACCCCCCAGCCCTCCGGCGACGGCGCGACGGCGGCTGCCGGCGTGCCGGGCCGGACCGCGCCGGCCGGGAGCCGCGCCGCGAGGGCCGTGACCAGCTCCTCCATGCCCCCGGCCAGCGTGACGAAGAGGCTCCAGCGGGCTCCGCTCGCCCCGGCCGCCTCTCCGCGCCGGGCCGTCCGGCGAAGGCCGAGGATCAGGCTCCGGTGCTCGCGCTCCAGCGCGAGGAAGCGAGGCATGGTCGCCGCGAGGGACAGGCGGTCGGCGTCCGCCGTGTAGATCCCACCGACGAGCGGCTGGGCGACCCGCTCGAGCGCCTCGCGCCCGAGCCGGCGCCGCACGAAGCTCCCGAGGCTCTCGTCCCCGGCGCCGCGGCGGCGTGGCAGGAGGAGGTCGAGCCCGAGCCGGAGCTTCCCGCGCCAGGAGAAGACGCCCGACGCGAGGACCGGCCACGCGCGCGTGGGGGCCAGGAGGAGGAAGCCCTCCGGCAGCGGACGCAGCCGGCCGCCGCGCACGACGTAGGTCCGCCGGAGGCGAGCGTCCGTCCGGCGGAGGCGCGGACCGAGCCCGATCCGCTCCGCGAGGGCGAGGGCCCACGGCTTCTCGGAGATGAACGAGTCAGGCCCCCCCTCGAGCAGGAACCCATCGGCGCACTCGGTCTGGATCGTGCCCCCGAGCCGCCCGGCCGCCTCGAGGACGACCAGGTCGAGCGGCCGGCCCGCGTCCCGCGAGAGCTCGACGAGCCGGTGGGCCGCGGCGAGCCCGGTGATCCCGCCGCCCACGACGACGACCCGGAGCGGCGTCACGCGCCCTTCACCCAGCCCGAGGGGCTACCGCTGCGAGAGCTCATGAACGGCGTCGACGAGCGCCCGCACGTGGTCCACCGGGGTGCCGGGCAGCACGCCGTGGCCGAGGTTGAAGATGTGGCCCGGCCGGCCGTCGGCCTGCCCCAGAATCACGGCCGCCCGGCGCCGGATCTCGGCCGGCGGGGCGAACAGCGCCGCCGGGTCGAGGTTCCCCTGGATCGCGGCGTCGTGGCCGACTCGGCGCCAGCCCTCGTCCAGCGCGACGCGCCAGTCGAGCCCGATGACGTCGCCGCCGGCCTCGCGCAGCGTCTCGAGCAGACCCGCCGTGCCCGTCCCGAAGTGGATCGCGGGCACCCCGGGCGTGAGCGATCCGAGGATCGTCCGCGTGTGGGGCAGCACGAAGGCCCGATAGTCGTCCGGGCCGAGCGCCCCCACCCAGGAGTCGAAGAGCTGCACCGCCTGCGCGCCGGCGGCGATCTGCCCGTCCAGGTAGCGCGCCGTGGTCCGGGCGAGAAGCCCCAGCAGGGCGTGCCACGCGCCGGGGTCTCCGTACATGAGCCGCTTCGTTTCGAGGTAGTCGCGGGAGGCGCCCCCCTCGATCAGGTACGACGCGACGGTGAACGGCGCGCCCGCGAATCCGATGAGCGGCACCCGCTCGCCGAGCGCGGCGCGCACCCGGCGGACCGTCTCGAAGACGAAGGGGACGGTCTCCGCGGGGTCACGCTCGATCAGCCGCTCGACGTCGGCCGCCGAGCGCACCGGGCGGCGGATGACCGGCCCCTCCCCCTGGGCGAACTCGAGGCCCACGCCGAGCGACTCCACCACCAGCAGGATGTCGGCAAAGAGGATGGCGGCGTCGACGCCGAGCTTCTCGACCGGGAGCAGCGTCACCTCGGCGGCGGCGTCCGGGGTCCGGCACAGATCGAGGAACCCGAACCGCGCGCGGATCGCGCGATATTCGGGGAGGAAGCGCCCCGCCTGGCGCATGAGCCACACGGGCGTGAACGGCGCCGGGCGGCGGCGGCAGGCGGCAAGGAACGGGTGCACGACCGGGACTGGCCTCCTCCCGAGCCTGTCTGTCGAGGTACCGCCCGGGAACGCGGTGGGCATCGAGCAGCACCGCCATGATAGCATCGCCCCGTCGGCCATGACGCCCCTCCCTTCCAGGATGGACTCCCCGTCGTGACGACCACGCCCGAGCGCGCCCGCCAGGGAACGCTTGCCGACCTGGCGGCGGCGATCGAGCGGGCGGCCGCCGATCTGGCGCTTGCCGAGGAGCCCGCGGGCTTTCCGGCGGCCCTCGATGGGGGGGCGCCGCCGGCCGAGCCGGCGGTCGTCCCGGCCGAGCGATCCGGTGGCTGACGAGACCCTGGCCGGGCTCGCTCAGAGGATCCGGGCGCGCGAGATCTCCCCGGTCGAGGCCACCCAGGCCTGCCTGGCGCGGGTGGAGGCCATCGGGCCCCGGCTCCATGCGTTCGTCCGCGTCGATGCCGAGGAAGCTCTCCAGACGGCCCGGATCCGGGAGGCGGAGGTGAAGGCCGGCCGGACGCGCGGCCCGCTCCACGGGGTCCCGCTCGCCCACAAGGACCTCTTCGTCTGGCGCGCCCGCCCCGCCTCCTGCGGCACGGCGTTCCCCGAGTACTTCCGGGCCGACCACGACGCGACGGCGGTCGCTCGCCTGGAGGCGGCCGGGGCCATCACGCTCGGCCGGCTGAACCTCTCGGAGCTGGCCCTCGGCCCGTTCGGCGACAACGCCCACCACGGCGACGCCGAGACGCCCTGGCGCCACGGCCACTGCGCCGGCGGGTCGTCGAGCGGGTCCGGCGTGGCCGTGGCGGCGGGGCTCGTGTACGGGGCGCTCGGCACCGACACGGGCGGCTCGATCCGGCTGCCCGCGGCGTGCTGCGGCATCGTGGGGCTCAAGCCCACCTATGGACGCGTGAGCCGGGCGGGCGGGATGCCGCTCTCCTGGTCGCTCGACCACGTGGGCCCCCTCGCCCGGACCGTGCGGGACGCGGCCATCCTGCTCGGCGTCATCGCGGGCGTCGACGCCCGCGACGCGACGACGAGCGCCCGCCCGGTCCCGGACTACGTGGCGGGCCTTGACCGGCCGATTACCGGCTTGCGGGTCGGCGTGCCCGACCGCTACTACGGGGACGGAATCGACGCGCAGGTCCAGACCGCGGTCCAGCGGGCGACGGAGACGCTGCGCGGGCTGGGCGCGGAGGTCGTGGAGTCGCCTCTCCCCGATCCGGCGCTTCTCAACGACCTCGCGAACGTGATCGCGCGCAGCGAGAGCGCGGCCGTGCACGCCCGCATCGTTCGCGAGTCGCCCCACGCGCTCCAGCCGGCGGTGCTCTCGCGCCTGGAGATCGGGTTCCACGTGAGGGCCCACGACTACCTGCAGGCGAACCGGCTCCGTGCTCGCGCGGCGCGGACCTTCGTCGCCGAGGTCTTCGCGCGGGTCGACGTCCTCGTCGCGCCGACGATCCCCGAGCCCGCTCCGGCGCTGGCCGCGGTGAAGGCGGGGACGCCCGACGAGATCGTCCGCCGCATGGGCCGCTTCTCGCGCCTGACGCGCCCCTGGAACGCCCTCGGGCTGCCGGCGCTCACAGTGCCTTGCGGGTTCGCGGCGGACGGGCGCCCGATGGGGTTCCAGATGATCGGCCGTCCCTTCGACGAGGCCACGCTGCTCCGCGCCGGCCACGCCTACGAGCAGACGGCGGGCTGGTGGCAGCGGCGCCCGCCGCTCCCGTAACCCGGACACGCCGCGCGTGGCGACTCCCGGACCGGTCTCCGAGCGCGAGCTGGACGGCTCGCTCACCGAGTACTTCGACATGGACGTCCGGGGCGACCGGGTCGAGCGCCTGCTGACGGAGCTCTTCACCGAGCACTGGCGGGGCCTGACGGTCGGGCCGCTGATCCAGGGCGCGGTGTTCGAGGTGCGCTTCACGGGCCCGCCGCGGGTCACGATGCTGGACGGCTACATGACCGTCGACCCCGGCCCGTGGCACTTCCATCTCTGCGTGAACGACCACCGGGAGGCGCCGCCGGAGCTCGCGGCCATCCGCCGGGTCGGGCGCGCGGCCTTCTTCCGGGCACACGGCACGGGCGGGGCCGGTCACGCCCCGATGACCTGGGGCCTCCGGCTCTGGAACGGGCGCGGCGAGCAGATGGTCACTGTCCTCTTCCCGAGCGCCTACTATTCGGACGCGATGGAGCTCCTGCCGGAGCCCGACTGGCGCCGGCTCGCGCTATGGGAGGCGCTGCGCGGGCAGCATGCGGCGGGGGCCGCGCCCGGGCGCGGCTGATCGGCCGTGGGCGCCCTGACGCGTGCCCACCGGCTCAGGTGGCGGCGCGCGATCGGGCGGACGAGCCCGCGCCGCCCGCCAGGCCCGCCCAGCCCGACCGCACGCGCGCGAGGAGCCGCGCCGTCCCGGCGGCGTCCAGGAACGCCGCCCCGGCCGCGTGCTCGGTCAGCACCGCCAGCTCGCCCGGCGTGAAGCCGAGCGTCGTGAGGCAGAGCTCCAGCTCGTCCAGCACGCTCGCGCCGAAGAAGGTGGGGTCGTCCGAGTTCACGGTCACGCGCACGCCGGCGTCGTAGAGGCGCCGAAGCGGGTGGAGGGCGTGGCTCGCGACGGCCCCCGTCCGCACGTTGGAGGTCGGACACACCGTGAGCGGGATCGCCTCCCGCGCCAGGCGCACGACCAGCGCGGGGTCCTCGACGGCCCGGATGCCGTGATCCACGCGGTCCACGCCGAGCCGGTCGAGCGCCTCCCGGACGGAGTCGGGCCCGCCGACCTCACCCGCGTGGGCCGTGCGGTGGAATCCGCGCCGCGCGGCCTCGGCGTAGACCTCGCCGAAGGGACCGGGTGGATACTCGACCTCGCTCCCGCCCAGCCCCACCGCCACGACGCCCTGACCGCGATAGGGGGTGACCTCCTCCAGCCGGCGGGCGGCCGTCGCCGGGCCGTGGTTGCGGATCAGGTCGACGACGAGCCCGCAGGTGATGTCGTGGGCGCGGGTCGCCCGCTCGATGCCCCGGAGCACCGCCTCGACGATCCCTGTGGCCTCGAGCGCGCTCGCCTTCACGTAGTCGCCGGGGGAGATGGAGGGCTCGACGTGCACGACGCCCAGCTGCGCCAGGTCGCCCAGCACCGACTCGGCCAGGGACTCGAAGTCCTCGTACCGGTCCAGGAATCCGCACTTCCACACCCAGCGCTCGATGAACTCGTCGAACGTCCGGAAGGCCAGCCGGGCGCGCAGGGCCTCGAGGGTCGCCACGCCCGCGTCGGGTCGGCGGCCCACCCGATCGAGCAGCCACGGCACCGCCATCGCCCCGTCGAGATGGAGATGGAGCTCCACCTTGGGCGCGGCGCGGAGCGCCGCGCGGACGCCGGGGTCGAGCCCCGGCGTCACGGCCCGCTCTCGGCCTCGTCGACGAGGGGCAGCACGATGTGGCTCGGGTGCTGCGCGTCGTGATAGACGGTCTGCGTGGCGCGCACGAGGTCGGCGCCCACCCCGAACGACCCGTCCGTGTTCGGGTGCCGGTCGAACTGCGGGAAGTTCGACGACGCGATCTCGACCCGGATGCGATGGCCGCGGCGGAACAGATTGGATGACGACCAGCAGTCGATCTCGAGCCGGTACGGCCGGCCCGGCTCGAGGAAGGTCGGTCGCTCGAAGGAGTCGCGGTAACGGGCGCGCAGGATGCCCTGCGCCACGTTCATCGCGTACCCCGTCGGGAGGACGTCGACGAGCTTCGCGGTGAAGTCGGTGTCCGGGGCCGACGACGCCGCCCACAGGACCACCTTGATGGGACCGGTGACCTCGACCTCGGCCTCGAGCGGCGGCGTCGAGTAGACGAGCACGTCCGGCCGCCACTCCGCGGGCCGCTGGTCGCGCGGCCCCATGGAGATCGGCGTGATGTCCTCGCCGCAGCAGGTGCTTCCCCCGAGCGTCGGCACGGGGTCGGCGGGGTCGTAGACGTACCGGTCCGGCGGCTCCGCACCGGGCGCCCGGCGGTCGAGCCGGCCGTCCCCCCAGAGGGTGCCGGCCTGGCCGGCCGAGTGGAGATAGTACGGGACGAAGCGAGTGCCGGGGATCGGCCAGTCGGTGGCCGTGCGCCAGCGGTTCCGGCCCATCACGAAAACCTTCACGGGCGGCTCGCTCATGATCCCGTCGTCCCGGCCGCGGAGCCAGTAGTCGAACCAGCGCAGCTCTTCCCGCCGGAGGTCGACGAGGCTCTCCGGTCCGAAGTCGATGTCACCGGTCCGGCTCCGGGTGCCGCGCTCCCCCAGCGAGTGGATCCACGGCCCGATCAGGACCTTCTGCCGCCGCGCGCGCTCGGACGCGCCCTTGGCGCGGACCCCCATGAAGTTGTTGAGGGTCCCCTGGAGGAACACGTCGTACCAGCCGCCGAACCCGTAGGCCGGCACATCGATCTGCGTGTAGTCCTTCTCGACGTTGCCGAGACGCTCCCAGTACGGCCCGTAGTCCGGGTGCCGGATCCACTCCCGGTAGAACTCGCAGACGCGGCCCGCGCGCTCGTCGCCCGTGAGGAGCGGCAGGTGCCAGAAGAGCGTCGAGTAGTGCTGCTCGGGAGGCATCCAGAGGTACTGGGTCTGGTTCGTGCGCGTGTGCATCTGCACCGCGCCCCACCGGAGGTTGAAGCCGAGCTGGAAGGCGCCGCCCGTGTAGACCCAGTTGTGGTAGAGGTTCGAGAACCCGACGCGGGGGGCCATCGCGGCCAGGTGGCGGTTCCGGAGGGGCGCGGCCAGCCACTGGGTGAGCGCCAGGTACGAGGCGCCGCTGGTCCCCACCTTCCCGGTCGACCACGCCTGCGTCCCGCACCACTCCTGCGCGTCGTAGCCGTCCTCGGCCTCGTGGACGAACGGGGTCCACTCCCCCCCGGAATCGAAGCGTCCGCGCACGTCCTGGATCGCGACGGCGTAGCCCCGCTGGGCGAAGTAGACGCCGTCCTCCACCAGGTAGTCGACGTTGTTGCTGTACGGGGTGCGGATCAGGATGACCGGAAAGGGCCCGAGCCCCTCCGGCAGGTAGACGTCGGTCGAGAGCCTCACGCCGTCCCGCATCGGCACCCCGATGCCCAGCAGCGTGCGCACGTGGTGAAGCGAACCGGCAGCGTCGGTCAGTGGCGGCATGAGCTCTCCCGGGTTGAAGGGGCGGGACGTCGAGGCCGGACGGTCCAGGCGGGCGCGACTCTAACACGCGTCCGCGACGCGAACAAGGCGCCGCGGGCCGCCCCACCGGGGAAGGTCGGCGCCCGCGGCGAATGGCGGACGGCGGCGCCTACCCGGTGCCGAGCACCACGTAGCGCTGCGACCCGTCCCGCTCGACCCGGAGCAGCACCTGGGCAGGATCCTGGCCGCGAGAGAGTCCTCGCTCGACGTCCTGGAGCCCCTCGACGGCCATCCGGTTCACCTCGCGGATCACGTCCCCCGGCGCGAGGCCCGCCTGGGCGGCGGGCGAGTCGGGCTTCACCTGGGTCACGACGACTCCCTTGTCGCTCTGGACGCCGAGCTGCTTCGCGAGCTCCGGGGTCAGCTCCTGGAGCGCCAGCCCGAGCTTCTCGGTGGCCTGGCTCTCCGGGGCCTTCTCGGCAGGCGAGGCGGCGCGCGCTTCCCGCGCGTCGGCGAGGTTCCCCACCGTGACCTGCATGGTCTGCTGTTTGCCGTCCCGCAGGACCACGACCGGAACCGCGCGCCCGACCGGCGTGTTGGCCACGATCGCGGGGAGGGTGCGGGGGCCCTCGACGGGCTTGCCGTCGAAGGTGACGATGACGTCGCCCGGCTTGAAGCCCGCGCGGGCGGCGGGCGAGTCGTCGGAGACCGAGGCGATGAGCGCTCCCTGGGTGCTCGTGATCCCGAAGGACTTGGCGAGCTCCTGGGTCAGGGGCTGGATCGACACTCCCAGCCACCCCCGGGTGACCTTGCCCGTGGAGCGGAGCTGCCCGAGGATCGGCTTCGCCAGGTCGACCGGGATCGCGAACCCGATCCCCTGGAATCCGCCCGAGCTGCTGCGGATCGCCGAGTTGATGCCGACGGCCTCGCCCTTCGTGTTGATGAGCGGGCCGCCGGAGTTGCCGGGGTTGAGGGCGGCGTCGGTCTGGATGAAGTCATCGAAACGGCCCTGGCCGATGAAGCGGCCGGTGCCGCTCACGATGCCCACCGTGACGGTGTGATCGAACCCGAACGGGTTCCCGATGGCCATCACGGGCTCGGCCACCTTGAGCGCGCTCGAGCTGCCGAGCGGGATCATCGGGAGACCCGTCGCCTCGATCTTCAGGAGGGCGAGATCGGTCTCCGCGTCGCTGCCGACGACCTTCGGCTGGAAGGTCCGCCCGTCGGAAAGCTGGACCTCGATGGACTTGGAGCCGTCCACCACGTGATGGTTCGTGACGATGTAGCCGTCGGCGTCGATGATGAACCCGGACCCGACGCCACGCGGGCGGGGCTCGCGCTCGCCCCCCTCCGGGGTCTGCGGGGGCTGCGGGAAGAACCGCCGGAAGGGCTCGGGGATGTTGGGCGCGCGCGAGCGCCGGGCCTCGCCCGCCGTACGGACGTTGACGACGGCCGGCGTGAGCGTCTCCGCCAGCCGCACCCACGGGTACGACTCCGGCAGCGCCCCCGCGAATGCGGGGTCGGTGGCGCGCGGGGTCGCCTGCGCCACCGTGGACAGGACGCCGCCGGCCGCGCCGGCGGCCGTCGAAGAGCTCGTCAGGGCGAGCAAGAGCCCGAGGGCCACACCCGCGGGCCATCGCATGTTGCCACTCATATCTCGACTTCCTCCTACCTGTTCTCTCAGAAGTTGGCCGGGAAGAAATGGATCGTCCAGCCCGGCGCCCGCGGGTCGACCGTCAGGGTACGGTCGAACGTCCCGACGAGGCGGCGCCCGAGCTGGGTGTCCACGAATGCCTGCGCAACGACCCGGTGCTGGCCGATGTCCAGCACGACAGGGGCCTGTGTCCCCGGCCCCAGCACGAGCGGTGCGGGGGATCCGGGCGGAAGGTCGATGAAGACGTGGATCTCCCACTGCGTGCCGTTCGTGATCACGCCCACGGTCGGGTCCGGAGGCCGTCCAGGGGCGCCGCTCGAAGGCGGCCCGACGGGGGGCGGAGGCGGGGGCGCTGTCACCACGGACCACTGGCCGGGCGGCGGCGGAGGAGGAGGCGCGCCGGCCGGCGGGGGCGGGGGAACCGGCGGAGCGGGAGTGGCCGCGGCCGTCCGCTGCTGGATGACCTCGCCAGCCAGCGCGCCGATCAGGCCGCCGATGAGGGCGCCCAGCCCCAGGTTGCGCCCGACGTGGGACCCGGAGGTCGCGGCGCCGACCATCGCGCCCCCGGCGGCTCCGATGATGGCCCCCTTCGCCGCGCCCTGGTTGCCCGCGGTACACCCGGCGAGGACGAGGGCCAGGAGCCCCACGGCAACCACTCGGTGCGCGACGCGGATCCTCACGGGAACCTCCCTGGACACGCCTCGTTGCGGCGTTTCTGTCAGTCTACTGCCGGGGGCGCGAGACTGTCCACGAACCCGCCCCCCGATCGCGGTCCGAAGCCTCCTCTGGCGACGCTTTTGACCACGGAGCGCTCCATACTGTTCACCGGGAGGGTATCTCTTGACCCGGGACCGCTAATTGCCCTAGATTTCAGGCCTACTTGAGACTCGTCGAGCCTTCCCCGTCGAGGCCGCGGCCAGAGGAGAGCGTGACGACCGACCGAGCGGCTTCCCCTCGATCCCTTGTCCCCGCCGGGCCGGGCCGCCCGTCCGCGGCGCCCATCCCGAGAACCGGCCACTTCGGCTCGCTCCAGACGAAGTTCTTGGTGGGCACGCTGCTCGTCGTGGCGTCGGTCATGGGCGCCCTGGTCCTGATCGTCGAGCACCGTCAGCGAGAGGCCATCATTCGCGAGGTGCAGAAGCGCGGGGACGCCCTCGCGCGCGACCTCGCCGCGGGCTCCACCGGCGCGCTGGTGCTCTACAACTACACGCAGCTCGAGCAGAACGTCGCGCGGCTTGACACCGAGACCGACGTGGCGTACGCGATGATCCTCGACCGCGAGGGGCGGGTCGCCGCCCACAATCACCGGCCCGAGATCGTGGGCACTCTCCTCTCCGGCAGCACGCTGGACCGCATCCTGTCCACGGATGCCACCCTGGCGCAGGAGCTCGACGGGCCCGACGGAGAGGCGCTCTACGACTTCGCCGTGCCGATCCGGGTGGACGCCCAGCGGTGGGGCACGGCCCGGATCGGTCTCTCGCGCCGGCGGATGGAAGCGGAGATCGTCGCCACCCGGCGCCAGCTGGTCGGGCTCGCCGTGCTCGTCCTGGCCGGAGCCGGGCTCGCCTCCGCCCTGGTTGCCCGAAGAATCGTGCGACCCGTGCGGCAGCTCGCCGCGGGCGCCGTCGCCATCTCCCGGGGGGAGTTCGGCCAGCGCGTCGAGCCGACGACCTCCGACGAGATCGGACAGCTGGCCTCCGCGTTCAACGACATGGCCGGCCAGCTGCACGAGCAGCGCTCCGCGCTCCTCGAGCAGAGGACAGCGCTCGAGGCGGCCCACGGGGAGCTTCGCCGTCGTTTCGGCGAGCTGTCCGATCTCAAGAGCTACACGGACCACATCCTCGACTCTCTGGTCAACGGGATCGTCACCCTCGACCTGGAAGGCCGCGTCGTCACCCTGAACGGCGCTGCCGAATCGCTCCTCGGATGCCCGGCGCCCGCCGCGGCCCGGGGACGCCATGTGACCGACGTCCTGGCGCACGCGCCGGAGGTGGTCGCCCTCCTCCAGGCGGCCCTCCAGTGGCGCACCGGGCGCATCGCAACGGTGACGCTCCCGGGGCCGATGGGCCGCGCCGTGCCGCTCGAGGTCACGACGGCGACCCTGAAGGGGGGCGAGGGGCAGGACCTCGGGGTGCTCGTCATCGTGCGCGATCTCACCGCGGTCCGGGCCCTCGAGGCGCAGCTCCGGCACGCCCAGAAGATGGAAGCGGTCGGGCGGCTGGCCGGAGGGGTCGCGCACGACTTCAACAACCTGCTCACCGTGATCACCGGCCGGAGCCAGCTCCTGCTGCTGAAGCTTCCGTCCGACAGCTCGCTCCGCCGGGACGTCGAGCTCGTGGAGGAGACCGCCCACCGGGCCTCCGCCCTGACCCGGCAGCTCCTCGCGTTCAGCCGGAAGCAGATGGTGCAGCCGCGCATCGTCGACCTGAACGAGGTCGTCCGCGGCATGGAGACGATGCTGAGCCGCCTCATCGGCGAGGACATCTCCCTCGCCACCCGCCTCGATCCGACCGCCGGGTGCGTCCGGGCGGACCCCGCCCAGCTCGAGCAGATGATCGTCAACCTGGCGGTCAACGCGCGTGACGCGATGCCCCTCGGGGGGCGGCTGTCGCTCGAGACCAGCTACGTCCGGCTCGACGAGTCCCTCGCCCGGCAGCACGTGGGCCTCCGCCCCGGCCCCCATGTCCGCCTGCTCGTCCGCGACACGGGCGTCGGCATGGACGGGCTCATCAAGGCCCACCTCTTCGAGCCGTTCTTCACGACCAAGGGCCCGGGCAAGGGGACCGGGCTCGGACTGGCGACGGTCTACGGCATCGTGACGCAGAGCGGGGGCGCGATCCGGGTGGACAGCGAGCCCGGGCACGGCGCCGTGTTCACCATCGATCTCCCGCGCGTCGACGCGCCGGCGGACCTGCGCGGAGACCCCGGGATGCCGGAGGCCGCGCCGCACGGCTCGGAGACGGTGCTCCTCGTGGAGGACGAGCCGGAGGTCCGCGGCCTCGCGCGCGACATCCTGCACCAGCAGGGCTACACAGTGCTGGAGGCGGCGGACGGGGACGAGGCCCTCCGGATCGGGCGGGGACACGGGGGTCCCATCCACCTGCTGGTGACCGACGTCGTGATGCCCCAGATGGGCGGCCGCGAGCTCGCCGACCGCCTGCAGGCGGGCCGGCAGGAGACGAAGGTTCTCTACGTGTCCGGCTACACGGACGACGCCATCCTCCACCAGGGCGTCTCGGAAACGGGCACCGCGTTCCTGCCGAAGCCGTTCACGGCGTCGGCGCTGGCCCACAAGGTCCGGGAGGTCCTGGACGCGGCACCGGCGGGCGGCGCCCGCTAGACTACAGCGCCCGCCGCCGGTCCGAACCGCACGCCCCGCTCGGGAGCGGGGCGCCGCACGAGGCCCGTCAGTCCGCCAGGACGGCGACCGCCGACTCGAACGCCCGGATGGTCTCCGTGACGTCGGCCTCGTCGTGCACGATGGACAGGTAGAACTTCGACGCGCCGCGGAACACCCCGCGCTCGCGCAGGAGCCGCACGAAGCGGGCGAGCCGCGCCCGGTCGGCCCCGAGCGTCGAGCGATAGTCGGTGATCTCGCCGTCGGTGAAGTAGACCTCGAACAGCACGCCCTCGCCCACGACGCGCGCCGGGATGCCCGCCGAGTCGCAGGCGCGCTGGAGCGCCTGCTTGAGCTGGTTGCCGAGCGCGTGCATCCGCTCGTAGGTGCCGGGGCGCTTCAGGATCCGGACGGTCGCCAGGCCGGCCGCGGTGGCGATCGGGTTGCCGCTGAGGGTGCCGACCTGCGGGATGAACTGCTCCCGGCTCACCCGGGACTGGTCAAAGTGCGCCATGAGCTCCTCGCGCCCGGCGACCGCCGTCAACGGAAAGCCGCCCCCGACGGCCTTGCCGAGCGCGCAGAGGTCCGGCGTGACGCCGTAGAACTCCTGGGCGCCGCCGTAGGCGAACCGGAACGAGGTCACCACCTCGTCGAAGATGAGCGGGATGCCGTGGCGGGCGGTCAGGTCGCGGAGCCCGGTGAGGAACCCCGGGCGCGGCGCCAGCACGCGCTGGAAGGGCTCGACGATGATGCCCGCCAGCTCGTCGTGGTGCCGGTTCACGATGGCGGCGGTCGTCTCCAGGTCGTTGAACGGGGCCACCAGCATCGTGGACTCGATCGCCCGCGGGATGCCCGCCGAGTCCGGCACCGGCGTCGGGAACGCCCCCGGCGCCGGGGGGCTCATGCTCATCACCGCGTAGTCGTGCATGCCGTGATAGCCGCCCTCGAACTTGAGGATGCGGTCGCGGCGCCGGACGGCGCGCGCCACCCGCATGGCGTAGAGGGTGGCCTCGGTCCCCGAGCTGCAGAAGCGTACCTTCTCCGCGCACGGCATCGCCTTGGAGATCTCCTCGGCGAGGAGGATGGCGTGCTCGTTGTTCGCGAAGAACGTCGAGCCGCGCTCGAGCTGCTCCTTCACGGCGGCCACCACCTCCGGGTGCGCGTGCCCGACGAGCATCGGCCCCGAGCCGAGCAGGTAGTCGATGTACTCGTAGCCGCTCACGTCGCGGACGCGGCTGCCGCGCCCGCTCGCGAGGATCACGTCGTCGAGCAGGTTCCCCAGAGTCCCCCCGGCGAGATAGCGGGACGCCTTCGCCGCGAGCTCGGTCTCATGCGCACTCCGCACGCGCGCTTCCATTGCGCCTCCCTCCTGGGCGCCCGGCCCGGGCCGCCCGCTCCCCGCATCGTGAGCGATCGGCGGCGGGGCGTCAATTGGCTCGGGGCGCGCAATCGTGGCGGCGTGGAGGCCCGGGCGGGAGCGGGGCGACCGGTCGCGTCAAGGCCGGCGGCGCAAGGGGACTCCGATGTAGAATCGGCCCCAGCCACTCACCTGCTGTCGGCCTACTGGGGGGACGATCGTGGTCAGGATCAACGAGCACTACCTCACGCTGAAGCCGACGTACCTGTTCTCCGAGATCGCGCGCCGCGTCAAGGCGTTCGCGGCCGACCATCCGGACGCCCGCCTCATCCGCCTTGGCATCGGCGACGTGACCCTGCCGCTGGCGTCGACGGTGGTGCGGGCCATGCACGAGGCGGTCGACGAGATGGCCCGCGCCGAGACGTTCCGGGGCTACGGGCCGGAGACCGGCTACGAGTTCCTGACCGAGCTCATCGCGACCCACGACTACGGCGCGCGAGGCGTCCGCGTCGCGACCGACGAGATCTTCGTGAGCGACGGGGCCAAGAGTGACACCGGCAACATCCAGGAGATCTTCGCCGCGGACGCCCAGGTCGCGCTCGTCGATCCCGTGTATCCGGCGTACGTGGACACCAATGCCATGGCGGGGCGGGCCGGCACCGCGGGGCCCGACGGGCGGTACTCGCGCCTCCTGTACCTGCCGGCGACGGCCGAGAACGGTTTCCGGCCGGCGCTCCCTGACCGTCCGGTGGACCTGCTCTACCTCTGCTACCCGAACAACCCCACCGGCGCGGTGATGCCCCGCGACGTGCTGCGCGGGTGGGTGGAGTACGCGTGCCGGCACGGCGCCGTCATCCTCTACGACGCCGCCTATGAAGCGTACATCCGCGACCCGGACGTGCCGCACTCCATCTTCGAGATCGAGGGGGCCCGCGAGGTCGCCATCGAGTTCCGGAGCTTCTCGAAGACGGCGGGGTTCACGGGGACGCGGTGCGCGTTCACAATCGTGCCCAAGGACCTCCAGGGCCGCACGGCGAGCGGGCAGGCGTCGAGCCTCCATGCGCTTTGGCTCAGGCGGCAGTCCACCAAGTTCAACGGGGTCCCCTACGTGGTCCAGCGCGGCGCCGCCGCCATCTACACCGACGAGGGGCGGAAGCAGGTCCGGAGCGCCATCGACTTCTACATGGAGAACGCCCGGATCATCCGCGAGGGGCTGCGGGCCGCGGGGTTCCAGGTGTACGGCGGCGAGAACGCGCCCTACATCTGGGTCAAGACGCCCCCCCGCCTTGGCTCCTGGGACCTGTTCGACAGGCTCCTCACGGAGGCCCACGTCGTCGGCACCCCGGGGGTGGGCTTCGGGCCGAGCGGCGAGGGCTACTTCCGGTTCACCGCCTTCGGCCGCCGCGACCAGACGGAGGAAGCGGTCGAGCGGATCCGGACGCGCCTGCGCCGGTAGACCGGATCGCTCCTCCTCGCGGAGCTGGGATGGCCGTCCGGGCGCTGACCTTCGACACCTACGGCACCGTCGTCGACTGGCGGGACAGCGTCCTCGCCGAGTTGACCGGGTTCGGCACCGCCCACGGGCTCGACGTGGACTGGGCGGCGTTCCTCGCGGAGTGGAAGGCCGGCTACCGGCCGGGCATGGACCGGGTCAACCGGGGCGAGTGGCCGTGGACCACCGTGGAGACGATCTACCGGCGCCGCCTCGATGACCTCCTCCCGCGCTACGGGATCGACGGCCTCGGCGAGGCCGATCTCACCCGGCTCACCCGGGCCTGGTGGCGCCTCCATCCCTGGCCCGACGCCGTCCCCGGGCTCCGCCGCCTCCGGGGGCGCTTCATTCTCTCCCCGCTCTCGAACGGCAGCTTCGCCGGGATGGTGCACCTCGCGCGGTTCGCGGGGCTCCCCTGGGACTGCATCATCACCGCCGAGAACGCCCGCTGCTACAAGCCGCGGCCGGAGGTCTACCGGACGGCGGTCGCGCTGCTGGGCCTGCCCCCGGACGAGGTCATGATGGTCGCGGCCCACAACTACGATCTCCACGCCGCGCGCGCGTGCGGGCTTCGGACCGCGTTCGTTCCGCGCCCGGCCGAGCACGGGCCGGGACAGACGTCGGACCTCGCGCCGGACGCCGACTGGGACGTCGTCGCCGGCGACCTCCTCGACCTCGCGGACCGGCTCGAGGTGTGATCGTGGCTGGTGCCGGGCGCGCCGCTCTGCTAGCGTGACGCGGATGGCCGATCTCACCGGCGCCGCGGCCTACGGGGGCGAGGGCTGGTCCCCCCGCACTGCGTCGCTCCGCGACGAGATCGGCGCGCTCTGGGAGCCGTGCGGGCTCCGCGACGAGTGGGGTCCTCTCCGGGCCGTGCTCCTGCACCGCCCGGGCCCCGAGCTTGCCGTGTCGGACCCCGACGCCGCGCAGCTCCTCGCTCCGGTCGACCCCGAGCGCGCCGCGGCGGAGCACGACGCGCTCGCCCAGGTATACCGGGAGGAGGGCGTCGCCGTCCGCTCCGTCGAGCCCGCAGGGGCACCGACCCCGAACCTCATGTTCTGCGCGGACCTCTTCCTGATGACACCGGAGGGGGCGATCCTCGGGCGGCCGGCGTCAACCGTGCGCGCGGGAGAGGAGCGCTGGATCGCCCGCCGCCTCGCGGCGCTCGGCATCCCGATCGTTCGGATGGTGCGGGGCCGGGGGACGTTCGAGGGCGCCGACGCGATGTGGCTCGACGCGACGACGGTCCTGATCGGGCGCGGCCTCCGGACGAACGCGGAGGGCGTCGCGCAGGTGACGGCGGCCCTCGGCGAGATGGGCGTCGAGGCCATCCCGGTCGACCTGCCCTGGGGGGCGATGCACCTCATGGGCATGCTCCGCATCGCCGACCGCGACCTCGCCATCGCGTGGCCCGGCCGCCTGGCGGTGGCGGCCGTTGCGGCGCTTCGGCGCCGGGGTTACCGCGTGCTCTTCCTGCCCGACGGGCCGCCGGCCGAGCGGAACACCGCGCTGAACTTCGTCACGCTCGGGCCGGGGCGGATCCTGATGGCCGAGGGATATCCGGTCTTCGAGCGGTTCTTCGAGAAGGCCGGCCTGGCGTGCCGCACCACGCCCGTCGCCGAGCTACGCAAGGCGGCGGGCGGCATCGGCTGCCTCACGGGGATCATCGAGCGCGCCGCCGGCGCCTGACGGGCGCGGCCAGGCCGCGCTGCCGCGACGGCCCCGGACCGGGCCTCGCGCCGATGGC
>DASZOL010000070.1:0-2376 GCA_035550795.1 Candidatus Methylomirabilota bacterium
TCGGCGAAGGTGAACTCCATCTTGTTGCGGTAGCCGTAGACCTCGGACGCCCCCAGGATCGGGGAGATCGGGACGTCGCCGAGCCCGCCGAGCCGCGCCAGGCACTCGACGACCTGGCGCTGCTTGAACTCGAGCTGGGCCTCGTAGCGGATGTGCTGGAGCCGGCAGCCTCCGCATCGCCCGAAGTACGGACACGGCGGCTCGGTGCGCAGGTCGGAGGCGCGCTCGAGCCGCTCGATGACGCCCCGGGCGAAGCGCGGCCGCACCTCTCGGAGCCGGACGTCGACGCGGTCACCGGGCACGCCGCCCGGGACGAACACGACGTACCCGCCGGCCCGCGCGACCCCCTCGCCTCCGAACGCCAGGTCGGTCACGTCCACGGTCACGAGATCGCCGCGCCGTGCCGAGGCCATGTAGCCTCGCATGCTACGGCACGCCCCCAGCGGCGTCAACGCTCGAAGCCTTGTGAGCGAGTATCGTGGAATGCTACGATAGTGGGCCGAGTCGTCGATGGCATGAGGGTCCAACGAGTCCCGGCGGTCTCACCGGGTCGCGCACGGTACGCGCTCGGAGTGCTGTTCACGATCAACTTGTTCAACTACATCGACCGTCAGGTCATCTCGGGAGTGCTCCCGCTGGTCCAGCAGGATCTCGGGCTTTCCGATACCGCCCTCGGGTGGCTCGCTTCCGCGTTCATGGTCCTGTACCTGACCGGCTCGGTCCCGCTCGGCATCCTCGGGGACCGCGTGGCCCGCCACCGCCTCATCGCCGTCGGCGTGGGCATCTGGGGCGCGGCGACCTTCCTCTCGGGCCTGGCCCGCTCCTACGGCCAGCTGTTCGCCGCCCGCGCCGTCGTGGGCATCGGCGAGGCCTCCTACGGCCCGACGGCCAGCGCGATGGTTTCGGATCTCTTTCCCCGCGAGCGGCGGGGCTTCGTCAACGGTCTCTTCAACGCCGCGATCCCGCTCGGCGGGGCGATCGGCGTGATCGCGGGCGGGCTCGTCGGATCGCGGTACGGCTGGCGCGCCGCGTTCCTCCTGGTCGGCGTGCCGAGCCTCGCGCTCTCGGCGCTCGCGTGGCGTCTCGGCGACCCGCTGCGCGGGGGGCAGGACACCCTGGCCGCCGGCCTGGCTGGGGCGGCCCCGAGCGGGTTTCTCGATGGTGTCATCGGCCTGTTTCGCACCCCGACCTTCGTGATGGTGTGCGCGGTCGGGATGCTGGTGGCCTTCGCGATCGGCGCCTTCAACTACTGGCTCCCGCTCTACCTCCACCGGGTCAAGCACTTCTCGGTGCCCGAGGCGAGCTTCTGGTTCGGGGTCCTCTCGGCGGCCGGAGGCTTCCTGGGCGTGGTGAGCGGCGGGTACATCGGGGATTTGCTCGCACGCCGGACGCCCGCCGGCCATCTCCTGACGATCGCCGGCGGCTTCTTGCTGGCGGCTCCGGCGGGCATCGTGATGATGCTCGCGCGTGACCGGACCGTCTTCCTGCCGGCCCTCTTCTTCGCCGTGACGTTCCTCGTGCTCTACATCGGCAGCGTCAACGCCGTCATCCACAACGTCGTGCACCCCGCCCTGCGCGCGACGGCCGTCGCCATCTTCGTGTTCATCGTCAACCTGGGCGGCGCGGCGCTGTCGCCGGCCGTCGTCGGACTGGTCTCGGACCGGCGCCAGTCGCTGCAGGCCGCTATGCTGATGCTGCCCATTCTGGTCTTCTTCGCCGGCTTGATCGCGCTCGCCGCCGCGACCGTCGTCGGGGCCGACATGCGACGGCTGGGGACCGGCCTCGGGCTCACCCCGGGCGAGGGGGTGCCGAATGGCTGAACCGGTCCGGGTGGGCGAGCTGCTCGGCTGCCTCCCCGGCCTCAACGACCGCATGGCCGAAGCACGAGCCGAAGCCCGGCTCGTCGAGACCTGGCCGGTGATCGCGGGCCCCGCGGGCGCGCGCTCGCGCGCCGAAGGGGTCGACCAGGGAGTCCTCCACGTGGCAGTGGACAGCTCCGGCTGGCTCCATCGACTCACCCTGGAGGAGACCCGCCTCATCGGCCGATGTCGCGAGATCGCCGCAATCCGAGGGATCCGCTTCCGGCTGGCCGCGCCTCCGGGCGCGGCGACGGGCGCCACCCGGACCTCGTCATCGGCGGTCGAAGGAGAGGTGCGTCCATGATGGTCACTCGACGCGGCGTCGCGAGCGTGCTCGTGACGCTTCTGTTCCTGGGCTGCGCGGCTGGGCCCAACCCCAAGGGCATCGCCCCGGAGGTCGGCACGGCCGCCGAGCGCGCCCGCGCCGGGGCGGAGCGGCCAGCCGACCCGGTCGCGTACCTCCACGTGGTCCGGGCCCACTATCACGCGGAGGCCGCCGAGTGGGCGGAGGCCGTGG
>DASZOL010000071.1:0-47048 GCA_035550795.1 Candidatus Methylomirabilota bacterium
CCGGGCGCAGGCCCGGAGGCCGGCGTGTTCGGGGCACCGTTCACGTCACGGTCCGGGTCCGCCGGCTGACGGTGGCGCTGGTGGGCGTGGGCTGGTATCCTAAATCGCTTTCGAGACCGCTCCAATGGTGGACGGCGGAGCCCGAAGGAGGTGATGCGGTGTTGCGGACATACGACGTGTTGCTGATCGTGGACTCCCGGCTTACGGACGAGGAGGTCGCCCAGCTCGGCGTGCGCCTGCAGGAGGTGCTGGCGGGCCTTGGCGGCGAGGTGCTGTCCTCGGAGGACTGGGGCCGGCGGCGGCTCGTGTTCGAGCTCCGCAAGCAACGGGAGGGGCATTACCTCCTTCTCCAGGCCCGCGCCACGCCTGCGGTGATGCGGGAGTACGAGCGACAGCTGAAGCTCAACGAATCGGTGCTGCGCTACCTGACGACGCGCGTGGTCGAGGGACGGCGGAAGCTGAGTCCGAGCAGTGCCGCCCCGGCGGAGCCCACGGGGGCCGCGGTCCCGGCTACGAGCGAGGTCGGTTGATGGCGAGCCTGAACAAGGTCTTCCTGATCGGGAACCTCACCCGCGCGCCGGAGCTGCGGTACACGCCGAGCGGGACCGCGGTCTCGGATCTTCGGCTGGCGGTCAACCGCTCCTACACCACGCAGGGCGGTGACCGGCGGGAGGAGACGTGCTTCCTCACGGTGGTCGTGTGGGGCAAGCAGGCGGAGAGCGCCGCTCAGTATCTGGAGAAGGGCAGCCCCGTTCTCGTCGAGGGCCGGCTCCAGACCCGCGACTGGGAGACCAAGGACGGGCAGAAGCGCAATGTGGTGGAGGTGGTCGCCGAGCGCCTGCAGTTCCTCGGGCGTGGTCGGGCGGGTGGAGGGGCCGGGTCGACGGAGGCCGAGCCGGTCGAAGAGACGGCGGGCAGCGCCGACGACGTGCCCTTCTGAGGTGTCCGCGGAGCGTGACGCTCCGCACTGAGGCGGCGAGGCGAATAGCGAGGAGGCGAACAGGTGGTCAAGCCCGTGAAGCGGCGTCGGTTCGGCCGGCGCAAGGTCTGCAAGTTCTGCGTCGACAAGATCCTGGCGGTCGACTACCGTGACGTCAAGCGCCTCCGCACCTTCATGACGGAGCGCGGCAAGATCATTCCGCGCCGCATCTCCGGCAACTGCGCGCGGCACCAGCGCCAGCTCACCGGCGCCCTCAAGCGTCTCCGCACGGTCGCGCTCATCCCCTACGTCGCCGAATAGGACCCGCGATGGGCGCGAGCCCGGATGCGCGGCGAGCGGTCCTCCTGGGAGCGGCGATGGGCCTCGGGCTCGTGTGTCTCGAGGTCCTCTCGACCCGCGGCTGGTGGGGCGGTCTCACCGTGCTGGTCAGCCTCGTTCCGATGGCGGTGGCCCTGGCCCTCGGGGGCCCACTGGCGGCCGCGTTCGCCGGTGGGCTGGCGATGACGGCCGTCGGGGTGATGCGGGGCGGTCCGGCGATGCTGGTAGTGGGTCTCAAGTACGTGCTGCCGGGGGCGACGCTCGGAGTCGGGCTCGTCCGGCGGTGGCCGATCGCCGTGACAGCGCTCGTGACCGGCGTGACGAACCTCCTGGGCATCGTCATCCTCCTCTGGATCCTCACCCCGGTGGGCACGGGCCCGATCGCCTACCTCGAGCGGCAGGTAGCCGCCCATGTGGCCGAGCTCGAGCAATGGCCCGCACGCCTCGGGACGTCGGGCCAGGAGGCGGGGTGGGCGACCGACGCGACCCGGTTCGTCGTGGCCACGCTTCGCATCGCCGGTCCGGGGATGGTGGCGCTCGGGGTCTTCGCGGGCGCCGTGGCCAACTACGTGGTCGCCCGCCTCTGTCTCCGGCGCCGGTTGAGCTTCCGCTCCTTCGCGGCGGAGGCCGTTCCCGACCACTGCGTCTGGGGCGCCATCGGCGCAGGGGTGCTCCTGGCGTCGCGGCAGGAGCGCCTGGAGGCCGCCGGCCTGAACCTGCTCCTCGTGCTGATGCCCCTCTACGCGATCCAGGGACTGGCCGTGTTCCGCCACTTCTTCCAGCGGATCGGCGTGCCGCGCCTCCTCCAAGTTGTCAGCTTCGGGCTATTCGCGATGCAGCCCCTGCTGCTGGTGGCAGTCTCGTGCGTCGGGCTGTCCGACCTCTGGATCGACTTTCGCAAGATCCGCCAGGCGCCGACCGCCGCCTCCGGGTGAGACGGACGCTGGTCACGGCGAGCCCTAGGAGAGCACTGCGATGAAGGTAATCCTGATGACCGACGTGCCTGCGCTCGGGCAGCGTGGCGAGACGCGGGACGTCGCCAATGGCTACGCCCGGAACTTCCTGCTCCCCCGCAAGCTGGCCGTGCCGGCGACGCCGGCGAACCTGAAGAACGTGGAGCACCTCAAGCGCCAGCGCGCGCGGGAGGAGGATCGGGCGCTGGAGCTAGCGAAGGCCACCGCCGGGCGCATCGAGGGGTTGACGCTGGCCGTGACCGCCCGGGCGTCGGACGACGGCCGGCTCTACGGCTCGGTGTCTCCGCAGGACGTGGTCGAGTTTCTGGAGAAGCACGAGGTCTCGGTCGAGAAGCGCCGCGTGGGCATGGACGAGCCCATCAAAGCGGTCGGCGATTACAAGGTACCGGTCCGCCTCCACGGCGACGTGACGGCGGCGTTGACGGTCACGGTCAAGGCCGAATAGTCCGGCCGCGCGGCGCCGCCCGGCCATGGCCACCACGATCGAGCTCCCCGGCAAGGTCCCGCCTCAGAGTCTCGAGGCGGAGCGGGCGGTGCTCGGCGCCATCCTGCTCGAGCCCGCACTGCTCCCGCGGGCCATCGAGCTCCTAATCCCCGAGGAGTTCTACAAGGAGGCGCACCGGAAGATCTTCGCGGCGATGATTCGCCTGTTCGAGCGCGGCGAGCCGGCCGACGCCATCACGGTGACCGAGGCCCTCCGGCGCGAGGGCGTGTTCGAGGAAGTGGGGGGGCACACCCTCCTGGCGACGCTCCAGGAGGAGGGGACGGTCGCCACCCAGTTCGCGGCGTACACCGGCATCGTCCGCGAGAAGGCGCTCCTCCGGGAGATGATTCGCGTCGCCCGCGAGATCGTGGAGGAGGGCTACGCGGAGACGGACGACGTGCAGGCCCTCCTGGACCGGGCCGAGCAGATGCTCTTCCGCATCTCGCAGCGCCGGTTCCAGCGGAGCGCGTTTCCCGTGCGGGAGATCCTGGCGCAGGCCATCCAGCACATCGAGACGCTCTATCACCGCAAGGAAGACATCACCGGCCTGGCGACCGGGTTCACCGAGCTCGACAAGCGCACGTCGGGACTCCAGCGCGCGGATTTCGTGATCATCGCTGGCCGCCCGTCCACGGGCAAGACGGCCTTCGCGCTCAACCTTGCCGCGCACGCCGCCGTAGAGATGGGCCGGCCGGCGCTGATCTTCAGCCTGGAGATGTCCAAGGAGCAGCTGGTGCAGCGGCTCATCTGCGCGGAGGCGCGCGTGGATTCGCAGAAGGTCCGATCCGGCTTCCTGCAGCCTCCCGAATGGCGGCGCATCATCGACGCCGCCGGTCGCCTGTCCGAGGCGCCGCTGTTCATCGACGACACCGCCAACCTCTCGGTCCTGGAAGCGCGCGCCAAGGCCCGCCGCATCCAGGCGGAGCACCGTCTGGAGCTGGTCGTGATCGACTACCTCCAGCTCATGCAGGGACGATGGAGGGCCGAGAATCGTCAGCAGGAGATCTCCGAGATCTCCCGCTCGCTCAAGGCCCTCGCCAAGGAGCTGAACGTGCCGGTCGTGGCGCTCTCTCAGCTCTCGCGTGCGGTCGAGGCGCGGGGCGACGCCTTGCCCCGGCTGTCGGATCTTCGAGAATCCGGGGCCCTCGAGCAGGACGCGGACCTCATCATGTTTCTCGCCCGAAAGGAGAACGCCCCCGACACGGAGATGGGGACGACCGATCTCGTGATCGGGAAGCATCGGAACGGCCCCACGGGGCGGCTCGAGCTCGTGTTCAACGCCGAGTACACGCGCTTCGACAACCTCGCCTCGCCCGCCCGGCGCGAGCGGTTCTGAATCCGGCCGCGTGACCGGCGACCGGTGGTGACCGCACAGGGGCCGGGCGCCGCCCGGCGCCCCTAGCGATGTCCGTCCAGCGCCTCAAGCGCGTCCTCGTCGGCCGGCCGATCCCGACCAGCCTCGACCAGCACGAGCGGCTCAGCCGCGTGACCGCTCTCGCAGTCTTCGCCTCGGATGCGCTGTCCTCGGTGGCATACGCCACCGAGGCCATTCTCCTAGTACTCGTCGCCGCGGGCACCGCGGCGCTTGGTGCCTCGCTTCCCATCGCGCTCGGGATCGCGATCCTTGTCGCGATCGTCGTCATGTCCTTCCGGCAGTCGATCCTCGCCTACCCGAAGGGCGGCGGAGCCTACGTCGTGACGCGCGAGAACCTGGGCCGGTATCCGAGCCTCGTCGCCGGTGCCGCGCTCCTCATCGACTACGTGCTGACGGTGGCCGTGAGCACCGCCGCCGGGATCGACGCGGTCACGTCCGCCATCCCGCCGCTCTACCCCCATCGAGTCGTGCTGTGCGTCGCCGGCGTCGTCGCGATCGCGGTGGCCAATCTTCGCGGCATCCGCGAGGCGGGCCGTCTGTTCGCGGGGCCGACGTACCTCTTCGTGGGAGCGTACCTGGCCATGATCGGCTGGGGGCTCGTCCAGTGGCTCGGGGGCGAGGTCGGGCCAGCGGCCGCCGAGGGCGGGGCCGCCACGCGCGGAGTCGAGGCGCTCACCCTGTTCCTGGCGCTGCGGGCGTTCGCGTCGGGGTGCGCGGCCCTCACGGGAATCGAAGCGGTCTCCGATGGCGTCCCGGCTTTCCAGGCGCCCGAAGCCCAGAACGCCCGCCAGGTGCTCGCGGTCCTCGGCCTGATTCTCATCGTCCTGTTCGTGGGCATCACCTTCCTGGTCTACGTGTTCCACGTGGCGCCGACCGCCGGCGAGACGACAAACTCGCAGCTGGCGCGCCTGGTCTTCGGGCAGTCCCCGCTCTACTACCTGGTCCAGGCGGTCACGGCGCTGATCCTGGTGCTCGCGGCCAACACGAGCTTTGCCGACTTTCCCCGGGTCGCCTCCTTCCTCGCCCGTGACGGCTTCGTGCCGCGCCAGTTCGCGAATCGGGGGGATCGGCTCGCCTACTCGAACGGCATCCTGATCCTGACGGCGCTGAGCGTGAGCCTGCTGGTCGTGTTCCACGGCGACACGCACGCGCTCATCCCGCTCTACGCGGTCGGCGTGTTCCTGTCCTTCACGCTGAAGCAGGCGAGCATGGTCCGATACTGGTTGCGCCGGCGCCACCCCGGGTGGGTGTCCGGAGTGTCGGTCCAGGCGGTCGGGGCCACGGCGACCGGGCTCGTCATGGTGATCATCGCGGTGACGAAGTTCACCCACGGCGCCTGGATCGTCGTCGTGCTCATCCCGACGCTCGTGGTGGCCTTCGTCACCGTCCGCCGGCACTACGACCAGGTGGCCCGGCAGCTCTCGATTGACGGCGCGGAGGTGGAGCCGCCGCTGAAGGCCCACATCGTGCTCGTGCTGGTGGGCGACGTTCACCGGGGTGTGCTCCGGGCGGTCCGCTACGCCCGGGCCCTGTCCGAGGACGCCCGCGGCGTCTACGTCGAGATCACGGCCGAGCAGACTCGGCGGGTCGAGGAGCGCTGGGGCCGCTTCGCGGGCGGGATGCCGCTCGTGGTGCTCCGCTCGCCTTACCGGTCGGTGGCGGGCCCCCTGCTGGAGTATCTCGATCACCTTCAGCGCCAGGCAACGGACCAGCTCGTCACGATCATCCTCCCCGAGTTCATTCCGGCGCGCTGGTGGCAGCACCTCCTGCACAACCAAACGGCGTTGCTGATCAAGGGGGCGTTGCTGTTCCGCAAGGGAGTCATCGTCACCAACGTGCCGTATCATCTCGAGCAGTAGGGGGGCCGCCCCGTGTCTGTCCATTACGTAAAGCGGATCCTCCTGGGCACGCCCATTCCAACGGCGCACGCCCCCCACGAGCGGCTCACGCCCCTGACGGGCCTCGCGGTCTTCGCGTCCGACGCGCTCTCCTCCGTCGCCTACGCGACGGAGGAGATCTTGCTGATCCTCATGCTCGCCGGTACCGCCGCGCTCGGGCTCGCGTTTCCCATCGCCCTCGCCATCGGGGTCCTGATCGCGATCGTGGTGAGCTCCTACCGCCAGACGATCCTCGTGTACCCCCAGGGGGGCGGCTCCTACGTCGTCACTCGCGAGAACCTCGGGCGGTACCCGAGCCTGGTCGCCGGGGCCGCGCTGCTGGTCGACTACGTCCTGACCGTCGCCGTCAGCGTGGCGGCCGGCATCGCGGCGATCACCTCGGCGATCCGGCCGCTGTACCCCTACCGGGTGACGCTGTGCGCGATCGGCGTGGCCCTCATCGCGGTCGGGAACCTTCGCGGCGTCCGCGAGTCCGGCCGGTTCTTCGCCCTGCCGACCTACCTGTTCCTCGGCGCCTACTTCCTGCTGATCGCGTGGGGCGGGTTCCAGTGGCTCCGCGGGGGGGTCGCCGGGGCGCCCGCGCCGGCGCCGGCCGGCCGCGGCGGCGGCGAGGTGCTGACGGCCTTCCTGGTCCTCCGGGCCTTCGCATCGGGCTGCGCCGCGCTCACCGGGATCGAAGCCGTCTCCGACGGCGTCCCCGCCTTCCGGCCCCCGGAGGCCCGCACCGCCCGCCGCGTGCTCCTGGCGCTGGGCATCATCCTCATCGGGCTCTTCCTCGGCATCTCCGCGCTGGTGCACGCGCTCGGCGTGGTGCCGGCGGAAGGCGAGACCGTGAACTCTCAGCTGGCCCGCCGCGTCTTCGGAGAGTCGCCGCTCTACTACTTCGTCCAGGGTGTGACCATGCTGATCCTCGTGCTGGCGGCGGACACCAGCTTCGCGGACTTCCCGCGCCTGGCGTCGTTTCTCGCGCGGAACCGGTTCATCCTGCGCCAGTTCGCCAACCGGGGCGACCGGCTCGCGTTCTCGAACGGGATCATCATCCTCGCGCTCCTCTCGATCGGCCTCCTGATGCTCTTCCAGGGGGACACTCACGCGCTGATCCCGCTCTACGCCCTGGGCGTGTTCGTCTCCTTCACGCTTTCGCAGGCCAGCATGGTGCGTCATTGGTTCCGCCACCTGGGACCGGGCTGGCCGTTTCGCGCGCTGCTGAACGGGACGGGCGCGCTCGCCACCGCCCTGGTGGCCGTGATCATCGGGCTGACGAAGTTCACGCACGGCGCGTGGATCGTCGCCGTGCTGCTCCCGTGCATGATCGCCCTGTTCGTGACGATCCGGCGGCACTACGACGAGGTGGCCGTCCAGCTCTCGGTGGAGGGCGTCCGGCCCAGCCCTCGGCCGGTCGGGCACGGCGTGCTGGTGCTGGTGGGCGACGTCCACCGCGGCATGCTGCCGGCCATCGAGTACGCCCAGGCGCTGTCCCCGTCGGCACGCGGGGTCTACGTCGAGGTGGATCCCGAGCAAACGCGCCGATTCGAGGAGCGATGGGCGAAGTTCGCGCGCGACATGCCGCTGGTCGTGCTGCGATCGCCCTACCGCTCGGTGACCGGACCGCTCCTGGACTACCTGGACCTCGTCCAGCGCCAGCAGCCGGACCAGGTGGTCACGATCGTCCTGCCCGAGTTCGTGCCGGCGCGGTGGTGGCAGCACCTGCTGCACAATCAGACGGCACTCCTGATCAAGGGCGCCCTTCTCTTCCGCAAGGGCGTCGTCGTCACCAACGTCCCGTACCACCTCGATCGGTAGCGGGTGCGCTCCCGGTGCCGCTCGCCCGGATCGCGGGGCGACGGGCGCGTCGCCGCGTTAGGTGCGCGGCGGCTCCCCCGCGTCCGCGTACCGGCGCTCGAGCGCCTCGTGCTCCGGCAGACCGACGAGGGCGAAGTACTCGTCGAAGGGCAGGAGGCGATCGCGGACCCGGCGGTCGTGCCGTCGCGCCGGAGTGCCGCCAGCACGTCCTGCACCGCCCGGGCGGCGGCCCAGAGGGCGTCGACGACCCACAGGGCCACGCGGTATCCCATGCCCGCCAGCTCGGCGGCCGTGAAGAGCGGCGACTTGCCGGCCGTGAACATGTTGGCGATGAGCGGCACCTCCGGCAGGGCGCGCGGAGCGGCTCGGAACTCCGCCTCGGTCTCGAGCGCCTCGAGGAAGATACCGTCGGCGCCGGCGCGGACGTACGCCTCGGCGCGCCGCAGGGCCTCGTCGAACCCGAGTGGGCCCCGGGCGTCGGTGCGATCACGACGGTGCGCGAATCGCGGCGCGCGTCCAGCGCGGCCTCAAGCTTCTTCCGGTACGAGTCAGCCGGGATGACCCGGCGGGCCCCCGGGATGTGCCCGCACGACCATCTCGCTCATGGTGAGCTGGCCGACGTCGGGCCCGCCCAGCCGGCTCGCGGCGACCAGAAAGCCGCCGAGGCCGATGGCCGGGAAGCCCAGCCGCTCAGCGATGCGGGCAGACAGGGCGTCGTAGACGGCCGGCACCACGAGGCACCCCGGCGCCCGCAGCAGGTCGCGGAAGGTGCTGTATGTCACGTCGCCGCCCCCTGTGCTACACTCACGGCTCACGGGCTGCCACCGCGCGATCCTCGACGGCACGGCCTTCTTAACAGAATGCTGCCACCTGCAAGGAACCGACGGGCTGTGCTTGCGTTCCGACCGCAACCGCCGCTCGACGCTCCCCTGACGCTCGCCCGCTACGGGCGCTGGGGCGCCGATCCCGCGAGCCCCTATCGAGACGGCGCGCTCTACCGGGTGATGCGCGTGGGGGACCGGCTCGTCCCGTTCCGCCTCACCGTCGCGGGGCCGTCGGCGCGGCCAAGGGCGACCCTCGCCTTCGCGGGACCGGACGTGCCGGCCGTGCGGACCGCGCTCCGGCGGGAGGCCGCGCATCTTCTCGGCGAGCAGTGGGATCTCCCGGCCTTCTACGAGGCCGTGGCCGCCGACCCGGTGCTCGGCCCGCTCGTGAGCCCCGCGGGCCCCTGGTGGGGGCTCCGCCCGACGCTCGTCGCGGATCCGTTCGAGATGCTCGTGGGCGCGATCAGCGCCCAGCAGGTCAACCTGGCCTTCGCCTTCGCGACCCGCGTGCGTCTCGTCCGCCAGTACGGGACACCGGTCCAGTTTGACGGCGTAACGGTCCACGCGTTCCCCGCGCCCGCCGTCCTGGCTGACGTGCCGCCGGCGGCGCTTCGGGCGATGCAGTTCTCTCAGCGGAAAGCTGAGTACATCGTGGGGCTGGCGCAGGAGCTCGCCCTCGGCCGGCTCGATCCGGCGGATCTCGCCAGCGCGCCGGACGAGGCGGTCGTGACCCGTCTGACGGCGGTCCGCGGGCTCGGCCGTTGGACGGCCGAGTGGTTCCTCGCGCGGTCGCTCGGTCGGCCGGACGTCTGCCCCGCGGACGACATCGGCGTGCGGCGGGCGGTCGAGGCCCTCTGCTTCAAGGGGCGCGAGCGCGACGCGGCCGCCGTCCGGCGGCGGGCGCGAGCGTGGCGGCCCCACCGGAGCCTCGCGACGCACTATCTCCTCGCGGCGCACGCCCAGCCGCGTCGGGCCGCGAGCCCGGCGCCGGCGGCACGCGGCGCCTGACCGGACGTCGCCATGCCCCGACCGCTGCTGCCGCTGGTTGGCGCCGACCCGAACCGCCCGGGCGCCCTGTCCCTCGTCGGGCGCTACGCGCTCGGCGTGACGTGGCAGGACGGGCACGCGAGCATCTACCCATTCGTCACGCTGCGCGCCGCCTGCCCGTGCGGCGCCTGCGCGCCGACGGAGGCCTGGCCCACCGAGATCCGCCGCGAGGCGGTCCATCTTCGGGTCGTGTGGCAAGACGGGCACGAGAGCCCGCTCCCGTACCCGGTGCTCCGGCAGGGCTGTCCGTGCGCCCAGTGCGCGCCGAGCTCCGGTGGAGCGCGGAGATGAGCACGCCCGCCCCCCCTCGCCGCGGAGTGGTCGTCTTCGGGGTGATGCTGGGCCTGTTCCTCGGGGCCATGGAGTCGACCGCCATCGCGACCGCCATGCCGACCGTGATCGCGAGTCTGGGGGGGCTCGCCATCTACTCCTGGGTCTTCTCCGGCTACATTCTGGCCGCGACGATCTCGATGCCGATCTGGGGGCGACTCGCCGACCTCCACGGTCGCCGCCCTGTCTACCTCGCTGGCCTCGCGATCTTCCTGGTCGGATCGATCCTCTCGGGGCTGGCGTCCTCGATGACCGTGCTGATCGTCTGCCGGACGCTCCAGGGGCTCGGGGGCGGCGCGCTGATCCCGCTTGGCATGACGATCATCGCGGACCTCTATGGCCTGGAACAGCGCGCGCGCATGCAGGGATACTTCTCGGCGACCTGGGGTCTGGCCTCGATCGTGGGCCCCCTCATCGGCGGTTTCCTGACCGACCGCCTGTCCTGGCGCTGGGTGTTCTTCGTCAACATCCCGTTCGGCCTCCTGGCCGGCCTGGTCCTGGGGGTGGCGCTGGTCGGGCTGGACCGGTCGCGCCGGCCGGTGAAGGTCGACCTCCGGGGCGCCGCGCTGCTGACGGCCGGCATGGGCGGCCTGCTGACCGCCCTGGTCGAGGGCGGCCGGGCCGGGCGGTTCGGACCGGGCCACTTCCTTCTGACGGTCGTCTCGATCGGCCTCCTCGTCGAGTTCGCGCGGTGGGAACGGCGCGCACCTGAGCCGCTCCTGCCGCTCCGCCTCTTCGCCAACCGCATGTTCCGGGCCGCCGCGGTGTCGGGGTTCCTGGCGGGGATGGCGATGTTCGGGACCATCTCCTTCATTCCGCTCTTCGTCCAGGGTGTGCTGGGGGGCAACGCGACCGAGGCGGGGACCGCCCTCACGCCGTTCGTGCTCGGGTGGGTGACCTTCTCGGTGATATCCGCCCGGCTCCTCCTACGCGTCGGCTACCGCTGGCCGGTCATCGGCGGGATGGTGTGTCTGGCGGTGGCCTTTCTCCTCATGAGCCACATGGGGCTCGGCACGACCCGCGCGGTCACCGCGCGCAACATGCTGCTCGCCGGGATGGGGATGGGGCTCATCATGGTGCCGCTCCTCCTCGCGGTGCAGAACGCGGTGCCCCGGGCGGATCTGGGGGCGGCCACCTCGGCGACGACGTTTTTCCGGTCGATTGGCGGCGCCGTCGGCGTCGCCGTGATGGGCGCCGTGCTCTCGGCCGAGCTCGGTCGTCAGCTCAGAACGGTTTTGTCCGGCGTGGAGGGTCCCGTCCGGGCGCAGCTGGAGGCTCTGATCACGCACCCGGACGCGCTGATCGAGCCGACCCTCCGGAGCGCCATGCCACCCGTGGTCCTCACAGCCTTCAGTCAGGGGCTTGCCAACGCCCTGCACGCAGTGTTCCTCGTCGGGCTGGCGATCGCCTCGCTCGCCCTGCTCTCGGCGTTCCTGGTTCCGGCGGGGCGCGCCCAGGACCTCGCGCTCGCTGAGAAGCGGCCGTCGCGCCTGTCATCCTGACCCGCGGTCACGCCGGGAGGCATCTAATGGGACACCCAGCCCGTGCCGAGACGCTGAAGGTCGCGCAGGAGATCCGTATTCCTGCCCGGACGGGCGCCGGGCTCCGCCTGGCGGCCGGGGAGTACGTGCAGATCGTGGACGTGGACGGGCGTGGCTGCGCCGACTTCTTTGCGCTGGCGGCCTCGAACCCGACGGAGCATCTCTCCGCGTCGCATACGCGTGTCCAGGTTGACCGGCTGTTCCCGCAGGTCGGCCAGTCGTTCTTCTCGAGCCTGCGGCGCCCGATGCTCCAGTTCGAGGAGGACCGCACACCAGGCGTTCACGACATGCTCTTTGCGGCCTGTGATCCGGCCCGGTACGCTCAGTACCATGTCGCCGGCCACGCCTCGTGCGCCGAGAACTTTCACGCGGCGCTCCACGCCCTCGGCGCGAGCTGTTCACACGTCCCTCAGCCGGTGAACTTCTTCATGAACGTGGCCGTTCGCCCCGACGGCAGCGTGGCCTTCAGTCCGCCGCAGACCGAGGCGGGGGACTGGGTCCTGCTGCGTGCCTTCCTGGATTGCCTGGTCGTGCTCTCCGCGTGCCCCCAGGAATGGAACCCCGCGACGAACTACCACCCGTCCGACCTCCTGGCCCGGGTTCTGACGCGCTAACGCCGCCGCCGGGCGGCTTCGTCAGCCCGGTCACCGACGACGAGATCCGCCGGGAGAAGAGCCGTGCGCGCGAGCTCCGCGCGAGCGCGTGGTGGAAGCGGCGGCTCGCGCGCGGGCGGTGCGAGTACTGCAGGCGGCTCATGCCGCCGCGCGAGCTCACGATGGACCATCGCGTCCCGCTGGTGCGCGGAGGGCGCTCCGTGCGCTCGAACCTCGTGACAGCGTGCCGGGAGTGCAACGCGGCGAAGAAGTACCTGCTGCCCGCCGAGTGGATCGACTACCTCGCCCGCCTCGAGGCGGAGGCCGACAAAATCCCGTAGACAGTCGCTCCGGGCGAAGCGTAGGATGTGCGCGAGTCGATCGGGGTTACACAGCCCCCTCGCGCTCCGAGCCCGACAGAGAAGCCGGGCGGAGCGGATCGAGCCAAGGGCCGGCAGTCGGCGGCCGGTTCTCGGTGGCGGGTGCATGGGCCCGCGTGGTGGGTGCGCCGAGAAAGGAGGTGATCCAGCCGTGAGTGGCAGTCAACCGGTGAGTTGTGAGGTGGTGACCTCCTAGGTCTTGCGCACCCGTTAAGCAGCGAGGGTGGCTCGCCTGGGAGGATCCAGGCACCACCGGCCCCGAGGGTCCCGCGATCTCACCTGCGGGGCGGCCTGCGCCGGCACACGGCAGCGGGCTGCAGACGCCCTCGGGGCTCCTTATTTCAGGGCTCGGGGGGCCTCGCTCAGTTGAGCAGGCCGAGGAGCCGATGCAGCTCGACGCGAGCCGGCCGGTACTGCGGCGCGATGGCGAGCGCGACGCGAAGCTGTGCGATGGCAGCGTCGAGGTGCCCGAGCTTCACGTAGACGCGAGCCAGGTTGACGTGCGGGTAGTGCCGCGGTTCGTAGCGCGCGGCGCCCACCGCCTTCCGGAGCCAGGGGACGGCCTCCAGGTGCCGGTCGAGCGCGATCAGGTAGGAGCCGATGTCGTTGTAGGGGTTGCCGAACTGCGGGTCCACCTCGATCGCCCGCCGGCATTCTCGAATCGCCCCCTCGTAGTCGCCGGTGAACGAGAGGGTCCACCCCAGAAACGTGTGCGCTTCGGCGGTCGGTGCGCACTCGAGTGACTTCCGGTAGAGCGCCATCGCCTCTTCCATGTCGCCGCGCATCTGCGCCGCGTACGCGGCCTGGAAGTAGGCCTCCGCCCGCCGAGCCGCATCGTCTTGCATCAGCCGTCGTGTTGACGCGCGCGCCGAAGGCGCCGCGCTCGCGGGGGCGAGCATGGGCGCCCGGCGCGGCGCATGTCAAGCGGGCGTGGTGGTGCGCGCGGCCGCGACCCCGACGACCGAGCGCGCCTCCCCGGCGGCGCGCGCCCGGCCACGTCGTGGACGCCACGCCCTCTGTCGATGAAGGGGGCTCGCCGCACGGCAGAACATGCTCCGAGCGGGCTCTGCTGCGCCTGTCCAGCGGGTCGAGTGCAATCTAACAGATGATTATATAAGGTGAATACTAGTATGGCACGAGGCTTGTCCCCGTCGGATGCCTTGTGCTATCGTCGATACGATATAGAACCCGGTCTCGGGAGGATCGATTCGATGCTGTTTACTTTAGTTGCTGGTTTCTTTTCGAACGACATGGCTATTGACCTCGGGACGGCCAACACACTCGTCTACGTCAAGAGCGAAGGCATCGTGCTCAACGAACCCTCGATCGTCGCCATTCACCAGGCCGACAACACGGTGCTCGCCGTCGGCAAAGAGGCGAAGGCGATGCTTGGCCGTACCCCCGGGAACATCGTGGCCATCCGCCCGCTCAAGGACGGCGTGATCGCGGACTTCGACGTGACGGAGAAGATGCTGGGCTACTTCATTCGCCGCGTGCACCGCCGTCGGGCACTCGTGCGCCCGCGCATCGTCATCGGCGTGCCCTCAGGGATCACGCAGGTCGAGAAGCGGGCCGTCCGCGACTCCGCGATGCAGGCGGGCGCCCGGGAGGTCTACTTGATCGAGGAACCGATGGCGGCCGCCATCGGCGCCGGGATGCCGATCATCGAGCCGGGAGGCAACATGGTCGTCGACATCGGCGGCGGGACGACCGAGGTTGCCGTCATCTCTCTGTCCGGCATCGTGTACTCGCGGTCGGTGCGCATCGCCGGCGACGAGATGGACGAGGCGATCGTTCAGTACATCCGGAAGAACTACAACCTCCTTGTGGGGGAGCGTCGCGCGGAGGAGATCAAGATCCGGCTGGGCTCGGCGTACCCGATGGGGGGCGAGCGACGTACGATGGAAGTCAAGGGCCGCGATTTGATCGACGGCATCCCGAAGACCATCGTGATCGGCGACGACGAGATCCGCGAGGCTCTGCGGGAGCCCATCATGACGATTGTGGACGCCGTGCGGACCGCGCTGGAGCGAACGCCGCCCGAGCTTGCGGCCGACATCGTAGACAAGGGCATCGTGCTGACGGGCGGGGGTGCCCTTCTCAAGGGGCTCGACCTGCTTCTCCGCCAGGAAACCAACCTGCCCATCACGGTGGCCGAGGATCCGCTCTCGTGCGTGGCGCTTGGAACGGGCAAGGTGCTCGACGAACTCGACCTCCTGAAGAAGGTCGCCATCCCGACCTGATCGCTCCGGAGGGTCCGGCGTGCTCGACCTGCTGGTCCGCTACCGGAAGTACTCGATCCTGGGGCTTGTCGTGGTGGCGGCCGTCGCCCTTTTGACCGCTCAGCAGACACGCCCCGGCGAGGGTCTCTGGCTCGCCGAGGGGATCGCCACCGTCGCAGCGCCGGTCCAGACGGCTTTCTCGCGTGTCCACCGCGGCGCCGCCTCGTTGTGGGTCGGGTACCTCGACTGGAAGCACCTGCGCGCCGAGGTCACGCGATTGCGCGCGGAGACCGTCGCCCTCCGGCTCCGGCAGCTGCGGCAGGAAGCCCTGGAGGTCGAGAACACGCGCCTCAGGACGCTCAGCACGCTGCGCGAGCGGCTGCCGGACCGGACCCTCGGGGCGGAGGTGGTCGCGCGGGACTGGAACGGATTCACGCGGAACCTCACGATCGACCGTGGCCGGGCCGACGGGGCCGAGCGCCTCTCCGCGGTGGTGGTGACGAGCGGCGTCGTCGGGCGAGTCGCGGTGGTTCGCCGCCAGTCGGCCATCGTGCAGGTTCTCACCGACCCCGCCTCGAGCATCGGGGGCGTCGTGCTGCGAACCCGGTCCCAGGGTCTCGTGGAGGGCGTGGCCGGCGGGCGGCTCCGCCTCAAGCTGGCCGCGAGCGAGGAGCCGCTCCAGCCGGGCGACCTCGTGGTGACGTCGGGAATCGGGGAGCTCTTTCCGAAGGGGCTGCCGCTGGGGCGCGTGCTGCGCGCCTACTCGCCGACCGGGTTGTTCCGGACGGCCGAGCTCGAGCCCGCCGTGGATCTCACGAACGTGGAGGAAGTGCTCGTGCTCCCGCGCGGCCTGGGCGGGGACCTCGCCCCGGCCTTCCCCGAGTCCTGAGCCGTGCGCTTGCCACTCTACGTGCTGGCGGTCGGCGGGGGGACGCTCGTCCAGTGCACCGTGGTCCCGGTGTTCGGGGTGGGTGGCGTGGTCCCCGACCTGCCCGTCGTCCTGACGGTGCTCCTGGCGCTGCGGTACGGCGCGGAGGCCGGGTGCCTCACGGGCTTTGCGCTGGGGCTCGCTCAGGATGCGGTGGCCGGAGGCCCTCTCGGTCTGCACGCCCTGTCGAAGGCGCTCCTCGGGTTCGTCGCCGGCGACCTGCCCCGGTGGGTACTCGTCACGCGGCCCATCGTCCCCATCGGCCTCGCCGTGCTGGCCACGATCGTCGATGGCCTCGCCCGCTTCGCTCTCCTCCAGCTCTTTCACTATCCGGCGCCGCTGGGCGAGCTCTTCACGCAGGTCATCGTGCCTCAGGCGGGCTACAACGGCATCCTGGCCGCCGCTGCCCTGACCTTGCCCGCGGGCCGGCTGCTGTTGCGCGGATGATCCGGTCGCGCCCCGCGCCCGTCGCTCCGCGGCTCCGCCTCCGGCTCGTGGCCGTGACGCTCGGCGTCGCGTTTCTCCTGGTCGGCGGCCAGCTCGCAAACCTCCAGATCCTGAGCGGCGAGCGCCTGGCAGCGCTCTCGGACCGGAACCGGCTGCGACTCCGCCCCATCGCGGCCCCGCGGGGCATCCTGTTCGACCGCACCGGGCTCCCGCTCGTCGACAACCGCCCGGCCTTCACCCTGATGGTGGTGCCGCGCGACGTCCCGGATCTGGGTGCGCTGGTCGAGCGGCTGGCCGAGCTGCTCCAGGTCCCCGAGGCCGAGCTCCGGGACCGGCTGACACGCGTCTCGCCGGACTCGCCGTGGCCGGTGCGGCTCTCGCGGGGGCTCACGCTCGAGGAGGTCGCCCGGGTCGAGGAGTGGCGCCTTGAGCTGCCGGGCGTGACGGTGGACGTCGAGCCCCAGCGCGCCTACCCCGGTATCCAGTTTGCTGCTCATCTGCTCGGTTACGTGCGTGAGGCCTCGGAGGCCGACCTCGGGCGTGACGGCATGCGCCGGGGGGACCTGGTCGGGCAGACCGGACTCGAGCGCCTTCACGACGCGCACCTGCGGGGCCGCGATGGGGGCGAGCAGGTCGAGGTCGACGCCTACGGGCGGTTGATCCGGGTCCTTGACCGGCGGGAGCCGGTGCCCGGCGCCCACATGTGGACGACGATCGACCGGCGGATCCAGCAGGCCGCCGAGGATGCCCTGGGCGCGCGGCCGGGCGCCATCGTCGTCATGGACCCGCGCAACGGTGACGTGCTCGCCCTCGCCTCCCACCCGGCCTTTCCCGTGGAGCGGTTCTCGCGCCCGCTCGATCGGGAGACGTGGCTCGCGCTCGTGCAGGACCCGGCACGGCCGCTCCTGAACCGAGCCGTCCAGGGGATCTATCCCCCGGGCTCGCTGTTCAAGATCGTCGTCGCCGCCGCAGGTCTGCAGGGCCAGGTGATCACGCCGTTCGACCGCCTGTCCTGCCCGCGCCAGTGGATGTTCGGCGGGCGCCCGTACCACAACTGGGAAGACCGGGATCGTGGTGCGCTCAACCTCCACGAGGCGCTGGAGTTCTCCTGCAATACCTTCTTCTACCAGCTGGGGCTCAAGGTGGGCCCCGAGCGGATCGGCCAGATGGCCGAGGCGTTCGGCTTTGGCCGCGGGACGGAGAGCGGGCTCACCGGCGAGCGCGCCGGGCTCGTCCCGTCGCCGGCCTGGAAGCGGGAGACGCTCAAGGACAAGTGGCATCCGGGCGACACCGTGAGCCTGGCGATCGGCCAGGGCCTGATCACGGTCACGCCGCTCCAGGTGGCCCGCTTCATGGCGGCGGTCGCGAACGGCGGCACGCTCTGGAAGCCCCGCCTCGTGGACCGGGTCGTGACGGCGGACGGGCGGCTCATCCACGAGGCGGCGCCGGAGATCCAGGGGCGGGTCGAGCTGGCTCCGGTCATCTTCGACTTCCTGCGCGAGGCACTCGGCGCGGTCGTGTCCGAGGGCACCGGCAAGCAGGCTCGGGTCCCGGGCGTGAGCATCGGCGGGAAGACCGGCACCGCGCAGACGCACGAGTTCCGGAGCGACGCTGACCGGAAGCGGCGGGACCGGGACCATGCCTGGTTCGCCGGCTTTGCCCCCCTCGACGAGCCGCAGGTCGTCATCGTCGTGTTCGCCGAGCGAGGGGGCCTCGGAGGCCAGGTTGCCGCGCCGATCGCCCGGGACGTCCTCAAGGCCGTGTTCCTCGAGAAGGTCGCCCGCGCGGAGCCGCAGCGATGAGCCGGACTGGTACCCGCGTCCATACGACCCCGCGGCGGCCTCCGCGTGGGTCGGCGCGGGCGTGCCGAGGGGCCTGAGTCCGTGCTGCGCGTCGACCGTCGCCTCCTGATCCAGTTCGACTGGCAGCTCTTCGGGCTGGCCGGTCTCCTGATCGTCGCGGGCCTCGTGACCGTGTCGACCCTCGTGCCCCGACTGGGCGCCCGGCAGCTGGCCGCTCTCGGGGTCGCGACGGTGGGTGCGATGGTCATCGTCGCCGTCGACTACCGCACGCTGGCACGCTGGGCCTGCTGGGGTTACGGCCTCGGCTTACTGACCCTGGTCGGCGTCCTGCTGGCAGGGCGCTCCGCCCTCGGAGCGCGCCGCTGGATCGTCGTGGGGCCGCTCAGCCTTCAGCCGTCGGAGCTCTTCAAGCTCGCGTTCATCGGGACGCTGGCCGTCTATCTGGCGGCGCGGGAGTCCTCCCGTCCCGGCTGGGACCGGCTGGTCGTCCCGCTGGCCCTGACGCTTCCGGCGGTCGGGTTGATCGTCAAGCAGCCCGACCTCGGGACCGCCCTCACGCTTCTGCCGGTGGCGGCCGCCCTCATCATCGTGGGCGGCGCCCGGTGGCGACACCTCGGAATTCTCGCCGGCTGCGGCCTTGCAGTGCTGCCCGGCTTCTGGTTCATGCTGCGCGATTACCAGCGCGAGCGGATCCTCGTGTACGTCGACCCGTCACGGGATCCGCTCGGCACCGCCTGGAACGTGATTCAGGCCAAGATCACCATCGGCTCCGGCCAGCTGTGGGGGAAGGGGCTCTTCGGAGGAACCCAGAGTCGCCTAGCCTTCTTGCCGGAGCGCCACACCGACTTCGTGTTCGCCGCCTTTGCCGAATCGTGGGGGTTCTTCGGGGCGGTCGCGCTGCTCATCGTGTACGTCATGCTCGTGCTTCGCGGCTTCGAGGTCGCGGCGACGGCGCGGGACACGCTGGGCAGCCTGCTCGCCACCGGGGCCACCGTGCTCCTCGCCACCCAGGCGCTGATCAACCTGGGCATGGTCACGGGGCTTCTGCCGGTGGTGGGCATCCCCCTCCCCCTCGTCAGCTATGGCGGCTCCGCCCTCCTGACGGCGGTAGGCGCCGTCGCCCTGATTGCCAACGTGCGGATGCGTCGCTTCGCCTGAGCCATGCCTGCCTGTCTCCGTCCGGCCCCTTCATGCGGGACCTGGGCGCGAGGGCCCGCTCCGGGCGCTCGCGCGCCCGCCACGGGCGCGAGCGGGGGACAGGGTGGCCCGGGCGGCCGCGGCGCCCTGCGGGAGCCACCGACCCATGCCACGCCAGATCGTCATCAATGCCGGAATCAGCGAGACCCGCGTTGCCGTTCTTGACGGCGGCGTCCTCAACGAGCTCTTCGTCGAGCGCCGTCACCATCGCTCGATCGTCGGGAACGTTTACAAGGGCGTCGTAACCAACGTCCTCCCTGGAATGCAGGCCGCGTTCGTCGACGTCGGCCTGGCCAAGGACGCGTTCCTCTACGCGGGCGACTTCATCGCCAACCTGGGCGAGTACGAGCGGATGATGCTCGCCGAGGACGAGGAGGCGGACCTCGGCCTCGACGAGGATGCCTCGGCCAACGGAGAGGGCGGGGAGCGGACCGAGGCCCCGCCCGCCCGCGAGCGCCGCGTGATCACCCCCATCGAGGACGTGCTCCGCAAGGGGCAGGAGATCCTCGTCCAGGTGTCGAAGGAGTCGCTCGGCACCAAGGGAGCGCGGATCACGTCCTTCATCAGCCTGCCGGGGCGCTATCTCGTGTACATGCCGCAGGTGAACCACGTCGGCGTCTCCCGGCGCATTCACGACGCGGCGGAGCGTGAACGCCTGCGCCAGCTGATCCGGAGCCTCCGGCCGCCCGGTGGGGGCGGATTCATCGTGCGCACCGTCGGCGAGGGGTGGGGTGAACCGGAGTTCAGCGCCGACATCCAGTTCCTCGTCCGCCTCTGGCAGCAGGTACAGGCACGGTTCGCCCAGGCTCCGGTACGCTCGGCCCTTCACGAGGAGGGCGACCTCGTGTTCCGAGTGGTCCGCGACCTGTTCGCCGCCGACGTCGAGGAGATTCTGATCGATGGCGAGGAGGAGTACCGGCGGGCGCTCGAGTACGCGGAGGCGCTGGTACCCGCGCTCGCCCACCGCATCCATCTGCACGCCGAGCGGGAGTCGATCTTCGAGGCGCGGGGGATCGAGAAGGAGATCGAGAAGGCGCTCCGGCGCCGCGTGTGGCTGAAGTCCGGTGGCTACCTGGTGATCGATCATACCGAGGCGCTCGTGTCGATCGACGTGAACACGGGCAAGTACGTGGGCAAGCGCGATCTCGAGGAGACGATCCTCAAGATCAACCTCGAAGCCGTCGGCGAGATCGTGCGGCAGATCCGTCTGCGCGACCTCGGTGGGATCATCATCATCGACTTCATCGACATGGAGCACGAGGACCACCGTGCTCAGGTCTTCCGCGCGCTCAAGCGCGCCCTGGGGGACGACAAGTCCCGGACGAACGTGCTCGAGATCTCCGAGCTTGGCCTCGTGGAGATGACGCGGAAGCGCGTGCGGCAGAGCCTGCACTCGCTGCTCATGCAGTCGTGCCCGACGTGCAAGGGCACGGGCGTGGTCAAGTCGGCCGCCGCGCTCACGGCCGAGATCTACCGAAAGATCCAGGCCGCCATTCGCGACATCTCGGGTCAGGAGGTGTTGATTCGCGTGAACCCGGACCTGTCCGCGCATCTGCAGGAGGAGGAGGCCGAGGGCCTGGAGGTCCTGCAGCGGCGCATTCAACGCAAGGTCACCATCCAGGGCGTCCAGGGTCTGCACAAGGACGAGTACGAGATCATCACGCGCTGAGCCACCGCCGTCGCCCGGTGGATCGTGGTGAGGACCGCGAGCTCACCCAGGATCGACTGACCCCGGTCCCCGCGGACCCCGGGCACGCGCTCGCGTGCGGATGGACGGACGCGCGGGGGGCGCCGCCAGTCGGTCCCGGCGGCGTCCCGCGCGAGTCGTGGGACTCAGGCCTGTCCCTTCTTCTTTCCCTTGCCCTTGCCGTGCGACGCCTTGAACGCGTTGATCTGGCCCTGGCCGGGTTCGTGGCCGAGCCCGATGCTGCCGGGATGGACCCCGAGGGCATGCGCGATCTGCCCCCAGCCCATGCCCCTGAGGCGCAGAGCGAGCACCTGATCGGCCGGGACCCCGGCCGCCACGGCGAGGTTGATGAGGTGGCCGACCTGCGCGTCGCTCTGCAGGATGCCCTGCACCTCGGTCTGCGCGGCCGCCACGTGCACGTTGTCGAGCGTGACCTGGTCCCGCGACGCAGTGCCGGAGATGTTGGCGAGATCACCCGCTCCGACGAAGAAGGTCGTCGGCCCGCTCACGATGGTGAATCCGACGACCTCGATGGTGTACTGGCCCGGGAGCACGTTCGTGAAGGCGAAGGCGCCCCCGGTCGTCGACGTCTGGAGCGTCACGCCCTGGCCGGCCGCGACCAGCCTCACCACTGTCCCGTCCGGGACCGCGGCACCGGCCTGGGCCTCGGCGACGCCGATGCCGAGCACCCTCTGCAGCGCGACCGCGACCGCGGACTCGCCGATCGCCGTCGTCTTCGCGCGGATCTGGCCCTGGACGACGGCCCCCGAGCCGCCGCTGCCGCCTCCCGTGGACGGTCCGGTACTCGAGCTACCGCCGCCGCCGCACGCGGTGGCGGTGGCGGCCAGGAGTCCCAGGGCGGCGGTCAGTCCCCCCACCTGTCTGAAAGAAAGCATGATGGCGGTTCTCCTTTCGCGCGGACCGGCCGGGATGGTCGACGGCGCCCTGCAGCGGTGCAACCCGGATGCCCCGAGAGCGAGACGGGGCTCGGCCAGGAGTTTGGGGCCTCGTCGGGCAGGTTCGATCGAAAGGACGCGCTTCGCGGCGCGGGAAAGCACGCGGCCGGATGGGCAAAAGCCCATGCGGCGGCGCTATACTCAAGCGGCCTCCTTATGGCGACACCGCTCCCGCTCGGCAAGCTCCGCCCGGCCCTCCTCCAGGATCTTCTGACGCAGCACGCGGTGCCGGACCCCCGGGTCGTCGTCGGCCCCCGGATCGGCGAGGACGCGGCCGTGCTCGACATGGGCGACCGCTACCTGGTCGCCACGACGGATCCGATCACCTTCGTGACCGAGGACCTGGGCTGGTACGCCTTGGTGGTGAACGCAAACGACCTGGCCGTTCGCGGCGCCATCCCCCGCTGGTTTCTCGCCACCTGCCTTCTCCCCGAAGGCCGCATCACGGAGGCCGAGGTCACCGCGCTCTTCGAACAGCTTGGGACCGCGTGCCGCGTGCATGGCGTGGCCCTCGTCGGGGGTCACACGGAGGTCACGCCCGGGCTCGACCGACCCATCGTGGTCGGGACCATGCTGGGCGAGGTGGACAAGACGCGACTCGTCACGACCGGCGGCGCCTGCCCCGGGGACGCCCTGGTGCTGACGAAGGGCGTTCCCGTGGAGGGGACCTCGATCATCGCCCGCGCGCGGACGGCGGAGCTGCGCGCGCGGGGGTACGATGACGCGTGGCTACAGCGAGCCCGCGGGATGCTGGCGCGGCTCTCCGTCGTCCCTGAAGCGCTGCTGGCGGCAGAGCTGGTACGGGTCCATGCGATGCACGATCCGACGGAAGGCGGCGTGGCGACGGCCCTTTGGGAGCTCGCCGACGCGGCCGGCGTGGGGCTCGCGGTCGAAGCCGAGCGGATCCCGATCCTGGCCGAAGGCGCGACGCTGTGCCGGGAGTTCGGGCTGGACCCGCTCGGTACCATTGCGTCGGGGGCGCTGCTCATGGCGCTCGCGCCCGCGGATGCGGGGGTGGTCCTCCATGCCCTCGCGCGGGAGGGCATCGATTCGGCCTTCATCGGCCGGGTCGTCCCGCGGGAGGCGGGCGTCATGCTGATGCGGGCGGGGCAGCCCGGTCCGCTGCCCCGCTTCGACCAGGACGAGATCACACGCTTGTTCGCGTGACGGGGGCGGTGATGCAGTCGCGTCGCCGGTCGCGCTAGGGTAGTGGAAGAGGAGAGTAGGCCATGAGCCTCCCTGTCCGCGACGTGATGGCGACCGACCTGGTGACCGTTCGGCCTCACGAGACTGCACGGTACGCGTACCGGCTGATGCGCGATCACCGCTTCCGGCACCTCCCGGTGGTGGAGAATGGCCGGCTGGTGGGCATCCTGTCCGACCGGGACCTCCGGCCCGTCCTGCTCTCCCCGACGCTGGCCCGGGCCCGGGTCCGCGAGTTGATGAGCGAGGACCTGACGACCGTGGGCCCCGACGCGCCGGTCGAGGAGGCGGCGAGCCTGCTCGTCGTCAAGAGGATCGGGTGTCTGCCCGTCGTTGCGGACGGCCGGCTGATGGGCATCGTGACGGAGACCGACCTGCTCGCGGTGCTCGTCGAGCTCCTCGGGCTCCTGACCCAGTCGACGCGCCTCGACGTCGGCGTCGCGGGCGGCCCGGACGCGTACGAGCGGATCGTCGAGATCATCCGCGCGCACGACGGCCGCATCATCAGCGTTGGCGCCGTGCCCGGGGCCGAAGGCAAAACGGTGTTCAGCGTGCGGCTCGAGCCGTGCGACCCCCGTCCGATCGTCGAGGCGCTGCGCATGGCCGGGTTCGAGGTGCTCTCGCATCGCCGGGGCGGGACGTGAGCCGGCTCCGGCGCAGCCTCCTCTTCGTTCCCGGCACCCGGCCCGAACGCATCGCGAAGGCGGCGGCGATGACGGTCGACGGCGTGATTCTCGACCTGGAGGACGCGGTGCCGCCCGCCCAGAAGGCGCAGGCGCGGGAGTGGGTGGTCGCGGCGCTGCGGCGCGTCGCCTTCGGGGGTCGGGAACGCATCGTGCGCGTCAACGCGCCCGGCACCCCGGAGCATGCCGCGGACCTGTCTGCCATGGTGCCGGCCGGCCCCGACGCACTGCTGCTGCCCAAGCTGTCGGACGTGGCGGGGCTCGTGCGCCTCGACACGGAGGTCGCGCGGCTCGAGCAGGCGTGCGGAGGTGCGCCGGGGACCATCCGCTTCCACCTCTTGATCGAGACCGTCGCGGCCGTCGTCGGCCTCGAGGCGCTGGCGACCGCCGTTCCCCGGGCGGCCGCGCTCTTCTACGGGTCCGGCGACCTCGCGCGGGAGACCCGAGCACGCCTGGTGCCCGGGCGCCTGACCGAGCTCTACACGATGAGCCGGGTCGTCCTCGTCGCGCGTGCCACCGGGCTCGACGCCATCGACTCCCCGTGCTTCGAGCTCGGCCAGCCGGACCGGCTCGAGGCCCACACGAGGATCGGCGCCGACCTCGGCTTCGATGGCAAGGCCCTCATCCACCCGAGCCAGATCGAGGTCGCCAACCGCTGCTTCACGCCGTCTGCCGAGGCGGTCGCCGAGGCGCGGCGCGTGATCGCCGCGTACGAGGCGGCGGAAGGCGACGGCCGCGGGGCGCTGGCCATCGATGGCCAGTTCGTGGACGCGGTCCACGTCCACATGGCCCGCGAGACCCTGGCGCGCGCCAAGCTGGCCGGAGGCCGCGCATGACGCGTTCGCCCCGTCCCAGCGCCGGAAGGCGCCCGGGCCGCCCTCTGGGGGCGCTCGGACTGTGCCTGGTGGTGGGGGTCCTCGCCGCCGCGGGCGAGCTCGGCGCGGAAAGCTGGGGTGGTCTCACTCCCGGCGAGACGGCGCGGACGAGCGTGGAGGCCCTGTACGGCAAGCCCAGCCGGGAGCGTTCGCTGGTGGAGGAGGGGCGGACCGTGGCCGAGTGGACCTACGCGGGGGAGCGCGCGCCCCGCGGCCTCGAGCGCATGGTCGTGGGTTTCGGTCTCAACCTCGGTGGGCGTTTCGCCCCGGAGGTCGTGCGCTCGGTGGCGCTCTACCCGAAGCCTCACGTCTTCTCCATTCGCTCGATCACGAACGGGTGGGGGGCACCCGACGCGATCGGGACCGAGGAGTCGACCGGCCGGCCCTCGTTTCACTACCGCACCCTGGGATTGCTGATCATCCTGGAACGAACCGGGAACTGGGCCGAGCTCATGCTGTTCGGTCCCCGCCAATCCGCCGCCGGCTCCTGAGCCGCGTCGCTGGCGCGCCGCCCGACGTGTCCGCCGCCCTCCGGCGGCCCCCGGGCCGACCGCCGACCCGCCCCGGCCCGCCGGTCATGTCGCCCCCGGCGTGTCGCCCCCGGCGTTGTCGGGCCCCGGACGCGGTGTTAGGCTTGTTGGGCCATGCCGCCCGCCCTGGACCCCATCGAAACCCTGTGCGCGCTTGATCTCGGCGGCCGCGGGATCGGCCGCCTGGTGGTCGCGGGCGCGATGGCGGGGGCCGCGCGGAGCCTTGCGCGCGCCCAGCGAGTTGCCCTGGTGACCGGGTTCGTGGCCCGGCCGGCGTGGGCCGCCGAGACCGACGGCCCGTCGGGGACGGCGGTCCTCGGGCGCGCGCTCCGCCGCCTCGGCGCCCGCGTCGTGTACCTCGCCGATCCTCCGGTGGCGCCCCTCCTGGAGGCGTGCCTCCGGGTCCTCGGGGAGCCGCGCGATCTGATCGCGGTGCCGGCCGAGCCGACCGCGGCGCTCCGGGCGGCGCGCGCGGCGGTGAGCGCCCTCCGGCCCACGCACCTCGTCGCCGTCGAGCGGCCCGGGCGCGCGATCGACGGCGGCTACTACAACGCGCGCGGGCGGTCGATCGGGGCGGTGAACGCGCCGCTCGACGCCCTCTTCCTCCGGCGAGAGCCCGGAACGACCACGATCGGAATTGGCGACGGTGGGAACGAGATCGGCATGGGACGTGTGCGGGCGCGGGTCGTGCGCGACGTCCCCAACGGGGCCAAGATCGCCTCGGTGGTCAGGACCGATCATCTGATCGTCGCCGGGACCTCGAACTGGGGCGCGTGGGGCGTGACGGCGCACCTGGCGCTGGCCACGGGCCGCGCCCTGCTCCACGCGCCCGTCGAGGAAGCCCGGCTGATCCGCGCGATGGTTCGCGCGGGGGCCGTGGACGGGTTGACGGGAGCGGCGCAGCCCTCGGTCGACAATCTGCCGCTTAGATTGCACCAGGCCCTGCTCGAGACGCTGCGAGGCCTGGTCGGACACCTGAAGACGCGGCGCGGCCCGGAGGCCGCGGCTCAAGAAGAGGAGACGGCGTGATGCGGGAGACGGTGAGCGAGCGGTATCGCAAGACCTTGCCGGGATCGTGGGCGCGCTGGGAACGGGCGCGGCGAGTGATTCCAGGCGGCATCACGCACGACGGCCGGCACCTCACGCCGTTCCCGCTCTACATCGAGCGGGCCGCGGGCCCCCGCAAGTGGGACGTCGACGGCCGCGAGTACATCGACTACTGGATGGGGCACGGCGCGCTGTTCCTGGGACACTCCCACCCGGCCCTCGTCGAGGCGGTCCAGCGGCAGGTCGCGCGCGGCACACACTACGGCGCCTGCCACGAGCTCGAGGTGGAGTGGGCGGAGTGGATCACCCGGCTCATTCCCTCTGCCGACCTGGTCCGCTTCACCATGTCCGGCACCGAGGCGACTCACCTCGCGCTCCGCCTGGCGCGCGCCTACACGGGCCGGCCCAAGATCGTGAAGTTCACGGGGCACTTCCACGGCTGGCACGACGGCGTCTCCGCGGGTGTGAACCCGCCGTTCGAGGTGCCGATGTCGGCCGGCATCCCGGGCGCGGTCCTGGGCGAGGTGCTGCTCGCCCCGCCCAACGACATCGGGGCCCTCGAGAAGCTCTTCGGGAGCCGGAGCGACATCGGGGCTGTCATCCTCGAGCCGAGCGGCGGCCAGGCTGGCGTCTTCCCGATCGACCCCGGATTCTTGAAGGATCTCCGCCAGCTCACCCAGGATCGCGGCGCCGTGCTGATCTTTGACGAGGTCATCACCGGGTTCCGGTACGCGCCGGGCGGCGCCCAGGAGTACTACGGGGTCACCCCCGACATGACGACGCTCGCGAAGATCGTGGCGGGCGGCCTCCCGGGCGCGGCGGTCTGCGGCCGTCGCGACATCGTCAGCCTGATGGCCTTCGGGGACGACGCGGAGTGGAACCGGACGAAGCGCGTCGCCCAGAACGGCACGTACAACTCGAACCCCGTGGTGGCGGCTGCCGGCATCGCCATGCTGTCGCAGATCGCCGACGGCAAGCTTCACCAGAAGGCGAACGCCCTCGGCGCCGAGCTCCGCGGGGCCCTCAACGACGTCTTCCGGAAGGCGGGCGCTCCGATGGTGGCCTACGGCGACGTGTCCATCGTCCATATCTCGCTCGACGGCCCGCCGCCCGCGCCAGGGCAAAACGCCCCGAAGGCGAGGAACACCGGCCTCGTCCACAAGTGGCGCTGCGCGATGATCCTGCACGGCGTCGACATGTCCCAGAACCACGGCTGGGTCTCCGCGGTCCACACCGACCGGGAGATTGACGAGACGGTGCAAGCGGTCACCCGCGCGGTGGCGGACCTGCAGGCGGAGGGGGCAGTCTAGCCCGCCCTTCGCCCGGGCATGGGCCGAGTCGGGCTCCTTCGAGCCCGCCGCGCGGCGCGCCGTGGCCGGTGGTGGGTGGTGACCCTCGGGGGGGGATTTGCCCTCGGTGCATCCGCGTTCGGGCTCTGGACCGTGGCGGCGCGTCCGGCGGCAGGGCAACCGCCGGCATCCAGCCAGGGGGCGCCCGCCCATCCGGGCAAGACGGTCTACGACCGGCACTGCGCGACGTGCCATGGCCCGACGGGCGCCTCGGACGGTCCCGGCGCCGCCGCGCTCCCGATCAAGCCGCCGCCCTTGACGGACGGGCGGCTCCTCAACCCGCTCACCGACGACTTCCTGGCGACCGTCGTCCGGGACGGGGCCGCGGCGGTGGGACTCGCCCCGCAGATGCCGGGGTTCGGGCGGCTCCTGACCGAGCGGGAGATCCGGGACGTCGTCGGCTACATCCGGACCCTGGCCCGGCCCGCGTACCCGGCGGTGCCGCGGCCCGAAGTCCAGCCGGTGGCGCCCGCGCCCGTTCAGCCGATCGAGTTCAGTCACGCGATCCACGCGGGATCGTACGGGATCGACTGCCAGTACTGCCATGCCGAGGCCCGCCGAGGCCCCTACGCGGGCCTGCCGTCCGTCGCGCGGTGCATGGGCTGCCACAAGATCGTCGCGGCCCAGGGCAACCCCGAGGTGCAGAAGCTCCACGACCACTGGAAGCGACAGCAGGCCATCCCGTGGGTGCGCGTCCACAAGCTCGCGGGATTCGTCTACTTCCCGCACAAGCGCCACGTGCAGGTGGGCCTCGCGTGCCAGAGCTGCCACGGCCCCGTCGAGACGATGCAGCGGGTGGCCCAGGTGGCGCCCCTCACCATGGGCTGGTGCGTGGCCTGCCACGCCGAGCGGCGGGGCCCGCTCGATTGCGTGGTGTGCCACCACTGAGCGGCCCGTTCCGCGGCGGAGGCGCGCCTGGCGCAGCCACGCGCGGGCGGCCCAGGCCGCCACCGCTGACCCGGGAGGGGGGTCAGGCGCGCCTGCGCGTGGCCTGAATGGCCCGCCACACGGCGTCCGCCGTGAGCGGGATGTCGAGCTCCTCCACGCCCAGCGGCGCGAGGGCGTCCAGTACCGCGTTCGCGACCGCCGGGGTCGAGCCGATCGTCGCTGACTCGCCGATCCCCTTGACGCCGAGGGCGGTGCGTGGCGATGGCGTCTCCGTGTGTCCCGTCTCGAACGGGGGCAGGTCGTCGGCCCTGGGCACGGCGTAGTCCATGAGCGAGCCGGCGACGAGCTGCCCCGCGTCGTCGTAGCGCCCCCACTCCAGGAGGGCCTGGCCGATGCCCTGGGCAAGGCCCCCGTGGACCTGCCCGGCGGCCAGGAGCGGATTCACGATGGGGCCACTGTCGTCGACGGTCACGTAGCGCAGGATGCGCGCCCGGCCCGTGTCGGGATCGACCTCGACCATGGCGAGGTGTGAGCCGAACGGGTAGAGAAGGCCCTGGGCGACGAAGTCCTCCCGCGCGACGAGCGTGAGGTCCATGCCAGCCGGGACGCGCCCCGAGTGGGCCGCCCGCGCCACCTCGACCCAGCCCACGGCCCGGTCGGGTACCCCGCGCACGTGAAAGCGAGCGGCGTCGAGCACGACGTCCTCGGCGCGGGCCTCGAGGAGGTGGGCGGCGACCCGCCGCGCCTGCTCCCGGACGTGCCGCGCGTTCAGCACGGCCGCCATGCCACCCCGGGAGATGCTCCGGCTCCCGTAGGTGCCCTGGCCCTTGCGCACGATGCGGGTGTCGCCGTGCAGGACGGTGACCCAGTCCACGGGGACGGAGAGCTCGCCAGCGACGATCTGGGCGAAGCTCGTCTCGTGTCCCTGGCCGTGCGGCGAGCACCCGGTTTCGACCGTGACGCGACCGTCGGGCCCCACGATCACGTCGCTCGTCTCCTCGTCCACGAACCCGCACATCTCCACGTAGGACGCGAGCCCGATCCCGACGAGTCGGCCCGCGGAGCGGGCCCGTTCCTGCTCGGCACGCCGCGCCGCGTATCCCGCGCGGTCAAGCAGGGTCCCGAGGGCATGGGCGTACTGCCCCGAGTCGTAGCTCGTACCCACCGCGGTCTCGTAGGGAAACTGGGCCGGGGGGACGAAGTTTCGCCGGCGCACCTCGGCCGGATCGAGCCCTACGCGGGTGGCGAGGCGGTCGAGCATCCGTTCGATGAAGTACGCGGCCTCGGGGCGCCCGGCTCCCCGGTAAGCGGCCGTTCCCATCGTATGCGTGAACGCGCACCGGACTTCCACCCGCGCGGCGGGCACGTCGTAGCAGCCAGTGATCATCTGGCCGCAGAGCACGGGGAGGATCGGGCCGTCACTGAAGAGGCAGAACCCCAGGTTTCCGACGATCCGGGCGTCGAGCGCGAGGATGCGCCCGTCGCGGCTGGCGGCGACGCGAAGGTGCGCCACCACGTCGCGGCCGTGAGACGTGGCGGCCAGATCCTCACGCCGGCTCGCCGTCCAGCGGACCGGCCGCCGGAGACGTCGCGCGAGCCACGGCACGAGCAGGTCCTCGGGATAGAGCGCGATCTTGGCGCCGAAGCCCCCGCCCACGCGCGGGGCGACGACGCGTACCCGCGCGGGTTCGATGGCGAGGTGCTTCGCGACGTTGTCGCGGAGCCAGTGCGGGGTCTGGGTGGAGCCCCACACGGTGAGGGCCTCGGCGGCCTCGTCGTACGCCGCCGCGACGCCCCGGGGCTCCATGGCCACGGCCAGGAGCCGCTGGCTGCGCAGCCGCGCCTCGACCACGACGGGGGCCTCTCCCAGGATCCGCGCCACGTCCCCCTTCTCGCGCGCCCATCGAACACCGAGGTTGGACGGGAGATCGGGATGAACCCGCGGCGCATCCGGAGCGAGTGCGTCCTCCGCGTCGGTCACGGCGGGGAGCGGGACATAGTCCACCGTGACGAGATCCGCCGCGTCCTGGGCGTGATAGGCCGTGTCGGCGACGACGGCGGCGACGGGCTCCCCGACGTAGCGCACGCGGCCGGCCGCGAGCGGCATCCGTCCGGGACCGTGAACTTCGTCGAACGCCTCCGGGCCGATGATCATGGGGATCTCGCGGAGCTCGGCGTTGACGTCGGCGCCGGTGACCACGCCGGCGACGCCGGACGCGCGGCCGGCCGCGGCCGTGTCGATTCGCCGGATCTCGGCATGGGCGTGGGGGCTCCGCACGAAGACCACGTGGAGCGCTCCGGTCAGGGGGAGGTCCGCCACGTAGCGCTCGCGGGCGGTCAGGAATCCGGGGTCTTCCTTGCGCTTGAGCGGCTGGCCGACGACGCCGCTCACCGGGCGACCCCCGCTCGCCCGGGCCGGTCCTCGTCCCGTCGTCCCGACACCGATCGGCCGGACAGCCCGTGATGGACAGTGTGTCGCCGTGGGGTCATGGCGCTCCTCGTCCTGAGCGGCGGCCGTCGCCGCACCGAAATTCCGACCCCCGTGGCAGAGGCCCCCGGCGGCCGGCTGGCCGAGGATAGCACGCGCCGCCGGAGGGAGAACCCTCGGGCTCCCCCTCCGCGCGGCCCCGGGCGGGGACCCCTACTCGATGCGGGTGTAGATGCCGGCCGGCACTAGCCGGTACACGCGGACCGGCTGGGCGACGTTCTTCAGCTGATGCTCCCCGGTGTCCTCGAGGACGTGCTGATCCCGGATGCGCGCGGCGGTTTCCGGCCCCACCTTGACCTCGCCCCCCCGCGTGAGGCCCGCGATGCGCGCGGCGAGGTTGGTCGTGGAGCCCGAGGCCGTGAACGTCCAGCGCCCGCCGCCGGCGGCGTCGAGCTTGGTCGCCCCGACGAGGGCCGGGCCGCTGTTGATGCCCACATGGATGGCCACCGGCGGATACGTGCCGGCGAGCTCCTGGTTGAGCTGCGCGACCCGGGCGAGGAGCCGGAACGCGGCCCCGGCGGCGTTCTGGGCGTGGCGGGTCCGGCTGCCCTCGCTCTGGAAGATCACCATGAGGCCGTCGCCCGCGGTCTCGTTCACGTCGCCGTGATGGGCGCGGATGATCTCCAGGAACGCGGAGAAGTACTCCTGGATCATCCGGTTCAGGAGCGGCGGCGGCAGCTGCTCGGACAGCCGCGTGTAGCCCTCGACGTCGAGGAAGAGCACCGAGACATCGGCCTCGCGCTTCTCGAGCTCCCGAGCGTCGGGATGCTGCTCCAGGAGGCGGGTGACGGCCTCGGGCACGAACTTCGACAGCTCGCCCTTGATCTGCTCGAGCAGCTCGAGCTTCCGGGTCGACTCCCGGAGGCTCTCGAGCGCGCTGGCCAGCTCCGTGTTGCGCGTCTCGATCTCGACGCGGGCGGCCCGCAGGTGACCGGCCATGTCGTCGATCGTCCGCCCGAGCTGCCCGATCTCGTCGGCGGTGCGCACGCCCGTGCGCGCGTCGAGGTTCCCTCCGCCGATGAGGCGCGCGGCTCCGGCCACGCGCGCGATCGGCGCCAGGACGACGCGTCCGAGGAACACGACGATGCTGGCGGCGACCCCGAGGATCGTCAGCCCGGCGATCAGGAGCTGCCGGTTCCGGGCGCGCGCCACCTCCTGGTCGAGCGCATCGAGCCCGAGGCTGATGCGGACCACTCCCCGCACCCGGTGGTCGGGCCCGTGGCATTGCTGGCAGGGCTCGCCGTTGCGAAGGGGCCTGAAGAACGTCAGGACGCGCCGGCCGTCCACCTCCTCGGTGAGCTCCTGCGCCTGGACGGTCTCCACGGCCCGACGGAAGAGCGGGTGGTCCAGGCGCTGGCCCGGCTCGCGGCGGAGCTGCGTGATCCGCCGGATCAGATCCGGCTCGAGGCCGGCGTAGACATTGACCGCCTCGACGGTCTCGAGGTCGGTGAAGGCCTCGACGCCGTTGCTGCGGTAGACGTCGATCCGACGCACGTCCTGAAGCTGGGCGCGGAGGTCCTGGACGAGCCGGCGGATGATGTCGGGCCGCGCCTCGAGCATCCCGTTCTCGACGGCGGTCAGGATAGACGCCGTCAGGAGCCGGGCGGTTTCCCGATGCCGCTCCTCGAGGGCCAGGCGCTCGCGATCGAGGTTGAGCCCGAGGAGGACCCCGAATCCGAGGACCAGGATGGCGACGACGAGCGCGAGGACCTTGGCTCGCAGGCGCTCGCGCAGGAACCGGCCAGCCTTCACGCGGGCTCGCGATCCGTGTCCGGGGCTCCCCTCCGGGGCCGTGCTGCATCCCCCGGTCCGGCGCCGGCGCGCCCGTTCGGCCTGTCAAGACCAGGGTTTCGAGGCACCAGCCCAGCATACACCGCGCCTCCCCTCGGGCCTCGGCGCCCGGAGGCCTCTGATCCCTGCCTAGCGTCAGGAACTATGCGGAAGACCGGGAATCCCCACCGAGAACGTCAGGTGTCGAGCGGTTCGGCCGTCATGTTGGCATCCGCTCCTGCCACTGCGCGGCACCCCCGCTGACGTGGATCGTCACCACGGAGCCGGACCGGGACCCGCAGGTCGGTCGGTTTGGACCGGCGGGAGGACATTCGCCGCCCGCGGGCGGGGAGCGGCTCCGTGGCACGGCCATTGCTCGTAGCCGCTGCGGCGAGGTGAGTCACATGAATGGCGGCTCTCGGAAGCGGGCCCAGCGCGGGTGGGGGCTCGCGCGGTCGCAGGCGGGCGTGACGCTCACGGAGCTGGTGGTGGTGGTGTCGATCATCATCATCTTCGCGGCCTCGAGTCTTCCGTTCCTCACCTCCATCATCCCCGAGCTCAAGACCCGGGGCGGGGCGGAGCAGGTCGTGGAGTCGTTGCGGACCGCCCGGCAGAACGCGATCGGCACGACGGCGGTCTACCGGGTGATCTTCTCGACGTCGCAGATCCAGATCATCTGCACGGACGGGACGCCGTCCGGCAACTCGTGCCCCGCGAACCGTCCGCCGGACGTGACGGAGGCCGTGGTCGGGGGGGCCGAGATCGCCGCGACGCCGGCCGAGATGCGGTTCGACCCCAAGGGCACGACGACGACCGGGGCCGGCAACGTGCTCGTGACCTACCCGAGCGGCACGACCTGGCGGGTGGAAGTGAACACCCCGGGTCGGGTGCGCTCGTGCCAGGGGACGGGGGCATGCCCATGACCATGCGACGAGACTCGGGACTGTCCCTCGTCGAGCTGATGGTGGCGCTCTTGCTGCTGGGCGTGGCCCTGATGGGTCTGGCCGCGGCCTTCGCGCCGGGCCGCATGGCGATCCAGTCGGGGGACCAGGCCACGACCGCGACGTTCCTGGCCCGTCGGGTGCTGGAGGACATGCGGAACCGCGCGTACGACCAGGACACCGACGACATCACCGCTGCGAACTTTCCGGCGCTCGGGTACGGCGGCATTGCGAACTACCCGAACTACCGGCGGACCGTCACCATCGCCAACGACTCACCGGAGCCCGGCACCAAGACCGTGACCGTGGCGGTGATCTACCGCAACAGCTCCGGGACGGAGCAGCCGGTCACCCTGTCGATGATCTTCACGCAGGGAAACTAGGGGCGGGCCATGCGGAGGTACGGTCGGGGCCAGTCCGGGACGACGATCGTCGAGATCGCGGTGGGGCTTGCGGTGGGGGCGGTCTTGGTGGCGGGGATCCTCGTCCTGATCGAGCAGGCCCAGAAGACCTACATCCATAGCTCCGAGGTCACCGACCTCCAGCAGAGCACCCGTGTGGGCCTGGACCGGATGGTGCGCATCGTCCAGGCGGCGGGCGTCAACCCCCTGAACCTGCAGTGGGGCGGAGCGACCCCCAACAACCCGGCCTTCACGGCGTTCCGCGAGGCCGGCCGGAACTGCATCCGCGTCTATGCCGACCTCGACGGGGACGGCACCGTCCAGCAGACCGACGAGAACGTCTTCTTCTTCTGGTCGACGACGGACGGGGACCCCCTGAGAGAGCAGCGCGGGACGTCGGGCGGGCAGCCCGACGCCGGCCAGACGTGGGTCGCGGCCGGCACGGGCGCCGAGGATCTGGCCCGCGACATCGTGGCCAACCCGGGTGGCACGGACATGTTCCAGTACTTCACGGGACCGAACGACGTGAGCCCCAACACCCAGCTGGCCCCGCCCGGGGCGTCCACGACGAGCTGCGCGAGCCTGACGAACGCTCAGCGCGCCCGGGTCGCCCGAGTGGTGATCACCGTGACGGGGCGCGCGGTCATCAGCGGCCAGACCCTGCAGAAGACCGTGACGTCCGACGCGCGCGCCCGCAACGTGCCGTGAAGGAGGAACCCGCGATGCGCAAGTTCTCGGCCCTACGGACCGCCCAGACCCGGAACGATCGCGGCGTGGCCCTGTTCGCCGCGATCGCGGGCATGGTGCTCCTCAGCACGATGATCGCGGCCCTCGTCATCCTCGCGCGCGACGAGAACCTGATCGCCCAGCTGAACAAGGACGAGGCGCAGGCGGCCTACGCTGCCGAGGCCGGGGCGAACTGGGGCCGCCGCCTGCTCCTCCAGCGCCTGAGCGTGGATCTCCCGGCCGCCGTCTCCGCGACCGGGAGGGCGGCGATGAAGACCGCGCTGGTCACGAGCTACAACAGCGCCAACGGCGGGGCCCAGTTCATCCGGGACTTCGCGATTCCCGCGGGTGGGCCCACGTTCCAGAGCTGCGCGGGCGGATGTGCGGAGCCGAACTACAGCGCGGTCGGGAACATCCCTGACGCGCAGCAGACCGTGATGACGATCACCTGTCCGGGGACGGCCGCCTGCCCCCCGAACATGGCCTTCACGACGCGCGTGATCGTCGGGACCCATCCCACGATCCCGCCGGCGATCACCAATGGGGGCAACGGCGCGCTCTTCACGTACGTCTGGCGGATCGAGTCGAGCGGCACCTCCGGACGCGCGCGGCAGCAGTGGGTCATCCATGACTCCTCGGTGCCGACGAACACGGTCGGCTCGTTCACCATCGCGCTGAACGCCGAGTTCGTGAAGTACGCGCACTTCATCGACCAGTTCCAGGACGCCGGCTCCGGCGAGCCGTGGATGAGCTATCGCCACGAGTACACGGGACCGGTCCACACCAACCGGCGCTTCAGCATCCTCGGCAACATCAGCACCGCGGGCCAGGAGGGGCCGACGTTCCGGAGCGAGGCGACGCAGACCTTCACGACGACCCGCTTCAACAACAGCGGGAGCGCGACGAACCTCAGCCGGGACAGCTCGTCCCAGGACTGGCCGCTCCTCGGCCCCAACCCCGGCATCCTCTGCAAGCAGGTCGACTGCTCGGGCTTCACGCGCAGCTTCGATTTCGACCCGACGACGGCGACGATCGATCCCATCCCGTTCCCGGGCGGCAACAACCCCCAGGACCGGATCGCGCAGATCTGTATGGCGCTCGGGATCGCCACCGCCGCGTGCCCCGTTGCCCCGGCCGCGCCCCCGACCGCGGCGACGATCGGCTGCGCCGCCGGCCCACCCGTCATCGTCGGCGCCAACTGCGTCGGCAACGGGGCGCTGAACGGGGGCGTCTACGTCACCGGCAACGTGCGGGACCTGCAGCTCGCCCACACGAATACGGGGCAGTCCATCGTCATCTACACCACCACGAGCCGGCGGACTCTGATAATCGAGAACTGGACCACGGATCAGACGAGCGTGACCCGGCAGTGCCTCAAGAGCGGCATCGAGGCCACCGACGTGGGGACGTGCAACGGGGGCGCCGGCGCCACTTGGTGGCTCGACACGAACTTTGTGCCGGCCCTGCAGCAGCAGACGTTCACGGGGGTATTCAGCCCGAGTCCCTCGACGGACCGCGGGATCGTCTTCGTCTACAACGGCGACGTCGGGGTGGTGAACACCTCCAACGGCCTGCGACGCGGCAGCCACAACACCGCCGATGTCCACGCGGTCGGCTGGGTTGACGCTGCCTACGCGATTTACCAGGACACGACCGACACCACTCGCGGCATGCGACTGACCGTCGCCGCGGACGGGAACGTCTGGATCACGGGCCACCTCAACTATCGGGTGGACCCTCGTGGCGCCGACGGCGTCTTCAGCGACCCGATCCCGGGGGATCCCACGGGCACGAGCGCGGATGACCAGCTCGACGTCCAGAACGTGCTCGGTGTCCTGTCGTGGGCGACGCCCTCGCCGACCGTGCCGACGTCGCTGGACGGCGGTGTCCGGTTGTCGAGTGTCTTGACCGGTGACCTGTCGACCCATGGAATGATCTTCGCGGCGAATCTCAGCGCCCAGGCCGAGCCAAGCGGCCAGTTCAGCTTCGACGACCCGAACGGGGCCTACCGCGGAATCTCGCAGGTGGTGGGCGGCGTTGTCCAGAAGACTATGGGGACCTTCGGTCAGCCGTCCTCGAACCTGGGCTACGCGCGGGACTGGGTGTACGACGAGCGCTTCCGCTACCGCGCGCTGTCGCCGCCGGCGTTCCCCGGCTTCCCGAACTTCACCGCGGCGACGTCGCTCGGGATCGACAGCTACACCTGGCGGCTCGGCCTCTTCTAGGCCGAGGAGGGGCGGAGGGTGGTGCGCTGGATCAATCTCGCGCTCGCCGTCGGGCTGGCGACGCTCTTGCTGGTCGAGCTCACTCGGTCGAGGGAGCCGGGGCCACCCGGCCCCGCCATCAGCGAGGGCCCCACGCGCGTGGTTCAGGAGAAGCCCGGCCGGCGGTCCCGGCGCATGCAGGCCCGCCTGGCGATCGAGGAGGCCAAGCGCCAGCGACTCGAGCGGCTGCGCTCGCCGTCGTTCAGGGGCCCGGCCCTCCTGGACGAGCGCGGGGTTCCCTTCAGGGACTGACCGCGACGGTCGCTGGCTCCCGGCGACCGCCCAGCCCCGCCTGACGGGCCCCGGCCTTCGGCGGAGCGGCCGGCTCCGGTCGCCCCCGCACTGCCCTCAGACCGGGATGCCCCGGTTGAGGACGATCTCCCCCGCGACCAGGGTGAGCACGGGCTCGATGGCCGCGATCTCCGCCTCCGGGCACGTGAAAACGTCGTCCGAGCACGCGACCAGGTCGGCCCACTTCCCCGGCTCCAGCGTCCCGAGCTCGCGCTCCTGATGAGCGGCGTACGCGTTCCAGGTGGTGAACGCGCGGACCGCCTCCGCCCGCGTCATCCGCTGCTCGGGCTGCCACCCGGGATCCGGGCCGCCGCGGGGGCGCCGCGTCACTGCGGCGTGGATCCCGTGGAACGGGTTCGGCCGCTCGACCGGGAAGTCGGAGCCGCCGGCGATGATCGTCCCCGTCGCGAGGAGCGAGCGCCAGGCGTAGGCGGCGGGCAGCCGGTCGGCCCCGAGGCGCGCCGGCGCCCAGGGCATGTCCGAGGTGCAGTGCGTGGGCTGCATGCTGGGGAGCACCCCGAGCGCCCGGAAGCGGGGAATGTCCGGTGCAGCCAGGATCTGGGCATGCTCGATCCGGTGGCGCAGGGCCTCGCTCGGGACCGCGGCGATCCGCCCTCCCGCGGCGCTCGCCCGGCCCCTGGTCACCGCCTCCAGCGCGTCGAGGACGAGCGTGTTCGCGCGGTCGCCGATCGCGTGGACGCACACCTGAAAGCCCCGCTGGGCGGCCACGCGGGCGCGGATCTCGATCTCGTCGGCCGGGAGCAGGAGAAGCCCGCTGTTGGCCGGATCGTCGCAGTACGGCGCGTGGAGCGCCGCGCCGCGGGAGCCGAGCGCGCCGTCCGCCATCAGCTTCACGGCCCTCACGGCCAGCCGTCCGTCGCCCAGGCGCGCGGGGCCCTCGTCGAGCGCCAGCTGCCAGGCGCCGGCGTCGGCACCCCTCAGGGCCACGTGGTTGCGGAACGGAAACGCGCCGGCCCCGACGAGCCGGCGGTACACCGCCAGGGCGTCGAGATCGGCCCCCATCTCGTGGACGCCGGTAAGTCCGACGGCGAGGCAGTCGGCGATCGCGGCGCGGACCGCCTCCTCGAGCTGCGCCGGGCTCGGCCGCGGCTCGACCCGCCGCACGAGCTCCTGCGCCGTGTCGATGAGGAGGCCGGTCGGCTCACCTGCCGCATCGCGCTCCAGCCGGCCCCCGGGCGGGTCCGGCGTGCGGCGATCGATCCCCGCGATGCGAAGCGCCGCCGTGTTGACCCAGAGCGCGTGACCGTCGACGCGGAGCAGGGCCACGGGATGATGCGGCGCGGCGCGGTCGAGTGACGCGCGCGTGGGAAACCGGCCGTCCGGCCAGCGATTCTGATCCCAACCCCGTCCGGTGATCCACTCGCCCGGGCGAGCGGTGGCGGCGCGTCCGGCGACGCGCTCGGCACAGGCGGCCTCCGAGGCCAGCCCGGAGACGTCGAGCGTCCGGCGCAGGCGGGCCAGGTACATGAGGTGCCCGTGCGCGTCGACGAGGCCCGGCAGCACGGCGCGCCCGCCGAGGTCGATCTCGGGCTCCCCGGCGGGGACGTTGACCTCCCCCCGCCGGCCGGCGAAGACCACTCGGCCCGAGCGGACGAGCAGCGCGTCCACGATGCGGTCGCGCGCGTCGAGCGTGTAGATGCGGCCGCTGGAGAGCAGCACCGCCCGCGCCTACGCGGCCCTGGCCGCCGACGTCGCCGGTCGACTACCACGGGTCCCGAGGCTCGGCCAGACCGCCAGCCAGACGTAGAGCAGGACCCCGAGGAGCCGCCCGGCGCCGCTGCCGCCGAAGATGACGTGGAAGCCGAACGTGTCGGCGAGCCAGCCCTCGAGGAGCGGGCCCACCACGGCGCTCGCGAACCCCCCCGTCTGGTAGAAGCCGTCGAGCCGGGACCACCGGGTCCCCGCGACCCGCCGGGGCGTGAGAGCCTCGTCGTCCTCTCCCGCCGCCTGCTCCGGATGCCTGAGCGCCTCCCAGTTCAGCCGGTGCGGCCGGACATGATCGAGCCGGCTGATCCGCCGCTGCACGACGTGCTGGTGCCAGCGGCTCGGCGCGAGCACGATCCCGCTCGGCACGATGGGACGATCGATCCAGGCAAGGCGCGATTGGCCTCGATCGCGGGGACTCATCGCGTCATCGTGATCGCTCGGATCGAGCGGCGCAAGAGCTAGACTGGACGCCGTGGCGCGCGCGCGACCGCGTCGACGGCCGGGGCAAGCGAGGCGCCGGCTTGCGCTCCTCGGGGTCCTGGCCATGATCGCCTGGGTCGGCTACGAGGTCTGGACGTGGCCGGGCGTCGGGGCGCTCGCCACGCGTCCCCCGAGGACCACGGCGTTCATCGAACGCTACCGGGCCGAGCAGCGCGCCGCAGGCCGCGACCCGCGCGTCCAGTGGGCCTGGGTGCCGTACGCGGCCATCTCGGTCCACATGAAGCGGGCGGTCGTCGTTGCCGAGGACATCAGGTTCTTCGCCCACGGGGGAGTCGACCTCGACGAGATCGAGGACGCGCTCGAACGTGCCGTCGAGCGGAAGGCGCTGCCGCGCGGAGCCTCGACCATCACCCAGCAGCTTGCGAAGAACCTGTGGCTGACGCCGTCGTGGAACCCGCTCCGGAAGGCCCGCGAGGCGATCCTCGCCTGGCAGCTCGAGCGGACGCTCACGAAGCGGCGGATCCTGGAGCTGTACCTGAACGTCGCGGAGTTCGGGCCGGGCCACTACGGGGTCGAGGCGGCAGCACGCCGGTACTTCGGCAAGACCGCCGCGGCGCTCGGGCCGTTCGAGGCCGCCGAGCTTGCCGGGAGCCTCCCCAATCCGCGGCTGTGGCATCCCGGGTCGACCAGCCGCGCCTACCGGGCGCACGTGGCACGCATCGTCCAGCGGGTGGAGCGCGTCGACTGGCTCGATCGGCTTCTCTGACGGCGCTTCAGCGGGTGAGGCCGAGGATAGGGCGGGTCGAGCCCCCGAGCGTGCGGACGACGGCGGCGAGCACCTCGTCCGGTGTGTCCGGCCACACGGGGCTGCCAGGCCCGACCACGAGCCCCCGCTCCGCGGTGCTGGCCAGGGCCGCCCGCGCCGCGGCGACGGCGGTCGCCGGAGGCTCGTCCCGGAGGGCCCGGGGGTCGAGGCCGCCCAGGATTGCCGCGGGCAGGCGGGCGTGGCCGTCGGCGAGCGCAGGTTGCTCTCCCCCCGGGCACCAGCCCACGATGTCGGCGGGCCACGCCGCCACCCGGGCGAACGGGACCGGCCCGGCGACCTGGACCACGCGTAGCGCCGCGCGGCCGTCGAGGGCGGTGAGGACCTCTCGGTCATGCGATTCCAGAAGGTCCGCGTAGGTCTCCACCCCCAGCGCCGGCTCGGTGGGCGGATGCACGGTGTAGAGCACCCCCGCCAGGCCTTCGGCCAGGCACAGCTCGGCGAAGCGGGTCTGCGTCTCCGCGAGTGCCCGGAGGGCGTCGCCGACGAGCCCCGGCCACTCGCGCAGATGGGCCGCCAGGCGCCCTCCGCCCAGCCGGGCCGCGACCGTGGACGGCGCCGGAAGGACCACGACCACCGGCGCGTCGCCGATGCGGCGGTCGAATCCCACGCGCACCAGCGTTTCTATGACCTCGTGGTAGCCGGGGGCCGCTGCCGGGTCAAGAGCCCGGATCGCCCGCCAGTCCTCGGGGTGCGTGACCGCGCAGCGGGCGCAGGGGCGGCTCCCGTCGGCGCGCGGGGTCTCGGCCTCGACGCAGCCCCAGGCCCGCGCGGCGTACCCGGCTGCCGGCGCGACCGCCAGGAAGTCTGATCCGTACCGGTCGTGGAAGCGGAGGGTCGCCTGGGCCAGGGCCGCGGGCGAGCGATCCGCCGTCGGGAAGTACCGCCAGAAGGCGTAGGCGGGCCGGTCCACGGGCTCCCGGCGAGCCGTGGCCCGGAGGCGGTCAGCGCGACCCATTGGCGTCATCGCGGGGATGCTACCACGGGTCGACCCAGGAGGAGAGTTGGCGTATGCTTTCCGGTCGGGTGTGCCACGCATCTTCTTTCCACATCACATCGTCCAGGGGGACAGGAAGGGTTGCCTCACATGACGTGGTTCAGCGTGAGATGGGCGGCACCGATGCTCGCAGGCGTCGCCCTGCTGGTGGCAGGCTGCGAGTCTCCGCCGGAGGCCGAGAAGAAAGCCGCCGACGCGGCGATCGCGGCCGCCAAGGCGGCGGAGGCTGACAAGTACGCCGGCCCCGCCTACAAGGCGGTGACCGACCTCCAGCGGCAGGCCGAGAGCCTCATGGGGGAGAAGAAGTACAAGGAGGCCAAGGCCGCGTACGAGCGCGCCAAGGGCCTCGCGGAGGACGCGGGGAAGGCGGCCGCGTCGGGCAAGGCCGCGATGACGGCCGAGGTCGAGAAGGGTATCAGCGCGGCCGAGGCGGCATGGGCCGGGATCGAGACGCAGGCCAAGGCGGCGGCAAAGAAGATGAAGGCCGACCAGAAGAAGGCCTGGGACGACGATGTCAAGGCTGTCCAGGCCGAGCTCAAGTCGGCCAAGGACTCGCTGGCGAACTCGCCCGCCGAGGCCAAGGAGAAGCTCACCATGGTCCTGGCCTCGGTGGAGAAGTGGTCGAAGGATCTCGCCGCGGTGGCCATGCCGGCCAAGCCCTCCCCGAAGATGCCCCAGGTGAAGAAGCCGGCTCCCGCGAAGAAGTCGTAGCTCGTCGCTGACGTCGCGTGCCGACCGAGCTCAGCCGGAGCCCGGCGGCACGCGGCGCGCCGGCCGCTCCGCGGGCGGAGCGTCTCTCGAAGGTCGGTCACGTGCTCACACGCTCGACGACCAGCGTGACCTCGTCCTCGACCGCGCGCCCCCGGTTGCCCGGCCGCACGGTCCAGCCGGGATGTCCGCGGATCGCGCGGACGGCCGCCTCGACGACCTGTGGCGCGATCCGGTCCTGGAACTCCCGCAGCCAGGCGTAGCCGTCGAGCTCCCCCTCGTAGTCCTCCTCGAACGTGGAGCGGAGATCGAATCTCAGCGTGAAGTCTCGCTCCTCGACGAAGCGCATCCAAGCTCCTCTCGCGGTCGGCCGCCGCGAACGGGGCCGGTCCAGGGTGGCATTGGGAGCCGTTTGACGGACCGCGCCGGCGCGGGGCCGGCTCGGTCGGACGAGGGCGGCCCCGGCGCCGGGCGGGCGCTTGATTGTACGATGGCTCCGTCGAGGGCTGTCCCGATCCCCGAGATCCCACACGCTTGGAGGTGCGCCATGGCCGTCGTGATCGGTGCGATAGGGTTCGCGCTCCTGGCCCTCACGGCCCTGCCGGGGTCCGCGGCCGCGTACTCGATGGTGGCCGTCATCGAAACTCAGGCCCAGGGTCCGCTGGCGTGCGGCAACACGGTGCCGGGCCAGGAGGGTTCGCAGGTCCTCCTCGGCATCTCGGACGAGATGGCGCTGCCGTCGACCGAGACCGGAGGAGGCGACTCCGGCGGGATGCTCCTGGTCCGGCCCCTGGTTGTCGTCAAGGAGCTCGACCGCTGCACGCCTCCACTGTTCCTGGCCCTCGTGAACCGGGAGCGGGTCCGCCTGGTCGAGATCCGGCTGTTCGACCGGCAGGGCATCCACTTCTTCACGATTCGCCTAGAGGATGCCCTGGTCACGCGCATCTCCCGGGTCGTCCGCAGCCACGGCTTGCACGAGGAAGTGTCGTTCGCGTACCGGGCGATCCAGCTCGTGGACGAGCGAAGCGGCGCGAGCGCTTCCCACCAGTTCGGCGGCTGATGCCGGTTGCACCTCTGGCCCGGCCTCAGCGAGCCCCGGCGGCGTGCGGCGCGAGGACGCCGAGGGCGATCCGGTGGAACGGGGTCTCGATCCCCGATTCCCGCCCGAGCCGGCACACGGCGCCGGCCAGCCAGTCGATCTCTAACCGGCGCCCCTGCTCCAGGTCGACCGCCATCGAAGCCTTCCACGTCGGCGGCATGGCCTGGACGAACGCCAGCGTCCTCTGGACGTCCTCCTCGGTGAGCCGGACCCCCCGGGCGTTCCCCACCGCCACCACCTCACGCATGCCTTGCTCGGCCAGACGCCAGGCCTCCCCATGCTCACGGATGCGGGCGAGCGCCACCCGTGTCATGGCGCTGAGAGCCGCCATCGGGGCCAGGAGGAGGAACTTGCGCCAGATCTCCAGATGGATGTCGCGCGTCGACGCGGTCTCGATGCCGGCGGCGTTCGCCACGGCCGCGAAGCGGGCAATCCGCGCGCTCTCCCGACCGTCTGACTCGCCGACGGTGAGGCGGTTCAGCGCATTGTGTCGGATCACCCCTGGTGCCGTGATCTCGCCGTTGATCATGACGACCGCTCCGACGGCGTGGGCCACGCCGTGGAGACGGCCGACGAGATCCAGGGCGTCGACACCGTTCTGGAGGCACAGGATGCCGGTGTCGCGCCCGACCATCGGCCTGATCGCGTGCGCGGCGGCTTCCACGTCGTAGAGCTTCGTCCCCAGCAGCACCACGTCGACCGGCCCGACCGCCGCCGGGTCGTCGGTGGCCGAGGCGGGGGCGATCAGCAGGTCACCGAGCGGGCTCTCGATCCTGAGGCCATCCTGGCGGATCGCCGCCAGGTGGTCTCCGCGGGCGAGGAAGGTCACCTCGGCGCCGGCCGCCGCCAGACGGGCTCCGAGGTAGCCGCCGATTGCGCCGGAGCCCATCACCGCGATCTTCATGCCTGACGCCTCCGGGGTGCGTGGTCGATCAGGAGCGCCGATCCACCCCCGCCCGTGGACGGCGCGCGAGCTTCGTCACCTGGTGGAGGCCGACCTCGGCCAGGTATAGATTGCCGTGCGAGTCGCCCCAGACGCCGTGGGCACCCACGTTCACCGGGCGCCCGCGCGCCAGCAAGTGCCCGTCCGGGGAGTACATGCTGATGCGGGGGATCTGGTCGGTCACGTAGACGGTGCCCAGGGCGTCGACGTAGATGTCCATGGGGTGATAGAGGTCGCGCCACTCGCCATAGTAGTCGCCCTCGGGGCTGAAGAGCTGCACGCGGTTGTTCTCCCGGTCCGCGACGAGCACGCGATTCTGCGGGTCCACCCAGATGCCATGCGGGGTCGTGAACTGCGCCCTGCCGGCGCCGGGCGTGCCCCAGGAGCTCAGGTGCCGACCGTCGGCCGAGAACCGATGCACGGATGAGTTGCCGTAGCCGTCGGCGACGTAGATCTCGCCGGCAGGCGACACGGCGACGTCGGCGGGATGATTGAACGGGGCCTGGAGCGCCGGACGTCCTCGATGCCCCAGCGTCAGCACGACTCGACCCTCCGGGGTGACCTTGAGCACTTCGTGCTCGTCCCGATCACACAGGTAGACGTGGTCGTCTGGACCGATGAAGATCCCGTGGGCGTCGCGGAGCCGCCGGCCTCCCCACCCGTCGAGGAAGTGGCCGTCACCGTCGAAGACCAGGACGGGCGGATCCTTGCGCTGGTAGAAGTACACCCGATCCCTCGAATCCACGGCCACGTGGCTCACGAGCCCGAGGCTCCAGCCCGGGGGCAGCGTCCCCCAGGGGCATACCACGTCGTAGACGAAGTTCCCGGTGCCCACCACGAGCCCTGACGTGCGATCGCTGGACATCGAGCAGCCTCCCGGAGGTCGGGCGTTGACGTGCCCCCCCGTCCGCCGGCCGAGTATAGGCCAGTCTGCCGCGCGGGCCGGCCCCGTCCACTCCCGTGGGCTTGTGCCGCAGCACTGACTCCGGGCATGGGTCTGCCACGAAATATCGTGGTGAGGCACCGATAAGTGGGTAAATCAGGGCGATGTCCCCTGCTACTAGCATGCTGACACTTCGCCAGAATGGCGTGATTTGACTGGATGGCGCACATCTTAGACAGCATGTCGCATTTTCACAGTAGTTCTGACCTGTTCCCGTCGGGCACCTTCACTTGAAGTGGCATGCCGGAACCACCCGTGTGATATGTCCGTTCTCCGCTTTCTGCAGATCTTGGTGATTGATGGCACCGCACTTGAACTCTCCGACGTCCGCTTTCACCGATAGCAGCAAGCGCGCGCTGAGGCCTCTTCCGAAGCCCGTACCCGTCCAGAGGCGGGGGCGCAAAGTCGCGGGTCAGGGGCTCCAAGGGCGTGTGAGAGCCCGGGTTTCCGAGCGCGGGAGGCACGGCGCCTTCCGAAAGGAGCATGGATGGTCCTGCACGCCACTCGTTCGCAGTCGCGCGCGCGTCTCGGTGGTCCCTCAATGCTGGCGGTGCTCCTCCTCACGTGGGTGTGTTCCTGGTCCCTGGCGGTTCCGGTTGTCCATGCCGACACGAATGTGACCGGGCAGGTGTCGGCCATCATCGCCCGGGTGCCGAACTCGCTCGGCGGCGGTCGGAACCTGGCCGTGATCAAGGACGGGGACAAGCCCCCGGTCGGGACCAGCCAGTCGTCGCGGCAGTACGACAGCTGGGACGGCGCCAACGGCGCCTCGGAGGACTGGGTCGGGTACACGTTCTCCAGCGCGAGGACGTTCTCGCGCGTCGTGTTCCAGGAGGGAATGCACTTCTGGGACGGCGGCTGGTTCCAGTCCCTCACGGTGCAGGTGCGGCAGAACGGGACGTGGGTGAGCGTGCAGGGCCTCGGGATCTCGCCGGCGTACGCGGGCAACGGCGGGGGCAGCTTCCAGACGTACACGCTGACCTTCACCCAGAGCTGGGGCGACGGCATCCGGATCTTCGGGGCACCCGGAGGGAGCGCCGCGTTCATCTCGGTCGGCGAGCTCGAGGTCTATGAGGCTGACGGCGCGGCGGGCTCGGGCGGTACGGGTTCTGCCGGCACCCTGACGGGGGCGTCGGTCACCTCGCAGTCGTCCGCGACCATCGCCCGTGTCCCGAACCCGCTCGGGGGCGGTGCGAGCCTCGCCGTGATCAAGGACGGGATCAAGGCCCCGGCCGGGAGCACGGACTCGGGGCGGCAGTACGACAGCTGGGATGGCGCGAACTTCGCCTCGGAGGATTGGGTCGGATACACGTTCTCCGGCTCGCGGGAGTTCACCGGGGTGGTGTTCCAGGAAGGGAAGCACTTCTGGGACGGCGGCTGGTTCCTGTCCCTCACGGTTCAGGTGCGGCAGAACGGCTCGTGGGTGGGCGTGCAGGGGCTCGGGATCTCGCCGGCGTACGCGGGCAACGGCGGGGGCACCTACCAGACGTACACGATGACCTTCAGCCCGATCTCGGGCGACGGCATCCGGATCTTCGGAGAGCCCGGAGGGAGCGCCGCGTTCATCTCGGTGGGAGAGCTGGACGTCTATGCGTCCGGCAGCAGCAGCGGCAGCACCACCAGCGGCAGCAGCAGCCCCCCGCCGCCGTCATCCGGCCCGGTCTTCTACACGGCAACGGACGGTAACGACGCGAATTCGGGCTCCGAGACGGCTCCGTTCCGGACGGTGAGCAAGGGCGTGTCCAAGCTCACGCCGGGGGCGACGCTCTACGTCAAGGCGGGCACCTACGCCGAGGCGCTGATCCACAACATCCCGCGGGGGAATTCCTGGAGCCAGCCGGTGACCGTGGCAGCCTATCCCGGGCACTCGGTGACGCTCCAGCCGCCCTCCGGGAAGGCAGCGGTGCTGCGATTCGTCGGTCCCCAGTCCTACATCGTGGTGCGGGGCTTCATCCTGGACGCGGCGAACGTCCAGTACGATGCCGTGAAGATCACACACAGCAGCTACAGTGGCGCCGCCCATCACATCCGCATCCAGGACTGCGAGATCAAGAACGCCCCGCAGATGGGGATCCTGACGAGCCTGGGGGCAAACTCGAACGAGTTCGTCGGGCTGAGCGTCCACGACAACGGACAGACGGACTTCCACCACGGCATCTATCTG
>DASZOL010000072.1:0-19930 GCA_035550795.1 Candidatus Methylomirabilota bacterium
GGTCGGGACGAGCGTCTTCAGGATCTCGAGACGCTTCGCCGCGAGCTCGGTCTGAAGGCTGGAGACGCCGGTCACGTTCCTTTCCGGCTCGGCGAGGTTCTTGACGAGGCCCGACGCGATCGGGTCCCCGACCAGCGTGAACACGATCGGGACCGTCTGGGTCGCGTCCATCACCGCCTGGGTCGGACCTTCCTGGCTCGTCACGATCAGGTCGACGCCGGCCTTCACGAGCGCGGCCGCCGCCGTCCGCGTGGCCTGGGCGTCCCCCTCGGTGAACCGGATGTCGAAGCTGACATCACGTCCTTCCGCGAGGCCTGCCTCCCGGAGCCCGGCCTTGAGCCCCTCGACGGTCGGGTGGGTCGCCGCGAACGCCTCGTTGAGAACCCCGATGCGGTACGGTCGGCGAACCTCCTGCGCCTCGGCCGCGAGCGGACCCATCAGGAGCAGGGCCACCAGGATGAGTCGCACCGGCCTCTTCCGCCTCACAACGCCACGAACTGGTGGTATGGGCCTTCCGAGGCGCGGGACCAGCTGGCATAGAGCGCCTGGAATTTCGAGTACGAAGCGTGCACCTTACGAGCCAGGGCAGTCCTCTCGGATTCCTCCCTGATGACCTCGACCGAGAGCTTCTTGAGATCCCGCAGCACCGTCGCCGGGAACGGGAGCACCTCGACCTTGCCCTTGAACTCCGCTTTGAGGCGTTCGAGCGCGTTCGCGTTCTTGACATTGAAGTGGGTGAGCCCGAAGAGTTGCGTGGCAGCGACGGCGTAGTCGAGCGCCCGCTGGAGATCCACCGGGAGCGCCTCGTACGCCTTCTTGTTGAAGCCGAACTCGGTCGTGGTGCCGGGCTCGTGCCAGCCGGGATAGTAGTAGTAGCGCGCGGTCTTGTGGAGACCCAGCTGCATGTCTTGGTCCGGGCAGACCCATTCGGCGGCGTCGATCACCCCCCGCTCGAGCGCCGCGTAGATCTCGGCGGCCGGCGTGAGGACCGTCGTCGCGCCCGTCCGGGCCACGACCCTGCCGCCTAGGTTCACGATGCGCATCTTGAGCCCCTTGAAGTCGCCGATCGTGTTGATCTTTCGCCGGAACCAGCCGCCCATCTGAGGCGCGTTCCCCTGGCCCGGGCGCGGCACCAGGTTGAAGGGGGCGTAGGCCTCCTCCCAGAGCGTGAGCCCGTCGCCCTGGTGATACCACGCGGCCATGCCCGCCGGGTCCATGCCGAACGGGATCGTCGTGAACCACTCGAGCGCGGGCTCCCTGGCCACCCAGTACTGCGTGACGGCCATGAAGGCCTCGATGGTGCCCTTGGAGGCGGCCTCGAAGACCTCGAAGGGCGGCATGATCTGGCCGCCCGGAAACACCTCGATGCGGAATCGCCCCCCGCTGACTTCCTCGACGATCTTCGCCACGCGCTGGGCCCCGCCTTGGAGCACGTCGAGCGTCGCGGGAAAGGCCGTGGACATACGCCACTGGACCTTCGGCTGGGCGATGACGTGCGGGGCATCATCGCGACCGCAGGCGGCGGCCCCCACGGCCACCAGGGCCCCACCGGTCGTGACGATGAATCGGCGCCGCTTCATGGTCGCGACCTCCACCTCAGTCGAATGAGCTGCTACGGAGGCTTGCCGGGTGGGCGACGTCATCACAGCGCCACGAGCTGGTGGTAGGCGCCTTCCGAGATGCGGGCCCAGCCGGCGAGCTGCGCCTGGAACCTCGTGAAGGACGCGTGTACCTTCCGGGCCATCGGACTCTTCTCGGATTCCTCCCTGCTGCCCGCCTTCACATAGACCTTGCCGCCAAAGGGACCGACGCGCATCCTGAGGCCCTTGTAGTCGCCGATAGTGGTGATCTTCTTTCGAAACCAGCCGGCCATCTGCGGTCCTTGGGCCATCCCCGGGCGCGGCACGAGGTTGAAGGCGCCGTAGGCCTCTTCCATCAGCTTGAGCCCATCGGCCTGATAGAGCCAGGCGGCCATGCCCTCGGGGTTCATGCCGAACGGAACGGTGTGGAACCACTGGATCGCCGGGTCTCGCGCCGCCCAGTAGAACGGGGCCGCCATGAAGGCCTCGATGGTGCCCTGGGAAGCCGCGTCGAAGCACGCGAAGGGCGGCATGATCTGACCGGCCGGGAAGACCTCGATCCGGAACCCCCACCGCTCATCTCGTCGACGATCTGGCCCAGCCGCTCGGCGGCGCCCTGGAGTACGTCGAGCGAGGCAGGCCAGGTGGTCGACAGGCGCCACTGGATCTTCGGCTGCGCGATGACGTTCGGGGCGTCGACGACGACGGCGGCGCCCGCGGCCGCCAGCACGCCCCCGGCCTTCACGATGAAGCGGCGTCGTTCCATGGGACCCCTCGCTCGCGTGGATACAGGGGGACGTCGTTCACAGCGCGACGAACTGCTGGTAGGCGCCTTCGGAGATCCGGGACCAGCCGGTGTGCTGCGCCTGGAACTTCGTGTAGGAGGCGTACACCCTCTTCGCCATCGGACTCTTCTCAGACTCCTCCTTGACGACCTCGGCGGCGAGCCTCTTAAGATCGCGGAGCACCGGCGCGGGCAGCTGGAGGACCTCGACCTTGCCCTTGAGCTCCATCCTGAGCTTCTCGAGGGCGATCGCGTTCCTGGCCTCGTAGTCCGAGCGCCCATGTGCTTGGGTTGCCGCCGCCGCATGGTCGAGGACCCGCCGGAGATCGACCGGGAGCGCCTCGTACGCCTTCTTGTTGAAGCCGAACTCGAGGGTCGTCCCCGGCTCGTGCCAGCCCGGATAGTAGTAGTACCGCGCGGTCATGTGGAGGCCAAGCCTCATGTCGTCGTGCGGTCCGATCCACTCGGAGGCGTCGATCACGCCCCGCTCGAGGGCCGCGTAGATCTCGCTCGCCGGCGTCAGGACAACCGTGCCCCCCGCCTTGGCGACGACCTGACCGCCGAGGCCGGGTATGCGCATCTTGAGCCCCCTGTAGTCGGCGAGGGTATTGATCTTCCTCCTGAACCAGCCCGCCATCTGCGGGCCCGTCGAGAGAGTCGGGCGCGGGACGAGGTTGAGCCCGGAATAGATCTCCTCCCAGAGCTGGAGCCCACCCCCCTGGCGGTACCAGGCCGCCATGGCCTCGGGATTCATGCCAAACGGGACGCTCGCGAACCATTGCATCGCCGGCTCCTTCTCGGCCCAGTAGTACGACGCGCCCATGAAGGCTTGGATGTCCGTGCCTTGAGAGGCGCCGGCGAAGCAGGCGAACTGCGGCATGATCTGGCCACCCGGGAAGACCTCGATCTTGAACCGCCCGCCGCTCAGCTCGTCCACCAGTCGGGCGAACTCCTCGGCCGAGCCCTGCAGGACGTCGAGCGCCGGGGTCCAGGTCGTCGACATCCGCCACTGGACCTTTGCCTGGGCGATGACGTGCGGAGCGTCGACGACCGCCGCGGCTCCAGCTGCCGCCAGCACTCCGCCGGCCCTGACGATAAATCGGCGCCGCTTCATGGGTGACCTCCTCGTCGGCCGACAGCGGTGACCACCCTGTCGTCCGGCGCTGACGTGGGATGGGTTCCGGCCAGGGCGCGCCCTGGGCGGCACGGTCGTCCGGAGTGGAAGGTCCTCGCGGGTCGAGTGGTGGGCGGGCGACAGCGCGCGGGATCACGTCGGGCCCGGCCATGCCGACGATCGACCCGGCGTGTGCGGCCACAAGGGCGCCCGACCTCGCGTCTGGGACCTCGTCTCGGTCGACCGTCACGCATCCCCTATGGTCACAGGTAGCTCACGATAACAAGCAAGGCCGCGCCATTGTAGCCGATATCAGGCGGCGCGCGATGATCCGCCGCCCGCCTAGCGCCCCTGGAACCGCCTCACCTCGTCCCGCGCGGTTGCCGCTGCAGCCCGGCACGAACAGCACGGCGGGATGAGGCCCGTCGCCTTCCGGCCGGACCACGCGGTACGGGGACGGTGGGACCTGCTGGCCCCAGACGAGCCGGGGCTCTCCGGCCGCTGCGGCCAGCCACACCATGGCCACGAGCGCGCGGATCGGGCTCCGGGCGTCGACCCTAGGCCCTGATCGCATCGCGGGCTCTTCCTCCGGCGCCGCGGCGCTCACGAGTCTCGTGGCTCCCCAGGCGGCGAGCCGGTCGGAGGGGTGGGCCGTATCTTTCGTCAGTCGAGTCCGAGAATCAAGGGCCTCGGCGGGTCTCTGCTCCCGCCGCTGGCTGGGCTCCCCCTCGCGCAAGCCCAATAGCGACGGCACTATGGCGCGCGCGACTATCCCCGCGGGCTGGATCGTCTCACTGACATGAAGGCGACGAGCATGCGGGCCGGCGCGGCGGTTCTGGCGAGCGTGCTGGCGATCCTCCTGACGTTCGTCCCCGCGCGGGGCGCAGAGGCGGACGACCCCGAAGACTCGCTCGAGCAGACGCCTCCCCGGTTGAGCCTGGTGGACGGTCAGGTCTCGTTCTGGCGTCCCGGGGCGCAGGACTGGACGCAGGCCCAGGTCAATATCCCGCTCGCCCCGGGGGACGCGCTGGCAACCGGCTCGCCGGGCACCTTCGAGGTCCAGATCGGCGCCGCCGCCTTCGTGCGCGCATGGGGGAACACCCAGCTGATCCTCGCCAACCGGGAGGCGGACTTCATCCAGTTCATGCTGACCGCGGGGAGCGCCGTCGTCGATCTCCGTACGCTGGAGCCTGGCCGCACGGTGGAAGTCGACACCCCCAACGCCGCCGTCACCATGATGCAGGCGGGGTACTACCGGGTCGACGTGATCGGCGCGCGCGCCCGGGTCCTGACGCGCCGGGGTGGCCTGGCCACCGTCACGCTCGCCAGCGGCGAGGCGGTGACCGTCCCGCCGAGCGAGGAAGTGACGATCGAGGGGACCGAGAATCCGTCCCTCGCCGCCGCCACCGCGTCGCCGGGCGACGACTGGGACCGGTGGAACGACACGCGGACCGACTGGCTTCTGGGCGCGGCGAGCGCCCGCTACGTCCCCGCGGGCACGTACGGCCTGAGGGATCTGGACCGGTACGGCACGTGGCGGGCGGTCCCGACGTACGGCACGGTCTGGGTACCGACGGGCGTGCCGGCCGGGTGGGCGCCGTACAGCACCGGGTCGTGGATCCTCGACCCCGTCTATGGCTGGACCTGGGTGGACACGGCGCCCTGGGGCTGGGCCCCCTATCACCACGGGCGCTGGTGCTTCGTGGGAGGGTACTGGGCGTGGGCGCCCGGCCCCCTGATCGCCACGCCGGTCTATGCGCCCGCCCTCGTGGCCTTCCTCGACGAGCCGAGCCAGGGCGCGCTCATCGGGTCGGGCGGTCCGATCGTGGGCTGGGTCGCGCTCGGCTGGGGCGAGCCGGTCGTGCCGTGGTGGGGACATCGGAGGCACCGGCCTTCGTGGCACGGCTGGGGTGGACCGCGCATCGTGAACAAGGCGGTCATCCACGACCGGTCCGTGGTGAACGTACAGAACATCACCGTGTACCGGAACGCCAGCGTGCCTCACGCGGTCGTGGCCGTCGATCGGACGCGCTTCGGCCGCGGTCCGACCGCCGCCGCGCGGGTCCGACGCGTGGACCCGCCGCGGATGAAGCCGGTCCACGGCCCGCCGCAGGTCTCGGCCACCGCGGCGAGCTTCTCCCCGACCGTGGTTCGCGGCGTCCCGCCGCCCGAGGAGAGCCTGAAGCGCCCCGTCGTCGCGACACGGTCCGTCGGCCGTGAGTCGGACGCGGGGACCGTACGTGCGCAGACGGGGACGTCCCCGGCGGTATTCCTGCCGCCACAGCGGGTGGTTCCCCTGCCGGGGCCGCGGCAGCCGGTGCCCGGTGGCGAGGCGGAGCGGCCGGGTCGGGTCCCCGTGGCCCCGTCGAATCCGCGTCCTGCCGACGCACGACCGTCCGCCGGACGCGCGACCGGGACTGCACCGGAGACGACCGGGAAGCGCCCGAGCGGATCTCCGGCGGGGACCGGACATCCGATCGGGCCGTCCCCCACCGCTCGGCCGGCTGAGCCGAAGCCGCCCACGCCGGCGAAGGAGTTGAAGAGAGCACCGTCGTCGGGCGCCACGGAACAGCGAAAACCTCAGCTGGGGCCCACGCCACGCCGCGGTGAACGCGACGCAGGTGCGATGCCGTCGGTGACTGCGCCTACCATGCCGCCGCGGACGGTCCAGCCTGGCCCGAGCTCGCGGGACACGGGGACGGTCCGGGACAGGTCGTCGGCCGTGACTCGTCGTCCGAATGGCCCCGGGTCTGCCGGAGCGCCGCGGCCCGTCGAGACCCCCAGGAGTCCGGGAAGGGGATCCGCGCTGCCGCGCCCCGAGGCGTCCGCCCCGGGATCGATCCGGATTCCTGGCCCCGCGAGGGCTGCGCCCGGGCTCGGGACCGAAGGCAGCGGCGTCCCGAGAGCCATGGGCTACACCGGGGGCGCACCAGGTCGCGCCGTGCGGCAGCCAGAGACGTCCCTCCAGCCGGCGCCACGATCGTCTGGACCGCCGGCCAATCGTCTGGCGCCGGGTCGGGGCCCGAAGGGCGCGGCGTCGTCCGGAGAGCCGAAGCGCTAGCTTCGGTGCGCGTTCCATCCAGCTGACAGTTTGCGGCGGTCGTGCCCCGAGCGCGTTCGGCGGACACGCGATTCGTGGCGGTCCGGTCCCCGACGGACCAGTCCCTGGCCCCCGACCGCGCTGCGGAAATTTCCAATTCGACCGTGATTTGGATCGAGGGCGTTGTCCCGGTTCCCCTCCCACTCGCGTCTGGCCCGGTTCTTGCCGGCTCAAGGAGAGAGATGCGCTACCACGGCGTCCTGATGCTCGCGATCGTCCTGAGCCCAGCCGCGTCCGCCGGGGCGGCCACCACTCTCCACTTCACGTTCGGTCTGACCCGTGAGACCGATGGGTGCTGGCAAGAGGGAAGCCGTCTCAAGTATCGCGTGGCCGGTCGAACGTATGAGGTCGCGAGAGCCGAGGTGGTCCGGATCGAAGGCGAGTGCAGCGCGCAGCTTCCGCCACCGGCCGCGACCCCTCCTCCCGCGCCCGGCGCTTCGGAGCCGACCGACGCCATGCTCGCCGCCGGCCACGTCACGCTGCCTGCGGCGGCGTCGACGCCGTCGACGCCGCCCGGTTTCGTCGGGTGCAGGACCCGTCGCCTGGCCGAGGTCCGCCTTCGCCGCGTCATCGACGGTGACACCATCGAGGTCCTCATGCCGGGTGGCGCCGTCGAGACGACTCGCTACATCGGGATCAACGCGCCCGAGCTCTACCGTCCCGAGGGGGCCGAGGAGACTGGCGGGCGGGCGGCGAAGGCGCTCAACGAGGCGCTGCTGCAGGGCAAGCGCGTCGAGCTGGTCTTCGACGCCCAGCAGCGGGACCGCTACGGGCGGCTTCTCGCCTACGTATACGCGAGCGGGGAAAACCTGAACGCGGTGCTCCTGGAGCGGGGCTACGCGGTGGCGGCACCATTTCCGCCGAACGGATGCTTCGCCGACCGATTCCGCTCGCTGGAGCGCCAGGCGCAAGAAGGCCGCCGGGGCCTCTGGGGCGAGCGTGGCCAAGAGGCCGCGCCGATCGCCGCGCGCGACCCGGACGTGCTCGCCGGCCCGCCCCGCTGACCCGCCCCTGACCGCTCCGGCCGAGACCCGCCCGACGGAGAAGGGCCGCCCGGGCCTCGACGAGAATTCTGACGCCGCCGGGAGCCTCGGACCTACCCTGTTAGCCGATGGCTCCGAGGCGGCGCCGGGGCGGGGAGATCGAGGTCCTCAAGGGACGGGTCGCCGAGGCGTTCGTCGAGGCGATCTTCCGGCGCGCCGGCTACCGGGTATCGCGCGCGGGCCGCGAGGCACAGACGCTCCGGCTGGTGCGCATCGGGGCTGACGAGTTCCTGCCGGACTTCCTCCTGCACAAGCCGGTCGGCGAGACGCCCTCCGGGCGTGCGCTCCACCGGCTGATCCCGATCGAGGTCAAGTACCGCGCCAGCGTCGAGGAGTTCCTCCAGCGCCATGGCGATGACCTCCTCACGCAGGTCAGGGTGCAGTGGCCGGAGCTCTGCATCGTGTTCGTGACGGACCACCCGGCGTCGGGGCGCTCGTGCTTCCAGGTGATCGACCTTGCCACCACGCGGCCGGGCGAGCCGCTCGTGTCGATCGATCTCCACTACGTTCCCGATCTCGACATCTACCTCACGACGGTCCAGGAGTACGAGGGCCTCGTGCGGCAGATCTTCCCGCTGTTCCGCTTCGGCTCCTAGACGCCGGCGCAGCTACCGGGTGCGGGCGGCCAAAGGGCCGCCGGCCCTGCCTGCCCTGCGCGCGGAGAGCCTAGCGCCCGGGAGAATCCGGGCCCGCGACGACCAGCGTCGCGCGGTCCGGGTGGAGGTGCACGCGGGCCGCCTGGTTCGCCTGCGCGACGGTGACCGCGCGGTAGTAGTCCGCGTAACGGTCCAGATAGTCGCCGCCGAGCCGGTAGAACTCCATGGCCCACAGGACGTCGGCCATTCCGGCGTGGGTCTCCAGGCGGAGCGGGAAGCGGCCGGTGAGGTACGCCACCGCTTCGTCACGCTCCCGCAGGGTGATCCCGTGGTCGCGGAGCCGCGTGATCTCGCGGGCCATGGCCTCGACGGCCTTCCGGGCGTTGGCCGGATTCGTCCCGAGCACGATCTCGATCGGGCCCGGGTACAAGTTGGCGTCGAAGAAGCTTCCGACGGTATAGGCGAGACCCAGCTCGTCGCGGATCACCGTGCCGAGCCGGCTGTTGAGGGCTCCCCCGCCGCCGAGTACGAGATTCATGACCTGAGCGGCGTAGAAGTCGGGGTCGCCGCGTCGCAGTCCTCCGGCGTGCCCCCACTGGATCGCCGTCTGGCTCTTGTCGGGCATCGGGAGCAGGATCTCCTGGGCCGACACCTGGAGCGGGACGTCGAGCGCCGGGGGAGGCTCGGACTCCGGGTTGCGCGGCCAGGCCCCGAGCCGAGACTCCACGGCGGCGCGGACGCCGTCCGCCGAGACGTTGCCGGCGATGACCAGGATCAGGCGGTCGGGACCGTACTGGCGGCGGTGGAACCCGACCAGGTCGTCGCGCGAGATCCGTCCGACCGCCTCCTCCGCCTCGTCGAAGGCCGGCGGCCGGAGGGGGTGACCCGCGGGATAGACTGCCCGCCCGAACGCGCGCTCCGCCACGCTGTCCGGGTCCTCGCGAGCCTGGGCGAGCTGCGCCAGCGCCTGGCCCTTGAGCCGGCCCAGCTCCACGGTCGGGAACATGGGACGCTGGAGCATCTCCGCGAGCAGATCCATCAGGCGGTGGAAGTCCCGGCTCTCCGCGCGCCCCGTGATCATCGTGGCGAGCGACTCGGCCCCAGGCGATAGGCTCGCCCCGACGTCTTCCAGCAGCGTGGCGAACTCGAGCGCGCTCCGGCGCTCGGTCCCGCGGCTCAGCATCGCCGCGGTCAGGGAGGCCAGCCCCGCCTTGCCGCCCGGATCCAGGACGCGGCCCGCCGGCAGGCTGGCTCGGAGCGCGAGCGTCGGGCTCGCGGGATTCTCCTGGACGACGACGGCGATGCCATTCGCCAGCGCGAAGCGGCTGATGTGCCGGTCGACCGGGGGCATCGTGGACCGCGGCGGAATCGGGATCGCCCGCGCACCGCGGCCCACCTTCTCGACGCGCGCGGCGGCCTCCTGCGGCGGGAGCCCGACGAACGCGCTGCCGAGCGTCGGAACGAAATGGCCGACCGTGCGGGTGTCGGCCTGGAAGTACCTGTCCGCCACGGTCTGGATCGTCGCAGGGGTCAGGCCCCGGATGCGCTCCAGATAGGTCGACAGGTAGCGCCAGTCGTCGACCATCGCCCAGTACCCGATCTCCCGTCCCTGAGCCGTCACGCTCTCCGTCTGGTACGCGAAGCTTGACTCGATCTGCCTGACGGCCCGGGCCAGCTCCTCCGGCGTGATGGGCGCCGCTCTCACGCGCTCGATCTCGTCCAGAACCGCAGCTTCGAGCTTGCCGGCGGGCACGCCCGGCTGCGCGGTCGCCGTCACGAAGAACAGGAAGGGGTCGTGAAGGCTGGGAGCGCCGGCGTCCACGCTGGACGCCAGCTCCGTCTCGACCAGGGCCTGGTACAGCCGCCCGGTGCGGCCTTCTCCGAGCACGGTCCCCAGCACGTCGAGGGCATAGAAGTCCGGGCTGGCGGCCGCGGGTGCCTTGTAGGCGAGCGTCACGATCGGCAGGGCGCCGGCCTGGTTCACGGTGATCCGGCGCTCGCCGCGCTGGTCGGGCTCGGTGGTATAGACGCGGGGCGGGGGCGCGATCGGATCCAGGGGGCCGAAGTACCTCCCAACCAGGTCCAGCGCGTGCTTCGTGTCGAAGTCGCCGACGATCACGACCGTGGCGTTGTTCGGCCCGTAGTAGGTCCTGTAGTAGCGCCGGAGAGCTTCACGCGGCATGTGCTCGACGTCGCTCCGCCACCCGATGACGGGCCAGTGATAGGGGTGGGCGTGAAACGCGGCCGCCGTCACCGCCTGGCGGAGTAGGGTCTCCGGGTTGTTCTCCCCGCCTTCAAGCTCGCTCCGGACGACCGTCATCTCGGAGTCGAGCTCTTCCTTGGCGATCCGGCTGTGCGCCATCCGGTCCGACTCGATCTGGATGGCGAGCTCGAGGCGGTCCGAGGCCAGCGTCTCGAAGTAGCTCGTCCAGTCGTAGTACGTGTTGGCGTTGAAGCTCGCCCCGTTCAGGAACAGCGTGCGCGCGATCTCGCCCACCCGGTACCGCTGCGTTCCCTTGAACATCATGTGCTCGAGGAGGTGCGAGATGCCGGTGATCCCGGTGTGCTCGTTGCGGGAGCCGACCTTGTACCAGACGCCGAAGCTGACGACCGGCGCGCCGTGGACCTCCTTCGTGAGGACACGGAGCCCGTTGGGTAGACGCGTCTCGGCGACCCCGGCGGTGAGCGCCCGGGCGGGCGCCGGGGGAGGCACCGGTCCGCCGACGAGCCTGGACGCCTGGCAGGGCCCCGTCGGAGCCGGGTCGAGTCGGCCGCTACCCTCCACACATCGATCGTACCTCACCGCCCGGTCGCTGTCGTTCGCGCGCCCCGGCGCGGAGCACAGGCGGGGACGGCCGTTCCGCATCCTGGTGGCCGGCCAGCCCGCCGGGTTCGAGGCCGGGCCGGGACGCACCGTTTTCGCGGGGCCGCCGCCGGTCCGGCCGGCCGAAGCCGCTCCGGAAGCCCACCCGCGTCACGGAGCGGTCGTCAGCAGGCGCGGCCGACCGCCGCCCGGCTTGCGCGGGGCTTCAGAGCGAGTCTCACCGCCGCGTCTCCCGGTCCTCCTGGAGCAGCGTTCGCACGTCGGCCAGGAGGAGCCGCGGATCGAGAAAGTCGAGCCCGTAGATGTTGCGGATCCGCTGCTGGCGGTCGATCAGGTACACGCGGAGGAGATGGGTCGGGCCCGCGGCCGGCGCACCCGCGGGGCGCTGCACCCGCTGACCGTAGCCGGCCAGGATCGGAGCCAGCTGGCGGTCGGATGCCGTCGTCAGGAACTCCCACGCGCTCCGCGTGTCCCTGGGGGGAGCCACCCGCGAGTACCTCACCATGGCCTCCGGCGTGTCATGGCCCGGATCGAAGCTGAGCGTCACCAGCTTCAGCTGCCGGGCCAGCTCGGGATCGGCCGCCGTGGCGGCGTGAAGCTGGTAGAGGACGGCGGTGGCCAGGGGACACCCGTTGGCGTCGCTGCATCGCGTGTAGATGAAGCTCAGGACGACGACCCTGCCCGCCAGCACCTCGCCGAGCCGGCGCGGCCTGCCGGACGCGTCCAGCACCGCCCCGTCGGCTGCAGGCTTCACGACGGGGAGGCGATAGCTGCCCGGCCGGGGCGGGTCGAAGTCGAACCGGGCGCTCCGCGCCCTGAGCTGGTCCTCGGCCTCCACGACCGCCGAGCGCACACTGGCCGCGGGGCCGTGCGGGCCCCCGTGGCCCCACGCGAGCGGCGCTACGGCGCCGCCCCACACGGAGAGGACTGCCACCAGGGCGAGGGCCCGACTGGCCGCGCGCCGCGCGCCTGACTGAGTTCGAGTCGTCATGGCCGCCTTCTTTCTCCTTGAGCCTCCGGCCGCCGGGCGGCGGGACTCGGAGGAGCCCTGCCGCCCGGTCCGCCAGACTACTTGTAGAGGGCTGCGCTCCCGAACCGCATCACGTGCGGGCGCCCGAGCTTGAGCGCGGTGAAGTCGAGCGCGAACCGGTCGCGGAGCTCCGAGCCGTCCCACGTGTAGGCCTTCAAGAACTGCTCGTTGTCCGCGCCCTGCTTGTCCCAGCGCGCGATCAGCGAACTGGTGAAGTAGAGGCGCTTGCCGTCCCAGCTCTGGGACACCATGTTGAGCTGGCGGCCGATCTGCTTCTCGTACATCTGCTTCGGCTTGAACGGGTCCGACACGTCGAAGGCGCGGACCATGCCGTCCATGAACGAATCGACCCAGAGGGTCCGGTCGTCGGCCGACAGGCTGATGTCCACCGGCAGCGGGATCTTCTTCGGGTCGCCGATGTCACCGACCGCCTTGGCCTGCCACTCGCCCCGGGCGTCCTCGTGGATGAGCCAGATCTGGGAGGTGAGCGCCGTGGTGGTGAAGGCGTAGTTGTGGGTCGGGCCCCACGCGATGCGGACCTCGAGGGGCGCCCCGGGCACGTGGAAGACCTTCTTCGGCTGGCGGGTGTGGAAGTTCCACACCGCCGCCGTCTGGCCGAAGCGCTTCATCGCCTCCGCGTCTTGCAGCACCTGGCCCAAGTCCCGCATGTAGTTGTCCCAGCCGGTGAACGACGTGGTGAACATCACGTTCTTCCGGGGCAGCACGCGGGCGTCGTAGCCGTAGCCGTCCGCCACTTTCTCGATGACTGCGCCCCGCGGGTCGGCGTCGGTGGGCATCCAGTGGGTCTCGATGTGCCGCCCCTCGTTGGTGTACTCGACGAGGGCGGTCCGGCCGGTCTTGTCCTTGGCGTTCGACAGGCCGCCGACCAACATTCGCCCGGGAAGCGCGTAGAAGCCGTGCGGGCCGACGACGCCGCCGGACACCTGGACGAAGTCGTCGATCGTCTTCACGAGGCGCGGCTTCGCCGGGTCAGTCTGGACGTCAAAGACGAAGATCTGGCTCGTGTCGAGCCCGCTCGCCCAGAGGAAGCGGCGATCGTCGGTGAAGTCGGCGTGGTGCGCCTCGTGGCGGCCGCCGACCGACACCGAGTGGATCACCTGGCCGTGGGTCGGCGACCCCTTGCGGACGTCGACGGTCACGAGCTTGTCGGATCCGTCGCCGAGGCCCTCGACCCCGAGGGTCCACACGTAGACGTACTCCTCCTCGCCCGTGATCTTGGGCATGTACGGCGACTGGCACGTCTCGTCGGCCCGCACGGCGACCGGCGTCCCGACGAGGGCCACCGCCGCCGCGATCGCGGCCGTCCAACTGGTCAGGTTCCGTCCGAGGTTCCGGATCATGCCTCTGCCCTCCTTGCGCTGTGTGGTGAGACGTGCCGGGCTCGAGCCCGGCGCGCCGGTTCCCGGCTCGAGCCCATCCGATCGACCACCCAGGAAATGGCGCCGATCAGGAATAGGCCCAGGTGGCCCATGCATCGGTCGGCTGCGACCCTCACGATCGTCCCCATCACTTTCTCCTCGCCCCGGCTGCTCCAGGGGCCCGGGGCTGCTCTCCGGGCATCAAGGCAATCGGCATGCCGAACCGTAAAAGCCTGAAAATGAATGCATTGTAGGAGATGGCGGAAGATCGGTCGGCGCCGAACCGCGGCGAATTCGCCACTTTTCGACAGCGACGAGCCGGGCTAAGATGGGGCCCGGATGAGCCACGGTGCCCGTCCCGTGACCTCCACCACCCCGCTCGGCCAGCTTCTCGGGGAGAGCCCTGCCATCGCCGCTGTCCGGCAGCAGGTGAGCCGGCTCCTCCGGCGCCAGTCTGGAGGGGCGCGTCGCCAGGCGCCAATCCTGATCCTGGGGGAGACCGGGACCGGCAAGGGGCTTCTCGCGGGGATCCTCCATCGCGCCGGCCCACGGGCCACCGGGCCCTTCGTCGACGTCAACTGCGCGGCCATCCCCGAGGCCCTCCTCGAGGCCGAGCTGTTCGGGTTCGAGCGCGGCGCGTTCACCGACGCGCGGCACGCCAAGCCCGGGCTTCTCCAGACTGCCCACCAGGGGACCCTCTTTCTCGACGAGATCGGCCTCCTGTCGGAGGGCCTCCAGGCCAAGCTGCTCAAGGTCCTGGAGGAGCGATCCGTCCGGCGTCTCGGGAGCACGCGGAGCGAGCCCGTCGACGTGTGGATCGTTGCGGCGACGAGCGAGGACCTCCAGGCGGCGACCCGGGCTCGCCGCTTCCGCGAGGACCTCTATCACCGTCTCGCGGTCCTGACGCTCCACCTGCCGCCCCTCCGCCAGCGGGGCGACGACATCGTCCGGCTCGCCGAGCACTTCCTGGCGCATGCGTGCGAGGACTACGGTCTGGCCCCGCGGACGCTGGCGGGCGACGCTCGCTCCGCGCTCCTCGCTCATGCGTGGCCGGGGAACGTGCGGGAGCTGGCCAATGCGATGGAGCGGGTCGCGCTGCTCACCGACGCCGGGGTCGTACACGCGGATGCGCTGGCGCTTCCGAGCCCGGCGGCCGCCGCTGGGTCCGGGCCTGGCGCATCGACCGGAACGACCGGCGGCGTGATCGACGAGCGACAGGCGCTGCTGGACAGCGAGGCGCGGGCCGAGCGGCAGCGGCTCCAGGAGGCGCTCACCGAGACCCGCTGGAACATCGCGCGCGCCGCCGCCCGGCTCCGCATCCCTCGGAACACGCTCCGCTATCGCATGGAGAAGCACGGCCTCACGGCGGGCGCGGTCACCCCACGCGCGCCGGCTGAGACTGGAGCATCGCCCGCCGAGGTCGGGCCGGTGCCGGCCGAGCCTCAGCTGCGGCGCGATGTGGCGGCCGCCGGTGTGCGCTGGGAGCCCCGCCGCGTCACGTTTCTCCGGGCGCGGCTGGTGGGGACTCTTGGGGAGCTGGCCCCGTCGGACACGAGCCGGGCGATGTCGGTCGTCGTCGACAAGGTGCAGAGCTTCGGGGGTAGCGTAGACGAGCTGAGCCCGACCGGCTTGGTCGCGGCCTTCGGGCTCACGCCGGGCGACGACGCCACGCGTCAGGCGGCTTACGCCGCGCTGGCGATCGAGCGGAGCGTCGAGCGCGCGCGGCGCGAGGACCCGGCTCGTCCGGGGGTCAGTCTCACCCTCCACACCGACTTCTTGCCGGTCGGGCGCCACGCCCTCGGCCTCGAGGTCGACGCCGACGCGAAGCGCCCCGTCCTCGCCGCGCTCACCGCGCTGCGAGGCGGTCCGGGGACCGTCGTCGTCACCGCGCCCGTGGCGGCACTCCTGGTGCGCCGCTTCGAGCTGGTGGCGCTCGAGCCGGGACCGGGCGGCGCGGTCGAGGGCTATCGCCTTGTCGGTCCGGGCGAGGCCGCGCGCGGCCTGATCGCCTTCGTCGGCCGCGAGAGCGAGCTCCGTCTTCTCGGGGACCGCCTCGATCGGGCGCGGGCGGGCCAGGGGCAGATCGTCTCGATCGTGGGCGAGCCCGGGATCGGGAAGACGCGGCTCCTCCGCGAGTTCCGCGGGCAGCTGGGGGGCGCGGCGGCGTGGGTCGAGGGGCAGGCGATCTCACTCGGCCGCACGATGCCGTTCTACCCCCTGCTCGACCTGCTCCGGCGCACGTGGGGGATCGACGAGGCCGACCCTGACGACGTGGTGGGTGACAAGCTGGCGGCCGGGGTCGAGCAGCTCGGCGATGGCCTGGCGCCGACGCTCCCGTTCCTCCGGTACCTGTTCGGGCTGGACCCCGGCGATCCCGCGGTTCTCGCCATGGACCCCGAGCAGCGCCGGCGGCGTGTCTTCGACGCGCTCAGGCGGCTCTTCTTCCAGCGCGCCCAGAAGGGGCCCCTGGTCATCGTCTGGGAGGACGCCCACTGGCTTGACCGGGGGACGGAGGACTTCCTCGCCCTCCTGGCCGACGACCTCGCCACGCTTCGGATCCTGCTCCTGGTGACCGCCCGTCCCGGCTACACGCCGCCCGTCGGGGACCGGAGCTACCACACGCGCCTGACCCTGGGCTCGCTCTCGACCGCCGATAGCGTCGCGATGGCGTGCGGGCTGCTGAGCGCACGGAGTCTCTCGCCGGAGCTCGAGGCGCTCATCACCGGGAAGGCCGAGGGCAATCCGTTCTTCCTGGAAGAGCTGGTCCGCTCGCTCGAGGAGACGGGCGGCGTGCGCCGCGACGAGGACCGGCTGGGGCTGGCGCCCCTCCCGGCGGCGCTCACGGTGCCGGACACGATCCAGGACGTGATACAGGGGCGGATGGACCGGCTTCCGGAGGGGACGCGGAACGTGCTCCAGGTCGCGTCCGTTCTAGGCAAGGACGTGCCGTTTCCGCTCCTCGCCGCCGTGGCGGAGCTGCCCGACGCCGGGCTCAGAGACGGGCTCGCCCAGCTCCGCGCGGCCGAGTTCCTCTACGAGACCACGGCGTTCCCGGAGGTCGAGTACACCTTCAAGCACGTGCTGACGCAGGAGGTCGCCTACGCGCGGCTGTCCCCGGAGCGCCGCCGCCGTCTCCACGCGTCGCTGGTCGACGCGGTCGAGGGGCTCCACGCGCCGCGCCTCGGCGAGCACGTCGAGCGGCTCGCTCACCACGCGTTCCGGGGTGAGGTGTGGGACCGGGCGGCGCGGTATTGCCGCCAGGCAGGTGCCAAGGCATTCGCGCGCTCGGCCAACCGCGAGGCGGCGGCGTGGCTCGAGCAGGCGCTTGCCGCCTTCGCGCGCTTGCCCGAGACCCCGGAGCACCTGGCCGAGGCCATCGACGCGCGGTTCGAGCTCCGGACGGCGCTCTTCCCCCTCACGGAGCTCGGGCGGATGGCCGCGGTGCTGGACGAGGCCGAGACTCTCGCGGACAGGCTCAGGGATACCCGGCGTCGGGGCTGGGTCTCCGTGTACCGGAGTAGCCTCCTGTGGGTGGTCGGGCGCTCCGCGGAGGCGGTGACGTCCGCGGAGCGCACGCTCGAGATCGCCGAGGCGCTCGACGATTTTGCGCTCGGGATCGTCGGTCGCTACTTCCTCGGAGCGAGCTGTACGGCCGTGGGCGAGTATCGGCGGGGGGAGCAGATCCTGCGCCGGAACATCGAGGCGCTCCGGGAGGAGGTCGGCCGCCAGGCCTTCGGGCTCACGGCTTCCCCGGCCGTCCACGCGCGTTCCCACCTCGCGTGGTGCCTCGGCGAGCGCGGTGAGTTCTCCGAGGGGATCCGCGTGGGCGAAGAGGGGCTGCGGATGGCCGACGAGCTAGGCCATCCATTCACCCAGATCTCGGCGTGCGGCTTCCTCTCGTGCCTCTACGTGGTGAGGGGCGACCTCGCCGAGACCCGGCGCGTGCTGGACCGCGGCCTGGCGCTCTCGCGCGAGTGGGGGTTCACCGTCTGGTCGCCCTTCCTCTCGGGAGCGCTTGGCTACGTGGCCGCGCTCTCCGGGGACGTCTCGCAGGGCGTCGCTCTCCTCCAGCAGGCCCTGTCCGAGTACGAGGCCAAGGGTCTCGGCTTCCTGCACGGTTTTCTGACGGTCCACCTCGGCGAAGCGTTCCTCCGGGCGGGCCGCGTGGCGGAGGCCACGCGCAGTGCCGAGGACGCTCTGGCGGGAAGTCGCCGCCGCGGCGAGCGCGGCCACGAGGCCCGGGCGCTCCGTCTCCTCGGGGACACGCTCACGCGGCAGAGCCCGGCCGACGTCGAGAGCGCGCGGTGGCACTACGAGTCGGCGCTCCGCCTGGCCGACGAGCTCGGCATGCGGCCGCTCGTCGCGCACTGTCACCTGGGCCTCGCCGTCCTGAACCGCCGCCACGGCCAGCCTGGAGCGGCGCGGGAGCGCGCGCCGACGGCGCTGTCCCTCTACCGGGAGATGGGCATGGCGTACTGGCTCGGACACGGAGAGGCTCTTCTCGCGCGTCCGGACGGCTGACCCCCGCGTCAGCCGCGAACTCCCGGCAGCGTGCGCTCGATCCGCTCTCGAGACGCCGGTCTAGGTCAGCGAGCGGGGCGGTAGGTCTTGACGACCGCGTCCGCCTTCTTCATCGCCGCCAGGCCTTCGGCTCCGGACATCAGGACCGTGGTCTTGCTGGCCTTGATGGCGCCGCCTGCCGCCACTCCCAGTGCGATGGCGGCCATGCTCTCATTGCCCGGCACGTCGGCGATGATCACGAGGTCGTACTCGCCGAAGCACAGCCACCCTCCGACGAGCTTGCCACCCACCGCCTCGCACACCTGGCGCCCCACGACCTCGACCCGGTTCTGCGGATTCTTCAGCTGAGTGCTCCAGGACTCGGGTGTATACGCGGCCTGGTACATGTAGAGCGGCATAGGTAACCTCCCTGGTTCGTCATCACTCCCGTGCAGGATCGGTCTCCGCCAACCGTGGAGGAAGGATACGCCGCGCGGCGAGTCACGTCACCCCTCCCGCCAGGGCGTGCGCTCGTCGACTCGACGCCCTCCTCGAGGCGCCTCGGGCACGCGTTGCGCGCGCGTCCGAGGCGCCCGGAACGACTGCCTCAGGGCACGACCTTCAGGAAGGCTTCGGCGATCGCGCCGTAGCCCATGCCGTTGGCATGGATGTTCGGGCCCACCGCCGGATCGCACATGAACGTGAGCTGGCAGATCGTGAGCACGTTGACCGGGAGGCCCCCGAACTCCGGGACCGGCGTGAAGTCGTCGGAACGAAATGCGTCGGCGACGTCGGCGACCGGCATCCGGAAGAACCGGTAGACGGCGCCGAGGAGCCCGTTGAACGCCGCCAGCTTCTCGGCCGACTCCTCGGCCAGCGCAGGGACCCCGGCCAGCCACGCGGCGAGGAACGGATTGTAGTAGTTCATGCCGATGATGGGTACGTGCGGGCCGGCGGCCACTCGGAGCGCGGCGAGGATCGGCGGCAGGTTCGCGGCGACCGTGATGAACGCCTTCTTGACGCATTCCTGGTCGATGTCGCCCGCCTGCGCGCAGGGCTCGATGTCATTGGCGCCGATGTCGATCGTGACGAGAGCGACCGACCCGCGGTGCTGACGCAGAAAGGCGATCGCCTCGCCCAGCTGCGAGTGATGGGCGTAGTCGCACGTTCCCCCGCCGCGGAGCATAGGTGACGGTGGTCTCGGTGACGGGGCACCCGAGCTTCTTCAGCTTGAGGCGAGGGTTCGAGCTCCTCAGCGCCGCGTAGAGCTGGTTGGAGTAGCCCTCCTCGGTCGGGGCGTTCACGCCGTCGGCCCCCGGCTGGACCCCCCTCGACAGCGAGTTCCCCAGCGACAGGTAGTAGACAGTCCGACCGCGCTCGGATCCTGCGTGCGCTGGCGCGGCCAGGGTGATGAGGCCGATCAGGACGAGCAGGACGTTCGTCGTCCGTCCAGGTCCGCTTCGCATGGTGTCCCTCCCCCTGTTGCTCCCGTTGCGATGTGGTGGGCTCGGTCTCGCCGCGCCATGCGCGGCTCGCCGGGATGGGAGCAACCGGAAGGCGAGTCGGGATTTTGGTGTCGTGGCGGGACGTTGTGGCGGACCGGTGACCTCGGGGTCTCCTGGGTCGGGTGGGGGAAGGCCCGCCGAATTGGGGAAGGGTCGCCTACGAGTCGGCTACGAGGCGAGCTCCGGGGACGAGCGGGGGGCGGGCCGCGCGGCCGTCGGCGTTCAGGTTCGCGAACGCGGGAACGCCCCCCTGGCCGGCGAGGACACCCGGAATGCCTGCGGCACCCGGCCGCCGTCGCCGGCGCCAGGGACGGGCGCTACGCGCGCTTGAGCGCCTCCCGGTCGATCGGCAGGCGCCGGACGCGCTTGCCGGTCGCCGCGAAGATCGCGTTGCAGACGGCGGGGGCGACGGTGGGCACCCCGGGCTCCCCGAGCCCGCCTGGCGGCTGGCCCGAGTCGAGGATGTGCGTCTCGA
>DASZOL010000073.1:0-12760 GCA_035550795.1 Candidatus Methylomirabilota bacterium
CCCGCGAACACGAGCTGGATTACTCCCGAAAACGGGGACCCCAAACGGGGACCCAATCCGCTATCAAAAACGGTCCCAACGGGTCACAGGGCATCCCACGGGGCTCGTGGGCCCCGACGTGACGAATCGCCAGGCCCAGCGGGGGATTTTGGCGTTTGGCGGGCAAAGGAAATGGTGGACAGGGGAAGAATTGAACTCCCGACACCGGGATTTTCAGTCCCCGCCTCCCGCCTTTACTGGTGAGGACTTCCAGCGTCGAGGGGGCAAACGAGGGGGGACTCTACCTGCCTTGATCGCGAGGCCTCGAGGGCTGCCGCTGAGCCGTCACAGCCAGTTCTCGACGACAAGCCCTGGGACCCGTTTGAACTCGTCCTCGTTGCTGGTCACCAACCGCACACTCAGGCTGAGGGCGTGTGCGGCGATCAACAGGTCCATGGGACCGATCGGCCGGCCCTTCCGTTCGAGAACGGTCCGGATCCGACCATATGCCTCGGTCGCGGCCCTGTCGAACGCCGCGACGTCGAGGGGCGCGGCGAACGCCTGCAACGCGTCGCGGTTCCTCCTCGGGTCTCGACTGTTGCTCGCGCCATACTCCAGTTCGGCCAGCGTGATGGCCGACAGGCCAATGTCTCCGACGGCGAAGGCACCGAAGCGCTCGAGCACCGACCGTGGACGGCGCCTGATGATGTGAATGCAGATGTTCGTGTCGAGCATGACCCTCACGAGAAGGCCCGGCCTCGAGTCTGCAGGCGACCCTGATCCCGGCCGGCGGCCATGAAGTCATCCGTGAACCGGTCCAGGCTCCGCACGAGCGAGGCCCACGATCTCCGCCGGGGACGCAGCACCAGGGACCTCCCCTTCTTGAGGATCTCCACCTCGTCGCCTTCGATGCGAAACTCCTTCGGAATCCTCACGGCCTGGCTGTTCCCGCTCCGAAAGACCCGCGCGGTCTTCATGCTGTCCTCCCGTATATACTCCACAGTATACACAATCGAGTCACGCTCCGCCCACGGCGGGCGGACGGTGCTTGTCCTCCTTGGGCGGGGTTCCCTCGGCCGCTGACCATTCCGCTGGGGCCCCGGCGCCCCGTCAGTCTCGATCGCCGCGCCCGCGGCGCAACGGGACGTGGGCGGCCCTCATGCAACGGGCGTTCGCGCTCGACGTGCTGGCCTGCCCGCGCTGTGGGGCGCGGCTCCGCGTCGTGGGCACCATCGAGGATCCGGTCGTGGCACGCCGGATCCTGGTCTCCCTCGGTCTGCCCCGTGCCGCCGAGACCGGCGGCCCGGGCCCGCCCGCTGCTGTTCTCGCCCGGGCCCCCTGACCCGTCTCCGACACAGCGCAGGGATCCGCGTCCGCGAGCGAAGCCGGGCTCGGCGTCTGCTTCTCGGCGCCTGTGAAGCGCGGAATGTGCGGCTCCGCCACGGGCGGGCGGGTTGCGAGCGCTGCTTGACACGGCGGGCTGCCCCGCCCAGTATCCGGGGCGAGGCCCGGGCGATCATCCGCCGGCTCCTCGGGGGAGGGAGGAGGACCGAGAACGGTCGTTATGCTTGCTACCCTCTTGGGGGTGGGCGCAGGCTTCGGTAAAATCCTGAATGGAGCCGACGGCACCGTTAGCGCGAGCGAGAACCTGTGAGCTAATCGCATGAGGCGACGCGACGTCATCCTGCTCTTGGGCGGTGCGGCGGCCGCATTGCCACTCGCAGCTCGGGCCCAGCAGCAGGCCAAGCTCAAGCGCATCGGCTTCCTGCGCGTCCGTACGCCGCCCCCGGCATGGATTGCTGCTTTGCGGCAGGGTTTGCGCGAGCATGGGCTGATCGAGGGGCAGAACATCGAGATTGAATTCGGCCTGGCACAGAGCGTGGTGGAGCTTCCCAGAATTGCGGGAGAACTGGCCCGCCGGAAGGTGGATGTGCTTTTTGCCTCCGGCTCACCGACGGTGCTGCCGGCCAGGGACGCTGCCGGCACGATCCCGGTCGTGTTCGTGGGGATCTTCGATTTTGTCGAGACTGGCCAGGTCGCGGGTCTTGCGCGGCCGGGTGGCAACCTCACCGGCATGAGCGGTATGGTTGTGGACCTTGCCGGGAAGCGAATGCAGCTTCTCAAGGAGCTCCTTCCCCGGATGACGAAGGTCGCGATATTGGTCAGAGCCGCCAGTCCAGCCACGCCGCCGTTCGTACGGGAGGCCGAGCGTTCCGCGCAGATCCTGGGGGTCGAGCTGCAAGTCCTGCGCATGGGCGACCCCAGCGATCTCGAGATGCTGCTCGCCAGCGCCTCGAGTGCGGGAGGGCTCATCGGCTCTGATGACGCCGTGTTCACGGCCCATCGCCTGCGGATCGCAGAGTTGGCTTTGAAGCAGCGCCTGCCGACCATGTTCGGCTTCAGGGAAATGGTGCAGGCCGGTTGTCTCATAAGCTACGGGGCGGATTATGCTGACCTCTACCGGCGCGCTGCGAGTCACGTTTACAAGATCCTGAACGGCGCCAAGCCCGCCGACATACCGGTGGGGCAACCGGTGCGGTTCGAATCCATCCTCAACATGCGCACCGCCAAGGCGCTCGGGCTCTCCGTCCCGCCGATCGTCCTGCAGCGGGCTGACGAGGTTATCGAATAAGCCGCCGGAGGAGTCTTGCTGCGGTGCCGCGACTTCCTCCGGGTCATTCGCGTCGGGGGCAACGCGGCCGACCCTCAGCGTCCGCAGTACCCCCAATAGCGACCGTAAACTCAAGGGCTTGGTCTCCGTCGCAAAGTGCCAGTTGCGGAAATCGGTAGCGACGGAGCCCGACGCCGTGTAGCGGGTGCTCGTCGCGCTGGGGCTCGCGGTGGAGCCGCCGCCGGCCCGGTTGCCCCGGCCGCCTGATTCCCCCGTTCGCTGACCGTGTCTCGGGTTCGACTCCCGCCCCCGGCTCCAGCCAGATCAGCATCAGCCGCAGACAGCGCGTGCTGTTCGTGCTCGCGGCGGCCCTCGTCGTCCGGTTGCGCGCTCACTGGGCGCGCCTCGCGGTGTGGGTGGCCCGGCAGCTGGATCGCTGCCGGCGGGCTGCTGATGCTCGGGGGGCCGTCCGCGCTCGATAGACCACCCGGCCCGGATCAGCGGCCCCGACCTCCTCCGGGGGAGGGAGGAGGACCGAGAACGGTCGTTATGCTTGCTACCCTCCCCTCTCGACGTCTTGGCCTGCCCGCGCTATGGGCGCGGCTCCGCGTCGTGGCCACCATCGAAGATCCAATCGTGGTGCGCCCGATCCTGACCTCCGTCCGTTTGCCACGTCCCGCCGCGACTGTCCGCCCCGGTCCGCCCGCTGCGGTTCCCGCCTGGCCCTGCTGAGCTGGACGGCCTGAAAACGAGGGGGAAACGGAGGGGGACTCGTCTTCAGAATCCGCGCACCCCGTCACAACTAGTCACCGCCAGTCGCGATCGATGGCCTGCGACGCCGGGATTCTGCAAGACCGCGATTCGCGAGGCGAGCTTCGATTGGATCCTCGCGTCACGGCAGAAAAAATGGTGGACAGGGGGAGAATTGAACTCCCGACACCGGGATTTTCAGTCCCGTGCTCTACCAACTGAGCTACCTGTCCACCGAGCGGGAGGACGACCGGAAGCGCCCGCCACGTTACCAAAGGGCCCGGCCGCTGTCCAGCGGAACGGTCACCCGGCGGCCCATGCGGAGCCGCCGGCGGCGCACGGCCGCGGGCAGGTCAGCGGCGGCGGAGCGCCACGTCCACGCGGGCGAGCAGCTCCTTCAGGCTGAAGGGCTTGACCACGTAATCGGCGGCGCCGCCCTGCAGGCCTGACAGGATGTCCCGCTCCTGGCCGCGGGCGGTGAGCATGATCACCGGGATCGCGCGCAGCTCGGGATCGGTCTTCAGGCGCCCGAGGACCGAGAAGCCGTCGAGCGCCGGCATCATCACGTCGAGGATGATGACGTCGGGACGGTCGCGCGTCGCGGCCGCCAGCGCCGCCTCGCCGTCCACGACGCGGACCACGTCGTGCCCGGAGTTGGCGAGCTTGAAGGCCACCATGTCGCCGATCTGCTGCTCGTCCTCGGCCAGCAGGATCCTAGCCATCCCCGCCCTGCTTCCGTCCTCGCCGCTCGGCGATCAGCTTGCGCACGCGGCCGGCGGCGTCCGCCGCGCGCTGCCCCCGGAGGATCTCGACGCGGCACCCCGGGCCGACCACGGCGCTCTCGGCCGGCCACGGGCCCACGAGGACCACCCGGGCCTCGTGGAACGCGGGATCGCCGCACCACCGGGCGAGCAGCGACCCGGACCCTCCGTCGGCGACGCTCGGACCGAGGATGATCACGGGGGCCGGCGTCGCGGGAATCGCCACGCCCTCCCCGAGGGTCCCGGCCAAGGTCACGGGGAGACCCGTCTCCTCGAGAGCTCGGCGGATGCGGTCCCGTCTTGCGTCGTCGCCGTCCACGACGAACACGGGAACGGGGGTCTTGTCCAGCGCCCGGAGAATCGCCTCCCGGAGCCGGGCACCGGTCACCGGCTTGCGCAGGAAGTCGGCGGCCCCGAGCCCGAGCATCTGCTCCGGCTCGTCCGTGACCGAGTGGAGAAGCACCGGAATGCTGCGGGTCGCGGGGTCCTGCTTGAGCTGGCGGAGGACGTCGAGGCCGCTCATGGGCAGCATGCCGACGTCAAGGATGATGAGATCCGGCTGAAGGCGCCGCGCCAGCTCGATCGCCTCGACCCCGTCGACCGCCGGCACCGCGCCATAGTTCCATAGCTGAAGATACTCGAGAAGCAGGTCCCGGATGGTGACTTCGTCGTCGACCACGAGCACGGTCGCGGTCTGGCGCTCGCGCTCGGATCCCTCCGCGGGCTGCCCGCCGACGGCCGGGAGCGCCACACGGAAGCGCGTCCCCCTCCCCGGCTCGCTCTCCACGGACAGCGTCCCGCCGTGCCCGTCGACGATCCCCTTGGCGATCACGAGACCGAGACCCGTGCCCCCCGGATCCACGCCCGTCCGGTCGCGGCTGCGGAAGAACTTCGTGAAGAGCTGGCGCTGCTCCTCCGGGGTCATGCCGACGCCCGTGTCGTGCACGACCACCTCGACCGCGCCGTACCTCGGCCGGGCGCTGACGCCCACCTCGCCGGCCGGCGTGTACTTGATCGCGTTCGAGACCAGGTTGCCGAACACCTGGATCAGGCGGTCCCGGTCGCCCACGACGGAGGGCAGCTCCGCCAGATCCTCCCGGAACGCGAGGCCGTGGCGCGCCGCCTCGATCCGGAACGTGGCCGACACCTCCCGGAGGACGGCGCGGAGGTCGACCAGCTCCTTCCGGAGCTGGACCCGCCCGGCCTCGATCTTGGCGACGTCCAGGAGGTCGTTGATGAGGGCGCCCAGCCGGTCCGCGCTCTGGGTCGCCACCTCCAGGAAGCGCCGCTGGAGCTGGGTCACCGGCCCGCCATCACCGTCGAGCACCAGCTCCACGTGCCCCCGGAGCGCGGTCAACGGGGTCCGGAGCTCGTGCGAGACCGTTGCCACGAACTCGTCCTTCATCCGCTCGATCGCCCGGCGCTCGGTCACGTCCCGCACGAACACGACGAACGCCCGGCCGCTGTCGGAGGTGACGGTGCTGACCGACAGCTCGGCGGGGAAGCGCGTGCCGTCCCGTCTGACGCCTTCGAGCTCGGCGCTCCCCCCCGGCCGGGCGGCCGCCGACGGGCCGCCGAGCTGCACGCCGGGCAGGATGACCGCGACGGGCCGCCCGTGCAGCGCGCCGGGCGGGTGTCCGAACAGGGCGTCGGCGGCGGGATTGGCCGAGGTGACCAGCCCGCCGGCATCGGTGGTCAGGATGCCGTCTTGGGCGGTGTCGACGATGCGGCGGAGCCGTCCGGCCACGCGGACGAGATCCTCGGCGCCGAGGCTTCCCGGATCGCGCCCGCCCGCCAGCGCCGTCGCCAGGCGCCGGTGCCGGATGGCGAGGGCGGCGAGGCTGGCGAGAGAGCCGAGCCCTTCCCGGTCGATCTCGCCCGCGGGGCGACCGCTCGGCCAGGCGACCACCAGCTGACCCACCACCTCGTCCTCGACGGTCGCGGGCAGGCTGACCTCCCTCGCCGCGGCCGGCGTCCCCGTGGTGGCGCTCTCGGCGCCGGCCCGCGCCAGGACCCGCGGGACCCCGCTGCCCGGATCGTGGGCCGTCAGGTAGGCGACATCCGCCCCGGCCAGCTCCCTCGCCGCCCCGACGATGCGACCCAGGGCGGGCAAGACGTCGCTGGCGGCCCCGAGCGCCTGAATCGCGGCGGTCAGTGCCTTCCGGCGACCCCCGGCGCGGAGATCCGTCTCCGGCGTCTCCGGCTCGGTGGACGGCATTCGTCCGATCCTCAGCCGTTCACGCGCGGCTCACGCCTCGCCGCTCCATTTGGCCCCACCCCGACTCGCCGCGCCAGTACTCCCAGAAGGCGTAGACGCGCCACCAGACGGTGACCTGGCGGTAGCCGAGGTTCTCGATGACGCTCGCCAGGACCAGCAGGGCCAGGTCCCGCGCCCGCGCGTGGCGCCGGAACGCGATGTCGTCGAGGAGCACGGCGAAGGCCGAGACCAGGATGCTGAGCAGCAAGGCCAGGGCCAGGAACGCCGACATGTACCGCACGTCCAGGATCCCCGCCAGGAATGCGACGGGGATGACCACGTAACCCAGGAGCTCGACCACGGGACCGAAGAGCTCGAAGAGGACGAACGCCGGCATCGAGAGCATCCCGACGGCGCCGTAGCGCGGGCGGCCGATCATCGGCCGGTGCCGGAGAAGCGTGTCGAGGAGCCCCCGGTGCCAGCGGCTCCGCTGCCGCCGCAGCACCCGGAGCGTCTCCGGCACCTCCGTCCAGCAGACGGGGTCAGGGACGAACCGGAGCCGGTACGGCAACCGGCGGTCCCCGATGTACCGGTGCAGCCGGATCACCATCTCGAAGTCCTCGCCGAGGCTGTCCTTGGCGTACCCGCCGGCCCGGAGCAGGAGCCGCTTGTCGAAGACCCCGAACGCGCCCGAGATGATCGGGAGCGCGTTCAGCCGGCTCCAGCCCATCCGGGCGAAGAGAAAGCCCCGCAGGTACTCCACGGTCTGGATCACCGGCAGGAGGCGCCAGGGCAGCCTGACACGGGTCACGCGGCCGCCCCGGACCTCGCAGCCATTGACGATGCGGACGCTGCCCCCGGTCCCCACCGTGCGTCCCGGGTCCTGGACGAAGGGCTGGACGGTCCGGAGGAGCGCGTCGTCGTCGAGGACCGAGTCGGCGTCGAGCACGCACACCAGCGGATACATCGCGAAGTTGAGACCCCCGTTCGTCGCATCCGCCTTGCAGCCGCCGTTCTCCTTGTCCACGACGACGAGGTTCGGAAAGGCCGCGGACTCGTAGGCGCCGCGAATCGGCCGGCACGGCACGAGGTACTCGAAGCTGCGGGGGACCGGGCGCAGCAGGAAGCTCTCGGTCAGGATCTCCAGCGTCCGGTCGGTCGAGCCGTCGTTGACCACGATGACCTCGAACCGTGGGTAGTGCAGCATCAGGAGGGAGCGGACGCTCTCGACGATGTTGGCCTGCTCGTTGTACGCCGTCGCGATGATGGAGACGGGCGGCGTGAACGGCGACTGCATGAGGCGGCGCCGGTCCTGCCACTGGACGTCGCGGACCACCCGGAGCGTCTCCCAGAAGCCGATCACCATCAGGGCGAGATAGTGGAGGCTGATGGCGAGGAAGTAGAGGAGCACGAGGTCGTTGAAGACCAGCACGGCCCCGGTCGCCATCTCGCGCCACGTCATGGCAGCGCCGGGAGCAGCCGACCGCGCGCCACCAGGTACCGGGCCATGGCCCGCACCGCGGGCTCCGGATCGCCCACGGCGGCCTGGAGCGCGGCGTGCCCGGCCGCGCCGAGCTCGGCGAGCGCCACCGCAGCGTAGAAGCGCACCCACCAGTGGTCGTCGCCGAGGGCGGCCCGCAGGAGGGGGACCGACGTCGGGCTCGCGAGCGTGCCCAGCCCCCTGGCCGCCTGGCAGCGGACGGCCCAGACCGGATCGGCCATGAGCGCGTGGAACGCGCCGAGGAACCTCGGATCGCCGATCGCCGCGGCGGCCTTGACGGCCCGGATGCGCAGCTCCCGGTCGGGGTGCCGGACGAGATCGAGGAGGAGCTCCGCAGCCAGCGGGGCGCGGAGCAGGCCGAGCACCTCCACGGCCGCGCGCCGCCCGCGGAGCTTCGGGGTCGTCTGCGCGTACGCGACGATCTCCGCGACGACCTCGCTCCCCCGCTCGACAAGGACCTGCTCCACCTGCCGCACGACCGTGGGGCTTCGCTCACCGAGCCGGTCGATCAGCGTGGTGAGCGCGCGCCGGTCACCGATCTCGCCGAGCGCCCGGATCAGGGCGATCCGCACCCTGCGGTCGGGGTCGTCGAGCGCCCGGAGGAGCCGGCGCTGGATCCTGGGCATCCGGAGGGTCGCGAGGTTCGCGGCCGCCGCCGCGCGACGCCGGACGCGCCACGAGCCGAGTCCCCGGAGCTCGACCGCGAGGAGGCCGACCGCGCGGTAGAGGTCGGCGAGGGCGCGCGCCTCGTGGCCCCGGAGGTCGAGGGCCAGCTGGAGAAGCATCGTGCGGAGCACCGGGCGGTCGAGCCGGCGGAGCGCCCCGCGGAGCCGGGTCGCGGCGGCGGGGTCCTCGAGGGCCTCGAAGAGGACCGGGCGGAGAGCGGCTTCCCGCCGGCGGACGTGGGCGGCCACCAGCGAGGCGACGCCTCGCTGGACGAGCAGCAGCAGGAAGAGCAGGGCGATGAGCGCGCCCATCGCCGCCACGATCACCAGGAGGAGTGAGTAGGCCGGGGCCGGCAGCATGCCGCCTAGAAGTCGATGACGACGCCGACCCCGACGCCATGCTTGCTGTACGAGCCCCGCCGGTCCTCGTACTCGTAGTCGAGCCGGACGCCGAGACCGTCGCGCGCGCGCCAGAGCATGCCCGCGCCGAGGGTCAGGACGTCCAGCCCGCGCACGACGTCCTCGACCGTGTCGGCCAGGAAGGTCTCGCGCCCGTAGGCGAGCGCCCCGTACACGCTCCACCGGTCCTCGGGAAAGAGGGAGACGCGGACCGAGCCCGCGTGTCCGTCGCCCGCGTCCGAGGAGTGGGTGAAGTAGTACCGCGGCAGGACCGCGAGGAGGCTCTTCCAGGTGAGCTCGAGCCCGGGCGCGAGCGACGCGGCGTGGACGTCGCCCGCGAACTCGGACCAGCGAAAGCGGAGGGAGGGCGCGATCCACGCGGCGAGCGGCCGGGCGACCTCGACCTCGTAGATCTGGCTGGCGATCACCTCGGCGTCGATCCCGTAGGCGAAGCTGCCGGCCACGGTGACCGCGCCCGGGAGCGCCTGCCCGGCGCCCACCGAGAGCTGGGTGTCGTCGCGGTCGTTCCGGTGGTACTGATCGAGGCCGACGAAAAAGGAGGTCCCGGGGCGTGGCCGCACCCCCAGGACCACCGTGCCCTGCATCCAGTCGCTGCGCGCGTCGAGCGCCTCGTAGCGCCCCGTGAGGTAGAGCCGGAACCGGCGTGCCGCGGGCGCGGCCTCGGCCCGGGCGATCCGGGCCAGGGCGTCGATCGCGTCCTCGTTCCGCGGATCGAGCAGGAGCGCCTCCTGGTACCCTGCGCGCGCCCCGACCGGGTCGTCCTGCGCGAGCCGGAGCCGGGCGAGCCCGAGGACGGGCTCGACGGCGCGCGGCGCGACGGTCCGCGCCTCGGTGTACGCGCGAGCGGCTTCCTCGAGCTGCCGCCGCCGGGTCAGCACGTCGCCGAGCGCGACCCAGGCGTCGGCCGACCTCGGATCGAGGCCGACGGCGTCGCGGGCCGCCCCGAGGGCGTCGTCCAGCCGCCCCTGCCGCGCGAGGAGCGAGGCCCGGCCGAGCACCGCTTCGGCGTCGCGCGGCGACGTCGCGAGCACGTGATCGTACTCTGCGAGCGCCTCGGCGTCGCGCCCGAGCCCGCCGAGAAGCTGTGCGCGACCGACGCGGGCGTCCCGATCCGACGGCTCGCGGGCGAGGCGCCGCTCGAACGCCGCCAGCGCGTCCTGCCGGGCGGCGGCGGCGCCGGCCGCATCGCCGGCAGCCGCGCGGGCGCGGGCCAGGCCGACGAGAGGGGCTGGCTCGCCGGGCGCGAGTGCACGGGCGCGCGTGAAGGCGGCCGTCGCCTCGTCGGTGTGTCCCTGCCGGAGGAGGACAGCGCCCAAGGCCAGGTCGGCGTCCGCCACGTCCGGATGCTCGACCGCCGCCGCCCGCAGGGCGCGGGCCGCCTCGTCGATCCGGTCCATGCGGACCAGCACGCGGGCACGACCCACCAGCGCCTCCACGTCGCCCGGTGTCACCGCGAGGACCCGATCGTAGTCGGCCAGGGCCTCGGCGTGGCGATGGAGCCACCCGAGGACCCGGGCGCGCTCTTTGCGCGCCTCCAGGTCCTCCGGGTGCGCCTGGATCACGCCCGTGTAGAGCGCGACGGCCTCCTCCAGGCGTCCCGCCCGCGCATGAGCGCGCGCGGCGTCGAGCGCCGCGCTCTGGCCCGCGGCGGGTCGCGTGGTCGCGAGCACGAGTCCCAGGAGCAGGACCGCCGCGAGGCCGGTCCTGACGCCCGGCGGCGTCACGGGTCCCGCTCGAGCCGGACCGGTGGAAGCTCCCGGACACGCCCGGGGACGAGCCGGCCGACCGCGACGCGGGCCGGCGCGAAGCCCCGGGCGGTGATCTCCAGGTCGACACCCTGGACGGGGAGTCCCTTGAACCCGAATCCGCCGCAGCGGTTGCTGTCGACCTCGTGCCCCGCACCCCGGAGGCGCGCTCCGGCCACCGGGTCCCCGTTCGCGTCGACGACCCGACCCTCCAGGAAGGGCACCAGGGGGGCGTCGTACGCCTGATCGTTCGCGAAGATCGCCACGCCGCGAAAGTCCGGCCGCGCGCCGAGGCGGGCGGTGACCTCGGCGATGGTGGCGCGGAGCGCGGCGACGTCGCGGTGCTCGTAGGTCGCCAGCCCGACGCGGAGCCCGCGAGAGGGCGGCAGGTTCCGCCAGAGCCGCGCGTCGTCGATCCGGCGCAGGACGGCGGTCGCCGACTCGCCGACCAGCGGGCCACCCGGGTCCCCGTAGACCATGAGGACGACCTCGTCCAGCTCGCCAAGCCACTCGGCCGGCGCGGCGTTCGGCACCTCGGCCGAGAGGTGCCCGAGCCACCACGGGAGCGCGGCGCTCAGGCGAGGCGGCGGCGCTGGGGATCCCGCGCGCGTGGCGGCACCCGCCCGACGGAAGACGTCCAGCAGGCTCCTGTACGTCACCGCGCGCTCGCTGGCCGAGGCGCACGCCCACGCCTCCTCGGAGTGGGGCTCGATATCGAAGTGCAGGCCCGCGAACCCCGACAGGCCGCTCGCCCGCCGGGCGGCATGGAAGGCGACGACACGCGCGACGCGCTCGATCGCGCCCGCCGGATCGGCGGCCCAGGAGGGGTCCTGGAGCAGCATCGCCTCGACGGTGAGTCCGAACCGACCCGCCGCTCGATCGAGGAGGTCGCCGAGGCGCCGGGCGTCGTCCGGGTCGTCGACCAGGAGGCGCGGCCCGTCCTCGACGCTCAGGTAGAGCCGCTGGGCGAGCGTCGCGAAGCGGCCGAGGTGCTCGTCCCGCTCGTCGGGCGTCCAGCGATGCGCGCCGTACACCCAGATCGCCGTGTCGGGCGTGCCCGCCGCCCGGGCATCGGCGCAGAGGGCGAGGCCGAGGAGCGTGAGCGTCGCGCCGAGCGCGCCGGGAGCGAGTTGCACGAAGGGGACCTCCAGTTCATGGGACCGCGCAGGGAATGGGCGGATTGTAGCAAAGGGGCCTGCAGAGGCCGCGTTTTCGGGGAGCAGCCCCCCTGGGCGCGTCCGGGGCTGGTCGAGTAAGATGAAGCGCGCCAAGGAGGCGACATCAGTGGGCGAGCGCGTCGATCCGATCACCGTCTCCGTCATTCAGCATCGGCTCGAGGCCATCGTGCAGGAGATGGGCGAGGCGATGCTGCGCACCTCGTACTCTCAGATCCTCAACTCGAGCCGCGACTTCTCGACCGCGCTCTGCGACGCGGAGGGCCGCCTGGTCGCGCAGGCCGAGCACGTGCCGATCCACGTGGGGGCGATCCCCTGGGCCGTGCGGTCCGTGCAGGAGTTCTTCGGTGACCGGGTTCGCCCCGGGGACGTCTACCTCCTGAACGACCCGTACCACGGCAACAATCACCTCCCCGACCTGACCGCGTTCGTCCCCGTGTTCGCGCCTGTCGGTGGCGGCGCCAGCCGGCTGGTTTTCTGGTCGATCAACCGGTCCCACCAGAGCGACATCGGGGGCGCGACCCACGGCGCCTACAATCCGGGCGCGACCGAGATCTGGCAGGAGGGCATCCGGATCCCGCCGCTGAAGCTCTACGACGCCGGCCAGCTTCGCGCCGACGTCCTCGAGACGATCGTCCTGAACGTCCGGCACCCGCGCGAGTTCCAGGGCGACCTCGCGGCGATGATCGGCTCGGCCCGGGTCGGCGAGCGGCGGCTTTGCGCGCTGCTCGCCGAGTTCGGCTCGGCCACGACGCACGCCGCGATCGAGGCGGTGCTCGATGGCGCCGAGCGTCAGGTGCGCGCGGTGATCGCCGCCTGGCCGGATGGCGTCTACCACGGCGAGGCGATCCTCGACGACGACGGCCACGGCGCAGAGGAGATCCACATCCGCGCCAAGGTCACCAAGCAGGGCAGCCATCTCGAGGTGGATCTCTCGGACTCGGATCCCCAGGTCG
>DASZOL010000074.1:0-12947 GCA_035550795.1 Candidatus Methylomirabilota bacterium
CATGTGGATCAGGTGCCCGGCGTCCGGCACCAGATCGCGCAGCCGGTCGCCCGCGCGCAGCGCGCGCTGGGGGAAGGGCGACATCTCCATCAGGTGGACGTAGAGATGGAGAAGCCCCGGGTGGTTCCACGAGGCGGGGACGTCGCGGAAGGCGCTCTCCAGCACGTCGACCGCTTCCGCCGTGCCGGCGCCCTCGGCGATGCCCCCGGTCTTGAGGTCCCACATCTTCCAGGGCGTCAGGTTCAAGATCGACTCGGCGAAGACCTCGCGCACCTCGAGGTCGTCGCGGTTGGCGCGGAATACCTCACGCATGGCGCCCGCATAGGCGGCGTCCCACGGCGACTGGTCCTCGATGGTCTCGCGCTGCGGATAGCGCGCGGGCAGTGCGCGGATCAGCGCCTGCTCGACCGGGCTAGCGCCGTCGGCACGGGCCAGGGCGCCCTGCATCGCGTCATAGGCGGCGCCGAGCGCGGCGGCCTTGCCGGCTGGGTCGTAGAGGTGCCAGGGCAGGTTGTAGTTCGGCCCCGCCGCGTAGGAGATACCCCAGTAGGCCATGGCGCAGCCGGGGTCGCGCTCCAGCGCCTTCTTGAAGCAGGCGATCGCCTCGGCGTGGTTGAAGCCGTAGAGCCAGTTGAGGCCCCGGTCGAACCAGAGCTGAGCGTCGGGCACGGCGGTGGTGACCTTGCGGGTGAATGAGCCGAGGTCGTAGTACTCCACGTGATCCTCCATTGCGGCGAAAGTGGCGCCGATGATCGGGCTCCCGGGGCGTTCGGGCCCGCTGATTATGCCACGGGACAGCGGCGGCGAAGGGGATCGCCTTCCGCCCCGAGTGCGGGATCTGCGAGGTCCGCAACCCTAATCGAGCCTAGCCGGTGCTGGAGCGGGGCCTGGAGATTTCGATGGCGCTGCGCTCGCCGCGGTGGGCATCTTCGTGTTCCTGCAGAACTGGTACGAGTTCCTCTTCGCGCTGACGTTCATCACCGAGGGCAGCATGCGGACCCTCCCCCCGGGGATCTACGCGCTGCTCTCGAGCGAGTTCTACGGCAACTAGCCGATTCTGGCGGCGTCGCTCGTGCTCTTCTCGGTCCCGGTCCTCGTGCTCTACTTCCTGTTCCAGCAGCGGTTCATCGAGGGATTGACGGCGAGCGCCTTGAAGCACTGAGGCGTGCGATCGCCGGATCGTTCGACGCCGGTGCCGCAAGGCCGGCGGCACCCCTCCATCCGACGGGGCCCGGACCTCAGGGAGCGGGGCGATCCGGAGGCTTGGCCGACGACGCCTCGTGGCCCTTCTTCGCGTACGGCCACGGTCCATCGAGCGGCCGGCCTTCCGCGAAGCGTCGCAGACCGAAGGGCCGGATGTCGACCGTCTTCGCCTCCCCGTCGAGGATCAGCTCCGCCATGCAGGTCCCGACCGCGGGCGCGATCTTGAATCCCATCCCGCTGAAGGCCGTCGCCAGGTAGAGCCCCGCGAGGCCCTCCGCCCGGTCGAGGATCGCGTGTCCGTCGTCGCTGTAGCCGTCGAAGGCCCGGAAGCCCCGCGCCAGGGTGGCGCGCTCCATGGCGGCGATCCGGTGCGTGAGGAGCCGCGCCCCGACCTCCTCGGCCCCCGGGGGGAGACCCGGCGCCACCAAGTCCGGATCGACGTCCCACTCCGCGCTGGGCACCCCGACGATCGTCAGGACGTCGCTCTCGGGCCGGAGATACGTGCCCTGCACGTTGTCGATGACCGTCATGTGCGGCGTCGCGAGCGCCGGCGGGCGCGTCACCAGGACCGTGTCGATGGTCTTCGGGCGCGCGGGCAGGGTCACGCCCACCTCGCGGCAGAGCCGGGTCGACCAGGCGCCTGCCGCGACCACGACCACCGGTGCGTCGATGCGGCCGCCCGCCGTCTCCACGCCGCGCACGCGACCGCCGCTCGCCAGGATGCGGGTGACCCGGGTCCACTGCCGGACCTGGGCGCCGAGCGCCTCGGCGTTCCGCCGGTAGCCCTCCACGGTGTCCGCCGGGCTCGCGTAGCCGCTCTCCGGCTCGTACGCGGCGGCGCCGATGTCCTCCACGTTCATGAACGGCTGGAGCCGCCGCACGTCGTCGGGCCCCAGCGCCTCGGTGGGGACGCCGAAGGCGCGGAGCGCGTCCACGTTCCGCCTGAGGTGCTCGGCGTAGCGCGGCGCCACGACCGTCAGGAACCCCGTCCGGCGGAAGACGGGGGGCTCCGCCATGATCCCCGACCAGTCCCGGAAGACCGGGAAGCTGGCCCAGGCGAGCCGGGCGTCCCACTCGTTGGTGTAGTGGATCCGCACCAGCGCGCTCGAGCGGCCGGAGGCGCCGCTCGCGAGCGCCTCCTTCTCGCAGAGGACGACTCGCCGGACGCCCCGGGCGGCCAGGGCGTGGGCGATGCTCACGCCGTTGACGCCGCCTCCCACCACCACCACGTCGGCCGTGTCAGCCATCACGATGTGCCTCCTCGCGCGGCCCGCAGGCGAGATGCCTCGTCACGGACGTGACCGCGGGCGCGGCCGGCAGGTCCTGGATCGAGGCGGCCAGCGCCCGGGCAGCCGCGTCGCCGATCACGGGGCCCGCCAGGCTGCGGAACTTGTCGGCGAGCTCCACGTCGGTCAGGGGATTCTCGGGGTTGCCCTTCGGAAACTCGACGGCGCAGGCGTACGTGCCTCGCGCCGTGCGCAGGGTGACCCGGGCGGACGTCTTCGCCGGAAACGCCCGCGCGAGATCCGGATCCACCCGCACCTCGACCCGCCGCGCCAGCGCCAGCAGCTCCGGATCCGTCAGCGCCGCCTCGGTGACCTGCGCCAGGCCCACGGCCCGGTCGCGGCCGGCCACGGCGAGGGCGAAGGGGAGGCTGAACTGAGCGCCCACCACGGTCCGGGGCGCGTAGTCCAGGAGCCGCGTCATCTCGTAGAAGCCGTCGACCGAGATGGCCTCGATCTCCCCCGGCTCGATCGCATGCCGGGCGGTCAGCTCGAGCATGGCGTCGATGGCAGGGTGCGCCCAGCGGCACACCGCGTGCGGCTTGAAGTAGACGCCGAGGATGGCGGACCGCACGGGATCCCCGAGCCCGTCCACGAGCTCGCCCGTGTCCCAGCGCCCCGAGTAGTCGAAGACGTCCGCCGGGCCGACGAACCCGTCCTGCGCGAGGAAGGCGGCCGCGCACCCGGTCATCGCCGCCCACCCGATGACCTCCTTCGTCATGCTGTAGTTCGCCATCGGCCCCGCGGGCGGGAACGGCCCGTGCGAGGCGGCGGTGCCGAGCGCGGACTGGAGGGCGGGCGCGTCGAGCCCCAGGAGCCGCCCGGTCGCGGCCGCCGCGCCGAGCCCGCCCCAGATTCCCGTCGAGTACTGGCGCTCCTTGTAGGCCGGCACGCGCGCCGCGCTCGCCCGCACGGCGACCTCGTAGCCGGCGACGATCGCCTCCAGGAGCTCGCGCCCCGAGGCGCTGGCGGCTTCCGCCGTCGCGAGCGCCGCCGGGATGACCGAGGCGCCGGGATGGCCCATCGCCAGGCGATGGCCGTCGTCGAGATCGAGCGCGCTCGCCGAGATCGCGTTGGCCCAGGTCGCGCCCACCGCGGTCAGGCTCGCGGGTGCCCCGATGACCGTCGCCGGGCCGGCCGCGTGGTGCGCCCGCGCGAACCGGGCGCCGATCCGGCCCATGGGCGTCTCGGCGCCCGCGAGCGCGCTCCCGATCAGGTCCAGGACGGCGCGGACCGCCTGGCGGAGCACCGGGTCGGGGAGGCGCCTGGCGTCCAGCCCTCGGACGAACGCGACGAGCTCGCCGGTCGCGGACACGACGGCTCCCTCGCCTATTCGCGCAGCCGCGGGTCGAACACGTCCCGCAGCCCGTCGCCCAGCAGGTTGAACGCCAGCACCGTCACGAGGATCGCCAGCCCCGGGAACACCGACAGCCACGGCGCGTTGAGCAGATGGGGCGTGCCGTCCCGGATCATGTTCCCCCACGTGGGCGTCGGCGGCGACACCCCCAGGCCGATGAAGGAGAGGTTGGCCTCCACCCGGATCGCCGACGCGGTCCAGAGGCTCGCGAGGACCACGATCTCGCCGAGGACGTTGGGCAGGATGTGGATGCCGAGGATGCGCGGGGTCGTGGCGCCGGCGGAGCGCGCCGCTTCCACGAACTCCCGCCGCTGGAGCGCGAGGGCCGCCCCGTGCATGACGCGGGCGAAGGCCGGCGCCAGCACCAGCCCGATCGCCAGGATCATCTTGCCCAGGCCCGGGCCGAGCACGGCCAGCACAGTCAGTCCGAGCAGCAGGCTCGGAAACGCCATCAGGACGTCGACGACCCGCATGATCGCGTTCTCGGCGTACCCGCCCGCGTAGCCGGCGACCAGGCCCATGACGCACCCGATCGCGCCGCCCAGCACCACCGAGCCGAGGCCCACGAGAAGCGACACGCGGCCCGCGAACAGGATCCGGGCGAGGACGTCCCGGCCGAAAGTGTCCTGCCCGAGCAAGTGGCGCTCGCCGGGGACCTGGAGGCGCTCCTGGGCGCGCTGCTCGTAGGGGCTCCGGGAGGTGAGAATCGGCGCGCCCACCGAGGCCGCCGCGACGAGGCCCACCAGGGCGAGGCCGAGCACGGCCACGCGGTTCCGGCTGAAGGTGCGCCACAGCCGGCCAAGCTCGCCGATCCGCCCCCCGCCGGGCGCCGAGGTCAGTGCCGGATCCGCGGGTCGACCCATCCGTACACCAGATCGGTGGCCAGGTTGATCGCGACGACGAAGCCCGTGTAGACGACCATGACCGACTGGAGCGCCGTGTAATCCCGTTGCAGGATGGCGCCCACCATCATCTTGCCGAGACCCGGGCGCGCGAACACCACCTCGACGGTGACGGAGTCGCCGATCAGGCTCACGGCCCAGATCCCGGTGACCGACACGATGGGCACCAGGGCCGAGCGAAGGGCGTGGCGCAGCCGGACGGCGCGCTCGCGCAGCCCCTTGGCCCGGGCCGTCCGCACGTAGTCCTGGGCGAGGACGTTGAGCATCGCGGAGCGCGCCAGGCGTGCCACGGACGCGGTCATGATGAGGCCCAGCGTCAGGGCCGGCAGCACGAGGTGGCGGGAGCGATCGACCGCGTCGTCGCTGGCGCCGCCGCCCACGGCGGGGAGCCACTGGAGCCAGATGGCCAGGAGCAGGATCAGCAGGATGCCGAAGTAGAAGGCGGGCACGGACAGGCCGGTCAGGGACAGGACGCGCCCGACGTAGTCTCCCAGGCGATTGCGCCGGACCGCGGTGTAGACGCCGACGGGCACGCCCAGGGCGCATCCGATCAGGATCGAGACCGCCGTCAGCTCGACGGTGTACGGCAGGGCGTGCGCGATCTGGTCGCGGATCGAGGCGCCCGTGATCATCGACATCCCGAGGTCGCCCCGGACGAGGTCCCGGAGGAAGCGTCCGTACTGGACGGGCAGGGACGCGTTGAGCCCCATCCGCTCGCGGAGCGCGTCCACCGCCTCCTTGGACGCGTAGTCGCCGAGGGCGGCCGTCGCCGGGTCTCCGGGGATGACCCGGACGACGAGGAAGACGATGGTCACGACGGCCAGGAACACGGGCACCGAGAGGAGGAGTCGCTGCGCGATGTACTTGGGCATGGGTCGGCGGAGCCGCGCCGGGCCCCCGGGCGGGCGCGGCCGGCGCCCGCCCGGGACGACTGGCGGCTACTTCACGAGACGGGTCTTCTCGGTGATCCCGGGATAGAGCGCCAGGACCGACACCAGGTCGTGTCCGTAGTCGACCGCGGCCGATCGCGCGTACACCTGGTTCTGGTACTGGATCGGAAAGGCGACCATGTCCTCGAGGATCTTGACCTGCGCCTCCTTCCACAGCGCGACCTGCTTCGCCGCGTCCGTCTCGGTCCGCGCCTGCTCGATCAGCCCGTCGATCTTGTCGTAGTGGGCGAAGTTGGTGTTCGGCTTCTTGCCGGTGACGACGATCGAGTCCGAATGGAAGAACTGGGTCAGGTAGACGTCCGCATTCGGGCGCCAGGCGATGTAGATCACCATCGGGTTGGCGTCCTTCCGGATGAGGCTGTGCATCGTCGAGTGATCGACGACCTTGAGGTTGATCGTGATCCCGACCTTGGCGAGCTGGGCCTGCATCGACTCGTAGAGGATGCGGTAACCGGTCATCTCGGAGGTGACCATCTCCAGCGGGAAGCCGTTCGGGAAGCCGGCCTGCGCCAGGAGCTTCTTCGCCTTCTCGCGATCAGTCGCGTAGTCGAGCCCCTTCGCGGCGACCTCCTCCTTCGTCAGTCCGCCGGCCAGGAACCGCACGGGGACCGGCGAGTAGACGTTCTCCGCGATGCCCCGGCCCACCAGCGCGAGGAACTCGTCGCGGTCCAGGGCGTAGGCGATCGCCTTCCGCACGTCCGGCTTGTCGAGCGGCGACGCGGTGGTCCGGAAGTGCAGGACGGCGACCTCGCCGACCCCGAAGACGTCCACCTTCAGGCCGGACACTCCCTTCATCTTCTCGACCCAGGCCTTGTCGGGCACGCCGTTGGCGACGTCGAGCTGGCCGCCGCGGAGGGCCAGCTCGCGGCTCGACAGGTCGGGCATGTACCGGAAGTCCACGCCATCCAGCTGCGGCTTGCCCCGGAAGTACGCGGGACTGGCGACCAGCTGGACCCGCTCCTGGGGGACGTAGGCCTTGAACATGAAGGGCCCGGTGCCGACCGGGTGCGTCTTGAGCCCGTTGGCCCCGAGCTTCTCGGCCGCCCGCTTGCACAGGATGAACCCGCCCGAGTAGTTGGCGACCTTGGGCAGGAACAGCACGGGCGAGAGCGCCTTGTCGAGGGTGATCCGGACCGTGGAGGCGTCGGGCGCCTCGACGGCCATGCCCGCGTAGTCGGCCGCGTAGGCGGAGCGGCTCTTGTCGGCCGACTTCTGGAGCGAGTAGACCACGTCCTCGCTGGTCAGCTCGTAGGAGGGCACCCCGTCCGTCGGGTGGCACATCACGCCCTTGCGGAGCTGGAACGTCCAGACCTGCTTGCCGCCCGTGGACTGCGGCGTGGGGATGCTCTGGGCCAGGTCGGGCTCGAAGACCGACCCGTCGCCCGGCTTGTAGCGGACGAGCCCGTTGAAGACCATGTCGACGAGGCTGCGGTCCTGCGTGGTCGTCGCGAAGTGCGGGTCGAGGCTCCCGACGTCGGACGCGTTCTGCCCGATCCGCAGGACGCCCGCTGCCCACGAGGGTGCGGGCCCGATGAGCAGCGCGACGGTGACCAGGGCCATGCCAAGTGCAAGTCGATGTCTCATGGTGCTCCCTCCTCAGCAGTGCAGCATCTCAGCCATGCAACGTAGCCGTCGCGACGGACTTCGCACCGGCGAAGCGACTCAGCCGGAAGGGCTCGAGCGGCAGCGAGGCTCGCCCTGCCGTCACCAGCTCCCGGATGATCTGGCCGGTGACGGGACCCAGGCAGAACCCGTGGCCCGAGAAGCCGGCGGCGACGACCAGTCCGTCCACCTCGGGGACGCGCGCGAGGATCGGCAAGCCGTCGGGCGTCATGTCGATGAGGCCGCCCCAGACGCGGGCGACGCCGGCGCGCTCGAGCGCCGGCACGACCTCGGCGCCGCGGCTGATCGCCGCGGCCACGCTCGCCGCCGGTGGTTGGATCAGATCGGCGTGGATCGACCGCGTCGGCGTCCCGTCGGGCCACCGCCACGGTGTCCCGTCCCCGCTCATGCGGAACCGTCCCGAAACCTCCTGGCGCCCGGCGAAGTCGGCGTTCGCCACGCCCAGGACCTGCCGGATGAGCGGCGGGAGCGGGACCGTCTGCACGATCGTCGCGTGCCACACGGCCAGCGGCAGCTCGAGCCCGAGGGGCTCCAAGAGCGCCGCCGAGTGGATCCCGGCCGCCACGACGACGGCGTCGGCGGGGACGGGGCCCGCCGTCGTCGCGACGCCCTCCACGCGCCCTCCGGTCGCCTGGATGGCCCGGACCTCGATGCCGGTGCGGATCTCGGCTCCGTGTCGCTCGGCCGCCGCGGCGAACGCCCGGACGGCGAGGTTCGGGTTCGCGTGGCCGTCGCTCGGGCAGTAGGAGGCTGCCAGCACGGTGTCGGACAGCGCCGGCGCGACTCCGCGAACGGCGGCCGTGTCGGGGAGGAGGGTCAGGTCGAGCCCGAGCGCCTGCTGGCTGCGCACCAGGTCGGCGATGACTGGGATCTCCTCGGGCGTCCGCGCGAGCCGGAGGTTCCCTTCCTGGCGGTACTCGACCTCGGCACCGAGCTCGTCGGCCAGCCCCCTCCAGCGCCGCACGGCGGCCATCGCGAGGGCCAGCTCCGCGGGGTGCCGGCCCGATTGCCGGACCCCGGCGAGGGTCCAGCCGGAGGCCATGCTGGCCAGATCGCCCTTCTCGAGGAGGGTGACGGCCGCGCCGGCCCGGGCCAGCTCGTAGGTGGCGGCCGTCCCGCTGATCCCGCCGCCGACGATGACGACGTCCCGGACGGAACGGCCACGACGATCCGCCATCGAGGCTCCTCTCTCTGCGTGCGTTCCGGTGGAAGGCCGTGTCGCGCTATGCTGCGGCGCTACGCCATGGTCACCCAGAGCGGTGGTGGCTGCAACCCCCGATCGGGTGGAAGCCGGCGAGGCCCTTGGGCGGCCGCCACCCCCTGGACTTCAGCCACCGCGCCTGTCGTACAGTGAATGGGTGGGCCCCGTCGCCCGGACGTACCGATGAGCGAACCGGAGATTCGACGAGACGTCCTCTGGCAGAAGCTGCGGCGAGGTGAGGTCCAGGCCGCCGCGGGAGCGGGCGGCCTGGTGCTCTTGCCCGTCGGCGCGGTCGAGCAACACGGGCCCCATCTCCCCCTCGACACCGACAGCCTGACGGCCTTCACGGTGTGCGCTCGCGCCGCCGAGCTCGTGCGCGAGTTCCCGGTGCTCGTCCTGCCGCCGGTCTGGTGGGGCCTGTCGCCGTACTGGATGGCGTTTCCCGGGACGCTGACCCTGTCTCCGGAGACGCTGGTCGCCCTGATCGCCGACCTTGCGCGCAGCGTCGCGGGCCACGGCTTCCGCCGGCTGGTCGTCGTCAACGGCCACGGAGGCAATGACGGGCTGATCCAGGCGGCGGCCATCAAGGCGTCCACCGGCACCCTTCGGGTTGCGGCGCTCTCATACTGGAGCCTGATCCGGGACGTGCTCGAGCATCTCTCCGAGCGGGACGGGGGAGACATCGGCCACGCGGGTGAGCTGGAGACCTCCATCCAGCTGCACCTCCAGCCGGACTCGGTCCACCTGGCGAGCGTCGCGCCCGCCGATTGCTTGGACCTGCGGGAGCACGCGAGCCGCCCGGACACCCTGCCGCCGACGGCGTACGTCCCGCCCGACCCCGCGATGGAGTCGCCACAGGGCGTCTACGGCTTCGCGCTGGCGGGGACGGCCGACAAGGGGCGGCGGATCGTCGCGGCCGCGGCGGAGCGCCTGGCGGACTTCGCGCGCCGGTTCCAGGCGCCGGGCCCGGCGTGAGCACCAGGACCGGAGCCGTCGGAGATCCCGGCCGGGCCTGACGGCCTCAGACGAGCCGGCGTCATTCCTCCGTCAGCCGGAGCCGCGGGAGGTCGGGTCCCGCATCCGGGGCCGCGGTTGCGGAGGCCCAGCTAGCTGAACTGCTTCCGGAACCGCCAGGTGCTCAGCGACACCAGGACGAGGGTGAAGATCGCGAGCGCCAGGAAGTTCGGCCAGAGGACGTCGAGGCCGCTGCCCTTGAGCATGCCTCCGCGCGCGATCACGGCGAAGTGGTGGATCGGATTGAGCACGGTGACGGGCTGGAGCCACCCGGGCATCGCCTCAACCGGGTTCAGCGCGCCGGAGAGCGAGGCGAGGGGTGGATTCACGAAGAAGGCGGTGAGCTGCGCCTGCTGCGCCGACCGGCTGAACGCCGCGATTGCCGTGCCCAGACCGATCCCGGAGAGGATGCACAGCACGCCGCCAGCAAGCACGAACGGAAGACTCCCGTGGAACGGCACCCGAAACACCACCTTCAGTACGGCGAGGGCGAGCAGCATCATCATGACCAGCAGGACGAACAGCGGCGTGATCTTCGCGACGATGATCTCCCCGGTGCTCGCCGGCGACATGAGCAGCTGCTCGATCGTCCCTGCCTCGCGCTCCTTGACCATCGCCGCCGACGAGATCAGCGAGCTATTCAGGATGAGCAGGAGGCCGAAGACGCCGGTCGCGATGAACCAGGAGTCGACCAGTCCGGGGTTGTAGAGGAACGTCGGGGCGAGACGCACCTGGCCACGGCCGGTCCCGGGCGGCGCGGCGGTCGCTGACGCGCTCGCCAGCGCCCCAGCGCGCCGCAGCTGCTGGTTGTAGCTCTGGATCACGCCCTCCGCGTAGGCTTGCCCGATGGTGGCGGTGTTGGCGTTCACGGCGTTCAGCAGGAACTGGACGGTCGTCGGCTGGCCGCGCCACAAGTCGCGGGCATACCGGTACGGGATGACCACGCCCGCGTCGATCCGAGCCTGACTGATCGCCGTGCCGAGCTCCTCGGCCGACGCGTAGTAGCCCCCCAGTCGGAAGCTTCGACTCTCCGTCAGGACCGCCACCAGCTCCCGACTCTCGGGCGTCCGGCTCTCGTCGACGACGCCAAGCCGCAGGTTCGCCACTGACGCGCTCAGGGCGAAGCCGAACAGGGTAAGTTGCAGGACCGGGGGCACGATCAGCGAAACGACGAGGCGCCGGTCCCGCCGGATTTGATCGAATTCCTTGCCGACCAGCGCGCGGAGCCGGCCCGTGAACAGGGACCGCCTCAGGGTCATCATGCCGGAAGCTGCATCTTGCGCATGCCCCACCAGCCGACGGCGTAGAAGATCCCCGCGATGAGCGCGATGGCCCCGACCTTCTGCCAGACCGCAGGCCAGCCGCCGCCCTGGAGCAGCGCGTCGCGCACGATCTCGATGTAGTACCGGCCCCAGATGAAGTTCGAGATCCAGCGCAGGCCGGCCGGGATATTCTCGACTGGGAAGATCAGGCCGGACAGAAGGAAGATCAGCAGGAACCCCCCGAGGGCCACGACCTGCATCGCGGCAACCTGGCTCGGAATGGTCGCGCCCACCATCGTCCCGAACGCGGCCACGCAGAACGCGTACAGGGCCGTGGCGACGACGAAGGGCACCGGATCGCCGACGAGACCCAGGCCGAAGTACGTGAACAAGAGGACGAGCATGATCAGGCACTCCGCCAGTGCCACCGCCGCGAAGGCGACGATCTTGCCCAGCAGGAACTCGTGCGCGGAGATGCTCGAGACGTACACCTGGAGAATCGTCTTCTGCTCCGTCTCCCGGGCCATGGAGAGTGCCGCCAGGAGGGGCGGGAACATGGAAAGGGCCAGCACGAAGATCCCGGGCCCGTAGAACTTCTTGGAGGAGAGACCGGGATTGTACCAGAGGCGAATCGCCGCCTGCACGGGGCCCGGCTCCGCGGCGGCCGTGGCCTGCCGGTTGAACGCACGGACGATCTGCGTCGCATAGCCGGCGGTGAGCTTGGCCGTGTTGGCGTCGGCGGCGTCCACGAGCAGCTGGACGGGGGTGTCGACCCCTCGCGCGATGTCTCGCGCGAAGCCCGGCGGGACGATCAGCACCGCGCGCGCGACGCTCGCCGACAGGGCCTCCTCGGGATCCCGGTCGACGGGCCATGGCACCACGCGGAACGTGATCGAGGCGCGAAACGCGTCGACGAAGGCACGGGACGCCGGCGAGCCATCGAAGTCCTGCACGACGACCGGGAGGTCGCTGACCCGCAACGACAGGCCAGCGCTGAGGAGCATCAGCAGCACGACCGGCAGCACGAGGGCGAGCGCGAGCGTACGCCAGTCGCGCACGATCTGGATCAGCTCCTTGCGGGTCTGGGACAGGATCCGCCGCATCGGGTGCCGCGCCTCAGGCGGCCGTTGCCCGGCTCCGCTGGCGGGCGTTCTCGACGATGCTGATGAACACGTCCTCGAGCGAGAACCGCGCCTCGTGCACGTCGGCGACGCGGATGCCGTGCCGCTCCAGCTGGTCCACGGTGGCCCGCGTCCCCGCCGCGGCGTCGCCGTCGACGATGACGTGGAGCCGCGGCCCAAACAGCGAGACGCGCCACCGCTCCTGCTCGGACTTGAGCACCTCCGCCGCGTCCTGCGGCCGATCGACCACGAACTCCAGGAGGTGCCCGGTCTGGCGCCGCTTGATCTCGGTCGGCGTGCCTTCCGCCACCAGCGCCCCCGCCGCCATGAATCCCAGGCGGTTGCACTGCTCCGATTCCTCCAGGTAGTGCGTGGTCACCAGGATGGCGGTCCCGGCATCGGCCAGGTAGTTGATCATGCGCCAGAAGGCGCGCCGCGCGAGCGGGTCGACCCCCGAGGTGGGCTCGTCCAGGAACAGCACGCTCGGCTCGTGCATGATCGCCGTGCCGAAGGCCACGCGTTGCTTCCAGCCGCCGGGCAGCCGCCCGGTGAGCTCGTCCTGCTTCCCCTCCAGCCCGGCGAACGAGAGGACCCACCTCGTCTTCTCGTCGCGCTCGCCTGCGGGGACGCCGTACACGCCGGCGAAGAACCTGAGGTTCTCCCGGATCGTCAGGTCGTCGTAGAGCGAGAACTTCTGCGACATGTAGCCGATCTGCTGCCGCACGCCCTCGGCGCGGACGTCGCCCCGCGCGCCGGCGATCTCGACGGTGCCGGCGGTGGCGTCGAGGAGGCCGCACAGCATCTTGATCGTCGTCGTCTTGCCGGCGCCGTTGGCGCCCAGCAGCCCGTAGATCTCGCCGTAGCGGATCTGGAGGCTCACGTCCTTCACCGCCGTGAACGATCCGAACCGCTTCGTCAGGCCGTCGGCGCCGATGGCCACGCGTCCCCGCTGGTTCTCGTGGTCGTGCCGCCCCGGGAAGGGCGTCTGCGCCGGCTCCTCCCCGAGCGCGCGGAGCCTCGCCACGAACACG
>DASZOL010000075.1:0-48133 GCA_035550795.1 Candidatus Methylomirabilota bacterium
CGATCGCACCCATCATCCCGTTCCGCACGCCTCACCTCCACGTCCGGCGGGCTCTCGCCGGCGCCGGGCTCCGCCGCTCTAGCGAACCGCCCGGGCCTCGACGCGCTCGACCAGAGCGGCCAGGATCGACGCGGCCGGCCCGGCCAGGATCACGTCGGCGACGTGATCGAGCCGGGTCGGGGTGAGATTGACCACGACGAGACGCGCCCCCGCTTCCTTCGCGTGGCTCGGCATGTACGCTGCCGGGTAGACCCCCAGCGACGAGCCCACCACCAGGAAGCACCCCGCGGTCCGCGAGCGCTCCTCGGCCCGCCGGACCGCGCCGTCGGGCATCGGCTCGCCGAAAAGGACGGTCAGCGGCTTCAGGACGCCGCCGCACGCGGCGCACGCCGGCACGGCCTCACCGGCCACCAGCCGCGCCTGGATTTCGTCACGCGAGTACCGGACGTCGCACACGAGACAACGGACGCGCGTGGCGTTCCCGTGCAGCTCGATCACCTTGGCGGGGTCGGTGCCGGCTCGCTGGTGAAGGTCGTCGACGTTCTGGGTGATCACGCAGTCCAGCAGCCCGAGCCGCTCCAGGGCGACGATCGCCTGATGCGCGGCGTTCGGCTGGGCCGCGCGGATCGCCGCGTAGAGCTCCCGACCGACCGTCCAGTACCGGCGCCGCGCGCTGTCGGAGCGCATGAAGTTCGGGAAGGAGAAGTCGTCAGGATCATAGCGCGCCCAGAGACCCGTCGGGCTCCGGAAGTCCGGAATCCCCGACTCCGTCGAGATGCCGGCGCCCGTGAACACCACGACCCGCCCGGTCGTCGCGACCATCTCGGCCGCACGGTCGAGCTGCGCGTCCATCCCGTCCGTGCCCTGCATCCCGGGTGGCAGCGTAGCAGACGGCAGTCCGGCGCGCGAAGGGATTCGGGGTCCATGTCCTTCCGTGCTCCGGCACGGGGCGGCGGCGCCGCCGCGGCGGCCCTGCCCACACTCCGCCGCTGCGCCCGGTCGTGTCCAGCGCGGCCGCCGGCGGCAAGCGGCCATACAATGAGCGGGGACCGTGACGTGACTTCACCCTTCGCCCTCACCGACGTGGAGATCCAGGCGCTGGGCCAGCGGGGGTGGTTCTTCCGCGACGGTGTGCTGGGTCCCCTGGCATCGATGGCCGTCCACGATGCCGTGGAGGCCCTCAACGCATCCGGTAACCTCCGGCCCGCGGGGCTCGGCCGCGGTGCCGGGCATCGCGTTGACGCCGCGGTTCGGGGAGACGCCATCGCCTGGATCGCGCCGAACGAGGTGCCGCCGCCGCTCGCGCCGCTCTGGGTCGTGTTCCTCGCGCTGCGCGACGCGCTGAACCGCGGGGTCTATCTCGGGCTCGACCGGGTGGAAGTCCAGGCGGCCCGCTACCCGGGTGGGGGGACGGCCTACGCGCGACATCGCGACGCGTTTCCCGTGGCGCCCGGGGAGCGCCCGAACCGTCGGGTGACGGCGATCTACTACGCCAATCCCGCCTGGCGCCCCGAGGACGGCGGGGCGCTTCGACTCTACCTCGACGCAGGACCGTCGGACGTCGCGCCCGTCCTCGACCGGCTCCTCGTGTTCCTCAGCGACCGGATCGAGCACGAGGTGCTGCCCGCCCGCGTCCCACGCCGGGCCGTGACCGCCTGGTTCCGGGCGCGGGATCCGCTCGGCGGCTGACCTCCCGGCGTCGGCCCGTCAGATCACGCGATCGCGGCGGAGCGCGTCGATCTCGGACGGCCCGTAGCCGAGGGCTCCCAGGACCTCTGCCGTGTGGCCGCCGAGCTTCGGCGCCACGCTCCGCACCCCGATCCGGCTCCTCGACAGCCGCACGGGCGTCCGCACGTGGGGCACCTGGCCGAGCTCGGGATCGTCCACGCGCGTCACCATCTCCAGATGGCGCACCTGCGGATCCGCGAAGAGCTGGGCATAGGAGTTGACGGGGCCCGACGGCACCCCGGCCGCGTCAAGCGCGGCGACCCAGCGGGACGTGGGCCCTGTCGCGAGCACGCTCTCGATCTCCTTCTCCAGCGCTTCCCGGTGCCGCAGACGGTCGGCGTTCCGCCGGAACCGTGGGTCGGCGATCCAGTCGGCGCGGCCGAGGGCCCGCGCGCAGCGCTCCCACAGCTCCTGGGTCGCAGCACCGATCATCATGTACCCGTCCTGAGTCGCGAAGCGCTGGTACGGCGCGTTCTGGCGATGGCGCGCCCCCTGGCGCGCCGGCTCCTTGCCGTCAACGAGCCAGGCGGCGCTGGTCCACCCGGAGAAGCCGAGGGCCGTCTCCAGGAGCGAGCAGTCGACCTTCTGACCTCGCCCGGTGCGCTCCCGATCGAGCAGCGCCGCCAGGATCCCCTGCACTCCCCACATGCCCGTGCCGAGATCGCAGATCGGCTGCCCGACCGACGTCGGGGGCCCGTCCGGTTCCCCGGTCACCTGCATCAGGCCGCCCATCCCCTGCGCGATCAGGTCGAGGCCCCCCTTGTCCCGGTACGGACCGTCGGGGCCGAACCCGCTGAGCTGAGCGTAGACGAGCCGCGGATTCTCGCCCGCCAGGATCTCGTAGCCGAGTCCGGCCCGTTCCATGACGGTCGCGCGGTAGTTCTCCACGAGCACGTCGGCGCTTCGCACGAGGCGCAGGAACACCTCCCGCCCCGCGGGGCTCTTGTAGTCGAGCACCACGCTCTTCTTGTTCCGGTTGATGTATCGGAAGAAGGGATTGCGCTCGCTGCCATCGCCCATCGCCCGCGACGAATCGCCCTTGCCCGGCCGCTCGACCTTCAGGACCTCCGCGCCCATGTCCGCGAGGATCATCGTGCAGAACGGCCCCGCCATGTGCTCCGTGAGGTCCAGGACCCGGAGCCCCGCCAGGGGTCCCTGCCCGTCGGGTCGCGTCATGTCACAGCCCCCCCGTCAGCGGCCGACGAACCGGGGTGTCGTCTTCGCGAGAAACGCCCGGTAGCCGATCTGGAAGTCCTCGGTGTCGAAGCACTGGTATGCGACATCCCGTTCCTCGTCGCTCAGCGGCCGCCCGGCGGCGAGATCGTACACGAACTGCTTGTGCCAGCGCGCCGCGAGGGGCGCACCCTCGGCGATCTTGCCGGCGACCGCGTGGGTCTCCACCTCGACGCGGTCGTCCGGGACGACGCGGTTTACGAAGCCGATCCGGACGGCGGCCTGGGCATCCAGGAGGTCCCCGGTCAGCAGGATCTCCAGCGTCGGGCCAGCCCCGATGGCGCGCACGATGGCCTCCAGCTCCTGGTGGCTCTCGACGAGCCCCAGGCGCTTGATCGGGACGCCGAACCGGCTGGACTCCCCGCAGACCTTGAGGTCGCAGAGAGCCGCCAGCCCGAAGCCCCCGCCCACGCAGAGGCCCTGGATCATCGCGACGACCGGGTGGCGGCACGCGCGCACCGAGTGAAACGCCCGGTAGCTGACGCGCGCGTACTCGCGCGCCTTGGCCGCGGAGCTGCGCGTGGCCTCGAACTCCGAGATGTCGGCGCCGACCGAGAAGGCCCGGCCCCCCGTGCCCCGGAGCACGACGCAGCGGAGGTCGTCGTCACGGTCGCAGGCTTCCATGACCTCCTGGAGCCGGCGGCTCATGGCAACCGAGATCGCGTTGAGCTTCTCGGGACGGTTCAGCACGACGGTGGCGATCGGCCCGTCCCTGGTGACGTAGATCGGGTCGTCCATGGATCCCCCCTCCGGCCGCCAGATCAGCCCGGCGGCCGGACCAAGATCGAGCACGCCCGCTCCCGGAGCGCATCCGGCAGCGGCGTCGGGCGCCGAGCGTCCACATCCAGATGCACTCCGAACTGGTCAAGGCTGGCTACCAGTTCACCCGTGCGCCCGTTGAACATCCGGTGGAGCACCCGGATGGACGAGTTGCCAAGGTGGAGCAGGGCCGTCTTCACCCTGACCGGGTCGCCCGCGTGCAGCTCGCCGAAGAACCCGAGCTGGAACTCGAAGGTGGACATCCCCCGCCGCTGCTCCCGCATGTAGGCCGGCGTCATGCCGAACGCTGCGAATGTCTGGATGCCACCCGCCGAGAACCGGTGGATGTAGAACGGAAAGGCGCTCTGGCCGAAGACGTCGATCTCCCAAGGTTTCACCGTGTCGCACGCCGACTCGAGAAAGCCGCGGGTGTCTTCGGGCTGCCACCGCGCTTCCCGAGCCGGTCCGTCCCACGCGACCTGCCCGGCTTCCGCGGCCCGCCGCTGCCGGGCCGGCAACGGCGTCGGCGTCCGGCCCGGCAGGCGGACGTGGGCGGTCCGCTGCTCCATGGTCGCGCAGAGCACCCCGGTGTCGGAGTTGAACACCCGGTGACCGAGCCGAAGCCCTGTCTCATCGACCCCGATGACGGCGCTCGATATGTGCAGGATATCGCCGACGCGGAGCTCGTGCATGTATCGCACGTAGCAGTCGACCGTCACGCAGGCCTGGTGCTCCGCCCCCATGTAGTCGGCGCCCAGGCCGAGGCCGTCGAGGAGGTTCAGCGTGGCATCGGCGAAGCGCTCGAAGTAGTAGGCGACCGTGAGGTGCTCGACGATGTCCGTCTCCCAGGGAAACACCGTCCCCCGGTAGGTGTCGACCCAACCGGCCTCGTCCACGGGCACGGACTGTAGCCTGGTGCCGGAACGATCGTCAACCGTGTCGCCGGCCGTCGCTCGCTCCTGCCTTGGGCGCGGCGCCCGGGACGCTGACGCGACGGACAGTCCACCTACCCCGGAGCGACCGCGTGGCGATCGGCGCCCCCGGAATGGACGAATCGGCCGACCGCCGAGATGGCGTACTCGCCAGGGGCGGCCATCGGATAGTAGCGGAAGTCGATCCGCTCCTTGAAGCCCCAGCCCGGCTCTGCCGAGCTGATCCGGTCCAGGCAGAGAAAGCTCTCCCCCGGCTTCAGGGCGAGGTCGAAGCGGTGCGGATTCCGGGCGAAGAAGTCTTGGATCGCGGCGCTGTCGACGTGGGGATGTCCGATCGGCGCCACGGAACCGGCTCCCACACGCTCCACGCGGAGGTCCCAGTGCGCGCGCCCGCCAGGGCCGACGCCACGACGACCGACACCGTCAGCCGGAGTCTCACCCGGCCCCATCAGGCTAGAAGCGCTGGGCGGAGTGGGCCCGCGCGACCTCGAGCAGCTCCTCGTCGGTCGGGAACCGGCCCAGCGCCGCCACGCCGTCCCGGGCCAGCTCGAGGTTGACCCACCGAACGATCCCGTCGCGGTCCATCAGGAACTGTCCGGTATCCAGCATGCCCTGCTGCTCCTCCTCCCGCTTGTCCGTATCCGTGAGCTCGAAGCGTTCCTTCTTCTGGAGCGCCCTGAACGCCTCGCGGATCGGCAGCGGCCCCGGCAGCTCTCCCATGGCATCGGTCTTGACGGCCTCCAGCGCCGACAGCACGGCCGGCGTCACCGGGAACGCCGAGACCCCGAAGGCCCGGTGGCTGACCAGGTCGGGGTCGACCGCCAGTGGAATCCGCGTGGGGCGGTACCGGAAGTACAGCCGCGTGCGCTCGAGATTGCTGGCGACGACGGCGAGGGTCTCGACTCCTGCCGCCCGGAGCTTGTCCTGGGTTAGCCCCAGCTTCGCGATCTGCCGCCGGCAGAACGGGCAGTAGAGTCCCCGGAAGAAGGCCAGGAGGAGCGGGCTCCGCCCGCGGTAGTCGGCCAGGGATACCGTGCCGTCCCGATGCACCGCGGGCAGCGTGAAGTCGGGGGCCGGCTCCCCGGGCCGGACCACGCGCGGCGCGATGCTGGTCATATCAACGGAGCACGCTCAGGCTCGCGTGCCCACGACAGCCGCCGACGAGCTACCCGGCATGCGCTCGCGCCACCTGGAGCAGGTCCTCGTCGTTCGGGAACTGGCCGAACTTCACGAGCCCGCCTTGGGCCACCTCAAGGTGTGCCCACCGGACGATCCCGTCCCGGTCGACCAGGAACTGGCCGGTCTCGAGTGGAAACTGCTCCGCGGCCTCACGGTTGTCCGAGGCCGTGAGCGCGAAGCGATCCTTCTCCTGGAGCACCTGCATCACCTGGCTGAGCGGCACCGGCTCCGGCAGCTCTCCCATAACATCGGTCTTGACGGTCTCCAGCGCCGACAGCACGGCCGGGGTCACCGGGAGCTGCGTGATCCCGAACGCCCGGTGGCTTACCAGGTCGGGGTCCACGGCCAGCGGAACGCGCGTGGGACGGTACTGAAAGTAGAGCCGCGTGCGCTCGAGGTTGCTGGCGACGACCGCGAGGGTCTCCACACCTGCTGCCAGCAGCTTGTCACGCGCCAGCCCCAGCTTCGCGATCTGCCGGCGACAGAACGGGCAGTAGATGCCCCGGAAGAACGCGAGAATCACGGGATTCCGTCCGCGGTAGTCGGCGAGTGAGACGTTGCCGTCGCGGTGCACGGCCGGGAGCGTGAAGTCCGGAGCCGGATCGCCCGGGCGAATCACTCGTGGCTCGTTGGTGCTCATCTCCTTGGCTCCTTCTCACGCGAGAAACGGCAGCACGGTGAGCGAATCCGGCTCGACCTCGGCCCGCTCGCACACCTCTCGCGCCTTTTGCATGTACCTTTCGGCCGCCGCCATGTCCTCCAAGTCCAGGTAGAGCGTCGCCAGGCCATCGTAGCAGGGGAAGAGCAGCTGGGGCTCGCCGACCTCCTCCGCCAGGACCAGGGCCTCCCGATAGTGGCGGAGGGCCAGATCGGGCTGGCCGTGACACTGGTAGATCTGACCGAGCACGATCAGCGGCACGGCGAGGTGGTCTAGCTCACCCAGCTGGCGATCCAGATCGATCGCTGCCTGGGCCGCCGCCACCCCGTCGTCGTCGCACCGGTTCGTGAGCGCGCAGTACGCCACGGCGAGATTGGCGTAGAGCCGCGACTGGAAGGCCGGGTCCCCGATTCGCTTGGCGAGATCCAGACCGCGCTGGCACGTCTCGATGGCCCGGCCAGGGTCAAGCCCGCTGTAGAGGACGCTCAGGTTGGCGTAGCCGCGGCAGGCGACCTGGAGCAGTCCGTGGCCTTCGGCCATCCGGACGCTCTGCTCGATGTGCCTCACGCCCTCGTCGAGGCGCTCCACGCGCGCCAGCGCCACTCCCAGGGTGTTGTAGGCATGCGCCACGGCCGCCGCCGCTTCCGCCGTCGTTGCCCCGCCGCCGGCCCCGATGGACGCCTCGCCGGCCAGCGGCGCGAGCCGCTCGGCCTGCGCCAGGGCCCGCTCGGCCCAGACGATCGCGCCGTGGCTGTCGCCGCTGCGGAACAGCAGCCGTCCCATCTCCTGGTAGAGATGGGCGAGCTCCATGTGCTCCCCGGCACCCTCCAGGAGCGCGAGGCCCCCCTCCAATGCCTGGCGGGCGAGGTCCCGGTGCCCGGCGTTCCAGTGCAAGACGGCCATCTTCCGGTGGATGCGCGCCTGCGCCGGCCGATCGCCGCTCGCCGCCGCCGCGGCGAGCACCGCGGCGAACCGCACGAGAGCCGGCTCGCGGCTGCCCATCAGACCCAGAACGTCGCCGAGTCTCTCCTCGATCGCGAGCCGTTCCGCATCGCTCGGGTCGCACTCCTGCAGCGTCTTCAGCGCGCGCTCGTAGTTGCGCACGGCGTCCGCATTGGCGTAGATGCCGCCGGCCCAGTCTCCGGCGGCCACGAGGTACCGCGCCCCCGTGAGCTTGTCCGCGCTCAGCGCGAAGTGGTAGCCGAGGGTCTCGAGGTCCTCCAGGCGCCGGCTATGCCCGACGCGTTGCGAGAGGGTCTCGAGGGCCCGGCCGGCGCGCTCGTGAAGCTCCCCGCGGCGGCGCACGAGCAGGTTCTGGTAGATCACCTCGCGCACGAGCGTCTGGGCGAAGCTGTACCGGCGATCGCGCGGGCCGGTGTCCGTCGACTGCTCGGCCGGCGTGACGTCCCGCACCAGCTGGGCGTCCTCCAGCCATTCCAGCCCGGCCTGGCATCCATCGGGGTCGCTCGCGACCGTCCGGAGCAGTGATGCGTCAAACGTGAGCCCGAGCACGGAGGCCTCCTGGGCCAGACGACGGATGGCGGGGGGAAGCCGGTCGACGCGCGATAGCAGAAGACCCTGCAGGGTGGGCGGCACCTCGAGCGCCGTGGTGTCCGTCGTGCACCGCCAGCCGCCGTGCTCGGCGATCATGACGCCGCTCCCAATCAGACCGCGCACGATCTCCTCCAGGTAGAGCGGATTCCCGCCGCTCCGGCGCACGACGAGCTCGCGGAGTCCGGGCGGCAGCGCGGCCCCCGGCGAGCCGAAGAACGCCGCCAGCATCGCCTCGCTCTCGGTCGCCGACAGCGGGCCGAGTCCGACCGACGTATGGCCCGCCCGCCGCGTGACCACCGGCCGGGCGTCAAACGCCGGGCGGTAGGTCACGAGCAGCATCAGCGCGTGGTCGGCGAGCCGATCCGCCATGAACTGGAGCAGCTCGACGGAGGCCGCGTCAGCCCAGTGGAGGTCCTCGACGACGAGCAGGACCGGGCCCTCGGCCAGGCGCCGCTCGAACAGGAAGCGCAGCGCCAGGAAGATCTGGCGCTTCACCTGCTCGGGATCGACATCGGGCCGAGAGCCGGTCTCGGGCGCGAGCCCGAGGAGGTACGGAACCGCCGCAGACACGATGTGTATCGTGTCCTCGGAGGCGCCGAGCTCGACCAGTGCCGCGCGCACCTTCCGCTCGGCCACGTTCAGCGGGTCCTCGGCGGCGATGCCGAAGCCCTGGCGGAAGAAGGTACCCACCACCCCGTAAGTCGGCTCGCCCAGCGATGAGCACGCCGCACGGCGGAGTGTGACGCATTCGAGTCGTCCCGTCGCATCGAGCCGGGCCAGGAACTCGGCGAGGAGCCGCGATTTCCCCGTCCCCACCTCTCCGACCACGCTCAGCAGCTCGGCGCGCCCGCCCACGGTCCGATCGAACGCCGCCAGCATCTTCTCGAGCGGCTCCTCCCGTCCGATCAGCGGGGCGGTCAGCCCGTGCGCGGCGAGACCGCGCGCGCGCCCCGGCGTCTGCTCCCGGCCGAGCAGCCGATAGACCCCGACACGCTCGGCCTTGCCCCTGAGGGCCGTCTCCCCGAGCGCCTCGAAGACGAAGACATGACGGGTGAGCCCGTGGGTCACCGCGCTGACCAGCGTCTGTCCGGGGACGGCCGTGCTCTGGAGGCGCGCCGCGGTGTTCACCGTGTCACCCGTCACGGCGTACGCCGCCTCCGGCGTGCCGCCGAGGCTGCCGGCGACCACCGGTCCCGTGTGGACGCCGACGTGCAGCTGCAGCGGGGCGCCAAGGCCGCGCTCCCAGCGCCGGCTGAGGGCCGCCACCCGCTCGTGCATGGCGAGCGCCGCGTGAAGGGCTCGTTCCGGATCGTCCTCGTGGGCCGCCGGCGCCCCGAACACGGCCATGACGGCGTCGCCGACGAACTTCTCGACGAAGCCGTCGTAGCGCTTGATGATCGCGGTCATCTCCTCGAAGAGCTCACCCTGGAGCGTGCGGATCTCCTCCGGGTCGAGCCGCTCCCCGAGCGTCGTGAACCCCGCGAGGTCGGCGAAGAGCACGGTCACCGGCCGCCGATCGGCGCTGGCCTCCCCGGCCGCGCGCACCGGCGCGGAGACTGGCGGCGCGGCCTGATCGGTCACGCCGGCCGGAGAGGCGCGTACGCGGCCCCCGCACTTCGGGCAGAAGGCGAACTCCGGCGGGCACGCGAAGCCACACGCGGGACATGCCACGCCGAGCGGCCGTCCGCACCGCGGACAGAAGGCAAAGTCCGCGGAGGCGCCGAAGCCGCAGCCGCCACAGATCACTGGTCCTCCCTTGAGGGGAGGCGCCCGCGGCCCACCCCTCAGCCCGGCCCGGCGCCGTGAATCGCCCGGAACCGCCGCCACTCGGCGCCATCCCGGGGCCCGAAGGTCGCGAAGCTCGGCCGGGGATCCTGCCGGTAGCTGGCGCGCAGCCGTCCGACGGGATCGCTCTCGGCGCGGCGGCGCGCCTGGGCGGGGTCCACCCGATAGATCGGGGCCGCGCTCAGGCCGAACACGTCGGCACGAAGAGCGGGGGTGAGCGCCGGGTACCCGTGACGGTCCTGCAGCTCCCGGCTGATCTGAAAAGTGCGGAAGGCCTGGATCTGGTCCTGGGGCGACCCGTACCAGATCGAGTCGGTTCCCCACAGCACCCGCTGCGGGCCCACGTGCTTCAGCAGCTTCCCGAGCGTGTGGGCTGCCTGAGTGGGGTCCCGCATCACCAGCCGCCACGTCGAGCCGAGCTCCGCGTAGACGTTCCCGTTGGGCCCGACCCCGTTGTCGTGCAGCGACTTGATCAGGCTGTCGATGCCCCGGTCCGCGTTGCGCGCGTCGTAGGCGCCCTCACGCCTCCGCGCCTCGATCCCCGAATGATAGACGATGAACGTCACGTCCGGGTACATCCGCGCGACGCGACCGATGTCGTCGCAAGCGGCGTACCGGGGGTCGTACCCGTCGAAGGACAGCCCCTTGTGGATGCAGATGGTCTTCACCCCAAGCCGGCACGCCTGCTCGATGAACGGCACCCCGACGCGCGGGTCGTCGAGCCACCACCCGACCCGCCTCGGCCCCCACTGCGTGTAGACCTTCCAGGCGGCGATGGCGTAGGTCCGGTGCGCCTCCTCCATCCGCTCGAGCTGGAGCGCCAGGGGCTCGGCGTTCGGCACGACCATGGCGTGAAGCAGCAGGCGTCGTCCGTTGCCCAGCGCCGCCACCAGCTCGCGCACGCGCGCGGCTTCCCGAAGGGAGAGCGGATTGCTCTCCGGCAGCTCGGGCACGAAGGACAGCACCGCCATGTCCGTGTCGCTGTCGAGAAACACCTCCTTCACGAAGTGCCGCGCGTCGAAGCACTGGAGAACGTCGGCCTCGCCGCACTGCCCCTGCGGGGTCGAGGCGAGCCAGCCCATCGCGGTCGGCCGCCCGCGCCGCCAGGCCCCGTCCGGCTCCACCATGTGCGTCTGGATGTCGAAGATAAACTGACGGCCTCCCAGCGCCTGGGCGGCCGCCGCCGGCTCGAACGCCGCCGCGCGCGGGAGCTCGAACGATCCCCCGAGGTTGCCGCGCCAGCCGAAGGCCTCGTTCAGGGTGAGAAGCGTCGTCGCGGCGCCGCAGAGGCTCGCGAGAAAGTCGCGTCGGGTCCGGCCGGTCCGGCGCGCGTGCGCGGCGATCCGTGCGTCCGCGACCGCCTTCGCCCGCGCCACGGTGCCGCCCACCGGGAGCGGCGCGTACTCCCCGTTGGACGTCGAATCGAGCTTGATGGGCAGCGTCGGTTCGTGCAGCATCGCGCCCTCCGTCACCATGGAAAGTCTACTCCAGATGGGCGACGCGCGCTCCGCGGCCGGCGGTCGCAGGTCGCGGCTGTCCCGGGGTCCGGGCACTTGACGTGCGGCCCCTTTCGGCCGATTCTCGGGCGCGTCACGTGATTCGCGCTCCCGAGCGCATCGGGAGCCCGCCATGACCAGGGGCGCGGCGGCGGCACGGCGTGCCTGCGCCCGAGCAACAGCCAGCGCGTGCTCCGGGTTCGTCGAGGAGGCGATGGGGAGAGGCCAGGATTCTCGCGCGCGCGGCGCCGGGTCGCCGAACATCGAGTTCGTCGGCCACTCCGACCAGGGGGGCCGGAGCGATGGCGTGCAGGTCATGGTGCACCGCGGCTACGCCTACATCGGCCACACGTTCAGCAACGGGATCACCATCCTGGACGTCCGCGATCCCGCCCACCCCAGGACGGTCGAGTTCATCGCGTGCCCGCCCAACACCCGGGCCGTCCACCTCCAGACCCACGAGGACCTGCTCCTGGCGGTCAACGGCCCGAGCGTCTGGCACATGCAGGAGTTTCAGAACCTCCAGGACTACTTCGAGGCGTCGCCCGCCGACAAGCTCCGCCAGCGTGCCGGCAGCTTCGCCTCGGGCATCCGCGTGTTCGACATCTCCCGACCCGAGAGGCCGGCGGAGATCGGGTTCATGCCGGTCGACGGTATCGGGCCGCACCGCATCTGGTACACGGGCGGCCGGTACGCGTACGCCTCGATCCACTTCGCCGACTTCACCGATCACGTCCTCGCCGTGGTCGACGTGTCCGACCCGGGGCGTCCGGAGATCGCGGGCCGGTGGTGGATCCCGGGCATGTGGCGGGGCGGCGCCGAGACCCCAACCTGGCGGAAAGGCCGGCGCTACGCCCTGCACCACGCCCTCGTCGCCGGGGACGTCGCCTACGGGGCCTGGCGCGACGGCGGCCTGACGGTGCTAGACGTCGCCGACCCGACGCGGCCGCGCCTCCTGGCGCACCGGAACTGGGACCCGCCGTTCGGCGGCGGCACGCATTCGCCCCTCCCGCTGCCGGACCGCAACCTCCTCGTCGTCGCCGACGAGCCGACCACCATGAACTGCAGCCAGGGTCTCCGCTACATCTGGATGTTCGACGTGCGAGAGCCCGGCAACCCCGTCAGCATCGCCACCTTCCCTTCCCCGGCAGAGGCCGATTTCTGCGCCCGCGGCGGCAATTTCGGCCCACACAACCTCCATGAGAATCGCCCGGGCTCGTTCCAGAGCTCGCAGCTCGTCTTCGCCACCTACTACAACGCGGGCGTGCGCGTGTACGATATCCAGGACCCGTTCCGGCCGCGTGAGGTGGGCTTCTACGTCCCGGCCGATCCCGAGCGTCTGATCGATCCCCGGCCGAACCGGCCACTCGTCGTCCAGTCCAACGACTGCTACGTGGACGTGAACGGCCTCATGTACGTGACGGACAGCAACGGGGGCTTCAACATCCTGGAGTTCAAGGGTCCGTGAACACCGCGACAACGAGGAACGGGGGCCCGGACGGCCCCCAGGAGGACATCATGCGAGGGCAACGTTTCGTGCTCGGCCTCGGCGCCGCGCTGGTCACCGCGATGGCGCTGGCGCCCGCGGCCTCGGCCCAGAACACGGTGAAGCTGGCCATCGTGGCCGAGATCACGGGCGGCGGGGCGCCCTCGGGCACGATGTGGCGCGACGGCGTCATCCTGGGCGTGGAGGAGATCAACAAGAAGGGCGGGATCCTGGGTCGGCAGCTGGAGTCCACGGTCATGGACACGCAGTCCGATCCGCCCACCTCCGTCGCGGTGATCCGGCGCGCCATCAACGAGCGTCCGTTCGCCATAATGGGCACGGTGTACAGCTCCTCCACCGTGGCGAACATGGAGCTCGCCCGCCAGGCCGGCATCCCACAGATCAGCGGCTCCGAGTCCGTGCTCGTCGTCAGCAAGGGCAATCCGAACATCTTCCTGACGTCCTTCAGCCAGGAGGTCGGATTCGCCAAGCTGGTCAAGTGGGTTGCCGACGACCTCAAGGCCGAGAAGATCGCGCTGATCTACGTCAACAACGCCTTCGGGAAGGGCGGCCGCGACATGTTCGTGAAGTTCCTCAAGGACCGGAACAAGTCCCTCGCGGCCGACATCTCCACCGAGGTGCAGCAGGCGGACTTCACGGCCGAGCTCACGCAGGTTCGGGCCTCCGGGGCCACGCACCTGATGATCTACAGCCACGAGGAGGAGAACGCGCGCATCATGATTCAGATGCGCAAGCTCGGGCTGAAGGTCGAGCCGGTCGGGGACAATCTCTGCGCCCAGACCACGATCAACGCCGGCGGCGAGGCGATGAACGGCGCCCGCTGTCACGTCCCGATGACCGCGCTGTCGCCGGTGCCCAGCATGCTGGAGATGGGCAAGCGGTTCCAGGAGCGGTTCGGCCGCGTCCCCGACCACAACGGCTTCAAGGGCTACATCGGCGCCCATCTCATCAAGGCCGCGGCGGAGCGGGTCGGCGCGCTCGACCAGGCCAAGATCCGCGAGTGCCTCCACAACAACCTGTTCACGGCGGCCGACGAGCCGGGGCTCCTCATGGACACCTGGGTGGACGAGAAGGGGGACGCCGACCGGCCCAGCTTCATCGTGGAGGTGAAGGACCAGAAGTCGCAGGTGGCCAAGGTCCTGCCGCTCCTCGCGGGGCCGTACACGAAGCGGGCCTGCCGCTAGCCGGTTTGGGCTCCCGACCGGCGCCGGTCGGCGCCGGCGCGCCGACGTGGTTCGCGCGCCGCGAAGGGCCGTCTCCCTGCATCCATGGGGCACGGTCCGTCGCGGCGTGCTTCTCGCCCGCAGGGCCCACGGGCCTCCCCCGCCCGCCCGCGGAGCCGCCCCCGGGCCGGCCGTGACGGATCTCTTCCAGCTCCTGGTGGCCGGCATCTCGATCGGCTCCATCTATGCGATGACTGCCATCGGCTTCGTGCTTCTGTGGCAGACGTCGAACACCATCAACTTCGCCCAGGGCGAGTTCGTCGTGCTGCCCGCGTTCGCGATGGTTCTCTTCTGGATGGTGTTCCGGCTGCCGTTCGCGGCCGCCCTGCTCGCCACCGTCCTCCTCTCGACGTTTCTTCTGGGCTTTCTCGTCCGCCGGTTCCTGGTGGCGCGGCTCCTGCAGACGGGGGTGCTGCCCCTGGTCATCGCCACCATCGGTCTCAGCCTGTTCATCCGCTACTCCCTCCAGCAGTTCTGGACGCCGCTCGCGTTGCCCTTCCCGCCGCTCTTCTCGCGGGTCCCGATGCGCCTCGGAACGCTTCTCCTGTCATGGGAGGAGCTGATGAACGTGCTCTTCGCGGGTGCGGCCATCGGCGCCCTCCACCTGTTCATCAGCCGCACGAAGCTCGGATGGGCCATGCAGGCCGTCGCCCAGAACCGGACGCTCGCGACCGTGCTGGGGATCGACGTGGGGCGGCTGGTGACGATCACCTTCGTTCTCAACGCCGCGCTCACCGCGATGGCCGCGATCCTGATCGCCCCCGTCTACCTCGTAAAGTACGACATCGGGATCGGCCTCGGCCTGAAAGCCTTCTACGCGGCCATCATCGGCGGCTTCAACCAGATACGGGGCGCGCTGCTCGGGGGCCTCCTCGTTGGGATCGTGGAGACGCTCGCGGCCGCCTATGTCTCCGGGCAGTTCCGCGACGCGGCGGCGCTGGTGATCCTCATCGCCGTCCTGCTGTGGAAACCCGAGGGACTCTGGGGCGTCAAGGAGGAGTGGGCGTCGTGACGGGCGCGCGCCGGTCCGCCCGACGCCTCCTTCCGCTCGGAGTGCTGTCGCTTCTCGCGCTCGTGCCGCTGACCTTCGAGCAGTACAAGCTCTACGTCGCGAGCCTCACCCTCGTGTACCTGGTCATGGCCATCGGCCTCAACCTCACCCTGGGCTACGCCGGCCAGATCTCGCTGGCCCACGGCGCCTTCATGGCGTTCGGATCCTATGCGGTCGCGATCCTCGGGCAGCGGGGGGCGCCGTTCGAGCTGGGCGTCGGGCTCGGCGCCGCCCTCGGCTTCGCGTGGGGACTCCTGGTGGGATTCCCCGCCCTGAAGGTCAAGCACCACTTCCTGGCCATGGTCACGCTGGGGTTCAACATCATCGTGTTCCTGGTGCTCCGGAACTGGGAGTGGCTGACCGGCGGCTCCTTCGGGATCTCGGGCATCGCCCGGCCCGCCTGGGGGGCGATCAGCTTCCAGTCCGACCGCGCGTACTACCTCTACATGCTGGCATGGGCCGCGATAGTGGTGGCCTCGGCCTACTGGATCCTGACCTCCCGGTGGGGCCGGGCCTTCCGGGCGATCCGCGAGAACGAGATGCGCGCGGAAGCCCTCGGGGTGAGCCTGCGCAACTACAAGCTGATGGCCTTCGCGATCGGGGCCGCTTACGCGGGCGTCGGGGGCGCCCTCTTCGCCCCCCTCCTCGGCTACATCGATCCCGGTGCCTACACGCTCGACCGGTCCATCCAGTTCCTGATGATGGTCGTCATGGGGGGGCTGGGCCGCTTCGAGGGCCCGTTCATCGGGGCGATCCTGGTGACCGTCCTCCCCGAGGTGCTGCGGGCGTCGGAAGGCCTCTACCTGGTCATCTACGCCCTGGCCGTCATGCTGATGATGCTGTTCATGCCCAGGGGCCTGGTCGGCGTGTGGGACTGGGTCCTCGCCCGCCTCGGCCCCGCCCCGGCCGCCCGGGCGCCGCTGGCCCCGCCGCCTGACGCGGCCCGGCTGGGGTGAGCCCGACATCCGTGTCGCTCCTCGAGATCGACGATCTGACGAAGCACTTCTTTCGGCTGTCGGCGCTGAGCCAGGTCAGCCTCCGCGTCGAGCGGGGCGACCTGCTGGGCGTCATCGGCCCGAACGGCTCCGGAAAGACCACGCTGTTCAACTGCGTGACCGGCGTCCTGCGGCCGTCGGGCGGTCAGGTCCGCTTCAAGGGCGAGGACATCACCGGCCTCAGCGCCGATCGCGTTCATCGCCGCGGCATCGCGCGCACCTTCCAGCTCATCCAGCTCTTCCCGGAGATGACGGTGCTCGAGAACATGCTGCTGGCCGCCCAGGAGCGGGAGGGCACGCTCCTCGGCCGGCTGCTCCGGCGCGAGGGCGGCGCGGCGGCCGGCCGGGCCCTCGAGCTCCTCGATTACCTGGGGATCGCCGGGCTCCGCGACCAGCTCGCGGCGAACCTGTCCTACGGGCAGCAGAAGCTCCTCGACTTCGGCATGGCCCTCATGTCCAGGCCCGAGGTGATCCTGCTCGACGAGCCGCTGGCCGGCGTGAACCCTACGATGATCAAGAGCCTGGTGGGCCACATCCAGGCCCTCAATGCCCAGGGGCACACGTTCGTGATCATCGAGCACAACATGGAGGTGGTCATGTCCCTCTGCCGGCGCATCGTGGTCCTGAGTCAGGGCGAGCGCATCGCGGAGGGCACGCCGGTCGAGGTGGCCGACGACCCGCTGGTGCTCGACGCGTACTTCGGAAGGTGACGGTGGCGCTCCTCGACGTACAGGACATACACGCCGGCTACGGGAAGATCGAGATCCTCCGGGGTGTGTCGCTCCGGGTCGAGACCGGCCAGGTGGTCGCGATCATCGGCCCCAACGGCGCCGGCAAGTCGACGGTGTTCAGGACGCTCTTCGGGCTCCTCCCCGCCCGGCAGGGGTCCGTCCGCTTCGCCGGCGAGGACGTCACGAACCGCTCGCCGGCCGAGCTCCTGCGCCGTGGCATCACCTACGTCCCCCAGGGGCGAAACGTCTTCCCGCTGATGACGGTCGACGAGAACCTTCGGCTCGGAGCGTACATCCGGCCCGGCTCGGCCGAGCTGGACCACGACGTCGACCGGATCTACGCGACGTTCCCGATGCTCCACGAGGCACGCCGGAAGCGCGCGGCGGAGCTCTCCGGGGGGCAGCAGCAGATGCTGGAGATGGGGCGGGCGCTGCTCCTCCGCCCCCGGCTGATGCTCCTTGACGAGCCGACCCTGGGCCTCGCCCCGCTCGTCTTCCGCGAGATCTTCCGGATCATCGAGGACCTCAAGCGTCGCGGGCAGACGATCCTCATGGTCGAGCAGAACGCCGCCAAGGCCCTCGAGATCTCCGACTACGCCTACGTGCTCGAGCTCGGGCGAAACCGGTTCGAAGGCTCGGGCGAGGCCATCCGCAACGACGAACGCGTGCGACGTCTGTACCTGGGCCGCTGAGCGCCGGCCCGGGGCCGCCCCCCGGCCTCGCGTCGTCTAGGCGCCCTGGCCCTCGGCGATCGCGACCAGGATCTCCGCCGCCTCCTCGCACTGCTTCCGGGACACGTCCAGATGCGTGACGGCCCGGATGGCCCGGGAACCGATCGCGAAGATCAGCAGGCCCCGCTCACGCGCCCGCGCGACGACGGTGGCCGCGTCCGGCGCGTCGCCGGCCAGCTGGAAGACGATGATGTTCGTCTGCACCCGCGACGGGTCGAGGACGATTCGCGGGCTTGCCGCCAGCCGCTCCGCGATCCGCCGGGCGTTGGCGTGGTCCTCCACAAGCCGGTCGTCGATGTGGTCGAGGGCGTAGAGTCCCGCCGCGGCGAAGAATCCGACCTGCCGCATCGCCCCGCCGAGCATGCGCCGGTAGCGCACCGCCCGCTGGACCAGCTCCCTCGGCCCGGCGAGGACCGACCCGCCCGGCGCGCCGAGCCCCTTCGAGAACGCTACGGCGACGAGGTCGAACGGCCGCGCGAGCTCCCCCACCGGGCGTCCGCTCGCCGCGGCCGCGTTCCAGAGCCGCGCGCCATCCAGGTACGTCGCGACTTCGTGCTCCCGCGCGGCGGTGCAGATCCGCTCCACCTCGCGCTGCGGGAACACGATGCCTCCCGCGCGATTGTGCGTGTTCTCGACCTCGACGAGCGTCGTGGGCGGGTACATCGGGTGTCTGGCCGGCTTCCGCGCGGTCAGGAACTCCTCGGCCGTGAAGACGCCTCCCGCGCCGATCTCGGTGAACTGGACACCCGAGTTGGCCGCCGAGCCACCGGTCTCGTGCCACACCGCATGGCTCTCCCGGCTGACGATGACGTCGTCGCCCGGACGCGTCAGGACCCGCAGCGCGACCTGGTTCGCCATCGTCCCGCTCGGGAGCCAGAGCGCCGCCTCCTTCGCGAGGATCGCCGCCGTCCGCTCCTGGAGCCGGTTCATCGTCGGGTCCTCGCCGTACTCGTCGTTTCCGACGGGCGCGGCGGCCATCGCCGTCCGCATCGCGGCCGATGGAAGGGTGACGGTGTCCGAGCGCAGGTCGATGGGAGCGGCGGATCTAGTCACGGAAGCCTCCAGGGTGGATACTCGGATCCTGGGCGAATCTCTGTGAGGATAGCCCGGGCGCGCCCGTCGCCGCCAGGGCCCGGGGCCGCGGCCCCGACCCGGCCCGGCGAGCGGTCTTCGCCGCGCACCGGTGGCGGACAGCGCGCAGCGGGCGAAGAGCTCGAGCCCGGGCACCGATCATGCACCGGTTGGTCTGGGGAGACAATAAGTGTTCGCGCCCCTCGACGCGTGGCTCCGCGAGCATCTCTATCCCGTCGTCTTCCTCGGCGCGCTCGTTGACGCGAGCGGAATCCCTTTTCCGGGGCGGATCATGCTGATCACCGTCGGCTCCCTCTCCGGCCCCGCGGAGGCGGAAGGGGCCAGCGCGGCGATGCTGATTGCCGTCGCCACGATCGGGACCGTGGCTGGCGACCACGTCTGGTACCTCGTGGGCCGACTCAGGGGGCGCCGCCTGTTCGACGTGTACTTCCGCTGGATGCGCCTGCCGAGGGCGAGGATCGCGGCAGCCGATCGGTTCCTTCGACGGTTCGGCGGGCTATCGGTCATCCTCGCCCGGCTTTCCGCCACGCTCCGGATCGTCGTCGTGCCGCTCGCCGTCTCGCGCGGCATGTCGTACGGGCGTTTCCTCGCGTTCGAGGTCGCGGGCGCCCTGCTCTGGACCGCCGGCTTCGTCTCGCTGGGTCGCGCTGCCGGTGCCCTGGGCGCCCGGACCGGGCTGGTCGGCACCGTCACCATCATCAGCGCACTGGCGGCCGGGAGCGTCGCGATGAGCCTCATGGCTCGGCGCCGGCTCGGGGACCGCGTCAGCGTGTCGTGACGATGACCGGTTGTCGTCCGTCGCCGCGCGGCGACCGCACGCGGCCCGCAGAGGGCCATGCTCTCGGGCCCCCGGTGAGGGGGGGCCCCATCATCCGGAAGGGCCCGAGCCGCTGCGCGTGAGTTCCCGGACCCACGCCTCGCGAGCACGACGGACAGCGGCGCCCGCTCGACGAGCGAAGACCGCCCTCGCCCGGTATCAGTCCAAGCGGAACTTCGCCCGGACACCCGAGCCGCGCGGGGACACCCCCCCGAGGCGTCCGGGCTCGACGTTCGTGGTCCAGAAGCACGATGCCAGCCGTCTCCACTACGACTTCCGGCTCGAGGTGGACGGCGTGCTCAAGAGCTGGGCCGTCCCGAAGGGACCGAGCCTCGATCCCGCCGACAAGCGGCTCGCCATGCAGACCGAGGATCACCCCCTCGACTACGGGGGCTTCGAGGGCATCATCCCCGAGGGCGAGTACGGCGGCGGCACGGTCCTCGTGTGGGACCGCGGCACCTGGACGCCCGCGGACGCTCCGACGCCGGCACTTCGCGCGGGCAGGCTGAAGTTCACGCTCGACGGCGCGAAGCTCCACGGCGGCTGGACGCTGGTCCGCCTGCGCGGCCGCGACCGCCGCGACGCCGATGGCCGGAGCTGGCTCCTCATCAAGGAGCGCGACGAGCACGCCCGCCCCGCTGACGAGGTGAGCATCACCGAGACGCGCCCGGAGAGCGTGCTGAGCGGCCGAGTGCTCGACGAGATCGCCCGGGCGAGCGACCGGACGTGGCACTCCAGCAAGAGCGGGAGATCCGCGCCCCGCGCCGCGCCGGCCGCCGCCGAGCGCCGGCGCGTCAAGGCGCCCCGGGACCGCGCATCCATTCCGGGCGCCCGCCCGGGGTCACTGCCGGACTTCGTGCCGCCCCAGCTGGCGACCCTCGTCGCCGCGCCGCCCCAGGGCGACGCGTGGCTCCACGAGATGAAGTTCGACGGCTACCGGATCCTCTGCCGCATCGAGGGCGGCCGGGCCACCCTGTGGAGCCGCAGCGCTCACGACTGGACGGCGCGATTCCCCGGAATCGTCGCCGCGGCCGCCCGCCTGCCGGCCGAGCGCGCCTTCCTCGACGGGGAGGTCGCAGTGCTGCTTCCGAACGGGACGACGAGCTTCCAGGCGCTGCAGAATGCCCTCTCGGCCGGGGGACGGGGCCGGCTGATCTACTTCGTCTTCGATCTCCTCCACCTCGACGGACAGGACCTGACGGGCGCGACGCTGGAGGCGCGCAAGAGCGCCCTGGAGGGGCTCGTCGGCACGCGCCGGGAGGGGGTTATCCGGTACAGTGCCCACGTCGTCGGCGAGGGTGACGAGTTCTTCCGCCAGGCCTGCCGGCTCTCGCTGGAAGGAGTGGTCTCGAAGCGCAGGGACCGCCCCTACGAGCCGGGGCGGGGGCGAAGCTGGCTCAAGGTGAAGTGCATCCAGGAGCAGGAATTCGTGGTCGGCGGCTTCACGGAGCCCAAGGGGTCACGGACCGGGCTGGGCGCGCTTCTCGTCGGCGTCCACGACGAGGAAGGCGGGCTCGCGTACGCGGGGAAGGTCGGGACCGGCTTCACGGGCGACGCGGCCCGGCGCCTCCGGAAGCGCCTCGACGGGCTGCGGGTCCCCCAGTCGCCCTTCCGGGCCCGGCCTCCCGGCGCATCGGCAGCCCGCTGGGTCAAGCCGGAGCTGGTGGCCGAGGTCGAGTTCACCGAGTGGACCGAGGACGGGCGGCTCCGACATCCTTCGTTCAAGGGGCTTCGCGAGGACAAGCCCGCCACGGACGTCGTCCGCGAGCGGCCCGCCGATCCGAGAGCCTCCCCGCCACCGGCGGCGACCAGACCGGCGGCCTCCAACGCCCCCGCGCCCGCGGCCGAGGGCGAAGACGCGGTGGTCGCGGGCGTCCGGATCAGCCACGCGAACCGCGTGGTCTATCCCGAGCAGGGCGTGACGAAGGCAGCGCTGGCTCGCTACTACGCGGCGATCGCCGATCACATCCTGCCTCACCTGCGGTCGCGGCCGGCGGCACTCGTCCGCTGCCCTGAGGGTCTCGGACAGGAGTGCTTCTACCAGAAGCACCCGGGCAGCTGGGCTCCTCCCACTCTCCGCAGGGTTCGGATCCGTGAGAAGAACAAGAGCGACGACTACCTGATCGTCGAGGACTTGACCGGGCTGGTGGGCTTGGTCCAGATGGGCGTCCTGGAGATCCACACGTGGAACGCGCGGGCCGAGCGTCTCGAGGCGCCCGACCGGCTCGTCTTCGACCTCGACCCCGGCCCCGGCGTGCCCTGGCCCGCCGTCCTGGCCGCGGCGCGCCTGGTCCGCGCGAATCTCGAGGCGCGGGGGCTCAAGAGCTTCGTCAAGACCACGGGCGGCAAGGGGCTCCACGTCGTGGCGCCCATCGTGCCCGGTCCCGGATGGCCCGCGTGCGTGGCCTTCGCGCGCCAGGTGGCCGAGGCGCTCGCGGCCGAGACGCCCCGCGCCTTCACCACGGCCATGGCCAAGGCCGCGCGGCCCGGCAAGATCTTCGTCGATTACTTCCGAAACCAGCGTGGCGCGACATCGGTGGCTGCCTACTCCACGCGGGCGCGTCCGGGGGCGCCCGTGTCGACGCCCATCACCTGGAAGGAGCTGGACTCCGTGCCGGCCGGGGATCACTTCACCATCACCACCGTCGAGCGCCGCCTCGCCAAGCTCGCCGGCGATCCGTGGGCCGGCTACGCCGCCCTCGAGCAGTCCCTCCCTGCCGAGAGAGCCCGGCCCCGGTAACCGCGGCACCCTGTCCGCCCACGGCGTCAGGACGTCGTCCACACGACGTCATGACGCCTGCGGGACGGACCGGCTCCGAAGACCTCGGATCTCCGCAACCCGCCGATGCAAGCGGTCACCACCGCGACGCGAGTGGCCCCGGGATCGCGTCGGCAACGAGATTGCACGGACGAGAAGGCAGGGCCGTGCCCGGATCCCCACATCATCACAGCCACGAAGCGGGTCGGCCGCTTCGCCGGAGAGCGTTGATGCCGCGATACAGCAAGGGTGCGAGCAAGGCCGTCAAGTCCGCCATGCGCCGCCGCAAGAAGGGAACTCTGAAGAGCGGTAGCGGCCAGCGAGTGACGAGCCGCAAGCAAGCCATCGCCATCGGTCTGTCCGAAGCCCGCGAGAAGGGTGCCAAGGTTCCCCGCAAGTCGAAGTAGGTGTCGCTTCGCAGCCACCTATGCCGACCCGGCCACACGACGCGCGCCGCCGCCATGGACTCGCCCGGAGCCTCCTGCTGAGCGTCGCGCTCGCCGCGGGTGCCTGCTCCAATGTCCCGGTGCACCGGACGCTGCCTCCGATGAACCTGGGGGAGCCGGCGTTCTACCCCACGCTCGAGGCACACGCGCAGGCGCCGATCGTCGGGGGGAACCGCCTCACCATCCTCCTGAACGGGGAGCAGATTTATCCGGCCATCCTCGAGGCGATCCGGGGGGCCCGGACGACCATCACCTACGCCCAGTACAGCTACGAGGAGGGACAGATCGCCCACGAGATCGCCGAGGCCCTGGCCGACCGGTGCCGGGCGGGGGTGAAGGGGCACGTGCTCCTCGACAGCGTAGGCAGCCTCTCGATGCCGCGCGAGTACACCGACCTCATGTCGCAGGGCGGCTGCAAGGTCGTCTCGTTCCGGCCCATCGGTCCCTTCGGTCTCCGTCGCGCCAACAACCGGAATCACCGCCGCATCCTCGTCGTCGACGGCCGCGTCGGCTTCACGGGCGGCTCCGGCGTGAGCAGCAAGTGGATGGGCAACGGGCGGGTGGCGGACCACTGGCGTGACACCGATGTCCGGGTGGAGGGGCCGGTGGTCGAGTACCTGCAGGGCGCGTTCGCCGAGAACTGGGTCGAGGCCACGGGCGTCGTCCTGGGCGGGGCGGACTACTTTCCGGCCCCGGTGGAGCCGAAGGGTCGGACCTACGCGCAGATCATCCGCAGTGGCCCGGGGGACGGCAGCTACGCGATGTACACGACCTTCCTGCTGGCGCTGTCCTCGGCCCGCCGCTCGATCAAGGTCACGAACCCGTACGTGCTGCTCGACGAGCAGATGAGCGAGACCCTGGTCCAGGCCGCCCGGCGCGGGGTCCGGGTCAGCTTCCTCGTGCCGGCAGCGACGGACCACCCCCTCGTGCGGCACGCGGGCCGGCGGCAGTTCGGCCGCCTGCTCAAGGCAGGCATCGAGATCTACGAGTACACCGCGGCGCTCCTCCACGCCAAGACCATGGTCATCGACGGGACCTGGGCCACCGTGGGCAGCACCAATCTCGACCACCGCTCCTTCAAGCTGAACGACGAGCTCAACGTGGTCGCGTACGGCACGCAGTTCGCGGGTCAGCTCGAGAAGGTCTTCGAGGACGACCTCCGGTATGCACGGCAGATCACCCTGGAGGCATGGAACGACCGGGGCATCCGGGGACGGTTCTTCGAGCTGCTGGCGATCCCGTTCGAGAGCGCCCTCTGACCGCCCCGCGCGGGGCGGGACGGTTCGCCGCTACCAGGGAATCGTCTGACCCGGGCTGAGGATCGCGATCCGCTCCTCGAGGCCGCGGTCCAGAGCCCTTCGCAGCAGCCGGTCCGGCGGCTCGCGGAACGGCTCCCGGTTCATCGCGAACGTGCCCCAGTGCATGGGCACCAGCAGCCGGCCCTGCACGTCCTCGAAGAGCTGGATCGCCTCCTCGGGGTTCACGTGGTTCGGATGTCCCTTCTGGAAGGCACTGTAGCCCCCGATGGGAATCGCAGCGAGATCGAACGGCCCGAACCGCTCGCCGATCGCTCCGAACCGCCGGTCGTAACCGGTATCCCCGGCGAAGAAGAGGCGCTTCGTCGGGCCGAGGACGACCCACGACGCCCAGAGCCGGAGATACTGATCGGTCAGGCTGCGCCCCGAGGAGTGCTGGGCGGGCGTGCAGACCACCGTGAGCCCCCGGAACTGGGCGCTGTCCCACCAGTCCAGCTCGACTACGTCCGTGATCCCGCGCTCGGCCAGCCATGCGCGTAGCCCGAGCGGGACGAAGAACCGCGGCCGGTGCTCCCGGGCGAGCCGGTCCACGGTGTCGGCATCGAGGTGGTCATAGTGATCGTGGGAGATGATCACCGCGTGAATGGGCGGCAGATCCTGGAAGGAGAGGCCGGGGCGCACCATCCGCCGCGGGCCGGCGAAGCCGACCGGGCTCGCGCGGTCCCCCCAGTGCGGGTCCGTCAGGAGGTTCACGCCGTCCAGCTGGACGAGGAACGTGGAGTGTCCCACCCAGGTGACGGTGGGATGGCTCCCGTTCGCGCGCAACTCGGCCCCGTCGTTCCCGAGCACGGCGGTCGCCGTGCCTCTCGGAGGGTGCGACCGCAGAGCGCTGCGGACGAGATGACCCACGCGGACGCTCAGATCATAGTGATAGCGATCGTCCTGATTGCGGAACCCGCGCCGCAGATGGTGAGCGGGCCTTCGCTCCACCCCGGCGGACTCGACGTCCAGGATTGCTGTCGGCACTAGGGCCAGGATGAGCAGGGCAAGGACGGGCGCGACACGGGTCGAGCGGCGCACGCGAGCGAGACCTCCAGATCGAGAACTCGCCGGCCTCTGTCACCCGGAGGCCGACACAGCCATCAGGGTAACACAGCGTTCTCGCGGGAGGCCCATCCAGCCGGCTGGCGGGAAGGACCCGGAACAGAACCGCCTGACGCAGTGCTGAGAACAGCGGGGAGCCGCGCGGGTACGCGCGCAGCGCTGAACCCGCGCTGGCTCCTCGAAGTCGGGGGGAGTCAGCGGACGCGGGCGCGTCGCTCCCCCGCAGGCGCGCCTACAGCATCTCCTTCCGGGCCATCTTGGCGCGCGCCGCCCCGATCGCGGTCTTGACTTCCTTCTCCTCCTCGGGCGGCGGGAGGACGGCGGGCAGGCCCAGCGACGCGATCCAGAGCTCGCGTGTCCAGCCCGTCGTGTGGTACAGGTGCTCGTCCTCCTGCTCCTCGACCTCCTCCAGGGCCTCCTTGAGCGCCTCCCGGGTGGATCCCGTGGCCTTCTCGGCGACCTGAGCGAGCAGCTCCCAGTTCAGGTGGTCCTTGGTCTCCGCCTGGACGACGCACTCCGCCGCGACCAGCTGGGCCGCCTCGGGCGGTCCCGCCTGAAGAGCCATCTCCATGGCCTGGACGAGAGACTCGCCGATGTGTCTCACCACCTGTCGCCCTGGCGTCTCGGTCTCCGGGTCGAGCTCGAACGTCTCGAAGAGCGTGAGCACCACGCGCTCGTGGTTCCGCGTCTGCTCCAGATACTCCTCCCACTCTTCCCGCAGCTGGTCGTGCTGGACGCACCGCAGCGCGGTCTCGTACACGAGGATCCCGCCCTTCTCGGTCTCCAGCGCCTGGTACAAAAGCTCGTGAAGCTGTCTTACCTTCATGGTCTTGGCCATAGTCCTGCCTCCGTTCGGGGATCGTGGTGACGTCTGTCGCGACCGTCACCGCCGGAGTCAGTGCAAGACCAGCGCCACGGCGCTCGGCCACGACACCCCGTCCATCCAGCAGGGCCTCGCCAAATCCGGGACGGCAAGCCTAACGGTGGCAGCCGGCCTGGCGGCGTCACGCCACCCGACCCGGTCACCTCCACGGGCGGCTCGCCATGCCAGAGCGTCCCGCGGGAATCCCCTTCCCGGGCTGGTCTCCCCGGGTGGCGTCGCCTGTGCTGGCCGTCAGCCCGGCTCCTCTCCCCCCCGGATCCAGTGATCCGTGCGCGCCAGGATGCCGCGCTGCGGGACGAGCCGCGCGGGCCGGGGACCGTGGCGAGAAGCGCTCAGGAGGGGCACGTAGCCGAGCTCCCGGCCCTCGGACACGCACCGCAGCAGCAATCCGCCGCGGCTCATGTCACCGCGCCCGACGAAATCGGCCGGGAATACGAGCCGCTCGCCGAACACCTCCGCCAGCGGCTCCACGTACTTCCCGCTCGCGACGCTCCCGAGGAGGACGACCTCGGACCCGGGAACGCTCCGCAGCCCGACGGCAAGGGCTCGAGCGTCGCGCATCAGAGGGCGCCGGTACCGCGCGTCCCCGGGATCGATCGCCACCCGGCCGTACCGGCGGAGCAGCGGCACGCGGACACGGAGTTCAGGAGACTGGAGCCCCTGGCACGGCGTGATCACCATGACACCGGCCAGCCCGTCCGCCGGGCGCGCGAAGGCCCGTGCGTAGGCGAGCTTGCCTCGGAAGTACAGGCCGCTGAGGAAGCTGAACACCTCGCCCAGCGGGACGCCTTCACGCCCACGCAGCCGCAGGGCGAGGTCGAAGCGTGCTTGATCGCGGAGCACGAGCTGGGCGCGCTCGCCCCCGCAGTGCGCCGGAGAGAGCAGGAAGACACGGGCGCTCATCCGACCACAGTGTAGTGGGCCGGTAGGCCCCGCGCACGCGCCAAGCTGGCCGGCTCCGGGCATGAGGCACCCTCGGCGCGCCCCGAGAGCCTCTGGAGGCCGCACGGGACCCGCCCGACCCGATCGCGTCTCGCTGTCGCCACGGCGTCACCTTGGCGTCGGCCACGGTTCCTTGCAGGAATTCACGTCGCCGACCGTCAGACGTTCGGAGGTCAGGACGTGGCCAACCCTGGATGGAGGCGTGGCACCCCGGTCGCTACCCTTCGCATGAGCCCGTGGCTATCGCGAGGAGTGCGCGCGGGCCCGCTGGCCGGCCTCGCTCTCGCGGGACTCCTGGCCATCGCTGCCTGCACCCGCACCGGCGAGTCCGAGCGAAGCGGCAGCGAACCGCCCGTCCCGGTCACCGTGGCCACCGCCGTGAGCAAGCCCATGCCGCTGGAGCTCCGGTCGATCGGCACCGTCCAGCCTTCCAGCAGCGTGACCGTGCGCTCGCGCGTGGACGGCATCCTGGCCAAGATTCACTTCCGGGAGGGACAGGACGTGAAGGAGGGCAACCTCCTTTTCACCCTGGACCGCGGCCCGCTCGAGGCGGAGCTCCGCCAAGCGCGGGCGAACCTCGCGCGGAGCCAGGCCCAGCTCGACAACGCCCGCAAGGACGCCGAGCGTTACGCCGAGCTCGCGCGGAAGGGGTTCGTCGCGCAGCAGCAAGCCGATCAGACGGAGACGGCGGCCGCCGCCCTGGCGGCGACGGTTCACGCCGACCTCGCCGTGGTGGAAAACGCGCGGATCCAGCTTGGATACGCCACCATCCGCGCGCCGATGTCGGGCCGCACCGGCGCCCTCCTGGTCCACGAGGGCGATCTGATCAAGACGAACGACACCGCCATGGTCGTCGTGAACCGGATTCGTCCCATCGACGTCGCGTTCACGCTGCCGGAACGGGAGCTCCCCGAGCTGCAAGCCCGGAGTGCCGCCGGAGACCCCATGGTGAGGGCACAGGCCCCGCAGGGTGACCGGCCGCTCGGCCAGGGCCGGTTCACCTTCATCGACAACCGGGTGGATCCGGTGACCGGCACGATCCAGCTCAAGGCCTCGTTTCCGAACGACGAGGGCATGCTCTGGCCGGGCCAGTTCGTGAGCGTCGTGCTCACGCTGGCGGTCGACCCTGCCGCGACCGTCGTGCCGACGCCCGCCGTGCAGATGGGTCAGGCCGGCCGCTACGTCTTCGTCGTGAAGCCCGACCAGACGGCCGAGCTCCGGCCGGTGAGCGTGGCGCGCGAGGTCGGCGAGGAGACCGTGATCGCACGGGGCGTCGCCCCCGGGGAGACCGTCGTCACCGACGGCCAGCTCCGGCTCATCCCCGGCGCCAAGGTGGAGGTGACACCTCCGGTCAGCGCCGGCACCGCCCCGCCTCCGTCGACCCCGACGCCGTGAGCACGCTCTTCATCCGCCGTCCCGTCATGACGACGCTCGCCATGCTGGCGCTCGTTTTCTTCGGCGGGCTCGCCTACCGGGATCTGCCAGTGAGCGATCTGCCCAGCGTGGACCTTCCCACCGTGCTGGTGTCGGCGGCGCTTCCCGGCGCGAGCCCCGAAGTCATGGCGTCGTCGGTGGCCACGCCGCTCGAGCGCCAGTTCTCGACGATCGCCGGGCTCGAGTCCCTGACCTCGACCAGCTCGCGCGGATCGACATCCATCACGCTCCAGTTTGTCCTCGACCGGGACGTGGACGCGGCGGCGCAGGACGTCCAGGCGGCGATCGCCCAGGCGGCCCGGGCGCTTCCCCCCGACATGCCGAGCCTGCCGTCGTACCGGAAGGTGAACCCCGCCAGCCAGCCAATTCTCTACCTGGCGCTGAGCTCCACGACCCTGCCTCTCTCCGCCGTGAACGAGTACGCCGACACCCTCGTCGCCCAGCGGCTCTCCACCGTCCTGGGCGTGGCGCAGGTGCAGATCTTCGGCGCGCAGAAGTACGCGGTCCGGATCCAGCTGGACCCCCGGGCGCTGGCCGCGCGCGGCATCGGGCTGGACCAGATCCAGGAGGCGATCCGCCAGTCGAACCCGAATCTGCCGACCGGGACCATCGAGGGCTCGAGACGCGCGTTCAACGTGGAGACGACCGCCAAGCTCAGCGAGGCCTCGGCGTACCGCCCGCTGATCATCGCCTATCGCGACGGGGCGCCCGTGCGGCTGGGCGAGCTCGGCCGCGTGGTGGACAGCGTCGAGAACGACCGCGTCGCGAGCTGGTTCAACAACACCCGGGCCGTCGTGCTTGCCGTGCAGCGGCAGCCGGGCACGAACACCGTCAAGGTCGTGGACGGGATCAAGCGGCTCCTGCCGACGCTCCGCACCGAGATCCCGGCCGCCGTCTCGCTCGACCTCGTGTTCGACCGGTCGGAGGCGATCCGCGCGTCCGTCTTCGACGTCCAGCTCACGCTCGGCCTGGCCATCGCCCTGGTCGTCATGGTCATCTTCCTCTTCCTCCGGAACGTGTCGGCGACGGTGATCCCGAGCGCGGCACTGCCGACGTCCATCGTCGGCACCTTCGCCGCCATGTACTTCCTCGGCTACAGCCTCGACAACCTCTCCCTCATGGCCCTCACGCTCTCGGTGGGCTTCGTCGTCGATGACGCCATCGTGGTGCTCGAGAACATCGTGCGGCATCAGGAGACGGGCGAGGACCGGATGCGCGCGGCCCTGGGCGGCGCCCGCGAGATCGGCTTCACCATCGTGTCGATGACGCTCTCCCTGGTGGCCGTCTTCATTCCCGTGATCTTCATGGGCGGGATCCTCGGGCGCCTCCTCCGCGAGTTCGCCGTCACGATCGCCGTGGCGATCCTCATCTCGGGGCTGGTCTCCCTGACCCTCACCCCGATGCTCGCGAGCCGGTTCCTCCGCCGCCCCGGCGTCGGCCGCGGCCGCCTGCACCAGACATCCGAGCGCGTCTTCGAGCGGCTCCGCGGGGGCTACGAGCGGACGCTGGAGTGGGCGCTGGCGCATCGCCGGTGGGTTCTTGGGAGCTTCGTCCTGAGCCTCCTCGCCACCGCCTGGCTCTTCGTGGCCATCCCCAAGGGGTTCATCCCCAGCGGCGACACCGGCCAGCTCTCGGGCTTCACCGAGGCGTCGCAGGACACCTCGTTCGAGGGGATGGTGCGCCACCAGGTGGCCGTGAACGCCGTCCTGGGAGAGAGCCCTCACGTGGCCTCCTTCGTCTCGGTGGTGGGCTTCCGTGGGAGCAACTCGGGGCTAGTGTTCATGCGGCTCGCGGCGCCGCGCGGCCGCCCGCCCGTCGACGGGGTCATCGCGGACCTCCAGCCGAAGCTCGCCCGGATCCCGGGGATCCGCGCGTACCTTCAGAACCCGCCGGCCATCAACATCGGCGGCCAGATCACCAAGGGTCTCTACCAGTACACCCTGCAGGGCGGGGACACCGCCGAGCTCTACCGGCGGGCGGCCGACATGGAAGGCCGGCTCCGGAGGATTCCCGGGCTCCGAGACGTGAACAGCACGCTCGAGCTCTCGAGCCCGGAGGTGGTCGTCGAGATCGACCGCGAGAAGGCGGCCGCGCTCGGGCTCACCGCCGGCCAGATCGAAGGCGCCCTGTTCAACGCCTACGGCTCCCGCCAGGTCTCCACGATCTACACGCCGTCGAACGAGTACGACGTCATCATGGAGCTGGAACCCGAGTACCAGCGCGACCCGTCCGCCCTCTCCCTGCTCTACGTGCGGTCGAGCGTCGGGAGGCTCGTGCCGCTCGGCACCGTCGCGACCCTGGCGCCGGGCGTCGGGCCGCTCTCCGTCACGCACCTGGGACAGCTCCCCGCGGTCACCCTCTCCTTCAACCTGGAGCCCGACGTCTCCCTCGGGGAGGCGGTCGCGCGGATCCAGGCGATCGAGCGAGAGGCGCGTCTCCCGCCGACCATTGCCAGCAGGTTCCTGGGGACCGCGCAGGCGTTCCAGTCGTCCGTCCGCGGCCTTGGTCTTCTGCTGGCGATCGCGGTCCTCGTCATCTACCTCGTCCTGGGCATCCTCTACGAGAGCTTCGTCCACCCGCTCACGATCCTCTCGGGCTTGCCCTCGGCCGTGGTCGGGGGTCTCCTGACCCTCTACCTGCTCGGCTACGAGCTCGACTTCTACGGATTCATCGGCCTGATCATGCTGCTCGGCATCGTGAAGAAGAACGCCATCATGCAGGTCGACTTCGCCCTCGAGGCGGAGCGAGCGGGCAAGGACCCCGAGTCGGCGATCCGGGAGGGGGCGCTGGTTCGTTTCCGGCCGATCATGATGACCACCATCGCGGCGATCATGGGCACCTTGCCGATCGCCCTCGGATTCGGCACCGGCGCCGACGTGCGGCGGCCCCTCGGCCTGGCCGTGGTCGGGGGCCTGCTCGTCTCGCAGCTCCTGACGCTCTACGTCACTCCCGTGATCTATCTGTATCTGGACTCCGCGCGAGCGCGGTGGCCCGGCCTCCGGCTCGGCTGGCTCCGCCCGGCTGCCCGCGCCCCGGGGCCTATCGCGACGTCGCGTCGTCGCCACGACTGAGCGACGACCGCGCGCCGCGATCGCGAGCATCGCGCGAGGGCCGTCCGGCAGTGAACAACGTCGCGAAGATCATTCACAATACATAGCATTTACATCGCTCTACCTCAGATGCCACATGAGTCAGCAAAACGTCGGCGCCCGGACCCCATGGGGCCGACCAGACCGGCGGGCGGAACCACCGGTCCACTGGAGGCGGAGACGGTCAGGCGTCCATGAACACGTTCAGCTCCGGCGTCGCCACGGAGTGGTCGAGGTAACCGAACGTGCCCGTCCCCTTCACTTCACGGGCCGCGGTGAGCAGGGCGGTCATGGCCGCGCGGTAGAGCGAGGTGGCGAGGCTGATCCGGCGCACCCCCGCGGCCTCGAGCTCGGCGACCGTGAACGACTTGCCCTTGATCCCGGCCATGAAATTGACCGGCTTGGCCACCGCGGCGCACACGGCCCGCACCGCCGCCAGGTCGGGGAGGCCGGGCGCGAACAGCACGTCCGCGCCCGCGAGCTCGAAAGCCCGGAGTCGCTCGATCGTGTCCTCCAGGTTCGGGTGGCCGCGGAGGAAGTTCTCCGCGCGAGCGGTCAGGATGAACGGGAACGGGAGCGCCCGGGCCGCCTGCGCGGCCGCGGCCACGCGCTCGGTCGCCTGCCCGATGTCGTAGAGAGGCCTGGCGGCGTCCCCGGTCGCGTCCTCGATCGAGCCGCCGACCAGCCCCGCCTCGGCCGCCAGCCGGATGGTCTCCGCGGCGGCCGCCGGGGCGTCCCCGAAGCCCTTCTCCAGGTCGGCTGAGACCGGCAGGTCGGTCGCCGTCACGATGGCCCGGGCGTGCGCCAGGGCCTCCGCCCGCGTCACCCTGCCGTCGCGCCGCCCGAGCGTGCCGGCGGAGGCGCCGCTCGACGTCGCCAGCGCCGCGAAGCCCAGCCCGGCGAGGACGCGCGCGGAGCCCGCGTCCCACGGATTGGGGATCACGAAGGCGCCCGGCCCCCGGTGAAGGGTCTGGAACCGGGCGGCCTTGTCGGCCTGGCTCATCGCCATGGATCCTCCTCCGGGCGCCGGACGGTGCGCCATCCCGCAGCCCTCCGAGGCTTCGCGGCGGCGACCCCGGAGGGGCGGTCAGCAGCGCGTGACGTGCGCCGAGACCGCCAGCCAGGACCCCTGGCGGCGCGCCCACACGTCGGTGTAGCGTCCGGATCCGCCGGCGCCATCCGGCCGCGTGTACGTGGTGCGCGCGTGGATGATCGCGACATCCCCCATGATGCGGATGTTGACGTCATGCGCCTCGAGGTTCGAGATCAGGACCGGCCGCGCCGTCTGCCGGAGGAAGGCGTCCCGATCGATGAGCGAGCCGTCAGGATTGCTGCAGAGGAAGTCGTCGGCCAGGATCTCGTCGAAGCGGCGGACGTCCGACGTCTGCACCGATCTGATGTAGTCGCGATTGAGCTCCATCAGGGTGTCCAGATCGGACCGGGAAGCGATGTGCGCGCGTGTCTGCATGTCCTGCCCCCTGGCTCGCGCACCCAGGCCTCGCGCGAGGCCGGACGCGCGGCCGTCACGCGATCTGGTTCGCCCCGATGCGCGTCCCCTCGCCGAAGTCGACCAGGTTGCCGCCCCCGTTGCCGTGAGAGGTGTTCCCGTCCACGCGGGTCCCTCTCGCGTTGAGGTTGACGAAGATCCCCTGGCCGCGATTGTTGTAGACCCGGTTCCCGAGGATCTCGGCGCCCTGCGACCCGAAGGCGGCGGTGATCCCGACCGCGTTGCCCCAGACCTCGTTGTTGTGCGCGCGCAGGCCCGCCCCGCCGTAGAGCCCGATCCCGGGCCCGCGGGCGCCGACGCGGGCGTTCTGGTAGATCCGGCATCCGCGCACGGTCAGGTTGTTGGGCGCCTCCCAGGCGTGGACGCCCCACCCGGCGTTCCGGTAGATCTCGCAGTTCTCGATCAGGTTGTTGTCGGTGGCGACGTAGATGCCGTGGCAGAAGTCGTTCCGCCCGTTGTCGTGGACGCGGAGGTTGACGAGCTCGTTCGAGTGGGCGCCAACACTGAGGAGGATCCCCTGGCTCGGAGCGTTCATCACCTCGGTGTTCTGGATCCGGATGTGGTGCGAGCCTTCCGTGATTTTGATCCCGTCCGCGGTCACCCGGGCGGCGTCAATCGTGAGCCCGTCGACGATGACGTAGGACCTGCCCACGAAGTCGAGGACGCGTGCGGTCCCGGCCGGCCGGAGGACGACCGGCTGCCCCTGGTAGGCGGCAATTCGCAGCGGCGCATCCCAGGAGCGCCCGCTCGGGAAGCTATGTCCCGTGGCCTCCTGGTAGACGCCGCCCTTGATGAAGAGGGTCGTGCCGGCCGTGACGAGGCTGAGCGCCCGCGCCAGCGTCCGCACCGGTGCGATCTCGTTGGCGGAGTTGCGGTCGTTGCCATTCACGGCCATGAACTTGGCCTGGGTTGTCGACGGCCCGGAAGACGAGGAAGAGCTGGCGTCGCACGCGGCGGAGGCCAGGGCGCCCAGGAGCAGTGCTCGGCGATGCATCATCGGACCTCCGCGGCCCATCGTGGGACCGGATGTCACGTCGAGCCCGGCCAGCGGGACGGGCACTCGAAGCGCGAGAGTGTTCTACCTCATGACCGTGCCGCTGAGCAAGCGGGGCGGCAAGCCCGAATCGGCCGCCGCATCGGGCAGGCTCGGGGCGCGCACCCAGCATCGCTCTTGTCCACATTGCGTTGAGGTCTCCGCTCACCATGCACCCGGATCTACGGGCGATTACGCTTCTTGCATAAAGGCGTCGAGGTCGGCGACGACCTGCTCGGGACGCTCCCAGTTCGGGCAGTGGCCGGTGTCGGCGTAGATCTTGAGGCGCGCTCGGGGGATCACCGCCGCCAGGCGATGCTGGTCCTCCCTCGGAAAGAGCGCGTCCCGCTCACCCCAGAGGATGAGAGTCGGCGCGGCGATCCCGCCGAGCCGGTCCGCATCGTCGAAGGCCAGGATGCCCTCGAACACCGCGCGCCAGAGCCGGGCCGGCAGCTTCACGCTCTCGGCGACTAGTCCCTCGAAGAAGTCCGGCGGAACCGGCGCGTACACCGTGCTCGCCTGGAACTGGCGGGCGAACTCCATCGACACGGGATCCTCCAGCGTCGCCAGGCTCGCCCGAACGCCCCGCGTCACGTCGTTGACGGGCGAGAACGCGCTGCCGATCAATACCAGGCGCGCGACCCGGGCGGGATGCGCCTCGGCGACCCGGCGGGCGACGAAGGTTCCCATCGAGTGTCCCACCACGGCGGCGCGCTCGATGCCGAGCGTGTCGAGGAAGGCGGCGGCATCGGACGCGAGGTCGTCGATGCCGTAGCCGGCATCCGGGCGGTCCGAATCGCCGAAGCCGCGCTGGTCCGGAGCGAGGGTCCGGTAGCGGCCGGGCAGGAGCGGCAGGAGCCGACTGAACGAGAACCAGGAATCGGGCCACCCGTGCAGGAAGAGGATCGCCTGCCCAGCGGAATCGCCCCGCTCGGCGTAGTGGAGCCGCGGTCCGGTCGCGATACGAGTGGTCCCGAATCGCACCCCTGAAACGGCCCATCCCATGGCTGCCCCCGGTTGATATGTCTTCGGTCGCCGGAGAAAGACTGCGTTGAGAACGAATGAGCCCCCTGACGTATGGTGGGGTCGAGGCCGACCAAGCTTCGACACCCCGGCGAACAGGAGGCTCACCCGTGAGCGCATTCTGCAGCATGTTCAGCCAACTACTCAAGCTGCTCGCACGGACGGAATTCCAGGCGCTTGGTCCAAGCGGACACACGCCGAGCGCCATGCGCGCGGGTTCACATGCTGGGGACAGTTTGTCGCCATGCTGTTCTGCCAACTCGGCCGCGCCCACTCGCTGCGGGAGATTTGCGGGGGCTCCGCAGCAGCGAAGGCTAGCTCAAGCACCTGGGTATCGCCGCGCCGAGTCGCTCGACCCTGGCCTACGCCAACGAGCATCGCCCGTGGCAGCTTTACCGAGCGGTCTTCGAGGCATTGCTCCTCCGTTGTCAACCCCTGGCGAAGGGCCGGCGGAAGTTCCGCTTCAAGAACAAGCTCGTCAGTCTGGACTCGACGGTGATCGACCTCTGCGCGACGCTCTTCGCGCCTGCTCTCCCTGCCGCCGGAGCCGTCCGCTGAGGGACAGTGCCGCGCCGACCAGCATCGGGTCAGCTGTCGCGGTCTCGCCGGGTGTGGCGCACGGTCGGGTGCAGGTCCTCGAGCGAGCCGATCCGCTCGTGCGAGCCGACCGAGAACTGGTTGGGCTGCAGACCATTGGCCACGTCGAGAAACCGAGACACCGTGATTGCCACGGGTCTCTCCTTTCGGCGCGTCATCCGGTGCGCGACAGGGTATCCAACCCGTGACGCGACAGGTCGTCGACGCGTCCCGTCCGTCCCGCCTCTCAGGCCCCCGGCTCGAGCTGCGACATGATGGCCTGCGCCGTCATCAGATCGAGATGACCGCCTCCCGCATTCTTGAACAGCGTGATGTCCTCCTCGCCGACGCGGCCCCTCGCGCCTCCACCGACCAGGTCGTAGAGGTCGCCGAGCACGTCCTCCTTTCGGATGGCGCCGCTCGCGATCGGCTGCAGGATGTCGCCGACCCCATCGAAGGCGGACTCGCGGCGGTCCACGAAGATCCGCGCTCGTCGGGCGGCCTCGTCGTCCGCCTCGCGCGTCTCGCGCGTGTACCCGCCGACGAGGTCGAGGTGGGTGCCGGCCCGGAGCCATGCGCCCCTGATCAGGGGCGTGTGCGCGCGCGTCGCCGAGGTGACCACCTGCGCCTGCCGGACCGCCGCTGCCAGATCGGCGCTGGCCACCGCCGCGATCCCCTCACCGCGCAGCTGGCCGGCGAGACGCTCGGCACGCTCTTGCGTGCGGTTCCAGACCAGCACGCGCTGGATCGACGGCCTCGCGTAGCAATGCGCGCGCACGAGCCAGGGCGCCATCGCGCCCGCCCCCACCACGACGAGCGTGCCCGGAGCTGCGGGTGCGAGGAGCCGGGCTCCGAGCGCGGAATCGGCCGCCGTCTTCCACCACGTGACGGCGGTCCCGTCCAGGACGGCCAGCGGGCGTCCGTTGCCGCCGTCGAACAGCACGTACATCGCCTGGACGGCCGGCAGCCCGTCCCGGCCGTGACCCCGGGCGGTGAGGTTGTCCGGATAGCTCGTGAAGAGCTTGCTGCCGAGAGCGCGCCCGCGATCGATCGCCGAGCGCACGAAGTAGTGCGCCTTCTCCTCGCCCATGCTCAGGTCGCGGGTCTCCATCCGAGGGCGGCGATGGCCCGCCTCCATGGCCGCGACCACCGCCGGGAACGTCAGGACCCGGTGGATCTCCTCGCCGCTCACGTAGCGCACGGTGTCCTCCTCCCCGGCCCCGCCATCCGGCGCGGCAACCTGGAGCACATCACACCGGTGGGCCCTTTCCCCCGGCGACGGGTCCGCCGGCGGGCGCCGGACGGTGACCCGCCCTCCGATGAGCGCTCCCACGGTCAGGGACGGCCGGCCACGCGCTTCGCGCGAGAGAACACCTCTCAGGAATCCGGCGGCCTCCTCGCGCGTGTGATGCCGCCCCGCCTCATCGGCCCACACGGGAGGGATTTCCAGAAGCACTTGGCCCCCACGCGCGCGCTCGGGAATCCGGCACGTTACAAGACAGCGGCCCATCGAGAGAAGTCGGGCTACCCACTCCGCCGCCGTTCCCCACCGACTCGGCAAGAGCTTCGGGTCCGCTCCCGAGAAAGCATGGTTCGCAGAGGCGCCAAAACCCGGTCGCCTCCTTGGAGCCCTGTCGCCTACGAGTTCGAGAGCCGATCCTGTATCTGAGCGCGTGCCTCCGCCCGGGATAGCGCCGAACTGCCCGCAATCGCGGCCCGGGCGCGACGCTCGATCTCGAGGATCCAATCAACGTCAGAACGCTCATGGCTTGGCACGGCCGGACCAAGCGTGGCCAGCAGCTCGGCCGCGATACGGGCGCGGTCGTCGAGCGACAGACTACGTGCTTCTCGGAGGAGGCGATCGACGGGATCATCCATCAAATCGTCCGATCCGCTCCGCTCCTTGCCGGAGCGCATAGGTCATCTGCCAAAGCCCGCCATCCAGGCTCGGGCCTCCTCGATGAGGAGGCGCGGTCGCACGATGCGGACGCCTTCACCCGACCGAAAGTGTCTCACGTTGTGGGTCACGAGGAGGGGTGTGCCGGCCGTGATCGCCGCCGCCAGGATCGGAACATCCTTCGGATCAGCCAAGGTCCGAGCCCGTTCCCGGTCCCGGGCGGTTGGCCGACAGACTCGCACTGGCACCGAGCGAAGGAACTCTTCGAACAGGGGCAAGGTCTCCGGCAGCTTGTCAGTCAGGTTCCGCCGGACCTCGCCGATGACGGCTTCTGGGAGGACCAGAGTGAGGAGGCCGACTTCACCCAGGATCAAAATGGCGTGGCTGGCGCCCGTGCGCGACAGAAGGCCGGCGATCAGTACGTCGGCATCAAGGCAGACGGCGATCGGCTCAGTCTTCCCGGTCGGGGCCACCAAGATCTTTCAGTGACAGCTTCCGGGCTCGCCTCAAACGTTCCATCTCCGCGGCTAGCCGTGGCACGACCAGGAACCGTGGGCTGAGCAGCACCGCGCCATCGAGGTCTACCAACGTGAGCGGGTCTCCCTCGTCGAGGCGGTACTTCGCCCGCAACGTGGCCGGGAGCGTCACCGTCCCTCGCGCCCGCACCTGAATCGTCACCGTCCGTGCCATGCCGAGAATCAGTATATCAGGATTTCCGCCTCCGGCCCCTCGGGTGACCAGGCTCGCCTTTCTCAGATCGGCCTCAGCTTTCCAGAAGCACTTGGCCCTCACGCGCGTGCTCGGAATTCCGGCACGTTACAAGACAGCGGCCCACGGAAAGCAGTCGCGCTACATACTCCCTCGCCGCTCACGAACGTCTCGACACGACCTTCCGGTCCACTGGCGGGGAACGTGACGCGCCAGGGCGTCCGCCTCCACGGAGCCTAAAAGTTCGAAAGGCGATTGATTATCCGGGCGCGGGCCGCGGGCCAGGACACCGCCGGGCCGCCGGCAATCGCTGCCCGGGCGCGGCACGCGATCTCCGCGATCCAGTCAGCGTCGGGGTCTTGTCCGCCTGCCACGTCGGGATCAAGCGAGGCGAGCAGCTCGAGCGCGATGAGGGCACGTTCCTGGGGCGCCAGCCCGAGCGCTTCGGTCAGGATTCGCGCGGCATCGGTGGCCATGGAGGAATTCCACCTCGGCCATCCCTCGGCCGAGGACCGCTGCCCCTGTTCACCCTTCTCCGGTCGCGGTCGCGGTACAGGCATCGATCTCTCCCGCTCACCGACCGGCTGGCGGCCATGCGTCGCGCCTTCCGTCTTGCTTATACGGTCTCTGATGCCGTATATTGGCCATGACGATGCCTCGCGCGATACCGATCCGCCGCGAGAAGGTCATCGACGAGCAGGGCAATATCGTGGAGCTGGCGATCTGGAAGGTGCCACCGACTCGAGAGAACACGGCCGGCATCCGCTATCGCCTGGCCTTCGTGCGACGAGGCGAGGCAGTCCCGGCTGTCCTGTACGACTGCCACCCGCCCAAGGGGCATCACCGGCACCTGGAGGGGATCGAGGAGCGGTACAACTTCGTGAACGTCGACCAGCTCCTCACGGACTTCACTGTCGACGTGCGGCGGGTCACGGGAGACGTTACATGGCCAAGACGCTGACGATTGAGATCAAGTCGATGGGAGACGCCCTGAAAGGCTTCCGGAAGACCTTCAAGGCCGTGGAGCGTGGCGATCGGGTCGCACGGCACCAGGGCGTCTACTTCACCAGCATCGAGGCTGCTCGCAACCTTCTCACCCGAAACCGGCTGGCATTGCTCCGAGCCATTCGAGCCAAACACCCCGGCTCGATCTATGAGCTTGCCAAGACCGTGAGCCGGGACCTGAAGAACGTGCAGCAAGATCTCCGCATACTGGAGCGCTACGGCCTGATTCGCATGTCCCCTGCTCGCCGGCCTGGCAAGCGCCTCGCCAAGGTTCCGGAAGCACCGTTCGACGAGATCGCCCTCAAGATCGCGATCTGACCCCGCGGATTCTCTCGGATCGAACCGTTGCAGATTCCGCAACAGTTGCCCGCGAGGCTACTTTCGATATTGCCCTCTCGCTGAGAAGCGCCTACGCAAGGCTGAGAGAACCCGGTGTGCCTTCCTCGGAGAGAGCCCTACCCAGGATTGGGTAGAGTCCCTGATCTGGTGGACCATTCTGGAACGACCTTCCAGTTCGTCAGCAGGCACGCTATCTGATGACCTCGTCGACCCGCGCGAGCACCGACGCTGGGATGGTGAGGCCCAAAGCCTTGGCGGTGCCCAGGTTGATGACCAGCGCCAGCCTCGACATCTGCTCGACCGGGAGATCGCCCGGTTTCGCGCCCCGTAGAATCTTGTCGATGTATCGGCTCGCGTCGTGCCCGACAGCCGGATAGTCAGGTGCGTAGGAGAAGAGCGCGCCTTGCTCAACGTATTCCCGTCGGTGCGCCCACAGCGGAAGGCGCCTCTCGGCGGCTAGGCGTATGAGCGTCGAGGTGAACTTCGTCTGGAGGTTCGGCGAGATCGCGAGTACCGCCTCGACCTCGCCGCGCCTGAGCGAGCCGAACACGTGCTCAAGATCGGAATGAGTTCTCGCCTCTCGTTCCACGAGTTGGAGCGTCAGCGAGTCAGCTGCATTGCGTGCTTCGTTCAGAAGCCTTGGCACTACTGCGTCGTCAGGGTCGATCAGGACGAGCACCCGGCGCAGTTGCGGCAGCAGCTCCTTGAACAGTTCCAGGTGCTTCGGCGTGAGGTCTCGATACCCGGTCATACCGGTTAAGTTGCCATCGGGATGGGCCAAGCTCTTGACAAAGCCGTCGGCTACCGGATCGCTCACGTGGAGAAAGACGATCGGGACGTCGGTCGTGGCCGCCTTGGCAGCCCGGACGGTCTGGTTCTCGAAGGCCACGATGAGATCCACTCGCTTTCGGACGAACTCTCTTGCCGTCTCGTGGGCCGCCGCTTCATCGGCCAGGTTCTGCCAGTCCAGGCGGACGTTCTTTCCCTCCAGCAGCCTCGAGATCAGCGAGACTGGCTCGGTCCCGGAGTCGTACCCTAGCGCCTTTAAGGCGTCTCGAAGGGGGGCCAAGGACGGAGGAACGTGGTCAACGCCCACGTGAAACACTCCGATCTGATACACCCTCCGCCTGCTGCGCATCGGCGGTGAGCGGCGCGGCGAGGACGGCGAGGGTGAGGATGACCATGAGCACCGCCCTGAGAGCCATCACGTCGACCTCAGCTCAGCATAGCTCGGGGCGTGAACGCCAGAAAGATGCGATTCGGGCATAGCCTGGTAATAGGGGCGCTCGTCGAACGCGGTCCTGACGCCAATGCGCAATACGTCATGCGGCTGGTCGTCCACCGGGCAGTCCCCTGCGCTCTCTCCAGCCGAGCACCCGCTATGGTCCGAAGGTCGCCATCCAGGCACGGGCTTCCTCGATGAGGATGCGCGGTCTCACGACGCGGACTCCCTCGCCCGACCGGAAGTGTCTCACATTGTGAGTCACGAGGATCGGTGTACCGGCGCCAATCGCCGCGGCCAGGATCGGAACATCCTTGAGGTCGGCCAGAGAGCGAGCCCGCTCCCGATCATGACTCGTCGGGCGATAGACGCACACCGGCACCGAGCGGAGGAACTCCTCGAAGAGCGGTCGGGCCTCCGGGAGCTTGTCGGTCAGGTTGCATCGGACCTCGTCGACGACAGCCTCCGGGAGGACCAGGGTGAGGAGGCCGATTTCGCCCAGGATCAGGATCGCGTGGCTGGCGCCGGTCCGCGGCAAGCCGCGGCACGACCAGGAACCGCGGGCTGAGAAGTACCGCGCCGTCCAGATCCACCAACGTGAGTGGGTCTCCCTCGTCGAGGCGGTATTTCGCCCGCAACGTGGCCGGCAGGGTCACCGTCCCTCGCCCTCGCACCTGAATGGTCACCGTTCGCCATGCCGCGAATCAGTATATCAGGATCTCGATTGGCTCCCGGCGGTCCTCACGTTCCCGCCGGCTCCGGCTCCGGAGGACGCCGTAGCACGGTCGTCCAAGCGGCCGGGCGAGAGGTCCCGGCACCACCTCTATCCTAGCGACGCAATGACCTCACCAGCCGAGCACACCAATCTGCCTGAAGTGATCTTCCTCGTCGAGGAAGCCCCCGAGAGCGGTTTTACCGCACGGGCCCTCGGAGAATCGATCTTCACCGAGACCGACGACCTGGACGACCTGCACGCGAAGGTCCGAGACGCGGTTCACTGTCAGTTCGACGAGTGCGAGGTTCCGAGGGTCATCCGGCTCCATTTCATCCGTGAGGAAATCATCAAGGCTTGAGGCTGCCGCGGGACGTCTCTGGGGACGATCTCGCGAAGGCACTCGATGATCTCGGCTACCGGATCACTCGCCAATCCGGTAGCTACCTCAGACTGATCTCGCTCGAACGTGGTGAGCACCACCTCACCTTCCCTCGCCATCCAACCCTGCGGGTTGGGACTCTGGCCGGTCTCCTCGGTGACGTGGCCCAGCACTTCGCCCTGAGCCGAGAGGAACTGATCGAGCATAGACGACCACCAGGGAGGCCGGTTCGGTCTTTCGGTCCGCCCAGCGCCAGTCGGGCCACGCCCCGATTCATGGTGAATTACCATGGGCCGGCCCCATCTCGGTCTCCGCCTGCTCCAGCCAGAAGGTCATGCCCATCTCGCGATACATCGTCGTCGCGGTGGTCAGGTGCTCCCGGGCCATTGCGTCGTCGCCGGTGCGGCGGTAGAGCTTCCCGAGACCGAGGTAGCAGTGGGCTACGAGGGGGCGCATGCCGAGGGTGGACGCTCGCCCCAGCGCCTCTCGGTAGGCAGCCTCGGCTTCCTGGGTGTCGGGCGGATCGGTGGCCGCAGCGATCTCTGCAAGGAGCCACCATGCCCACGCCTCCGTCCCGCGCTGGGACTGGGCGCGTGACATCTCCAGGCTCACCTGCGCATCCCGCCTCGCCCGCTCCGGGTCTCCGGCAGCAAGATGCACCTCGCCGAGCCACATCTGGAGAACCGACAGGAGCCACCTCTCGCCACGTTCGTCGGCCAGGCCACTTGCCCGCTCCACCAGGCCGACACCGTCCACTGAGCGCTCGGTGCGCACGTCTCGCAAACCCAGCAAGCCGAGGGCGGTGGTCCCCCAGTTCAGGAATTCAGTCGCCCTCCCAATCTCGACGGCGCGCGTGAGCGGCGCGAGAGCCTCCAAAGTGTCCCCGCGGTAGAGGTGGACGTATCCGACCGCCGAGAGGGCCGGCGGGAGGTCGCCCACGAACCCCGTGAACAGGGCTGTATCCAGACCTTCCTGAGCGACCGCCAACCCTTCGGAGAAGTTCCCCAACTCTGCGAGAGTCCGAGCGAGCCAGTGGCGCGCGACCACCGACGCGGTCGAGGTCATTCCGAAGCGCTCTCGCAGCCACTCGTCTCCGATCAGCTGCAGGCCTTGCCGGAGGTAGACCGCCGCCGTCTCATATTCGCCGAGCGTGTAGTGAATCGCGCCCAACCGCAGCACGGCGGTGGCGTGCGTGGCAACATCGCCGAGCCGCTGACCGATCTCCAGGGCCCGCGAGGCCGCTACGATCGCGGCCACATGGTCCCCGGTGATCCAGAGGGTGTTGGCCAGTCCCGAGGAGATCCGCCCCAGCCGCCGCTCGTCGCCGAGCGTCCGCGCGATCGATTCCGCCGCCCGGTCGCCCTCGAGGAGGCGGTTCGTCCGCGTCATCGCCTGCAGGGGCACGCGCAGGTCGAGACGCAGGTCGATCGCCTGCTCCTGCCTCCCACGGCTCTCGGGAAAGTGCTCGATGGCCGCCAGCGCATTGTCGTACGCTAAGATGGCTTCCTGGAAGGCTGAGCGCGAGACCGCCTTGTGCCCGGCCTGGCGAAGGTAGTCCGCGGCTGTCTCCCATTGCTCCGCCCGGAGGGCATGATTGCCCAGGCGATCGATATGCTCGATGAGCCGATCGGGGTAGAGACGCTCGATGGCTGCGAGGATCTCGCCGTGGAGGCGGCGGCGGCGGTCCTGGAGCAGGCTCCCGTACGCCACCTCATGGGTGAGCGCGTGCTTGAAGGTGTACTCGAGATCCGGAAAAAGCCGCGTCTCGTACAGGAACTCGGCGGCCTGGAGGCGGCCGATCGAGCCGCGCAGCTCGTCTTCGGGTATCCCGGCCGTCGCCTGGAGCAGGACGAATGGCACGTCCTTCCCGATCACCGAAGCCGTCTGGAGGAGCGCCTTGTCGCCGGGGGCGAGCCGATCGATGCGGGCGGCCAGGATGGCCTGCACTGTGGCGGGGACCTGGATGGCGGGGAGCGGCCGCGCGAGCCGGTACGCCCCATGCTCGCCCGAGAGCGCCTCGGTCTCGATGAGGGCTTGCACGCTTTCCTCCAGGAAGAACGGGTTGCCCTCGGTACGCGCAATCAGCATTCGCCTGAGCGGCTCGAGGCCGGCGTCGGACCCGAGCAACGCGCCGAGGAGCTCGTCGGCAGTCTCCGGCGGAAGGGGATCCAGCCGGAGCTGCGTGTAGTAGGTCCGGCTCCCCCACTGATGCACATACTCCGGCCGGTAGTTGACGAGCAACAGGAACCGCGCCGCCGGCAGGCTCTCGACGAGGCCGTCGAGCAGCGCCTGGGTCTCGGAGTCGACCCAGTGAAGATCCTCGAAGACCACCAGCAGTGGCTGGACCTGGCTCTCGCGGATCAGGAGCTGCTTCACCGCGTGGAGCGTCCGCTGCCGACGGTGCCGGGGGTCGAGCCCATCCCAGGACGGATCCCCGGTAGGGACATCGAGCAGCGCCAGGAGCGGTGGGAGGCTCGCCTCGTGGGTGCGGTCCAGCGTCAGGAGCCTCCCCGTCAGCTTCTCGCGCACCATCCGCGGGCCGTCCCGATCCTCGATCGCGAAGTAGCCCTTGAGAAGATCGATCACGGGCAGGTACGAGGTCGCCTTTCCGTACGAGACCGAGCCGGCCTGGAGCACCAGCCAGCCGTGGACGCGGTGGGAGTGCGTCACCTCCCACACGATTCGCGACTTCCCGACGCCCGGCTCGCCGACGATCGCCACCACCTGGCCATGGCCGGCGGCGGCCCGCCCGAGGGCCTGGCGGAGCTGCTCCAGCTCGGCGTCCCGTCCGACGAACCGCGTCAGGCCGCGCGGCGGCGGCTGCCGATAGTCGGGAGCGGCGAGCCCCGGCCCCGATCAACTCGTGGATCTCGACCCGGGCGTCGAGGCCCTTCACGGGTATCGGACCCAGCGGTGTGACCTCGACATACCCCTCCGCGAGCCGCAGCGTGTCGGCAGTGAGCAGGGTTCTGCCACCCGTCGCGAGCTGCTCCATCCGGGCCGCCAGGTGCGTGGTCTGGCCGACCGCGGTGTAGTCCATCCGCAGATCGCTGCCGATCGTGCGGACGACCACCTCACCGGAGTTCAACCCGACGCGGATCTCGAGCGAGACGCCGTGAGTGCGCCGTACCTGCTCGGCGTACCGGCGCATGGCGGCCTGCATGTCGATCGCGGCGTAGCAGGCCCGCACGGCGTGGTCTTCGTGGGCGACCGGTGCTCCAAACAGCGCCATGATCCCGTCGCCCATCACCTGGTTCACCGTGCCTTCGTAGCGGTGGACCGCCTCCATCATCCGCTCGAGCACGGGGTCGAGAAGCTTGCGGGCCTCCTCGGGGTCACGGTCGGCGAGCAGCTCCATCGAGCCCTTGAGGTCCGCGAACAGCACCGTGATCTGCTTGCGCTCCCCTTCCAGCGCGCTCCGCGAGGTCAGGATCTTCTCGGCGAGGTACCGGGGGGTGTACGACTCCGGGGAAGTGGTCCGTGGAGCGGCTGACACTGACGACAAGGGCCGGCCACAGCCGCCGCAGAACCTTCGGCCGGGTGGAATGCCCGTCCCGCAGGAGGGGCAGACCTGCTCCAGCCCGCGACCGCAGTCCTCGCAGAATCGGACGCCTTCTTCTCGGTTCTCGAAGGCGCAGTGGGGGCACCGCATCAGCGGAGGTCCGACATCGCGGTCTCGGCCTTCTTGAGCCAGAAGGGCATGGTCATCTCGCGGTACATCGTGATCGCCGCCGTCAGGTGCTCGCGGGCATCGGCGAGCGCGTTGGCTTGCCGGGAGACCTCCCCCAGGCCCAGGTGGCAGTGGGCGACGAGCGGTTGGAGCCCGAGGGACTCGGCTCCGGCCAGGGCCACTCGGTAGTGGTGCTCGGCCGTCGCGGCCGCCGGCGGGCCGCTTGCGGCCGCGACCCCGCCGAGGACATACGACGCCCACGCCGCGTTGCCCGCCTCGCCGCGCTCGCGCGCCTGGGTCAGCGCCGTCGCCGCAACCTCCGCCGCGCGCGGGAGCCGTCCGGCACGCTGATAGCCGGCGGAGGCCACTACCTTCGCCCACACCGTCTCGTAGTCCCCGGGCGCTTGGTCCACGGCCTCGTCGAGCAGCGCTTCCGCCTCGGCCATCCGCCCTTCGTGGGCGCGTGCGACTCCCACCTGCGCGGCGAGCGCGGGCAGCAGGAACCGGGCGCCCACGTCGCGGCAGAGCTCGAGACCCCGCGTGAGAAGTGGCAGCGCTCGAGCAAGGTCGCCCCGGAGCGCATGCACCGTGCCCACGACGCGGCACACGAAGGCGAGGCTGTAGCGGTGATCGAGCGCCTCCGCGATCCGCACGGCCTCAGCCCCGATGGCGACCGCTTCACGAAAGTCGCCGATCGCCGCGAGGCTTTGCGCCAGGATGCCCCGGGCGCCCGGGGCGGTGAACATGAGGCCGAACCGGTGCCGGGCAGCCAAGTCGTCGTCCAGATCGGAGATCAGCTCGCGAAGGATCGTGATGGTCTCTCGCTGGTCCAGGTACATGTGCGCGATGCCGACCCGCAGGCGCATCTCGAGCGCGAGGTCGGTATTTCCGGTCTGCCGGGCGAGCATCAGCGCCCGCTCGGCATGCTCGAGCGCTCGGGCCGGAGGCCCGGCGACGCCGAAGTGCATCGACAGGTACCCGAGCACCCGTGCCAGGCGGGGAAGATCCGCGAGACCGATTGCCAGCTTCTCAGCCGCCGCGAGGTTCTCGACGATGCGCTCGTGCTCGGCGAGCGGATGGAGCGAGTTGCGGAGGTCCAGGCGGAGGTCGATGGCCTGGGTCACGCGCTCCCGGCTCTCCGGCAAGTGGTCCACCGCCGCCAGTGCCTGTTCGATGTAGACCACCGCCTCACGATGTAGCGACCGCGACGCCGCCTTGGCACCGGCCTGGCGCGCGTGGACCAGTGCCCGGTCCCACACCTCCCCACGCATCGCATGGTGGGCGAGCCGCTCGGCCTGCTCGGCGAGGCGGTCGGGCCACAGGCGCTCGATGACCTCGACCACCCGCGCGTGGAGGGCACGGCGCCGCTCGTGGAGGAGTCCCCCATAGGCCACCTCGTGAGTGAGCGCATGCTTGAAGGTGTACTCGAGATCCGGGAACAGGCTCGCCTCGTAGAGGAACTCCGCCCCCTGGAGGTGCCGGAGCCCCTGGCGCAGCCGGTCCTCGGGTGCGTCCGCGATCGCCTGGAGCAGCGGGAACGGGACGTCCTTCCCGATGACGGCGGCCGCCTGGAGGAGGCGCTTCTCCTCGGGCGGCAGCCGGTCGACGCGCGCGGCGAGGATCGCCTGCGCGGTGGCGGGGATCTGGATGGCCTCCGGCGTCCGCACGAGCCGGTAGGCGCCCCGCTCCCCGCCCAGCACTTCGGTCTCCACGAGGGTCTGGACGCTCTCCTCCAGGAAGAAGGGGTTCCCCTCGGTCCGCGCGATCAGCATCCGCGTGAGCGGCGCGAGGGTGGGGTCCTCGCCCACGAGGGCGCGGAGCAGCGCCTCGGCGCTCTCGGCGGGCAGCGGGTCGATCCGGAGCTGGAGGTAGTAGGTCTTGCCGCTCCAGGCGTGCTGGTACTCGGGCCGGTAGTTGACCAGGAGCAGGAGTCGGGCGGTCGGGAGGCTCTCGACGAGGCCGTCCAGCAGCGCCTGGGTCTCGGAGTCGATCCAGTGGAGGTCCTCGAAGACCACGAGCAGCGGCTGGACCTGGTTTTCCCGGAGTAGCAGGCGCTTGACCACCTCGAGCGTGCGCTGCCGGCGCTGCGGCGGCTCGAGGGCGTCCCACGCGGCGTCCTCCACGGGGACGTCCAGCAGCGCCAGGAGCGGCGTCAGGAGGGGCTCCAGCGCCCGGTCCAGCGTCAGGAGCTTGCCGGCCACGCGCTCGCGGATCGCCCGCGGGTCGTCGCGCTCCTGAATCCGGCAATAGGCTTTCAGGAGGTCGATGACGGGCAGGTACGGGGTGGCCTTGCCGTACGAGACCGAGCCGGCCTGGAGGACAAGCCAGCCGTGGACACGGTGGGAGTGCGTGATCTCCCAGACGAGCCGAGACTTCCCGACGCCGGCTTCCCCCACAATGGCAACAGCCTGCCCGTGGCCGGCGGCGGCGCGCTCGAGCGCCTGGGCGAGCTGCTCGAGCTCCCGCTCGCGCCCGACGAAGCGGGTGAGGCCGCGGGCCGCGCTGGCCTGGAACCGAGACCGGGCCGCCGCGGTTCCCGTCAGCTCGTAGACCGGCACCGGCCCCTCGAGGCCCTTCACGGGGATGCTCCCGAGCGGCCGGACCTGGACGTAGCCTTCGGCCAGCTTCAGCGTGTCGCCGGTGAGCAGCGTCGATCCGGGCTTGGCCATCTGCTCC
>DASZOL010000076.1:0-14531 GCA_035550795.1 Candidatus Methylomirabilota bacterium
GGCGGGATCTGGAACCCTTCCTCGTAGATCTCGCGGGCGCTCAGGCTGTCCCGCGTGCCCCCGATGTCGGTCACATGGCCGATCGTTCCAAGGATGGCAACCACGCGGCCGTCGCGGAACACCGGCGTCACGATCGCGACGTCGAACAGGTGCCCCGCGCAGATCCACGGGTCGTTGGTGATGAGGATGTCCCCGGGGGACAGCGTCTCGGCCGGGAAGCGCTCCAGGATCGCACGCACCGCGCGGGGGAGGGTGAGGTTGAAGACCGGCATCGCCCGCGGCGAGTGGGCGAGGGAGTTGCCGCGCGGATCGAGCAGCTCGCAGGCGAAGTCCTGCGCCTCGCCGATGATGAGTGAGAAGGCCGTTCGCCAGACCGTGAGCCAGCACTCCTCGACGATGTTGATGAGCCGGCTCCACATGATCTCCAGGCCCACCGGGTCGGCCTCGATCCGCGCGATGGCCCGGGGGAGGTCGAGGCCCGCCGGTACGACGGCCTCGAGGGACGTCGTGCGGGCGACGCGGATCCTGAGGTTGCCGCGCGGATCCACCTCGAGCCGGTCGCCGGGGGGCACCACCGTCGTCGACTCCCGCTCCTCGACGATGACCGGGCCGGCGAGCGTCTCGCCCGGCGCCAGCGCGTAGCGGTCGTACACGGGCGTGGGGACGAAGCCGCCCGACTCGGGGAAATAGGCCGGCCGCTCGCCCTTGCGCGCGGTCGCTCGCGCCGTCACGCCGTCCTGGCCCGCCACGTTGACCGAGGGGGCCGGGCCGCTCGTGAGCACGCGCCAGTTGACCGCCTGGATCACGGTGCCGGCGTAGACGTGCGTGTAGAGCCGCGCGTACTCGCCCGCGAAGGCGGCCTCGATGGCGGGGAGGTGCTCCGCCCGCAGCGGACCCGCCGGGAGCGGCACCGCGATGTCGTGGACCTGCCCGAGGAGGCGCATCTCGGCGCGCCGGGTGACCGTGACGTCGGCCCCTGGCACGCCGGCCTCCGTCAGGAGGGCGCGTCCCTGCGCCTCGAGGTCATCGAGGAGTCGATTGACCGCCGTGAGGTCGAGCTCGCCGAGCACCCCGGGGAGGGACGTGACGAACTCGAAGCTGATCGGCGCGACCAGGAAGCCCAGGGCTGCGGCGGCGCCAGAGGCGGGCGGCACGATGACCTCGCCGATGCCCAGGATCCGGGCGACGCGCGCCGCGTGCGCAGGTCCCGCGCCGCCGAACGCCACCATCGCGTACCGGCGCGGGTCGCGGCCCTTCTCCACGATGTGGACCCGCGCGGCTGCCGCCATGTTCTCGCACACGATCTCGTAGACCCCCCACGCGGTGGCGACCGGGTCGAGGCCGAGCTGGCCGGCGAGGGCGCCAACCGCGGCTTCGGCCGGGCTCCGCTCGAGGCGCATGCGCCCGCCGAGGAAGAATCCGGCGTCCAGGTAGCCGAGAAGGAGGTTCGCGTCGGTGACGGTGGGCTCCTTCCCCCCGAGCCCGTAGCAGGCGGGCCCCGGATCGGCGCCCGCGCTCCGCGGGCCGACCTTGAGGAGGCCGAGCGGATCGACGTGGGCGATCGACCCGCCGCCCGCCCCGATCTCGATCATGTCGATCACCGGCGCCTTGATCGGGAGCCCGCTGCCGCGCTTGAAGCGATGGACGCGCGCGGCCTCCATGGCCGGCGCGACGTCGGGCTGCCCGCCCTGGACGAGGCAGGCCTTCGCGGTCGTGCCGCCCATGTCGAAGGCGACGACGTCGGCCTGCCCCACTTGCCGCCCGAAAAAGGCCGTCACCAGCGCGCCGCCGGCGGGTCCCGATTCGAGGAGGCGGATCGGGAACCGGCGCGCGGTGGCGGGCGGTGCCATACCGCCCGAGGATTGGATGAGATAGAAGCGCCCGCCGAAACCGCGCTCCGCGAGAGCGGCCTCGAGCTTGGCGAGGTACCGAGCCATGAGAGGCTGAACGTAGGCGTTCGCCGCGGTGGTCGCGGTCCGCTCGTACTCTCGGAGCTCCGGCACCACCTCGGAGGAGAGCGACACGGCCAGGGCAGGGAACTCCCGCCGGACCATGTCGGCCACCGCGCGCTCGTGGACGGCGTTGCGGTAGGCGTGGAGGAAGCTGACGGCGAGGGCCTCGACCCCGGCGTCGACGAGCTCCGCGACCTCGCGACGAGCCTGCGCGAGGTCGACCGGCGTGACCACGCGCCCGTCGCGGTCCAGTCGCTCGCCGATCTCCCGGCGGAGTGCCCGCGGCACGAGCGGATCAGGGTAGCGCAGGAAGAGGTCGTAGATGTCGTAGCGCTGCTCGGTGCCCATCTCGAGGATGTCCCGGAACCCGCGCGTCGTGAGGAGGCCGAGCGGGCTCCCGTTCCGCTCGATGATGGCGTTGGTGACGAGCGTGGTGCCGTGGACGACAGCGCCGAGGTCGGCGAAGCCCAGGCCCGCGGCCCGCAGCAGCTCCTCCAGGCCCTCGAGGGCTCCGGCCGACGGGTCCTTGGGCGTGGTGAGGCACTTGTGGAGGCGGACACGCCCGGTCTCCCCGTCGACGAGGACGAAGTCCGTGAAGGTCCCGCCGATGTCGACCCCCACGCGGAAGCGGTCATCTCGCCGAGTCATCCGTCGCTCTCCCCCGATCGGGATACGATCGTTCTCGCCAAGTTATAGCCAACCCCGACCCGGCGCGCCAGGGGGCGGCCCGTGGCGCCCGCCGCCAACCGGGTACTGGCTCGGACGGGAATGACGTGTGTGCTCTTGGGCGGGTCGCATGCTTTCGGGCGGCCTTCGATGCCGCCCGGTTACCTCGATCGCAACCAGCGCCCGCGCTGCGAGGAGGGCCGGGGCGGCGGGCGGATGCTCCCAGCACGGGAGCTACGTCGCCGTGTTGCGCCGGTGAGTCCGCATTGTCCGGCCGCGATGGTCTCGCCTATGCTACTCGGAGGAAACCGGTGATGCGTGGTCGGCCGTTTACCAGGTGCCTCCGTGGACCCTGTCGAGTCGGTTTCACAGTGCGCGAGACCACCGGGGCCGCGCCGCCCCGGCCTCGTCTTCTCGACCGGGTGCGTGCCCCCCTGCGGGCTCGCCACTACAGCCGGTGCTGCTCGGCTTCGAGCGCGGCGAGCTCGAGCCCGGGGAGCCCAAGAGCGCCCGGTCACTGCCGACGCACGCCTTCGTGCGCGCTTCGATGGCAAGGCTGGGAAGCGGCGCGTCGCCGGGGGCACCTACAAGATCGCCAGGGCTGCGGAGGCGCCGGTGCTCACCACCAAGGCGCGGATCCAGTCGCGCCTGTTCGGAAATCGAGATCCACCGGGCCCACGCGCATCCGCACGTGGTCGCCGCCCGGCAACCGGTTGCAGCGGACGTGCCGCAAGCGGCACACGGCTGAGCCGAAGCGTGAGCAGTTCTGCGCGACTCGATTCGAGGGAGGGAGCGATGCCAGATCCTTACGCCTCTATCGCTCAGGCTGACCAGGCGCTCCAGGCACGACTCGCCGGCGTGCTTGAACTCCGAGCCGCTGATCCTCAGCAGCGTGCCATGCTGAACGCCTATCTATCGGAAGTACAGCTTTCAGGCGAAGCAATCGTGCTGGATGTGGGCTGTGGAACGGGAGCCGTAACGAGAGTTCTCGCGGAATTGCCCGAAGTTAAGGAAGTGATCGGGATCGACCCATCGCCCGTCTTCGTCGAGAAGGCGCGAGAACTCGGAAAGGGTCTCGCCAAGCTGTCCTTCCACACCGGAGACGGTCGAGCCCTTCAGTTCGCGGATGCGTCCTTCGATGTCGTGGTCTGCCACACCGCACTGTGCCACGTCCCGGACCCGGAGCAGGCCCTTCGGGAGGCGCATCGAGTGCTTCGAGCCGGCGGATGGTTAGCCGTGTTTGACGGTGACTACGTGACGACGACAGTCGCAATCGACACGTTCGACCCGCTTCAGCGCACCGTCGACGCCATGATGGCGAACTTTGTCCACAATCCATGGTTGACGCGACGCCTCAAGAAGATCCTAGGATCAATGGGCTTTACCGTTACCAGTCTTCGCAGCCACGGCTACACGCAGACCGCTGAACCGGCGTACATGCTGACAATCGTGGACCGGGGCGCCGACCTGTTGGCTGGAGCCGGCAGCATTGGCGCCGATCAGGCGGAAGCGCTGAAGGGAGAGGCCCGTCGGCGAGTGAAGGCGGGAGAGTTCTTTGGCCACATTTCATTCGTCAGCGTGATTGCGCGCAAGCTGACCTGATGGGGACGGCTACCATCCCGGGCCGCTGAGCGCGATCGTTAGCCGGACGCAATACATCGACGGACTCTGCGGGTCGTGAAGCACGGGCACGACACGTTCTGGGGCGGCTACGCCGGCTACTTCCAGGACCCCGACGGGCATCTGTGGGAAGTCGCCTGGAATCCCGAGTGGGCTGCTCCGGAGTGAGACAGGGCATCCGGCTCGCGCAAGGCGCCCGGCGCGTCGCTCGCGAGCCCTCGCCGCCTTGCGCCGTGCCGCCGCTCGGCCCCGTCGTCCTCGCGACACCCAATCACGCAGCGAGGAACGTCGTCTACACTCCGTGTTCAAAGCTTTGCGATCTCCCGTATCACACGCCCGTCTCGTGCTCACCCATCACGCGCGGCCGCCGCTCCGGATGGCGGGAGGCACGGAGTTTCGATTCGTCACGGAAGGTATCGACGCCACGCTGGCGCAGGCGAGAGCGGCAGCCGGCGGACGCGACGTCCGCGTGGGCGGCGGGGTATCGACGATTCGGCGGTATCTGCGCGCCGGCCTGATCGACGAGCTTCATCTGGCTATCCGGCCTGTCTTGCGCGGGTCGGGAGAGCACCTGCTGAGCGGCATCGACATGCGCGCTCTGGGCTATGAGGGCGTGAGGTACGTCGCGGGCGAGCGCGCGACCACGTGTTCCTGCGCAGACGGGCGTGATGCCTCCCGCGGATGCGGTCGGCCGCCGAGGAAGCGTGAGCCGCCTGGCGCGTCCGAGAGCGCTAGGCGAGCGCCCGGCTACCCCTCGACAATTCGCGGCGCCAGGCGAGCCAGCAGGCCCGCCTCGGCGTCCGAGACGAGCGCATAGCCGAGGCCGCCGGCGCGCCACAGGACCACGTTGAACCCTCGCGACGCCAGCTGGGAGGCGCGGATCCCGCCGAGCGTGGCCAGCCCGCGCTCCGCTCGTGGTCGCCCAGGGACCGGGCGAACTGCAGCTGGTCGACGCCGTGGCGGGCTCGCTGAGCGGCGAGGTGGGCGTGGGGAAGACGCCCCACTGGGTGGCCGCGACCTTCGACGCGCGGACGGCTTACGTGACCAACGAGGGGTCGAACGACGTGTCGGTCGTCGACCTCGAGAACCGGCGGGTCCGCGCGACGATCGCCGTGGGGAACGCCCCGAGGAAGGTCGTCGTCCAGCCGGGACCGTCCGCGCAGGCCGCTGGCCCGGCGGGCGCGCCCAGGGCGGCGTACGCCGCCGCGGCCACGAGCCAGTTGCTCCGGCTTGGGCCCACCACGTTCGCCGACCACGGCACCGTGGAGGTGCGCGGGCTGACCCGGGTCGAGATCGAGGTAGACGACTACTATTTCGCTCCGACGTTCCTCCGAGGCGATCCCGGGCAGCGTGTGACGCTGGTGGTCGAGAACGAGTCGGCAACGCTTCACAACATCACGGTTCCGGCCCTCCAGGTCGACCGCGACGTGCCGCCGAAGGGCAAGGTCGAACTGGCCGTGACATTCCCCGCCTCGGGCGTTGTTCACCTCTCCTGCAAGTTCCACGAGGCGCTCGGCATGAACGGGGAGTTGCTGGCCGGCGACGCGGCGCCCCAGCCCGTGGCGTCCCATCCCTGACAGGGCCGGCCGCCGGACCGGCGTTCTCGCCGGAACGCCACCATCCCCTCGCTGCCGCCCGAGGGGCGCCGGAGCACGCGGGCGAGGCTCCTGGGTCCCCGCGCACTCCGGGGCATCCCCGTCCCATTTGACAGAGGACGCCGCGAGGGGTCAGCATCTTCTTCAGGGAGTTCCAATGCGACGCCTCGCCGTTCCCCTCGGCGCGTCCGTCCTGGCTGCCGTCGCGGCTCTTCTTCCCGCGGGGCGCGCGCCGGCCGCCGAAGCGCCGCCACCGGCCGGCACGATGGAAGTGAGCGTGGGCGAGGGACGGCTCAGCGTGAATCTCCGCGACGCGCCGCTGGCCGACGTGCTTCGCTTGATCGGGCAGGAGGCGCGCCTCAAGGTCAACCTCGACGGGCAGTTCCGGACACCCGTCACCGGAGCCTTCACGGGCGTGCCACTCGAGGCGGGCATCCGACGGCTGACCCGGGGACACTCGTCGAGCTTCGCCTATGACCCTCCGTCGAGCCCGGGCCACGCCGCCCGTCTCAGCGAGATCTGGGTCATCGAGTCCTCCCTAGCGGGGGGTCTGGCGGGGCAGGCCGATCCCCGCGCGCGTGCGATGCGCCTGGCGAGCGTGGCCGGTCTCGGGCAGCGGCGCGACGAGGGGGCGGTGGCGGAGCTGAGTCGCATTCTCGCCCAGGACCCCGACCCGGTCGTCCGCGCCCGAGCGGCCCTGACCCTCAGTCGGTCCCGGGATGCCCGGGCGGTTCCCGCCCTGGGCGCGGCGCTCGCTGACCAGGAGCCGTCGGTGCGGATCCAAGCCGTCCGCGGCCTCCAGCGCGTCAACGGCGAGCCGACCACCGAGGCGCTTGGACGGGTGCTCCTGAGTGATCCCGACCCCTCAGTGCAGCGGGTTGCTGCCCGGGCCCTCGCCTCGCGACGGGACGCTGCGGCCGGGTCGGCGCTTCGCAACGCGATCTCGGCCGCCGGCGACGCCTCGGTCCGCCGGGAGGCCGCGGCCGCATACCGACGCTGGGAGCAGGCGGTCCGGTAACCGGGGCTGTCGGATCCGGTGCAGAATCGAGGCGCGCGCGGCCTTGCGCTGCCGGACGACCTCCAACTATGATGCGGGCTCCGCCGCGGATGAGCCGCGACGCCGTCCACGACCACAAGGAGGAGCGCCATGGCATCGATGCTCGTGCGGTGGGTCCGTGTCGCCGCCCTCGCGGCGGTGGGCGTCGCGGGTCTCGGAGCGCCGGCGCTGGCCGGTGTCGAGCTGACCATGTACTACCCGGTCGCGGTCGGGGGGCCGCTGACCAAGATCGTCGACGGGCTCACGGCAGATTTCTCGAAGGCCCACCCTGACATCAAGGTCAACGCGATCTACGCCGGGAACTACGACGACGCGCGGATCAAGGCCCTCGCTGCGCTCAAGAGCGGCCAGCCAGCCCAGCTCTCGGTGCTCTTCTCGATCGATCTCTTCGAGCTCGTCGAGCAAGACGCCATCGTCCCGTTCGAGGACCTGGTCGCGACGGCCGAGGATCGCGCGTGGCTCAAAAGCTTCTATCCCGGCTTCATGGAGAATGGGACCCTCAAGGGCAAGACTTGGGGCATCCCCTTCCAGCGGTCCACGATCGTCATGTACTGGAACAAGGCCGCCTTCCGGGACGCGGGGCTCGATCCCGAGAAGCCCCCCGCGAACTGGAGCGGGATGGTCGAGATGGGCCAGCGCCTCGTGAAGAAGGACGCGGCGGGGCAGGTCCAGCGCTGGGGCGTGATGATCCCGTCGACGGGATATCCCTACTGGATGTTCCAGGCACTCGCCATGCAGAACGGGCAGGTGCTCATGAGTCCCGACGGCGCCCGGACGTTCTACGACGCGCCGGCTACCGTGGCGGCGCTCGAGTACTGGACGGACCTCGGCCGGAAGCACCGGATCATGCCGGAAGGGACCGTCGACTGGGGGACGCTCCGCCAGCAGTTCCTCGAGGGGAAGACCGCCATCATGTGGCACACGACCGGGAACCTGACCGCCGTGAAGAGCGGCGCCACGTTCGACTTCGGCGTGGGGATGCTCCCTGCCAAGGAACGGCGGGGCAGCCCGACCGGGGGCGGGAACCTCTACGTCTTCAAGAAGACGACCCCCGAGGAGCGCAAGGCGGCACTCACGTTCGTCAAGTGGATCACCGCGCCGGAGCGGGCGGCCCAGTGGAGCATCGACACCGGTTACGTCGCGGTGCGGCCGGACGCCTACGACACGCCGCTACTCAAGAAGTACGTCGAGGGCTTCCCGGCGGCGGCCGTCGCCCGCGACCAGCTCAAGTTCGCGACGGCGGAGCTATCCACCTACGAGGGCGGCCGAGCCCGGAAGCTTCTCGACGACGCCATCCAGGCGGCGCTCACGGGGGTGAAATCCCCCCGGGACGCACTGACCGCGGCACAGCATCAGGCCGACCGTCTGCTCCAGAAGTACCGCTGAACCTGGCCGCATGACGCACGCCCGGAACGTCGCCGCCGGGGCGCCGTTCCGGGCTCGCCCCCGACGGTCGTGACGCGCCACCCCTCCTGGCGCGCGAACGCCGCCGGGTGGCTCCTCCTCGCCCCGGCCGCCGTCCTGCTCATCACCTTCACTCACTACCCGACGCTCGCGACCCTGGTCCAGAGCGTCTTCTCGAGTGGGACGGCGACCCGGCCCCCGCGGTTCGTCGGCCTCCACAACTACGCCGCGCTGCTCGGCGACGAGGTGTTCTGGAAGGTCGTCCGGAACAACGTCTGGTTCGCCTTCGGGACGATCCCCACCAGCATCGCGATCGCGATCCTGATGGCGCTCTGGGTGAGCCGCCGGATCCCCGGGCGCGGGCTCGTGCGCCTGGCCTACTTCACGCCGACCGTCCTGCCGATGATTGCGGTCGCGAACGTGTGGCTCTTCTTCTACACGCCGGAGATCGGGCTCCTGGACCAGGTGGTCGGTCTCTTCGGCGGGGGCGGGCACAACTGGCTCGGCGACCCCGCGACGGTCATGTGGTGCCTGATCGTGATGACGATTTGGAAGGAGGCCGGCTTCTTCATGATCTTCTACCTCGCGGCCCTGCAGTCCCTGCCCCCCGAGCTCGGCGAGGCCGCCGCCCTCGAGGGCGCGAGCCGCCGCGCCTTCTTCTGGCGGGTGACGTTCCCACTGCTGGGGCCGACCACGCTGTTCGTCCTCGTCAACGCCGTGATCAACTCCTTCAAGCTGGTCGACCACCTCTTCATCCTGACCAAGGGCGGCCCGAACAACGCGAGCGCGCTCCTCCTCTACTACATCTACGAGGTCGCGTTCAGCTTCTTCGACCCGGCCTACGCGGCCACCCTGACCGTCGTGCTCCTCGGGGCGCTGGCCGTGATCGCGATCGGGCAGTTCGTCCTGCTCGACCGGCGCGTCCACTACCGCTAGCGCCGACGTGGAACCGATAGGGGGGCACGACGCGTGGGACCGGGTGGAGGTGGCCGCGGCATGGCTCCTCGCTCTGCTCTGGCTTCTGCCGCTGGCCTACGCGCTCTGGAGCGCGTTCCATCCGCCCGCGTACGTCACGCGGTTCGACCCGCTCGCGCCGCTCACGCTCCGGAACTTCGAGGCCGCCTGGAGCCGGGCACCCTTCGCCCGCTACTACCTGAACTCGGTGCTCCTGGTCACGTCGGTGCTCGCGGCCCAGTTCGTCCTGTGCACACTCGCCGGGTACGCCTTCGCGCGCTTCGCGTTCGCCGGCCGGGAGGTCGCGTTCGCCCTCGTCCTGCTCCAGCTCATGATCGTCCCGGAGGTGCTGATCGTCGAGAACTACCGGACGATGGGCCGCCTGCGGCTGGCCGATACGATCCTCGGGATCGGGCTGCCCTACATGGCGAGCGCCTTCGGCATCTTCCTCCTCCGGCAGACCTTCAAGACGATCCCGCGGGAGCTGGACGAGGCCGCCCAGGTGGAGGGGTGCGGGGCGCTCCGCATCCTGTGGACGGTGTATGTCCCGCTCGCCCGCCCGACCTACCTCGCCTACGGGTTCGTCTCCGTCAGCTACCACTGGAACAACTTCCTCTGGCCGCTCGTCATCACGAACTCGGTCGAGACGCGGCCGCTCACGGTCGGGCTGGCGATCTTCGGGGCGCCGGAGTCCGGCGTCGACTGGTCGATCATCACCGCCGGGACGCTCATCGTGGTCGGCCCGCTCCTTGTCGCGTTCCTCCTCTTCCAGCGCCAGTTCGTCCAGTCGTTCATGCAGGCCGGTATCAAGTGAGGCGGAACCAGCCTCCCCGGGGAGACATGGCTCGCATGGCCGAGAAGGGGCTTGGTGCCGCCCAAGCTCGAGACGCGGCGAGGCTCGATCCAATCCTGCCACGTCGGGGCGCGCTCCGCCTTCGTGGCGTCGAAGGTGCGCGCTCGAGGTCGACGCGCTCGGCTCCCAGCGCGCGCTCGAGCGCGGGCGGTGGGCCGCTCGCCGCCGCCGATGTCCACGCCCACGCGGTAGCGGTCACCTTGCCGACTCACCGGTCGTGTTGCTCCCGGCCGACCGCGCGGGGCGCGGCCTCACTGGTCCCGGACGTCGAGGACGTCGCGGAGCGCGTCCCCGAGCAGGTTCCATCACCGCCACGAAGATCGCGAGCCCCAGCATGGTGGACATCCACCAATGGACGGGAAGGAAGAGCGGACTCAGGATGCCTCGCGGCGTGAGTGCCGCAATGGCTCTCCCCGCGCGGTCGACACGCTTGGGCGCAGTCTAGGAAGCGAACATCTCCTGGAGCACTCTCAGTGCCCGGCCCAGCATCGCTGGCGCGAGCCGCCCCAGCTGCCGAACCAACCTCTCGCGATCGACGGTACGTATCTGATCGAGCACGACGTGGCCGGACCTGCCTTGAAACCGGCAGAGCACTCGAAAGGGGTAGGGATGGCCGCCCGTCGTCAGCGGAGCCACGATGAATGTGCGGAGGTGGGTGTTCAACTCGTCGGGGGAGACGACCCACACAGGGCCTGGTCTTCCGAATCTCACCGCCGCGGGCCGGGCTCAGATCGACCAGGAAGACGTCGCCGCGGCAACCACCCGTCCTACTTCCACTGCCACTCCTGATCGTCGAAGCGCGTCGGAGTGGGTTCGTCGAGCAGGCGATGCTCCCGACGCTCACGCACCCGACGCGCGGCCTCGGCCCAGCCCGACCGGGGCCGCCGGTCGGGCGTGATGACCAGAGCGCCGTCCAGCAGCCGGACCTCGACCTCATCCGACAGCCCGGCCTCTTCGATCAAGGGCTTGGGGAGCCGAACTTCTCGCGAGTTACCGATGCGTACAAGCCGTGTCTTCATCGCATGCCCCTCCGGAAACGTGCCCACAATGTACACACGGCCCTCGGACCGGCAAGCTCCTTCCCACCGTGTCCAGCGCCTCCATGTCGGAGCGGTGGCCGAGCCAGATGTCGGCCCGCGCGGGGACCGGCCGACCGCGCGGGGCGCGGCCTCACTGGTCCCAGACGTCGAGGGCGTCGCGGAGCGCGTCCCCGAGCAGGTTGAACCCCATCACGGCCACGAAGATGGCGAGCCCCGGCATGGTGGACATCCACCAGTGCACAGGGAGAAAGGTGCGCCCACGCGCGACCATGGCGCCCCAGTCCGGCGTGGGCTCCTGGGCGCCGACCCCCAGGAAGGCGAGCCCGGAGCCGAGGAGGATCACGAAGGACACGTCGAGCGTGGCCTTCACGACGATGGGCGACACCACGTTGGGCAGGATCTCGCGGAACAGGATCACGCCGTCGTGCTGCCCGAGCGCCCGGGCGGCCTCGACGTACGGCTCCTCCCGCCGGGACAGGACCTCGCCGTAGACCAGTCGCGTGAACCACGGCCACCACGTGAACGAGATGGCCAGCATCGCGCTCCCGAGGTCCGGGCGGAACGCCGCGGTCACCGCAAGGGCCAGGGCGAGGGGCGGCACCGCCAGGAAGACGTCGGTCACGCGCATGATCCCGGTGCTCGACCAGTGTCCGTTCCAGTACCCGGCGGCGAGACCGAGGGGCACCCCGACGCCGAGCGCGATCCCGAGCACCGCCACCACGAGCAGGAGGGAGACGCGCGCCCCGAACACCGTGCGGCTGAAGATGTCCCTCCCCACCTCGTCGGTCCCGAACCAGTGGACGGCGCCGGGCGGCTGGTACGTCCGATCGAAGTGGACGCTCGGGCCCGCGTCTTCCGGGAAGGGCGCGAGGAGCCCCGGCACCAGCGCGCAGGCCACCAGGAGAAGGACGATCGACGCCCCCGCCGCCGACAGAGGATTGCGGAGGAGACGGCGGACCCAGCGGGCCGGACGACGGGGCCGCGCACCGGCGAGGGCTCCGGGCAGCTCAGTTGTAGCGGATGCGGGGATCGACATAGCCGTACAGGAGATCCACCAGCACGTTGGCGAGGACGAACGAGAGCCCCACCACGAGGGTGACGCCCACCACCGCGTTGAAGTCCTTGGCGAGGACCGCTGCCGCGCCGTACGCGGAGAGGCCTGGCCACGAGAAGACCACCTCGACGAGGAAGGCGTTCTCGATGAGGGCCCCGTAGGTCATTCCCACCAGGGTGAGCACCGACGTCAACCCGTTCCTGAGCCCGTAGCGCCACACCAGGCGGCGGGGGGGCACGCCATAGGCGGCGTGGACGAGCATGAAGGGCCGCCTGAACACGTCGATCATCGCCGCGCGGGTGAGGCGCGCGACCTGGGCGAGCGTGGGGAGGGCCAGGGTGAGAGCAGGGAGAGCGAGGTGCCGGGCGGCATCGACGAACGCGGCGCCGTCCCCGGTCAGCGTGGCGTCCAGGAGCAGGAGGCCGGTGATCGCCTGGGGCGGGCGCGACGCGCGGCCCACGATCGGGAAGAGGCCGAGCTGGTAGGCCAGGCCCACCTGCAGGAGGATGCCGACCCAGAAGCGCGGCAGGGCCACGCCGGGCACGGCGACCAGCCGGCTCAGGTTGTCCACCCACGTGTTCGGGTACGTCGCCGACAGGATCCCGAAGGGCACGCCGAGGCACACGGCGACCACGAGCGCGGTGGTCACCAGCTCGACGGTCGCGGGCAGGAAGTCCCGGACGTCGAGACGGACGTCCCGGTACGTGCGGATGGACTCGCCGAGGTCCCCGCGGAGGAGGCCGGCCACGTAGTGCCCGAACTGAGCGGGCAGCGACCGGTCGAGCCCGAGCTTTTCCTGGTAGGCCGCGATCTGGTCCTTGGTGGCCTCGGGCCCGAGCGCGAGCCGGACGGGGTCGCCGGGCATCACCCGCGACACGATGAAGATCAGGACCAACAGCCCGAGGACGGTGGGGACGACCTGGATCAGGCGGCGGAGAAGGAAGTCGCGCATGGGCGGCGGGGGCGGCGGGTCGCCGCCGCCCCCGCGCGGGCGACGCTACTTCTTGTCGATGGTGAAGTCGTAGAACGCCACGTCGTAGCCGAGGAGCCCGACGTAGCGGTAGCCCTTGACGTAGTCGCGGAACGCGATGCGGTGGAGCGGGTTGGCCACATAGATGCTCGGGTAGTCCTGGACGACCAGCTCCTGGCTCCGCTTGTAGAATCCGAGCTGCGCGTCGCGCTCGACGGTCGCGCGGGCCTGCTCGAGCACCCGGGTGACCTCGTCGTTCTTGTAGCGGCTGATCGTCCGGTAGCTCCCCCACGCGCTCGGGTGGTACATCCCGTAGGTGTGGCTGTCCGGGTGGGGGTACTTGAGCGTGTCGAAGATCGACGCCACGTCGGGATTGGTCTCGGCGTTGGCCGACGCCTGGACCATCTGCGCCCACGGCGTCTCCTTCAGGTTCAGCTTGACCCCGATCGGCGCGAGGTTCGACTGGAAGAGGAGGCCGATCTGCCGGCCGATCTCGTTCCCGGTCGGGAACCAGTAGTCGAAGGTCAGCTGGCCGGGCTTGACGCCCGCGGCCGCCAGCTCCTTCTTGGCCTGCTCGACGTCCTGGGCGTAGGCCTGCACCTTCTCGCTGTGACCATAGACGCGGTTCGGCAGGGGGCCCTTCGCGAGGATCGCGCCCTTGAAGACCTGGTCGATCGCGGTCTTGTAGTCGAATGCGAGCGCGAGGGCGCGCCGGACTCGGATGTCGGAGAGCGGCGCCCGCTGGGTGTTCAGCTCGATGTGATAGAGCTGGGCGCTCGGCGTCTCGTCCACCACGATGCCCGGGGTCTTCTTGAGCTGCTCGAAGGTGGTGGGCGTCCGCCACTGGTCGATCATGTCGGCCTGCCCTCCCAGGAGGAGCGTCCGCATGGTCGCCTCCTCCTGGACGGTGCGGTAGATCACGCGGGTGACCTGGTTGGGCTTCCACCCCCGCCAGTAGCCCGGAAAGGCCTTCATGACCAGCGTCGTCGCGCGATCCCACGATTCCTTTGTGTAGGGGCCCGAGCCGGCCACGTTGTCTCCGAGGTACGCCTCGCCGTAGTCCCCGGCGTCGCCGTACGTGCCCGGCTTCTTGTTGGCGAGGACCTGGTCGCGGTTGACGACGAAGAGCTGGGTCAGGGTGGACAGGAACGGCGCATAGGGCTGGCTCAGCGTGAACACCACCGTCTGCGGCCCCACGGCCCGCACCTGCTCGGCGGTCAGGACGCCGTTCCAGAGCCACGAGAAGCCCTTCTTCAGGGCGACCATCCGCTGGAAGGAGAAGACCACGTCGTCGGCGGTGAGCTCCTTGCCGTCGTGGAAGCGGATGCCCTTCCGGATCTGGAACGTGTAGGTCTTGGCGCCGTCG
>DASZOL010000077.1:0-12369 GCA_035550795.1 Candidatus Methylomirabilota bacterium
TTGTCGCACCCGCCGAGCAGCACGACCCCGTCCATCGGCTGCCCGAGGATCATCTCCTCCGTGTCCATCGCCATGAGGTTCCGGAACAGCATGCTCGTGGGCGACAGGAAGATCTCACCGAGCGAGATCGTCGGGAACTCGAGCGGCAGGCCGCCGGCCTGCCACACGCCACGCTTGACTGCCTCGGCGACCTCGCGCAGGTGGCGATGACACGGATTGAACTCGCTCCACGTCTGGGCCAGGCCGATGACGGGCCGCGAGAGGTCCTCGCTGGTGAGGCCCATGCCGCGCGCGAAGGCGCCGCGGACGAACATGCTGAACTCGGGGTCGCCGTAGTTCGTGAGGCCGCGGCGGACACCGTGCGGCGCGGCCGGTCGGGAGGCGTCGGCCATGGTCAGCACTCCTTGTGTGCCGGCCGGCGCGCCTGGCGCCGGAGGCGCTGGTGACGCGGCGGCCTGCGGTCGAGCGATCTCGGTGCGGCGATCATACAGCCGACCGGGGTAAGATAGCCGCCCGTGGACTCGATTGCCGCGCGGCCCCGATTGACCGACGACGAGCGCCGGCTTCTGCTGCGCATCCAGGACCGACTGCTCTGGCTCACCGCGAACACGATTCATCACGCCAACAGCCGGCGGGCCAATCCCTCGCCCGAGCGGGTCGGCGGCCACCAGTCGAGCTCGACGTCGACGCTCACGCTGCTCACGGCCCTGTACTTCAAGATCCTCCGCCCGGGCGATCGCATCGCCGTGAAGCCGACCGCGGCGCCGGTGTTCTACGCGATCCAGGTCCTGCGCGGGCTCCTTCGACCCGAGGGCCTTCGCGCGTACCGGTCGCTCGACGGCCTCCAGGCCTATCCGAGCCGCGCGAAGAATCCGGACTGGTTCGACTTCTCGACGGGGTCGATGGGCCTCGGCGCCGTGGCGCCGGCCTTCGCCGCCCTCATGGACCGATACATCGGCGACCGCTTCGGGGGCCCCGGGGAGCCCGAGCCCGGGCAGCCGCTCGCCGCCGCCCGCACGCGAAACATCGCGCTGGTAGGCGACGCCGAGCTGGACGAGGGAAGCGTCTGGGAGGCGTGGACCGAGGAGGCGATGGCCGACCTGGCCGGCCATGTCGTGGTGGTGGACCTGAACCGTCAGAGCCTCGACCGCGTGGTGGGCGATCATCGGACCCGGCAGCTGGAGCGGCTCTTCGGGGCCCTCGGCTGGCACGTCGTCACGCTTCGCTTCGGTCGTCGCCTCGAGCGGCTCTTTGCCGGCCCGGGGGGCGGCTGGCTGCGCCAGCGTCTGGAGGGCATGGGGAACCTGGAGTACCAGGCCCTGCTGCGCCTCCCCCCCGCCTCGGCCCGAAAGGCGCTCGGCGAGGGCGCGCCGCCGGAGACCGGCGCCCGGCTCGAAGCGCTCGGAGACGAGGAAGTCGCGCGGCTGCTCACGGACCTGGGGGGCCACGACCTGGACGCCATCGTGGACGCCTTCGCGGAGGCGGAGGCCGTGGCTGACCGGCCGGTCGCGGTCCTCGCGTGGACCCTCAAGGGCTGGCGGCTGCCGTTCGCCGGGGATCCGTTGAATCACGGTGCCCAGCTGACCGGCGAGCAGCTCGCCGAGCTCCGGCGCGAGCTGAGGGTGGGAGCCGAGGACGAGTGGGCGCCCTTCCCGTCGGAGAGCCCCGAGGGGCGTCACATTCGGCGCTTGATGGACGAGGGCGTGGGCCTCCCACGCCGCTTCCGCTCCCCGCCGCCGGTGGTGGTTCCCGATCGGCTGGAGCTCCCGCCCCGTCCGACGACGTCGACGCAGGAGGCCTTCGGGGACGTGCTGGCCGCCCTCGCGCGGCAGCCGGACCTCGACGCGGCGCTCGTGACCGTGTCGGCCGACGTGGCCACGACGACTCACCTGTCAGGGTGGGTGAATCGGCGCGGCGTGTACGCGACCCGCGAGCGGGACGACGCCTTCGAGCGCCACGGGCTCCGGGGGCTGATCCGGTGGAAGGAATCGCCGGCCGGCCAGCACCTGGAGCTCGGGATCGGGGAGGCGTCGTTCTTCGTGCTCCTGTCGGTGCTGGGCCTGGCCCCCGAGCTGTCCGGGCGACGGCTCCTCCCGATCGGCACGCTCTACGACTGCTTCCTGCCGCGCGGGCTTGACCCTCTGCTCCATGCGACCTACTCGAAGGCGCGCTTCATCCTCGTCGCCAGCCCCTCTGGCATCAGCCTAGCCCCTGAGGGCGGAGCCCACCAGTCGATCCTGACACCGGCGCTCGGGATCGAGGTCCCGAATCTCCGCGCCTACGAGCCCACGTTCGCACGGGAGGTGGAGTGGCTTCTGCTGGAGGCGCTCCGCGTGATCCAGGATCCCGTGCACGGCGAGGCGGTCTACCTGAGGCTTTCAACCAAGACGGTCGACCAGGCGCTCTTCCAGCCGGCCCTCGAGCGGCTGGGGGAGGCGCCGCTGCGCGCCCACGTGGTCCGGGGCGGATACCGCCTGGTCGATCGCTCGGCGGAGCCCGGCTACGAGCCCGGCGCGAACGTCGTGACCCTGGTCGCGACCGGCGTGATGGTGCCGGAGGCGGTCGAGGCCGGCCGGCAGCTGGCGGCGGACGGGATCCACGCCAACGTCGTCGCGCTCACGAGCCCGCGCGCATGCTACGCCGAGTGGCGGCACCGGGTGGACGGTCTCGTCCGGGGGGCGCCCCCGGCCTCGACCTGGGTCCGGGAGCTTTTCCCGCCCCAGGACCTCGAGGGCGAAGTTCCCGTGGTGAGCGTCGTGGACGGTCACTCCCACGCGCTCGCGTGGCTGGGGAGCGTGCTGGGCGTCCCCCAGGTGCCACTCGGGGTGGACGCCTTCGGCCAGTCCGGGGCGCGTGCCGACCTGTATCGCCACTACGGGATCGATCCCGACGCCATCGCACGGGCCGCCCGGCTCCTCCTGGTGTAGCGGGCGTGTCACCCTCGCTCTCGGGATGCTTGACAGCCTTCGGGCCACCGGGCTTTAGTAGGGGGAACCACGTAACCCGCTCCGCCCACTGGCCGGACCTTTTCGTGGGTGGCGGCGCGTGATGGTCGGGCAGCCCGGCGACCAGCCTCAAGGAGGCGCAGCAAATGGCACTCTTCGGACAGCAGTCTCGCAGGGAGGAGCCGGCTTCGAAGGTCGAGCCCCTTCCGAAGGTCGAGCCCCTTCCGAAACCCGAGCCACGGAGTGAGCCGCCACCGGCGCCGGTCATCACGCCGGCACCTCCCGTGACGGCGACCACGCGACGCGCAGAGGAGGCGCCGATGTCCATGACCACCCCCAAGGGCTCCGAATCGATCCTCTCGGCGGGTCTCACGATAGAGGGGAAGATCGAGGGCAACGGCAACATCCGAGTCGCTGGCCGCTTCAAGGGGAACGTGAACGTCAAGGGTGAGCTGACCATCGAGCCCGGCGCCTCCATCGACGGCGAGGTCAAGGCCGACACGGTGCTGGTCGGCGGCGAAGTCCGTGGCCACCTGATCGCGAACTCGCGCGTGGAATTCAAGGAGTCCGGCACGCTGATCGGCGACCTGAAGGCGGGAAGCCTCACGGTCGCGGCCGGATCGAAGATGCGCGGCAAGGTCGAGTTCGGCTGGAAGGAAGGCGAGGTCGAAGCGCTTCATCCTCCCGAGTCGAAAACGACCGCGCACTAGGTCTTGCCGATGACGGGCGAGGCGTGGAACTGCCCTCACTGCGGGGAGCGCATCCTTCGGAGCGCGCCCACGTGTCCTGCCTGCCTGCGGCATCTCAGGTTCGACGCGGTCGCCGTCAGCCGACCGGCGCGAGCCTCGGTTAGCCCGCTCACGGTGGACGGGACGATCCGGCATCCAGGCAGCGAGGCCCCCTGGGAGTACTCGGTGCTCATCGAGGTCCACGACGAGCGCGACGAGATGGTCGCCCGTCGGGTTGTTGGCGTCGGCGCCCTGCGGCCCGGCGAAGGCCGGAAGTTCACGCTGCGCGTCGAGGTGCTGGTCCCGGAATCGTCCCGGTTGACGGCGGCGTCCTGAGTCGCCGACAGGGGCCTGGAGCGGCGCAGCCGTGCCGCAGCCGGCGGTGGTGGCCAGTCGCTACGCGGCACAGGGGCCGGGAGAAACGCCCGGCGCCATGCTGCGCCCGCAAACGCGCGTGACGGCTGGCCGACCTGGCCGGCTTGGATGAGGAGGCGACCATGGGAAGCTTCCTGCTGCCCGTCCTGTTCGCCGCGATCGCGCTGGTCGTGGTGCCGGAGGCCTGGGCCCAGGCGCCCAAGCCCGGCGGCACGATCGCCATCACCCAGCGCGAGGATCTCCCCCAGGGCTTCGCCATCCACGAGACGTCCACGATCTCCACGGTGTGGCCGGGGATGCCCTGCTTCAACAACCTGGTGCTGTTCGACCCCCTGAAGGCCACGGAAAGCCTCGACACCATCATCGGCGAGCTTGCCGAGAAGTGGTCCTGGCAGGACAACTACCGGAACCTGGTGTTCTTTCTCCGCAAGGACGTGAAGTGGCACGACGGCAAGCCCTTCACCTCGAAGGACGTCAAGCACACGTTCGACATGGTGCGCGGGGCGTCCGACGCGCCGGCCAAGCTCCGGATCAGCCCGCGCGAGGACTGGTACTCGAACGTCGAGGCGATCGAGGCGCCGGACTCGCACACGGTCATCTTCCGCCTCAAGCGGCCGCAGCCCTCCCTCCTGATGATGCTGGCGTCGGGCTACAGCCCGGTCTACGCGGCGCACGTGCCTCCGGCCAGCTACCGCACGGGTTGCGTGGGGACGGGCCCGTTCAAGGTCAAGGAGTGGCGGAAGGGCGAGTTCGTTGACTACGTGAAGAACCCCGACTACTTCGTCAAGGGCAGACCCTACCTCGACGGCATTCGGTACGTGGTCATCAAGGAGCGCGGGACCCGGATCGCGGCGCTCCAGGCGGGGCAGGTAGACGTGTCGTTCCCGGGCGAGGTGGCGAAAACCAGCGCCGAGCAGCTGAAGCAAGCGGTGCCGCAGCTCGTCGTCACGCCGTACAACGAGAACGTGAACGACAACATCATCATGAACGTGACCAAGCCGCCTTTCGACAACGTGAAGGTCCGGCTGGCCGTCAGCCACGCCATCGATCGGCGGGCGCTCGTACAGGCGGTGCACCAGGGCGGGGCCGTCGTCGGAGCCTCGCTGGCGCCGCGCCCCTACGGGGTGTGGGGGCTTCCCGAGAAGGAGCTGCTCGCGCTGCCGGGCTACGGGACGAACCCGGCCGACGAGAAGGCCAAGGCCCGGAAGGCCCTCGCCGAGGTCGGGATCTCGCCCCAGAGCCCGCTCCGCGTCGAGATGGTGACGCGCGCCCAGCCGATCTACGTCGACATGGCGTCGTTCGTCATCAACGAGCTGAAGCAGGTCGGCATCGAGGCGACGCTGAAGCAGATCGAGAGCGCCCAGTGGCACGCGCTGGCCACACGCGGCGACTACCAGATCGGGGCGAACCTCACCGGCATCGGGCCGGACGACCCCGACGCGAACTTCTACGAGAACTACGCCTGCGGCTCGCCGCGCAACTACACCAAGTACTGCAACGAGCAGCTGGCCAAGATGGTGGACGAGCAGTCCCAGGAGCTCGATCCCAAGAAGCGGCTCGCGCTCGTCCACGAGATCCAGAAGCGGCTCGAGGCCGACGCGGCCCGGCCGATGCTGGACTGGCGGCTGGACTACTTCGTGGTCTGGCCTCACGTAAAGAACCTGATCCCGCACCAGTCCTTCTACAACTTCGGGCGGATGCAGGAGGTCTGGCGCGACCGCTGAAGGCGGCCGTCAGGGTAACCGGACCCGTTGATTGGTGGGAGAGGCAGCCGCCTCTCCCACCGTCGTCTCTCTTGAGACCCTGGAGCACCGGCCCGCGTGACGGCCGGGGAGCCGGAGGGGCCCGCCGGACCGTCGGCTGACCGGTCATGAAGACCTACCTGGCCCAGCGACTGGCCGTCGCGCTCGTCACGCTGTTCGGCATGTCCGTGGTGATCTTCGTCCTCCTCCGACTCGCTCCCGGCGACATCGTGGACATCCTCTTCTCCACGGCCGGCTACGTGGACCCCGAGGCCCGGCGGACGATCATGCGGGAGCTGGGGATCGACCGGCCTCTCGCGGTTCAGTATGGCGACTGGATCTGGCAGATCCTGCACGGCGAGCTCGGGAAGTCGTACCGGTATGACCTCCCGACGTGGGAGATCATCAAGCCCCTGCTGCCGGTGACCCTGGAGCTCGCCCTCCTGTCGATCATCGTGGCCGTGCTGCTGGGGGTGCCGACCGGCGTTATCAGCGCCGTCCGCCAGGACAGCGTGCTCGACTACGTCCTGCGCGTCATGAGCCTGGCCGGACTCTCGATGCCGTCCTTCTGGCTGGGCATGGTCATCATCCTGGGCCTCGTGGCCTGGCTCCGCTGGATTCCTCCGATGACGTACGTGCCGCCTAGCCAGAACCTCGCGCTCAACGCGGTCCAGTTCCTCCTGCCCGCCCTGGCCGTCGGCTACCGCTCATCCGCCCTGATCATGCGGATCACCCGCTCCTCGGTCCTGGAGGTTCTCCGCGAGGACTACATCCGCACCGCTCGCGCCAAGGGCCAGGCACCCCGCGCCGTGGTGTGGCGCCACGCGTTCCGCAACGCGATGCTCCCCGTCGTCACCGTGATCGGCATCGAGTTCGCGTTCCTGATCGGCGGCCTCATCGTGACGGAGTCGGTGTTCAACCTGCCGGGCGTCGCCCGCTTCCTGGTCGACGCCATCCTCTGGCGCGACTACCCCATGGTCCAGAACCTGGTCATGTTCATTGCCATCGTCGTGATCCTCTCGAACCTCGCGGTCGACATGCTCTACGGCCTCCTCGATCCCCGGATCCGCTATGGCCGCTAACCACACGGCGACGCGCGCGCTCTCGCCCGCGATCCCTGCGTGGCGAAGGCCTGGCTGGGGGCGGTGGGTGGTCCGCTTCTCCCGGCGGAAGCCCCTCGGTGCCGCCGGGGGTTTCGTCATGGCGGCCATCGTCGTGACCGCGCTCTTCGCGAACCTGCTGGAAACTCACGATCCGATCGCGACCGAGGCGGCGAGGACCCTCGCTCCGCCCGACCCCGCGCACTGGCTGGGGACCGACCACCTGGGACGCGACATCTACTCGCGCATCGTGCACGGAGCGCGCGTCTCTCTGATCGTCGGCGTCTCGTCAACGCTGGTCGGCTCGGTGCTCGGCGGGGTCATCGGCCTCCTCTCGGGCTATGTCGGAGGCAAGATCGACCTCCTGATCCAGCGCTTCCTCGACATCCTCCAGGGCCTGCCGCTGCTCGTGCTGGCGCTGGTGATGTCGGCGTCGCTGGGGCCCTCGATCGAGAACGTGATCGTGGCGATCTCCATCCCGATCATTCCGCGCGCGGCGCGCATCGTGCGCTCCAGCGTGCTGTCGATCCGGGAGATGCAGTACATCGAGGCGGCCCGCGCGCTGGGTCTCCGGCACCTCCGCATCGCCTTCCGCCACGTTCTCCCCAACACGGTAGGGCCGTTCATCGTGCTCTGCACGGCGCAGCTCGGCAGCGCGATCCTGGTCGAGGCCGCGCTCTCGTTCCTCGGCCTCGGCGTGCCCGAGCCCTATCCCTCGTGGGGGCGCATGCTGTCCGTCTCGGCGGCCGAGTACGCGCAGAAGGCGCCCCACCTCGTGCTCTTCCCGGGCCTGGCCATCAGCCTCGCCGTCTTCGGCTCGAACCTCCTCGGCGACGCGCTCCGGGACACGCTGGACCCGCGCCTGCGCGGCGCCTGAGGCGTCCGCGGCCGCGAGGACCGCGGTGTTAGAATCGTGGCGGGAGCTCCCCGAGTGCCCGCGATGACCGAGACCGAGGTCCGGTTGCCCCCGAGCGCCGACCCGGCCGACGATCCGCGACGCGTGACGCTGGCCCATCTGGCCGGGCGCCTCGCAGCCGGACTGGCGACGCAGACGAGGGCCTACCAGGCCGCGGCGGAGATGGCGGGGGGGGCTCTCCGCCAGGCCCTCGAGGGCCTCGCGGGCGCCAAGCAGGCGCAGAGCGCTGAGCTTGCGCCCCTCGGACAGGCCCTGGGCGTGCCGACGCCTTCCGTATCGGGCCCGGCGGGGCAGGCAGGTCGGCCTTCCTGGGGCGTGGTCCTGGGGGAGGCGTTTCAGGGGGAGCGGACCCTGGAGGGCACGGCCCGGGAGCTGGCCCGCCTGGCCTTGGATCCGACCATCACCCCCCTGGCAGCCCGGCTCGCCACCTGTGCGGCCAGGGATGGCGAGCAGGTCCGAAGGCTCTACCTGCGGTATTCCTAGCCCCAACCGGGCCCAAGCGGTCGTCGGTCCCCAAAGTCCTGTTTTTCTCTTTTTCGAACGGCATTTTTCCGCTTGACAGCCCGTGAGCCCCCCGCTAGTATCGCGCGCTAAGTGGGATGAAGTGGGATGAAAGCCCGTAAATCGCCAGTTTCAAGCCCTTTTGGGGGCGTGGGTGGGCCGTCGCGGGCGGCGGGCTGAGCCGAGGGCGGAGGCGCCACTAGGTGTTCCGGGGCAAGTACGAGCACACGATCGATCCGAAGGGCCGCCTGAGCATTCCCTCGCGGTATCGCGAGGAGCTCGTCGGGCGCAGCGCCACCACGCTCGTGCTCAGCGAAGGCGATCACTGCATCTGGGCGTTCCCGCTCGATGCCTGGGAGCAGTTCGAGGAGCGTCTCCGCCAGCACCCCCAGCTGTCCCCCGAGCGCCGCAACTTCGTCCGCGTCATGGTCGCCAGCGCGAAGGAGTGCCCCGTCGACCGCCAAGGGCGCACGCTGGTCCCGCCGGAGCTGCGCGAGTTCGCGGGGCTGAAGAAGGAGGTCGTGATCACGGGCGCGCTCGAGTGGTTCGAGATCTGGAACCGCGAGCGCTGGGCCGATCACTACCAGGCGCTACGCGGCGGCTTCGACGATATGACGCGCAGGCTCTCGGAGCACCGGGTGTGAGCGCCCCTCGAGGTCAGGTCGATGCGCCGCTCGCACCCGAGGTTCTTCACCGGCCCGTCCTTCTCGACGAGGTCGTCAGGTGGCTCGCGCCCGCGCACCCGGGAGCCTGGATCGTCGATGGCACGGTGGGGCTCGGCGGGCACGCCGAGGCGCTGCTGGCGCAGGCCGCGCAGAGCCGTCTCCTCGGGCTCGATCGCGACGCGACGACCCTCGCGCACGCCGCGCGCCGTCTCGCCCCGTTCGGCGCCCGCTGCATTCTGCGGCACGCGGACTTCCGGCACCTCGGCGCCGAGGCGCGCGCGTGCGGTGCGGCGCCGGCGCACGCGGTGCTCCTGGATCTTGGTCTCTCTTCGTTCCAGCTGCAGCAGAGCGGTCGAGGCTTCTCCTTCCAGGGAGACGAGCCGCTCGACATGCGCTTCGACACGCGGCAGTCGCTCACGGCGGCCGAGCTGCTCCAGCGCACGGCCGAGCCCGAGCTGGCCCGCATCATCTACGCGTACGGGGAGGAGCCGGCCGCGCGGCGGATCGCCCGGCGGCTCGTGGCGGCGCGCGACCGCGCGCCCATCAGGACCACCCGCCAGCTCGCGGACCTGGTGGCGTCGGCGATCCCGCCCCGCCGGCGGTCCCGCCGCATCCATCCGGCGACCCGGACGTTCCAGGCGCTTCGAATCGCCGTCAACGACGAGCTGGGCAGCCTCGACGCGGCGCTGCCGCAGGGCGCCGAGCTCCTGGCGGCGGGCGGACGGCTGGGTGTGATCGCGTTTCATTCCCTCGAGGACCGCCTCGTCAAGGGCACCTTCCGCCGGCTCTCGGAGTCCGGCTGGCGAGCCCTCACGCGGAAGCCCCTGCGCCCCGGCGACGACGAGGTCCACTCCAACCCCCGAGCCCGGAGCGCGCGGTTCCGGGTACTCGAGCGAGGCTCTGAGACATGAAACGGTTGATCCAGGATCAGTCCTCCATGATCGTTCGCGAGCGCGACAGGCGGCGCCTCCGGGCGATGGCCGGGATGTTGTGCCTCGGCTGCGTGCTCGTCGGCGGCGTGCTCGGCTACGTGTGGCTGCAGGTGCAGCGGGTGCGCGTCTCCTACGGGATCGAGGCGCTCCGGACCACCCGCACCCGCCTCGATGAGCAGAATCGCAAGCTCCAGCTCGAGCTCGCCTCTCTCCGTGCGTTCGCCCGCGTGGACTCGGCGGCCCGGCGGCTGGGCATGACGCCGCCCGCGCCGGACCAGGTCCGTCTCGCGCGGGAGTACGTTGCTCCGGAGGGCAGTGGCCGCAGCGCATCGCTGCGGGCGGCGGCGGCCGACGCTCTCGAGAAGACAGGACGGCCCTGAGTGGTTCACGACGCGCGCGTGCGAGCCCGCCGCCGTGGTTGGCCCCCGGGGAAGACCGGCTTCCGGCCGGCCATGGTGACACGGCGGTGACCGCCGGCGCGCGACCGGACGGGCGGGCCCCGCGGCCGGGCCGGGTATTCCCGGCGGCCGCTCCCGCCCTCGTCCGGAGACCATGACGGAGCCGGCGTCCCGGTACCGGAGCCGTGCGCTCGTCCTGACCGGCTGTCTCCTCCTCCTCCTCGGGGCCATCGTCCTCCGGCTGGGCTACCTCCAGATCCTCCGGCACGAGGAGCTTGCCCGGCTCGCCGAGCGCCAGTACTCCAAGACCATCCCGCTCCGGCCCGAACGAGGACCGATCCTCGATCGCAACGGATACGCGCTTGCGGTGAGCGCCCCGGTGGAGTCCGTGTACGCTCTTCCCGGCCGGATCTCCGACCGGGCCGCCGTGGCGGCCGCGCTGGCGCCGCACCTCGGGGAGCGCGCACGGGACATCGAGCAGCGCCTGGCGAGCGACCGTCCGTTCGTCTGGGTCAAGGTGAAGATCCCCCCGGCCGCGGCCGAGGCCATTCGTGCGCGCCGTCTGCCGGGGGTCGGCACCGTGCCCGAGACGCTCCGGTTCTATCCGAGCCGTGAGCTGGCGGCCCACGTCCTCGGGTTCGTCGGGCGGGACGACCGCGGGCTCGAAGGCGTCGAGCTGGCGCAGGACAAGAGCCTGGCGGGGGAGGCGGGGGTCGCTCTGGTGGAGCGGGACGCGCTCGGTCGCGAGATGACGGGGCAGCCGACGATCCTCAAGGCGCCCACGCCGGGCACCGGGATCGTCCTGACCCTCGACGCGAAGATCCAGTACCTCGCGGAGCGTGAGCTCGACGCGGCCTGGCATGCGACGGGTGCGAAGGGCGGGATGGTCCTCGTCATGGACCCGCGGACGGGCGAGATCCTGGCGATGGCGATGCGTCCGACGTTCAACCCCAACGCGTACCAGACTGCCTCGCCCGAGCAGTGGCGGAACCGCGCCGTGACGGACCCATTCGAGCCGGGCTCGACGTTCAAGGCGATCCTCGCCGCCGCCGCCCTCGAGGACGGCGTCGTGCGCCCGGGCGACCGTTTCTACGGCGAGCAGGGTGTGATCACGATCGCCAACCGGTCGATCCACGACTGGAAGAAGTACGGCTGGCTCACCTTCCAGCAGGTGCTCCAGTTCTCCTCGAACGTCGGCGCCATCAAGGTGGGTCTCCAGGTGGGCCGGGAGCGCTACTACCGGCACGTCACCGCGTTCGGCTTCGGGAGCCTGACGGGCGTGGGACTGCCCGGCGAGAGCCGAGGGCAGCTGCGCCCGCCCGAGCGGTGGTCCGGGCTGTCGCTGGCGAGCATCTCGATCGGTCAGGAGATATCCGTCACGGGGGTCCAGCTGCTCGCCGCCTTCGGCGCCGTCGCCAACGGCGGCCGGCTCATGCAGCCCCACGTCCTCCGGGCGTTCCTCGACCGGAACGGTCGAGAGGTCCGGCGGACCGAGCCCCAGACCGTGCGGCAGGTGATCTCACCCCGGGCGGCGGCGACCCTCACGGACATCCTGACGTCCGTAGTCGCCGACGGTACCGGGCACAAGGCGACCGTCCCGGGCTACCCCGTCGCCGGCAAGACCGGGACCGCTCAGAAGCCGGACCCCGTCACGCACGTCTATTCCCGTAAGCCCGGAGTGCTCTCGTTCGTCGGCTTTGTCCCGTCGAATGCCCCCCGGCTGGTGATTCTGGCGCTCCTCGACGAGCCAAAGACCGTGGTCTGGGGCTCCGAGGCGGCGGCGCCGATCTTCGCCGCGGTGGCGGCGCCGGCCCTGCGACACCTGGACGTCGCGCCGACCGAGGCCGTGCCCGCGATGCAGATCGTTCGGGTGCCGGGCCGGGAGGCCGAGCGAGAGCCGGCACTGGAGCCCGCGGGGATTCCGCCCGACGGGGAGGCGGTGATGCCGGATCTCACCGGGAAGAGCCTGCGCCAGGCGCTGGCCCTCCTGGGGGCGCTCGACCTGGACGTGGAGGTGGCAGGCCGGGGGGTCGTGGTGCGGCAGACGCCCGCTCCCGGGACGCCCCT
>DASZOL010000078.1:0-105435 GCA_035550795.1 Candidatus Methylomirabilota bacterium
GAGCCGCCGCGCGTCGAAGCCGATCTCCTCGGTCGCGCCCAGGCCGAACTTGATCGGCGACATCTCCATGACGAACACGGTCTCGGTCGGCAGCGTGACACCCTTCATGGCGCTCCTCCGACGCGGTATGCTTCCGCACGCGGATTATAGCGCCGCGGCGGCCCGCGGTGCGGAGAGGAGACATCTACTACCCGGATCACGGCCGCGAGACCGGCCGCGGCGTCCTGCTCGCGAGCTACATCCATCCGCAGGTGACGCAGGAGTTCGAGGTGGGCGCCCCGTACATGTGGCGCCACGACGAGTTCGCCGGGGGCGCCTTCGCCCTCTTCGATCCGGGCCAGCAGACGCGCCTCCACGAGGCGATCGTCGCGCCGGAGGGGCGGATCCACTTCGCGGGCGAGCACGCCTCGCTCGCCCACGCCTGGATCCAGGGGGCGATCCAGTCAGGCCTGCGCGTCGCGCTCGCCATCCACGGGGACGGGGTCCCCTAGTCAGAACCAGCGGCGCTTGTCGACGCTCGTCGCCAGCGGCTCGCCCCGGGCGAAGCGGCCGACGTTGTCCAGCAGGACCGCGAGGTGGCGCTCGGCGATCCGAGGCGAGGCGCCGGCGACGTGGGGCGTGAGGATCACGTTCGGCATGGCCCACAGCGGGTGGTCCGGCGGCAGAGGCTCCGTCTCGTACACGTCGAGCCCGGCGCCGCCGATCTCGCCCGCCCGCAGCGCGGCGACGAGGTCTCCCAGGTCGACGATCGCACCCCGGCCGATGTTGATCAAGTACGCGCTCGGCTTCATCTGGCGGAACCGAGCGCGGCGGAAGAGCTTGACGGTCTCCGGCGTATGGGGCGCGGCGATCACGACGAAGTCGCTTTCCCCCAGGAGATCGGAGAGCCGCTCCGGGCGCCAGAGCGCCGCCACCCCGGCCGGCGCCGCAGCCCGGATCGGATCCACGGCCAGGACCCGCATCCCGAAGGCGAGGCCGCGCCGAGCGACCTCGGACCCGATCTGGCCGAGCCCGACGACGCCAAGCGTGGTGTCCGACAGGTGCAGATGCGACCGGTCGACGGCGCTGACCTGGGCGGGGCCCGTGACGAAGCCCGACTGCTCCCCCTTGCCGAGCCGTTCCTCGACGTGCCGGCGCACCTTGCGCGCCACGGCCCGGACGGAGCTCTCCGCCTTGCCTCCCACCGGAGCCCACCGGGCCTCGAGCTGGTTCCGGATGTAATGATGGAAGTTGCGCGCGAAGCAGAGGACGTAGCCGAACACGTGGTCGGCGATCACGTCCGAGTAGAGCCCCCGCATGTTCGTGAGCACGCAGGGATGCGCGACGAGCTCCGGGAACATGTAGTGCTCGAGGCTCGCCGTGGGCGCCTGCACCCAGCGGAGCTGCCGCGCGGCCGCCAGGAGCTCGGCCGTCAGCTTCCCGAAGAAGGCGTCGGCGTCGGCGATCGCCGTGCGCGCCTCGTCCGTGCTCTCCGCGTTGACGACGGTCATGGGCCGGGCGGCCTCGACGATCCGCGCGAGGCGCTCCGGCTCGACGGGGGGATGTATCACGAGCTTCACCGGCAAGGCTCCTCCGTGGGCTCCGGGGATTCCTGGGACGTCGGGGACGGGGCGACGCCGGCCGGCGCTGCGGGGCCGGGCGGCTCGACGTCGAACTCCAGCCGGCGGTGGGCCGCCCGGAGGGCCTCCTCCACCGCCTCGGGGGAATCCGCCCGTCCGAAGATGAAGCCGAGGTAGCGCGATCCCTCGGGGAGCGGGACCAGCTCCTGGCCGACGTGGGCGCTGATCGTCACCTCCTCGATCCCGGGCACGGCGAGCGCCGCTTCGCGGCCCCGCGCGGCCCGGAGCACGCCCGCCCCGGGAATGGGGAGCATCATGACGCCCGCCGGCCGCCGCTCCCGCTCGAGCGAGTCGAGCTCGATCCCGAGGGCATGGCGGATCACCACCTCCTCCAGGGACAGCCCGGCTCCGAAGCGAAGCGTGCGGGAGCAAAGGCCGCCGATCGTGCGGGCCGCGACCTCGACGACCCACGGTCCCTGCTCGTTCAGGCGCAGCTCGGCATGGATCGGCCCCTCCGTGAGGCCAAGCGCCCGGGCGGCCCAGCGCGTCTCGGCGGCGACCGAGACCTGGACGTCCGGCGGGAGCCGCGAGGGTGTCACGTAGATCGTCTCCTCGAAGTACGGCCCGTCGAGCGGGTCGGGCTTGTCGAACAGCGCCAGGACGTAGAGCTCCCCCCGGACGAGCAGCCCCTCGAGCGCGACCTCGTCTCCGGGGATAAAGTCCTCGACCAGCACCTCCTCGCGCCCCTCTCCGAGCCCCGCCACGTCCGGTGCCCGGAGGATCCCCTCGATCCGCCGGAACGCGGCGACGAACGAGGGCGGGTCATCGGCCCGGATCACCCCCCGGCTCGCGGCCAGGATCGTGGGCTTGAGCACGCACGGGTAGGTCATCCGGCTCGCCGCGGCCTCGGGGTCGTCCGACACGTCGAGGCGGGCGAAGCGCGGGGACCGGACGCCGGCGCGGGCGAACGCCTCTCGCATCCGGTGCTTGTTCCGCGTCGTCGACACGGCGTCGAGCGGGCTCGACCGGAGCCCCAGGCGCTCCGCGATGGCAGCGGCGACGACCGTCGTGCGGTCGTCGACGGGCACCACGGCGTCCACCGGGTGCCGCCGCGCGAACTCCGCGACCGTGCGCGCGGCCTTGTGCGGGTCTCCGAAGTCGAGCGTGAGCAGGTTGTCGGGGAGCGCCGCCTCGAGGACGTTCGGTCGCTCCGAGGCGACCACGAGCTCGACGTCGAGCTTCGTCGCCGCCGCGACGAAGTCCTCCGTCCGGTACGTGGTCGTGGGAATCAGGAGGAGCAGGCGCAGCATGCGCGTCCCCGCGGCGGCGACGACGGGCGCCCCGAACCCCGGCACGTCAAGGCCGGCTGGGCAGCCCGTGCGGTCAGGGCGTGAAGGCGGTCAGGCCTTCGACGGAGCGTAGTAGGGATTCGAGCCCGAGGCGTGGTCCGTCGTGTCCAGGACCTCGGTGACTTCCGGAACCTCCTCGAAGATCATCCGCTCGATGCCGGCCTTGAGCGTGACGTCCGCCGCCCCGCACCCCTGGCAGCCGCCCGACATCCGGATGTAGACGGTCGAGTCCTTGACGTCGATCAGCTCGATGTAGCCCCCGTGGCCCGCGACCGCCGGGTTGATCGCGTTGTCGAGCAGGTCCTGCACCTTGTCCTTGAGCGTCGTCTCTTCCGCCATTCTCCCCTCCTCGCGGCCCCGTCCCGGTGGAGTGCTCTTGGGTCATTCTACCCCAGGGGCGACGCCGACGTGGTCAGAGCGCGCTCCCGACCGCTCGTCCTCGGAGGGCCAACTGGCCCTCGGTGGGCTCCGCTCAGCAGAACCAGGGCTCGGTCAGGCGCGGCGGGCGCACCCGGTCAGGGTCCGAGAAGCCGGGCTGCAGGCGCCGCGCGGGAGCCCCGGCCACCCGGTCGGCGAGCGCCCGCGCCTGATCGAACGTGGCCGCGTCGTCGGCGTGAGCCTCGGCCGCGGCCTCGACGAGCCGGGCCACCTCGGCCTGGAGGGCGTCCATGCGCGGGTCCGGGTGGGCCCAGGCATGGGAGAACGCGCCCTCGACCAGGGGCCCGATGTGCGGACGCATGGCGGCGTGGTCGGCGAGGAGCGAGCCCGGGGGCACGAGGAGCCGGAGCGAGTACTGCACGGGGTCCACGGCGTCCACCAGGCCCTCCGCCAGGACGAAGTCGAGCATCTTCCGGTAGTCGTCGAGCGTCGTCCACGGCGTGAACGCGACCCAGGTCGGCCGGAGCGCGAGCCCGGTCCCGCGCATCAGGCCGACCAGCGACACGACGTCGGCGCGCGTGTGGCCCTTGTCCAGGTGAGCGAGGACGGTGTCGCTGAGCGACTCGACCGCCGAGACGACGAAGGCGCAGCCCAGGGCCCGGAGCTCCGGCAGCATCGCCCGGTGCCGCAGGAGGTGCTCGACCTTCGCCGTGACGTCGAAGCTCACGCGCGGAAACGCCGCATGGAGGGACCGCGCCACGGCGAGCGCGTGCCGCGGTCCATTGAGGAAGTCGGGGTCTCCGAACGTGACGTGGGTTGCCCCCGCCTCGACGCACTGGCGCACGTCGGCCAGCACCACCTCGGGCGGCACCACGAAGAAGCGGCCGCCGTACACCGGAGGGATCGGACAGTGGCGGCAGAGGTGCTTGCAGCCCCGGCTCGCCTCGACGTACCCCACCAGCTCGTGCCGCCCGTCGCGTTCGAGCCGCGCATACTGCTTGAGGGAGGGCAGCCCGGCGCGGCTCGGGACGGGGAAGCTGAGCCTCGCGAGGTGCGGGGTCGCCGGGTGATCGGCTGTCCCCACTGCCGCCGGCCATCCCGTCCCGGCTTCGAGCGTCTCGACCAGCGCCACCAGCGGCGCCTCCGCCTCGCCGCCGATCACGGAGTCGACCCCGTGGGCGAGGAGGTACTCGGCGTTCAGCTGCGCGTAGAGACCGTACGCGACGACGTGACAGCCCGGGTTCACGGCACGGACCCGTGCGATCAGGGCGACGCCGACGCGAAGCGCGGTGTGCATGGGCACGGAGACCGCGACGACACGCGCCCGCGCCACCTTGTCGGGGTCGAAGGGCTCGGCGGACACATCCATCACGGCCGGGGCATAGCCACGCGCGCCCAGGAACGCCGCCGCCCACGCGACGGCGAGCGGCTGGTGGCCGAGCTCGTAGCACGCGACCAGGAGAACCGCCCCGGGCTCCCGCATCCTGCTTCTACTCTACCCCCTGAGCGGGCCAGCCCCCTTGACGCGGCCCGGCGGCCAGCCTAGCGTCGGGTGCGTGCCGGCACGGGGCTCGGACGCGCCGCCGAACACGCTCACCGTCGTCATCCCGACGTGTCACGGCTGGCCGGCAGTCCAGCCGTTCCTGGAGCGGCTCCGTGATCAGGCGCTGGCCACGGGAGCCGAGGTCATCGTGGCCGACGGGAGCGGGGCGCCCGCCCCGCCCGCGGAGGCCCTCTGGCCCGGGCTCGTGTGGCTGCGCGAAGGCGGGGCCGGGGTCTTCGCGCTCCGGGCGCGCGCGCGGCAGGCCGCACGGAATGCCATCCTCGCCGTCACCGAGGACCACTGCCTGGTCGCGCCGGACTGGTGTGCCCGCATCCTCGAGGCGTACGCGCGGCATCCGGACGCCGTCGCGGTCAAGGGCGTGGTCCGGAACGGAAGCCACGAGCGCCTGGCCGACCGCGCGTCCTACTTCATGAGCCAGTCGCCGAACCTGCCGCCGTTCACGGGGGGACCGGAGGACGACGTCCTCGGGGTGAGCTGCGCCACGTACAGCCGGCAGGCGATCGGGCGGCTGGCGCCCGAGCTCACCTGGCCGCTCGAGCTCCACGATGCCGGCCAGTGGCGCAAGGCGGGCGAGACCGTCGTGGCGGACGAAGGGATGTGGGTCGAGCATCACCAGTCCGAGCCCCTTCTGGACATGTCCCTGCTCCACTTCCACAACGCCCGCGCCATCTCGGGCCTGCGGCGGGGCCGCATGACGCCCCGCGACTGGGCGCGGCTCGCCCTGCTGCCCGTGCTCCCGCTCGTCCGGGCGGGCCGCACCGCCGCCCTCTGCGCCCGCAAGCGGGTGCCGTGGACGACGCTGGTGACGCTGGTGCCGCTCTTCCTGTGGTTCTACCTCTGGAAGGCGGCCGGAGAGATCGCTGGCTACCTGACGGGGCCGGGCGACAGCGCGGCGAGGCTCTGACCGGCAGCGAGCCGGTACACCGCCTCGGTCGCCGCCGCCGTCGCCTGCCACGTGAAGCCAGCGGCGCGCACGGCGCCGCGGGTGATCAGATCCTGCCGCGCGCCCTCATCCCGGCGAAGGCGTCGAAGCCCCTCGGCGATCGCGTCCGGGCTCTCGGGGTCGACCAGCAGCGCGGCGTCTCCGGCCACCTCCGCGAGCGCCGACCGGTCGGAGGTCAGCACCGGCGTCCCGCACGCCATGGCTTCCAGGATGGGAAGGCCGAACCCCTCCGCCAGCGACGGATACGCGAGGCACAGCGCGCCGCCGTAGAGAACCGGGAGCTCGTCGTCCGGAACCCAGCCGAGCCACCGGACGACCTCCTCGAGCCCGAGCCGCCGCGCGAGGGATCTGGCGGCCTGGTCGCCGCGCTCGATGGGGCCCGCGACCGCCAGCTGGAGCGCGGTCCCGTCCGGCCGGTCCCGGGCGCGCGCCACGGCCAGGATCAGCCGCTCGAGGTTCTTCCGCGGCGGCCGCGCGCCGACGAACAGCACGTACGGCGGACGCAGCCCGTGGCGGTGCAGGATGGGCGACTCCCCGGCCGGCGGGACCGGACCGAAGCGCGGCGACACCCCGTGCCAGACGACGTGGATTCGCGCTTCCGGGACGACATAGGCGCGCGCCACGGCCTGGCGCGCCGCCGCGGACGGCACGATGACCGCATCGGCGCGGCGGGCGGCGTGGACGCTGAAGACACGGTGGTAGAGACGGTCGGCCCAGCCGTACTGCGACCGCATCGTGAGCAACGTGGCGTCGTGCACCGTCATGACGAACGGGCACCCCGGCCGCAGCGGGCCGAGGCTCGAGACCGCGTGGTACACGCGGATGCCTTCCCGGCGAACCTGCCGCGGGACCTGGGTCAGAAGCCAGCGCGTGAGGCGCACGGCGTTCAGCAAGCGCGGCCATCCGGACATCGGCGGGGCGAGGGGCTCCTGCCAGACCCGCAGCCGAACCGAGCGCTCCACGAGCGCCGCCCGGAGCTCGCGCGCGTAGACGCCGACGCCCGTGGCCGCGCGCCCGGGGACCGTCACGTCGAACCCGACCAGCATGCCGACCTCATGGTACCGCCGGAAGTCGCTCCGGCGTCCACGGCCGAGGCGCACGCAGGCCCGAAGAGGCCCGGTCGGCGTGGCAAGGCTCGGCGCCGGGGGCCCGGGCTACGCCGCGTTGCCGGCACGCGCGCGCTGGGCTACGCTGGCCATGGACGACTCGCCCGGAACCCCTGCGAGGAGGCGGCATGGCCACGATCACGGCACCCGGTCCCATCCTTCGCGACGAGATGATCGAGCCCCGGGGGCGCACGGGCTTCCCGTTGGACCGCGGCCAGACGATCCGCATCGTCGACGTGGACGGCCAGCAGGTGGCGGACTTCGTGTGCTTCCGCCGCCCCGACACGAGCGAGAAGCTCTCGGTCCACAACACGGCCCTGATCCAGGGCACGATCCACGTCACGACCGGCCACCTCCTCCTCTCCGATCGGTGCGGCACCCTCATGACGATCGCCGCCGACACGTGCGGGCGCCACGATCTCCTGGCCGGCTCCTGCAGCGAGGGCACGAACCGCTGGCGCTACGGCATCGCAGACACGCCCAACTGCCGGTCCAACTTCGAGGCGGCGCTCCGGCCCTTCGGGATACCCCTCAGGGAGGTGCCCTACAGCTTCAACATCTTCATGAACGTGCCGATCGGGGACGACAAGATCCGGATCGAGGAGCCCCTCTCGAAGGCGGGCGACCTCATCGATCTCCGCGCGGAGACGGATCTGCTGGTGGCGATCTCGAACTGCCCGCAGGAGCGGAACCCGTGCAACGCCTACAGGCCAACCCGGCTGCGCGTCGTCGTGTTCGGGGCGGCTCCCGCGTGAGGGTCGAGCGGGCCCACCGCGGCGCAGGGCGGTGAGCTCCCCGGCGCCCCCCGCTGCGCCGGAGGTGCGCTTCCTGGCCCGGGAGGACGGCGGCCGGCTCGCCTACGTGGCGTGCCCGGGCGCCGGCCCGACGGTGGTCTTCCTGGGCGGCTACGCCTCCGACATGACGGGCACGAAGGCGCGGTATCTGGAAGACTGGTGCCGCGCCCGTGGTCGCGCCTTCCTCCGGTTCGACTACCAGGGCCACGGGCAGTCGTCGGGGCGGCTGATTGACGGGACGATCGGCGCGTGGCGTGACGACGCGCTCGCGATCCTGGGGGCATGCGCCCCCGGCCCGCTGCTGCTCGTCGGGTCCAGCATGGGGGCCTGGGTCATGGTGCTGGCTGCCCTCGCGCTGCCGAGGCGCCTCCACGCGCTCGTCGCCGTTGCCGCTGCGCCCGACTTCACGGAAGACCTCCTCTGGGCGCGGCTCGACGAGGCCCAGCGCAGCGCCCTCCGCCGCGACGGGGTCATTCGGCTCCCGTCCGCCTACGGTGAGCCGATGCCGTTCACCTGGCGGCTGGTCGAGGACGGGCGCCGGCACCTCGTCCTCCGCGCCCCGCTGCCCCTGCCCTGTCCGGTGCGCCTGCTTCACGGCACCAGGGACGCTGACGTGCCCTGGGAGACGTCCCGGCGGCTCGCGGACGCGATCCGAGGGCGCGACGTGGCGCTCACGCTGGTGAAGGACGGCGAGCACCGCCTGTCGGAGCCGCACGAGCTGGCGCTGCTCGGGGCCACCATCGAGGGCCTGCTCTGACGAGGGCGCAGCTCCGGCGGCGGGCGCCCCGCCGGGCCGCCGGCCTGCCGGCGGGCCGGGAGAGCCGTCCGCTCCAGAACCGCGTCACACCCTCCGGTGACCTGATCGCCACGCCGGACCGCGGCACCCTCATGGGCAACCGGGGCCGGCTCCACGATCCTCTGCGGCGGATCGTGCGGCGGCTCGCGGGCGGCTACCGCGCGTGGGTCACGTGCCAGCTGCAGTACCGCGGCCGGCACCGCACCGTGATGGCCCCCGATCGGTACACGGAACTGTTCTTCCTGGACGAGGCGACCGCGCTGGCGGCGGGCCACCGCCCCTGCGGCGAATGCCGCCGGGCGGACTATCGCCGCTTCAGGGCCATGTGGCTCCGCGCGAACGGGGATCGAGGGCTCGGGATGGATGCCCCTATCGGAGCGATCGACCGGGAGCTTGACCGGGACCGGCGGGGCCCCGATGGGCGGGGGCGCACGTACGTCGCCGCCCTCGGCTCCCTTCCAGACGGCGTGTTCGTCGTCCTCGCGGACGACGCGGAGCCGCTTCTGGTCTGGCGTGGCTCTCTCGTCCCGTGGTCGCCGGGCGGATACCGGGCGGCGCGGAGGGCGCCGCCGCCCCGCGAAGCGGTGAAGGTCCTGACGCCCCGCTCCACCGCGGCGACCATCGCCGCGGGCTACGTCCCCGGGGTGCACCCGAGCCTGCCCGGCTGACGTCCGAGGTCGGCTCGGCGAGATCGGTCGGGAAGCCTCGCCCGGACGCAGGGCCGGCTTGCGGCTAGGGCGGGCGGACCTCGAGCTCCCGCGGCACGTCCGGCGCCCGGATGCCGTCCCCGTCGGTCGCGGCGACTCCGTTCGCGCCGAGGGCTCCATGTCGCGCGACGGCGCCGTGGCCGTCGGCCGGGACGGGAGCGGCACCCTCCGCGGCTCCCTGGATTGCCATCGCCTGCCGATCGCGCTTGGGACGAGGTCGCCAGCGAAGGACCCGCACGACGTCGTCGAGCAGCGTGTAGGCGACCGGCGTGACCAGGAGCGTCAGCAGGAGCGAGAGCGTCTGCCCCCCGATGACCACCACGGCGATGGCCCGCCGCTCCTCCGAGCCGGGCCCGGAGCCGACCCAGAGCGGGAGCATGCCGCCCACCAGCGCAAGCGTCGTCATCAGGATGGGCCGCAGCCGGTCCCGGTTGCCCTGCAGGATGGCCGTGCGCCGATCGTGCCCCGCCTGACGGAGCGAGTTCATGTGATCGATCTGCAGGATCGCGTTCTTCTTGACGACGCCGAAGAGGACGAGGATGCCCAGGGCCGAGTAGAGGTTGATCGTGTTCCCGGTGTACCAGAGCGAGAAGAGGGCAAAGGGCACCGCCAGCGGGAGCGAGAGCAGGATGGTCAACGGGTGGACGAGGCTCTCGAACTGGGACGCCAGGATCATGTACATGAAGATCACGGCCAGCAGGAAGACCCAGAGGAATTCCACGAACGTCTTCTCGAACTCGCGGGCTTGCCCCGAGACGACCGTCGTGTAGCCGGCGGGGAGGTTCAGCTCCGCCGTCGCCTGCCGGAGGGCCTCGATCCGGTCGGCCTGGCCGTAGCCGGGGGCGACGACGCCGCGCAGCCGGTTCTCGCGCTGGCGCTCCGACCGGTCGATCCGGGATGCCGTCTGGGCGGGCGCGATCTTGACCAGGTTGTCGAGGCGCACGAGCCCGCCCCCGGGGGCCAGCCCGACCTGCGGCCCGCCGCCGATCGCGCTCGCCGCGCTGCCCGAGGCGCGGGAGACGTAGAGCCGCGAGATCGCCCGCCGGTCGCGCCGGTCCGCCTCGCTCAGACGCAGCTGCACGTCGTAGTCCTGGTCGAGGACAGGATCGTGGAAGCGGGACACCTCCTGGTCCCCCCCGACCATCAGTCGGATAGCCGTCGCGATCTGCTCGACGTCCACCCGGAGATCGGCCGCCCGCTCCCGGTCGACCTCGACGCGCAGCTCGGGTCGGTCCAGGCGCAGCGTCGTGTTGAGGTCGAGCATGCCCCCCAGGGATGCGGCCCGCTCGCGCAGCAGCTCACCGTAGCGCGCCAGCGCGGCGAGGTCGGGCCCGCGGATCACGTAGTCAATGCCGAAGCTGCCCCCGCCGATGTTGAAGCCGGGGATGTTCCGGACGGTGAGGCGCATGTCGCGGAACTTGCGCAGCCGCTGGCGGACCTCCTGCATCACGTCGCTCTGGGTGTAGTTGCCGCGGAAGGCCGCGAGCGGGTCGCCCCCGCGCAGGCCGTCCCAGAGCCGAGCCGGTGTCACCGTCCGCTCGGCGTGCGGGGCGATCTGCACGTACCCGTTGCCCTGGTTCACCCGGCCCAGGAAGCTGCCGCCGGCGGTCAGGAGCACCAGCCGCACGCCGCGGACCGCCCGGATCTCGCGGTCCATCGCCTGCACCGCCTCGTCGATCGCCGCCAGGCTCAGGCCCTCGGGGCCCTCGAACGAGATCTGGAACTCGGCCTCGTCGACGTCAGTCGGCACGTACTCCCGCTTGACCAGTCCGTAGAGCCACGCCGACGAGGCGATGACGCCGGCCGCCACGGCCACGACGGCCACCCGCCCGGCGGGGGTGATCGCGAGACGGAGCAGCCACCCGTAGGCGGCCTCGATCCAGCGGTAGAACCCCCCGCGGGAGCGGGCCGCGCCGTGCTCGCCCGCCGCGTCCTCGGCCCGGAGCAGCCGCGCGCTCATCATGGGCGTCAGGGTGAACGAGACCAGAAGGCTCACCAGCACGGAGACGGCCGCCGTGAGGCCGAACTGGTAGAGGAAGCGGCCGGAGATGGACGACATGAAGGACACGGGCACGAAGATGACCACGAGGGAGAGCGTCGTGGCCATGACCGCCAGCCCGATGTCGGCGGTGGCCGCGCGCGCCGCCTCGAACGGCGACATTCGCTTCTCCTCGACGAAGCGGAAGATGTTCTCCAGCACGACGATGGCGTCGTCGATGACGATACCGACCATCAGCACGAGGGCCAGCATGGTGACGCTGTTGAGCGTGAAGCCGAGCGCCCACATCATGCCGAACGCGGAGATGACCGACGCCGGGATGGCGACGGCGGCGATGAACGTGGAGCGCCAGCTCCGCATGAACGCCAGAACGACGAGCGAGGCCAGGATGCTCCCCAGCACGAGGTGGAGGTTGATCTCGTGGAGGGCGGAGTAGATGTACCGCGACTGGTCGCGGAGGATGTCGACCTTCACGTCCGCGGGCAGGAGCGGCGTGAGTCGCCCCAGGTTCGCCTTGACCGCCTCGATCACGGCGACCGTGTTCGCGCCCGACTGGCGGCGAACCTCAAGGATGACGGTGGGCACACCATTCACGCGGACCGTCGAGCGCTGCTCCTTGGTGCCGTCCTCCGCGCGCCCGATGTCCCGCACGCGCACCGGCGCCCCGTTGATCGTGGCGACCACGAGGTCGTTGAACGACCGCGGGTCGACCACGCGGCCCATGGTCCGGAGCGACTGCTCCTGGCGGCCGGACGTGACGTTCCCGCCGGGCAGGTCGGCGTTCTGCCGGACGATGGCGTCCCGGACGGCGGTGATCGGGATCTGGTACGCCGCCAGCCGGTCCGCCTCCACCCAGATGTTGACGGCCCGCGAGAGGCCGCCCACGAGCCGGACCTCCCCGACCCCCAGGGCGCGCTCGAGATCGACCTTGACGGTCTTGTCGGCGATCTCCGTCAGCTCGCGCAGGCTCCGGTTCCCGGACACGGCCAGCGTGAGGATCGGGGACTGGTCGTTGTCGAACTTCGACACGGTGGGCGGCCGGACGTCGCGGGGCAGGTTGCGCACCGCGTTCAGGACCTTCTCGCGGACGTCCTGGGCGGCCACGTCCACGGACCGGTCCAGCGCGAAGGTGATGATGACGATGCTCGCGCCGGGGCCCGTGATCGACCGGAGCTCCGTGATGCCCTGGACGGTGTTGACCGCCTCCTCGATCTTCTGGGTGACCTGGGTCTCCACCTCCTCGACGGAGGCGCCCGGCAGCTCGGCGCGGACGCTCACCGTGGGCAGCTCGACGGACGGGAAGCGGTCGACGCCCAGACGGAAGTAGCTCGCCGAGCCCACGACGACGAGCGCGAGCACGATCATCGTCGCGAAGACGGGCCGGCGAATGCAGACCTCGGCGAGCTTTTGCACTACTTCTCCACGGTGACGGCCTGACCGCCAGTGAGGTTGCCGGGCTGGACGACGATAGGCTCGCCGGGCTTCACGCCCGAGACGATCTCGACCTGGTCGCCGAGACGGCGCCCTGTCGTGACGCGGAGCTCCTCGCTCTTGCCGTCCTTGACCGTGAGCACCTTCTCCACGCCCGCGAAGGTGACGACAGCGACGGCCGGCACCGTCACGACGCGGTCGTCCTGCTGAACGACCACCTCGGCCTTGGCGAAGGAGCCGGGCCTGAGGCGCCCGCCGCGGTTCGGGACCTCGGCCTCGATGAGCAGCGTCCGGCTCTGCTCGGCGACCGCGGGCGACAGGCGCGCCACCGTTCCCGGGTAGACGCCCGGATCGCCCTCGACGGTGACATGCACGGGCTGCCCCCGGCGCACGCTGAGGGCCTCGCGCTCGGGGACCGCGAGCCGGAGCCGCAGCGGGTGGAGGCGAACGATGGTCACCACCGGCGCTCCGGCGGCAAGGTACTGGCCGACCGAGGCCTGTCGCTCGACCACGGCGCCGTCGATCGGCGAGGCGATGACCGTGTCCGCGAGCTGCTGGCGGGCCAGCTCGACCTCCGAGCGGCGCTGGAGGAGAACCGCCTGCCGGTTCTGAACCTCCTCCAGCGCGTCCTGGTAGCGGCCCTCGGCGACCTGGAGCGCCGACACCGCCGCGTCGAGCTCGGCGCGGGCCACGAACTGCTGCTCCCAGAGGCGCGCCATCCGGTCGCGATTCAGCTGCGCCTGGTCGAGCAGCGCCTTCGCCTGCCGCACCACGGCGGTCTCGGCCGCGTCCACCCGGTCGTCGTCGCCGTCGGCGGGGAGCCCCAGCCGGACGCGCGCTTGCTTGAGCGCGGCGACGGCCTGGTCGAGGCGATACTGGTAGTCCTTGGTGTCGATGCTGCCGATCGACTGGCCCTTCTTCACCAGGCTGCCCAGATCGACGGAGACCTCGGCGAGCCGGCCCACGACCTTGGTGCCCAGGATGACTTGCTCGTCGGCAGCCAGCGTCCCGGTGGCGGTCACGGTCCGCGCCACTGCGGTCTCCGCGGCCGGCACGATCCGGACGGCCCGCGGCGGCCCCGCCGCCGCGGCGTCCGACTTCTGGGGCGCCGCGGTCGCCGGTATCTCCTGCTGGCACCCCGCGGCGGCCATCCACCCAGCCAGGAGCAGGCAGAGCGCGCCCGAACGAACCGGACAGGCTCTCTCGTGACCGGGGCCGACGGCGCCCCGGCTCGCTTGCGGGCGGGGAGAGTCCACGTTATTCGCAGGATACACCGGATCAGCTGCGTCAGGCCCGGACTGGGGCAATCACTCCCCGTGCGGTTCGGGCTGAGGCCTCCCACCATGCAGCCGCCCGGTCAGGGCCGGACCCGCAGCGGGCTTCGAGGCTCGGCGTGACGAGCACTTGCCGGGCGGCCGCGGGTCGCGGGCAAGGGGAGCCGCCGCCGTCGCGCCCTCGCCATCGAGAGCCGCGATCGACAGGCCGGCGCCGGTCGGGTCCCGGTCCGGCCCCGGAGCCGCGCCCCCCGGAGGCAGAGCGCCTTCCGCTCAGAGGACCTTCAGGAACTCGACCAGGTCTCGCTTGTCCTCGTCAGTGAGCTTCTCGGTCGTGCCGGCCTTCTGCACGTACTCCCACATGGCCTCGACCGCCTGCTCCAGGGTCGGGTAGCGGCCGTCGTGGAAGTACCGCCCCGTGCGGGACACGCTCCGCAGCGCGGGTCCTTTGAACTTGCCGCCGGACCCGACGTCGTCCACGTCCTGCTTCTCGTAGTGCGGCGGCTCGTGGCAGGTCTTGCATCCGGCTTTGACCAGGAAGAGCTCGTATCCGCGCTTCGCCGCCACCGGCGCCGCATCCGAGGGCGATCCGCCGGCCTTCAGGTTGGTATTTTCGGGGTACGCCAGCGACCGCACGTACGCGGCCAGCGCCGCCAGGGTCTCCGGCAACGGCTCGGCGCCCTTCATCCGGTTGACGATGATGCCCCGGATGTTCGCCTCGAGGCTCGGCTCCGTACCCGCCCACGAGTACGCCCGGCGGAAGCCGGCGCCCCAGAGCGTCGGCGTGCTCCGCCCGGTGGAGTCGCCGTCTGGCACCACAGTGAGCCCGACGTAGGTCTCGTTGCGTCCCAGTTCACGAGCGTGCCGTCGAACCGGGCCAGCACCGCCCGGCCGACGTCGGTCCTAACTCAGGACCGACAGCGTCTTCGATACTGTCGCCGAGCAGCTGATGCAGTTGATCGAGGGCCCCCTGGGGCACGGTCTGGGCGGAGACCGGCGTGAGCGCGACGAGCACGCTCGTCACGACGTGTCAGCGATCTGAGGGGCCGACGCGGTCGAACTCCCGCGTTCGCTCGATCCGCTCCTGCTCCTCCAGGAACAGGCGGTTGCGCTCGCGGCGCTTCTCCCGCGTCGACGGGTCGACGGGGTCGGGAGAATCGCTCCCGCTGCCAAACGGGACGGCGCAGCCGCCGAGAGCGACGAGCCCCACGACGACGGTCAGGGTCAGCTGACCGAGCGCGTGCGCGACGCTTCGGGCCCGCCGAGGGACACTCTGGTCCGCGATAGCCTGCCCCGCATGCGTCTCTGGCTCGACCACGAGTGCCTCCCTGTCTCCCGCGTGAGGATCGGCACGGGCGTGCCACGCATCATGGCACGGGATGGCCTGCGAGGGTACCTTGTGAGCGCGGCCCGGGCCGCTCTTGGGGCGGCCGCTCGGCGGGGTCGCATTCCGAGGCCGGCGACCGGGCCCGGTCGGCGCGACAGATCGCTCGCGACTCCGGGATCGGGGTACCGTCCCGGCTCCGGTCGCTGCTACGCCGGGGCCCGGAATGTCGCCCTCTTCGCCTGGCGGCCGGTCGAAAAGCCAATAGCGGCCGACCGGCAGCCGCGCGCAGAATGGATGTTGAGATGCTCGGCCAGCGAGCGATCTTCTGTATGGAGGGCCTCCTGCGGGCGAGTCCGTCTCCTGCCCATTCGACCTCGCCGCGATCGCGTCAGCCGCGGTTCACGCCGAAGGCCGCCGGCTGGCGCGTGCTGGGCCTCGCCGTCCTGCTGGCCGGGTGCAGCTTCGTGTCCACGCGCCTCCAGCCCTACCTGGGAGGCCCGACGTTCCCGCCGACCGATCCCACCCAGGTGGCGATTCTTCGCGCCGAGCCGACCCAGCCTCACTACCGGCTCGGCGAGGTCTTCGCGGAGCCGTCCGGCCAACCGACGGTCCCCCAGTACGAGCAGGCCTTGCGCGAAGGCGGGGCCAAGATGGGTGCGGAGGCCGTGGTCGTTGTCTATGACCGGATGCAGGTCGTGGGCACCCTCGTCACCGGTCCGTGGTGGGCACCGTCCGCTTCTCCGATCGTCGGGCGTGTCGTCGTGGGCCTGGCGATCCGCTACTCGGGCCCCTGAGCCCGGGCCGCCTGTCCGCCGAGATGGCTGCCCCGGGGAGATCCGGCTCCCCGTGAGCGAGCCTTCCTCCGTCGACGCCCCGCGGAGCCGGTCGGCGGCCCGCGCGCCCACACCCCTCCACTGGCGAGGTTCGGAAGCGCCGCCGGTCCGGTTCCTTCGCGGAGCACGCCCCCCTTACGCCATCCGCTGGTTCGGTAGCACGGCGCTCCTGGGCCATCTGCGCCGCGTGGCAGCCTCGGCCATCGCCAGCCAGGCGGTGGACACGCGCGACTGGATGCGCCCTGAGCGCCCCCACGAGCTGCTGGCGCAGGCCGCGCACGTCCTGCGGGCCCCCGTGCCCGACGCGCTCACCCTCGTCGAGCGTCTCGGGCGACCCCTGTGGATCGACTTCGTCGCCGACACCGGGGACGACCGCGACGTGAGCGCCGCCGTCGCGCGCCTCGTCTTCGCGGAGTACACGCTGGCGGGCCCCCAGGGCGACGTGGCACTGCCGCGCGGCGACGTCCTCCTCTTCGGCGGCGACACCGCCTACCCCGTGGCCACCGGCCGGGAGATCCTGCGGCGGGTGGTGCAGCCGTGGAACGAGGTGCTCCAGGAGACCGGCACGGGCGGACACCGGCGCGTCCTGCTGGGCATTCCGGGAAACCACGACTGGTACGACGGGCTGGACGGGTTCGCCCGGCTGTTCCGGCGGGACGCCGTGGTCGGCATGCTGGCCCACTGGGAGGCCGAGCGGGCGAGCCCGACGCACCGGAAGCGGCCCGGGGATCGGAGCCGCGCCGCGCTCGTCCGGCAGCTTCACCTCGACGAGCTGGCGGGATCCGTCGACCTCATCCGGTCCGCGTACCAGTCGCTCCGCGCGATGGTCCGAGGAGGGACCGTCTACCGCGTGGCGCGGCTCGCGCTGCGGGGCTACACGCCCGTGCAGGAAGCCTCGCACTGGGCGCTGCCGCTGGCGCCCGGGCTCGATCTGTGGGGCGTGGACCGGCAGCTCCGCCGGCTGGACTTCCGTCAGCGCACGTTCTTCATCGAGCGCCGGGCGGAGCGGCCCGAGGATCGGCTGATCTTCCTCGCCCCGGATCCCGCGCTGTCATTTGCCGAGCCGAATCCGGCCGGCCAGGCCATGCTGAACGCCTGTCACCTGTCCCTCGAGGCCGACCGGGTGCTCTACCTCTGCGGCGACCTTCACCACTACGAGCGGCGCGCGGTCGGCGAGTCCCTCCACGTCATCGCCGGCGGCGGAGGCGCCTTTCTCCACGGGACGCGCATCCCACCGCCTCCCGGGGGGCCGGCCGCGTGTGCCTATCCCGACACCGCCACGAGCCGCCGGCTCGCGCTCGGGCTCCCGTGGAAGCTGGTGGCCGGCGCGGCCGGCTTCCTCCCGCACATGCTGTTCGGCCTCCTCGCCGCGCTCCAGCTCCGGGCTCTCGACCACGGCCCCGGCGCGGGGACGCTGGCCACCGCGCTGGTCGCGCTCGCGTGCGTGACCGGGCTCACCCTCGCGGTGCGCGGCCGCCGCGCTCGGTGGGCCATGACGCTGGGGATCGCGCTGTCGTTCGGTCTGGGCGTGGCGGTCGCTCCCCTGCTGCTCCGGCAGCTCGTCCTGCTCCTCTCGCGCGGCATCTACCACGATGGCCTGGTGATCCTGGGGCAGGCCGCGCTGGGCGCGCTCCTCTTCGGGGCGTTCCTGATGCTCCTCGCCCTCACCGGCCTCGAGCACGAGGAAGGCTTCGCCGCCCTCGGACATCCCGGGTTCCGCCACTTCATGCGGGTGCGGATCGATCCGGGCGGTGGGTTCGAAGCCTGGGTGATCGGCAAGGACGACCCGCTCGCCCCGGGTCCGCCCGTGCTCATCGACCACTTCACGTGGCGCTGACCGGTGACGCGGCGCTGATGGCCAGCCCGACGGGGGGGTCCAGCCTGGAGGACCTTCTCACCCGGATCCCGCTGTTCGCCGAGATCGACCGCCTCGCCCTGGCCCAGCTAGCCGCGCACCTCGATCCCGTCGTGGTCGAGGAGGGCGACACGATCTGCCGCCAGGGGGAGCCAGGCGACTGCCTGTACCTGATCACCAGCGGACGGCTCGGGGTCACCGTGGACGACCCGGGCGGCGGGTCGTCCCGCCGGATCGACGGGCTCGGCCCGGGAGACTTCTTCGGCGAGATGGCGCTTTTCACCGGGGAGCCGCGGTCGGCGACGGTCCGCGCGGAGGCGCGGAGCCGTGCTCCGCCTCGACCGCGAGCGCTTCAAGACGCTGGTGCGCGAGCAGCCGTCGAGCTTCCTGGCCATCGCGCGCGTGCTGAGCCGTCGCCTCGCCTCCGCCAACCGCACACGGCTGGTCGAGGAGCAGGCGCTGGCCGCGCGGGTGGAGTCGTCCCTCGAGCGGTTGACGCCCTGGCTCCACCTCGACCTCGCGTCCGTCGCGTTGCTCGGGCTCCTGGCGGCCACGATCGCGGGGAGCTTCGACGGACCGGCGCTCCAGGCACTCGACTGGGGGATGCTGCTGTTCTTCGGCGCCGTGCTGAGCCTCGCGCGCCTCGCGACCTCCCTCGGGGTCGACACCCTGGCAGGAGCGCTGATCCAGCAGCTCCAGGGAGACCGCCGGCCGGGCCCGCTCGGCCTGGTGCTCGCGGTGGCCGTGGTGAGCCTGGTCATCCGGCTCGCGGAGCCGTGAGCCGCGCCGGGCGGGCCGGTGCTTGACACCCTGAAACCCCTTCCCTAGTATCGGCGCTGGCCAAGGCAGTGGCCCGACGATGCGGCGAAGATCGTCGCCCGTAGCCCGTGCCCGACCCGCCGTCGAACCCCGAGAGCTCGGCACCGGTCGACGCGCGCCGTGCGGTCGCACGACGCCGACCGCGCTCCCCGCTGCGACCACCGCCGCGCCCCGGGACGGTCGGCGCGGTCGGGACAAGGGCAAGGTGACCTGCTAACATGGCCGGTCACCGCCGCAGGGCGACTCCCGCGGGGTCGTCCGTCTACCTGTGGCACGCGGGAAGGGGGTGCATGGGCGGCCAGCGGGTCGGATTGCCGGAGTCGAGGGCCCACACAGACGTCGTTCCACTGACGGGAGGGATCGTATGGCGATGGACAGCCACAGCTTCATGGTGGGTGAGTCACTGGTCGGCGACGGCAACGAGGTCGCCCACATCGACCTGATCATCGGGTCGAAGGGCGGGCCGGTGGGCGTCGCCTTCGCGCAGCGGCTGGCCGAACAGACGGCCGGCCACAACGGCCTCCTGGCCGTGCTGGCGCCGAACGTGCCGGCCAAGCCGGACACGGTCATGTTCAACAAGGTCACGATCAAGGGCGCGGGCCAGGCGGTCCAGATGTTCGGGCCCGCTCAGGCCGCCGTGGCCAAGGCGGTCGTCGACAGCGTCGCCGACGGCACCATCCCCAAGGCCGGCGCCAACGACCTGTGCGCGATCGTGGGCGTGTTCATCCACTGGGAGGCGAAGGACAACAAGAAGATCTACGACTACAACTACCGGGCGACGAAGGAAGCGATCTCCCGGGCGATGAAGAACCAGCCGTCCGTGGACGCCGTCGTCGCCCAGAAGGACTCGGCCAAGCACCCCTTCGCGTAGGCGCGGCGGCCCGTCGCCGCGCGGCGGGACGTCCCGCGGTCCCGGTCTCACGGGGCCGGCGGGGCGCCCCGGCCCGCCCTCGCCGGGCAGCCATCCCAATGCGGTCGGAGACGTTCATCCTCATCCCCGGGCGGTCGACCGATCAGGGCACAAGCGTCGGCGACAAGTCCTCCGCGCAGTACCAGGAGGTGACGCGAAGGCTTCGCGTCAACCCCGCCGACCTGGCGCGCCTCGGCCTCCGGGCGGGCGACCGCGTGCGGCTCCGCACCGGATCGGCGGAGATCGAGGTCACGTGCCTCTCGGCGGGTGACGAGCTGCCATCGGGTATGCTGTTCATAGCGTACGGTCCCGAATCGTCGAGGCTCCTCGGCGGCGAGACGCACGGCACCGGCATGCCGGATTCGAAGGGCTTCCAGGTGGAGCTGATCGTCCCGGATCCCGCCGCGGACGCGGGGCCCGCGCCGCCGGCGTTCCGGGCGTGACGCGGCGCACCGCCGGGCCCGGAGGAGGAACGGTGGAGGCAACTGCCGCGGCCCGGGTCGTCGAGCACGCGACCTGCACGTTCTGCGGGTGCGTCTGCGACGACATCGACCTGACCGTCGAGGGAAACCGGATCACCAAGGCCAAGAACGCCTGCGTGCTCGGCAAGGCCTGGTTCCTCGATCACCAGCCGGAGGATCGCCGGCCCGAGGCGCTGGTCGGAGGCGAGCCCGCGACGACGGCGGCGGCGGTCGAGGAGGCCGCGCGAGTCCTCGCGACGGCGCGGTACCCTGTCGTCTACGGCCTGTCCGACACCACCGCCGAGGCGCAGCGCGTCGCGGTGGAGATCGCAGATCGGCTCGGCGCGTGCCTGGACACCACGACGTCGGTCTGCCACGGACCTTCCGGCATCGCCTTCCAGGAGGTGGGCGAGCCCACCTGCACCCTGGGCGAGATCAAGAACCGCGCCGACATGGTGATCTTCTGGGGCGGCAACCCGGCGGAGTCCCATCCCCGGCACTTCACCAAGTACTCGGTCACGCCGAAGGGCACGTACATCCCGAACGGCCGGAAGGACCGCTACGTGGTGCTGGTGGACGTGCGGCGAACCCTGAGCGCGCGCGCGGCCGACCTGTTCCTCCAGGTCAAGCCCGGGAAGGACTTCGAGGTGCTGTGGGCGCTCCGGGGGCTGGTCAAGGGTGTGGCGATCGACCCGGCCATCGAGGCCGAGACGGGCATCCCGCTGGCCACGCTCGAGGCGCTGGTCGAGCGGATGAAGCGGGCGCGGTTCGGCGTGTTCCTGTTCGGCATGGGCCTGTCGATGACGCGCGGCAAGCACTACAACGCGGCCGCGATCCTGACCCTGGCCCGCGACCTGAACCAGTTCACGCGCTTCCTGGCCAAGCCCATGCGCGGCCACGGCAACGTGACGGGGGCGGACAACGTGGTGTCGTGGTCGACGGGCTACCCCTTCGGGATCAACCTCGGCCGAGGCTATCCCCGCTTCAACCCCGGCGAGTTCACGACTGTGGATCTCCTCGTCCGCGGCGAAGCGGACGCCGCCCTGATCATCTCGGCCGACCCCGCGGCCAACTTCCCCCAGGCGGCGATCGAGCACCTCCGGCGCATCCCGACGGTCGTCCTCGATCCCGCCCTGTCGGCAACCGCCCGGATCGCGCGCGTGGCGTTCACGACCGCCACCTACGGCATCAACGTCGCGGGCACCGTGTACCGGATGGACGACGTGCCGATCCGCCTCCGCCCCGCCGTGCCCTCCCGGTATCCCTCCGACGAGGACGTGCTGCGGGCGATCGCGCGCCGGATCCGGGAGCTCCGCGAGGCGCCTGTCCCGGCTTCCGCCGATGCGCGCGCCGCCGGGTGAGTCGGCCGGGTCGCGCGCAGTCCTAACCCGGCAGGCTGACCTTCCGATGCTGCGCGTCGTCAACGGCAGGGTGTACGACCCGGCGAACGGCGTGGACGGGGAGGTGCGCACGCTCGCCATCCGCGACGGGCGCATCGTCGCCGAGGCGGAGCTCGGCCGGAACGCCCCGACGCTGGATGCCCGGGGACTCCTGGTCCTGCCGGGAGGCGTCGACCTCCACTCGCACATCGCGGGGCCCAAGGTCAACGCGGCCCGCAAGCTCAGACCAGAGGACCACCGGCGGGCGCCGCCCGTCCCCCGAACCCCGACGACGCGCTCCGGCGTCATGGGCAGCACGCCCTCCACCTTCGCCACCGGTTACAGCTACGCGCGGCTCGGTTACACCACCGTCTTCGACGCCGCCGTGCCGCCGCTCGGCGCTCGCCACGCGCACGAGGAGCTCCACGACACGCCCGTGATCGACAAGGGCTTCTTCGTGCTGATGGGCAACAACGAGTACGTCTTGCGCTGCCTGGGCAAGGGCGAGAGGGAGAAGCTGCGCCACTTCGTGGCATGGCTCCTCGGAGCCGCCAAGGGCTACGCGGTGAAGCTCGTCAACCCCGGCGGGGTCGAGGTGTGGAAGCAGGGCGGCGGCAACGTGAAGGGCCTCGACGATGTCGTCGCGCCCCATGGCGTCACGCCCCGGCAGATCATCGTGGGACTCACGCAGGCGGTGGCCGAGCTCGGCATTCCGCACCCGGCGCACGTCCACGCCAACAACCTCGGGATCGCGGGGAACTGGGCGACAACGCTCGAGACCATGCGCGCGATCGAGGGTCGGCGCGCGCACTTCGCCCACGTCCAGTTTCACTCGTACGGCGGCGAGCCCGGCGCGCAGCCGTCGTCGCGGGTCCGGGAGCTCATTGACTACGTGGACGGGCATCCCAACATCAGCGTCGACGTCGGCCAGGTGGTCTTCGGCGACACGACCTCCATGACGGGAGACGGACCCCTCGGCTACTTCCTCCACAACGTCACCGGACACAAGTGGTTCAACGGCGACGTGGAGATGGAGGAGGGATGCGGCATTGTGCCGATTCGCTACAAGCCCGGCAGCCGTGTCCACGCCACGCAGTGGGCGATCGGACTCGAGTGGCTGCTGCTCGCCAAGGATCCCTGGCGGGTCGTCCTGTCCACGGACCACCCGAACGGCGGGTCCTTCCTCGCCTACCCCCAGATCGTCCGGCTCCTCATGGACCGGGAGTACCGGAAGCAGACGATGCGCGCGGTCAACTCGAAGGCGCTCGCGAAGACGACGCTGCCAGAGCTGGACCGCGAGTACTCGCTGTCCGAGGTCGTCATCGTCACGCGCGCCGCCCCCGCCCGGCTCCTCGGGCTCTCGCGGAAGGGCCACCTGGGCGTCGGCGCCGACGCCGACGTCGCCATCCTGAGCCCCGGCCCGGACTGGCAGCAGGTGTTCGAGGCGCCGCGCTACGTCATCAAGGACGGCGCGGTGCTGGTGGACGACGGGGAGGTCCGGGGAGACCACGAGGGCCGGACGTATCACGTCGAGCCGCCCTGGGATCCGGCCATCCTGCCGGAGCTGCGAAAGTGGTTCGCCGACTTCTACACGATCGAGTTCGAGAACTACCCGGTGGATCCGGAATACCTGGCCCGCCCCGAACGGATCGCCACCGTGACGGGCTGAGCCGCCGTCATGCTCCGCGTCAACGGCGTCGAGATCGAGGATACTTTCGCCGAGGCCTTCAAGATGCGGGCGGCCCGCGCGATCGTGACTGCGGAGACGGCCGGCTGGGCGCGCACGGCGGCCTCGCTCGCCACCGGCTACGCGACGTCGGTGATCGGCTGCGACGCGGAGGCGGGCATCGAGGCCGAGCTGCCGCCGGCCGAGACCCCCGACGGCCGGCCGGGCGTCAGCCTCCTGGTCTTCGGGTTCAGCACCGCCGCGCTGGGCACGGCGCTCGTCAACCGCGTCGGACAGTGCGTGATGACGTGCCCCACCACCGCCTGCTTCAACGGGCTCCGGCCCGGAGAGGAGAGGGTGAAGGTCGGCGGCCTCCTCCGCTTCTTCGGGGACGGCCACCAGGCGAGCAAGAAGCTCGACGGGCGCCGCTACTGGCGGGTCCCGGTGATGGACGGCGAGTTCCTCTGCGAGGACACCTTCGGCGTCCAGCGCGCCGTCGCCGGCGGCAACTTCCTGATCCTGGCCGTGGACCAGCGCGCCGCGCTCAGCGCCGCCGAGGCCGCCGTCCGGGCCATCCCCGGGGTCCCGGGAGTCATCCTCCCCTTTCCGGGCGGCATCGTCAGGAGCGGCAGCAAGGTCGGATCGCGCTACAAGACGCTGCGAGCGTCGACCAACGACAAGTACTGCCCCACCCTCAGGGGACAGGGTCCGAGCCGCCTGCCCGCGCCGGTCCACGCCGTCTACGAGATCGTCATCGACGGCCTCGACGTCGACGCGGTGGAGGCGGCGATGCGCGTCGGAATCCGGGCCGCGTGCGGCCCGGGCGTGGTCCAGATCAGCGCCGGCAACTACGACGGCAAGCTCGGTCAGTACTCCCTGCCTCTTCACCGGATCCTCGAGGCCTGACCCACGTGGTCGCGCTGTCTCGCCGCCAGGTGCCCGCATGATCGTCGAGACCGTCGTGACGACGCTGGACGAGGACGGAGAGGTCAACTTCGCCGCGATGGGCGTCGTCTGGGACGAGGAGCGCCTCGTGATCCGGCCCTACGTCGACAGCCGCACCTTCCGGAACCTCGCCCGCGCGCGCGAGGCCGTCGTCAACGTCACCGACGACGTGCTGGTCTTCGCGAAGAGCGCGCTCTCGCGGGAGCGGTTCCCGAGCCGGCCCGCCGCCACGGTCCGGGGGGTCATCCTCGCCGACGCGTGCCACTGGCGCGAGGTCACGGTCGAGCACGTGTCGGCGCCCGAGGCCCGGTCCTCCGGCGGCCGGGCCGACGTGGTCACCCGCGTGGTGGCGGCCGCGGCGGGACGGCCATTCGTTGGGCTGTGTCGCGCCAAGCACGCCGTGGTGGAGGCGAGCATCCTGGCCTCGCGGGCCCGCCGGCTGTCACGCGACGAGGTGCTCCGGGAGCTGGACCGCCTGGCCCCGCTGGTCGACAAGACCGGGGGCCCGGCCGAGCGCGAAGCCATGGCATACATCCGCGCCCACGTCGCGCGGCTGATCGGCGCCTGACGCCGCGGATCCCGGCCATGCGCACGATCGTCGTCGACGCTGGGGCGCGACTCCACCTGGGATTCCTCGATCTCAACGGCGACTGCGGGCGGCGGTACGGCTCCATCGGCGTCGCGCTCGAGCGGCCGCGGTGCACGGTGGAAGCCGCACCGGCGCCGCCCGGCGCCGCGCCCGCGCCCGGCGATCCCGCGGGCGTGATCCTGACCCGCCTCGGTCTGGCGAGCGAGGGGATCGCCGTGCGGCTGGTGGAGGCGCTCCCAGTCCACGCAGGGTTCGGCGCGGGTACCCAGCACGCTCTGGCCGTCGCCCTCGCCGCGGTGCGGGCCGCTGGACGTGCGGTGCCGGCTCGCGAGCTGGCGCGGCGGCTCGGACGAGGGCAGCGGTCCGGGATCGGCGTCGCCACCTTCGAGCACGGGGGCCTCGTGATCGACGCAGGGCACCCGGCTCAGGACGACGTCGACGCGCCGCCCGGGGAGACCGGGGGTCCCGAGCCCCCGCCGGTGATCTTTCGGCATCCCCTGCCCGGCGACTGGCACTTCGTCCTGGCGACCCCCCGCGCCGCGCCCGGGCTCTCCGGCCCATCGGAGCAGCGGGCGTTCCGGGACCTTCCGCCCATGGACGCCGAACGGGTGGGCCGGATCTGCCGGCTCACGCTGATACAGCTCGCGCCGGCCGTGCTCGCCGGGGACATCCGGACGTTCGGCGAGGCGGTCACCGGGATCCAGGAAGTGGTCGGCGAGTACTTCGCGCCGTATCAGGGCGGCGGCCGCTTCGCCAGCCAGACGGGTTGTGACGTGACCGAGTTCGCGCGGGCGCGGGGCGCCCACGGAGTCGGGCAAAGCTCCTGGGGACCGACCGTGTTCGCGCTGATGCGGGGCGAGGCCGCCGCGCGCGCCCTGGCCGGCTCGGTCCGCGCCGCCTTCGGGGACAGCCTGGCGTGGGTCGACGCCAGCCCTGCGCGGAACCGGGGCGCGTCGTGGCGGGAGGCACCGTGATCACGCTCGCCATCCGGAGCGCGGTGTCGGTGCCCATCGAGGCGGAGACCATCACGCCCCACGCGCTCACGGGCAAGCGAGTGTCGGAGATCGAGGCGCTGCCGGTGGTGCAGGGCAACGCCACAGCCCGGCTCGGCGACTTCTTCCAGGTCTCGGGGGACGCGGACGGCGCGGTGCGCCTCACCGGCGACTGCTCGCGGGTGAAGTACATCGGCAAGGGCATGACGGACGGGCGGATCGAAGTGGACGGGGACGCGGGGATGCACCTCGGCGCCGAGATGCGCGGCGGCGAGATTCGCGTCCGCGGGAGCGTCGGAGACTGGGCCGGCGCCGAGATGCGCGGCGGCCTCCTGCGCGTCGCGGGGAATGCGGGCCATCTTCTCGGCGCGGCCTATCGCGGGAGCCCGAAGGGGATGCGTGGCGGTACGATCCTCGTGGAGGGGGCGGCCGGCAACGAGGTGGGCTGCGCCATGCGTCGCGGCCTGATCGCCGTGGGCGCGGCGGCGGACTTCGCCGGGGTCATGATGCTGGCCGGGAGCATCTTCGTGCTGGGCAAGCTCGGCATCCGGCCGGGAGCGGGCATGAAGCGAGGCACGCTCGTGACGGTCGCCCGCGACGGCGACGCCCCGCGTCTGCTGCCCACCTTCCGGTTCGACTGCGAGTACCGGCCCCCGTGGCTCCCGCTCTACGTCCGGCGGCTGCACGAGCTCGGGTTCTCGGTGCCGCCGGCACTGGCCGCGACTCCCTGTCGGCGGTACTCCGGAGACTTCGTCGAGACGGGCAAGGGGGAGATCCTGGTATGGACCTTGGCCTGAATCGCCGCGCCGCCCGCCTGGCCGACGCTCTCGCGGCCGACGCCGCGCTCCTCGGCGTCGCGGTCACCGAAGTCGGGGGCGCCCGGCTGCTCGATTGCGGCGTCGCCGCACCCGGCGGCCTGGAGGCGGGGCGGCGGCTGGCGGAGATCTGCCTGGCGGGCCTGGCCACGGTGGCGGTCACGAGCGTCGATCTGGGCGGGCTCTGGCTCCCGGCGGTGGCGGTCACCACCGACCATCCCGTGACGGCGTGCCTGGCCAGCCAGTACGCCGGCTGGAGCATCGACCCGCCCGGATACTTCGCCATGGGCTCGGGGCCGGCCCGCAGCGCGGCCCGGCTGGAGCGCCGGCTCTACGAACGGATCGGCTACGCGGAGACCGCGGACTCCGCCGTGCTCGTGCTGGAGGGCCGCACGCTCCCGGACGCGGCGGTGGTGCGGTTCGTGGCCGACAGGTGCCGCGTCCCGGCGGACAGGCTCCGGCTTCTCATCGCTCCCACGGCGAGCATCGCGGGCTGCGTCCAGGTCGCCGCGCGCTCGGTCGAGACCGGGCTCCACAAGATGCTGGAGCTCGGCTTCGACGTGCGCGCCGTGCGGAGCGGCACCGGGGTCTGCCCGCTGGCGCCGGTGGCGAAGAACGACCTCCGCGCCATCGGCTGGACGAACGACTGCATCCTCTACGGCACGCGGGCCTACTTCGCCGTCCACGCGGACGACGCCCTGGTCGAGCCCATGGTGGCGCGGCTGCCGGCCGTGTCGTCGCCGGACTACGGCACCCCCTTCTACGAGATCTTCAAGCGCGCCGGGAACGACTTCTACAAGATCGACCGCCTGCTGTTCAGCCCCGCCGAGGTGGTCGTCAACAACCTGGCGTCCGGGCGCGTCTTCCAGGCCGGCCGGCTCGATCCCGGCGTGCTCGGGGCCTCTCTCGGAGTGAGCGGCCCCGGCGGAGTCACCGGCGCCATGGTGGCGCCATGAAGGTCGCCATCCTGGGCTCGCGGTCCGGCTGGCACGAGGCCCGGCTGGGGCGCGCGCTGCGAGAGCGGGGCGTGGAGCCGCTGGTGGCGCCGATCACCGGCCTCGCCGCCGGCGTGGCCGGCGGCGACCGGCTCGCCGCGGGGGGCGTGCGGCTCGACGACTGCGGCGCGGTGATCGTGCGGGCGATCCCCGGCGGGTCGCTCGAGCAGGTGATCTTCCGGGTGGACGCCCTCCACCGCCTGGCGCGCCTCGGGGTGGCCGTGATCAACTCGCCGCGCTGCATCGAGCGCACCGTGGACAAGTACTTCACCTCGACCCTCCTCGAGGACGCGGGGCTGCCGACCCCCAGGACGCGCGTCTGCGAGCGCCTGGACGACGCGCTGGCCGCCTTCGAGGCGCTCGGCGGCGACGTGGTCGTGAAGCCCCTGTTCGGCTCCGAGGGACGCGGCATCGTGCGGGTGTCCGACCCGGATCTCGCCTATCGCACCTGCCGGGCGCTGGAGCTGACGCGCTCGGTGTTCTACCTTCAGGAGTTCGTATCCCACGGAGGGCGGGACATCCGGGCGTTCGTCGTGGGGGGCCGGCTGGTGGCCGCCATGACCCGCTGGGCCGCCGGCTGGAAGACCAACGTGTCGCAGGGCGCCCGGACCGAGCCGGTCGTGCTGTCCGGCGCGCTGGAGCGCCTGAGCGTCCAGGCGGCGTCGCTCCTCGAGGCGGACTACGCGGGAGTGGATCTCCTGCGCGCGGACGACGGGCGGGTGCTCGTGATCGAGGTCAACGGGATACCGGGATGGCGGGGACTCCAGCAGACGACCCACGTCGACGTCGCAGGGGCGATCGCCGAGCACGCGATCGTGGCCGTCGGGCACACCCTGCCGACCGTCACCTCGCCGTGAGCGCGCACGGGACGCCGGCCGGACGACCGTCCCCGGCCCGCATCGCGGCGGCCGCGACGCTCGCCTGTACCCTCGAGGCATGCGCGGACAAGGTCGGCAACGTGACGCCGACGCGCAGCTTCCCCGACTCGCGCTTCGACGACTTCGCGCTGAGCGCCCTGGCGCTTGGGGCGGCGGTGGGGGGCGCCGCGCCGGGGCGGGTGGGCCGGACCGTCTACGAGGCGGTGGCCGCGACCCGGCGCGTGGCCCCCTCCAACACCAATCTCGGCATGGCGCTCCTCTTCACGCCCCTCGCCGCCGCCGCGCGGGCACGCCGGGGAGCGGGACTGAGGCGGCGCCTCGCCGGCGTGCTCCGCGGGCTGAGCGTCGACGACGCGCGCTGGGCCTATCGGGCGATCCGGCTCGCCCGCCCGGGCGGACTGGGACAGCCCGACGACGCCCCGGTCGCCCGGCGCCCGTCCATCACGCTCGGCGAGGCCATGCGCTTGGCCGCGTCACGTGACACCGTGGCCGCCGAGTACGTCCACGGGTTCGCCGTCACGTTCGACCTGGCGCTTGCCCGGCTTCGCCGGACGCTCTCCCGGGGTCTATCGCTGCTCGACGCCATCGCACAGTCGCACCTCGAGCTGATGGCCCTGGTGCCGGACACGCTGATCGCGCGGAAGGCCGGCACCCCGGCCGCGGCCGCCGTGGCCGCGCGAGCGCGGGAGGTGGTGCGGGCCGGCGGCGTCGGGACCCGGAAGGGGCTCGCCGCCGCGCGGAGGCTCGACCGGGACCTCCGGCGGCGCGGGAACCGCCTCAACCCCGGCACCTCGGCGGACCTGATCGCCGCCGCGCTCTTCGTGTGGCTCCTGGAGAGCCCCGGCCGAGGACGACCGGAATGAGCCGCTACCGGGTTCGCATCGAGAAGGACTACACGGTGTTCTGCGCCGGGCACTTCATCACGTACGACGGACACGAGTGCGAGCCTCTTCACGGCCACAACTACCGGGCCGCGGTCGCGCTGGAAGGGCCGCTCGACGAGAATGCGTACGTGTTCGACTTCACGCGGCTGAAGCGAGCGCTGAGGGCCGTCGTCGACCGGCTGGATCACCGGATGCTGCTGCCGACCAAGAGCGCGCTCATCCGGGTGTCCCAATCGGGCACGGAGATCCAGGCCTCCTACCGAGACAAGCGATACGTCTTCCCGGCCAGCGACGTGGTGCTGCTGCCCGTCCCCAACACGACCGCCGAGATGCTGGCCTGGTGGATCGCCCAGGAGCTGCGGCAGAGCCTGGATCCCTTCCCGCCCGGGGCGGAGGCGATCGAGGTCGAGGTGGACGAGTCATCCGGGCAGCGCGCCTTCTACCGGGAGCCGCTCGGCCGGAAGCCGCTCGGCGAGGGCGGACGCACGGGGCCGGAGCGCCCATGATGGCGCCGTCCGTGGTCTTCCTGGGGCTGGGCTCCAACCTGGGCGACCGGCAGAGCAATCTCGCGGAGGCGCTCCAGAGCCTCCGGGCCCACGTCACGATCGAGCGGGTCTCCCCGGTCTACGAGACCGAGCCGCTGCATGTCACCGACCAGCCCCGCTTCCTGAACCTCGCGGTCAAGGGCGTCACCGCGCTCGACCCGGTCGAGCTGCTCGGCGTCGTCAAGCGGATCGAGACGCGCATGGGCCGGCGCCCGGCCGACCGGTACGGCCCGCGGCCGATCGACATCGACATCCTGTTCTACGGGGACCGCGTCGTCGAGACCGAGGGGCTCGCGGTGCCGCACCCGCGCGTCGCCGAGCGGGGATTCGTGCTGGTCCCGCTCAACGACATCGCGCCCGGCCTCCGCCACCCGGTGCTCGGACGCACGGTGTCGGAGCTCCTCGCGGACCTGGGAGAGACGCGCGGCATCGTGCGGGTCGCCCGGGGCCTGACGGCGCGCCTCGAGCGCGACGTGCAGGAGGAGCCGCCGGCGGCCCGCCTCCGCCTCGACCAGACGGGCGTGACCGGCCTCCACCGCATCATCAAGCTCGCCGACGGCGGAGGCCTCTTCTACGCGACCCTCGATCTCTTCGTCGAGCTGCCGGCCAACCAGAAGGGCGCCCACATGTCGCGCTTCAGCGACACCGTCGAGGAGGTGCTCGAGGATCTCGGCGCCCTCGAGGCGCCGATGATCGAGACGCTCGCCGAGCGCATCGCGCGCGCCCTGACCGTCGGACACCGGGCCGAGCGGGCGGACGTGGAGATCCGGGCGCAGTTCCCGCTCGAGCGGCGGGCGCCGATCTCCGGGAAGCCGTCACAGGAGCTGTACACGCTGATCGGCATCGCCGCCGCCAACCCCCGCCGGGCGGTCCAGCTGATCGGCGTCGAGGCGGAGGGGATGATGGCGTGTCCCTGCGCCCAGGAGATGGTGCGCGCGCAGGCCCAGGCGCGGCTGCGCGAGCACGGCCTCACACCGGACCTCAGCGACCAAGTCCTGTCCCTGGTCCCGGTGGCGACCCACAACCAGCGGGGACGGGGACGGCTCCTGGTCGGGGCGGATCGCCCGCTCCGCGCCGAGGATCTGGTCGAGATCGTCGAGGGCTCCATGAGCTCGGAGAACTACGACCTCCTGAAGCGGCCCGACGAGCTGTTCGTCGTGGAGAAGGCCCACCGCCATCCCCGCTTCGTCGAGGACACCGTCCGGGAGATGCTCCGGACCTTCGTCCACACCTACCCAGACCTCCCGGACGACGCCTACGTTCACGCTCGGCAGGTGAACATGGAGACGATCCACAAGCACGACGTGTTCGCCCAGCGGGGCGGGCGGCTGGGCGAGATCCGCGGCGAGCTCGGGGACGGTCGACCGCGCGGCAGCACCGCGCTCCAGGCGTGGCTCGCGGCGCGGCTCGAGACCTAGCCGGCCAGGACCAGATCCCCCGCCCCCAGGACGCCGGTGTGGAGCGCCGTCCCGACCAGGGCCACCTGATAACCCGCGGTTGCGAGGGCGCGCAGGTCGTCCCTGCCGCGCACGCCCCCGCCCAGCACGATCTCGGCGCCCGGCAGGCGCATGCGGAGCCACCGGGCCGGCTCCGTCCCCGGACCGGCGCGCGCCCCGACGCGCGCGAGGTCGAGCACGATGAACGTCCGGATTCCCGCCATCCATGCCTCGGCGGCCAGGTCCGCCGCCTCCGCCCCCGCCACCGCGGGCGAGCCGCCGAGGAGCCGGCCGTCGCGGTGGTCCAGGCTGAGGATGCAGTCGGCGCCGGCCCCCGGGACCGCTCGCGCCGCGGTCACGATGGCGGGCAGATCGCGTGCGTCCCCGAGCGTCTCGGTGCCCACGATCACTCGCGCGACGCCGCGGGACGCGGCACGCGCGGCATCCGCGGCGGTCGCCACGCCGGCGTCGAGCCAGACCGACAGCCCGAGCCCGGCGATCGCCTGGACGACCGGGCCGTGGTCGCCGGTGCCGGCGATCGCGTCGAGGTCCGCGACGTAGCAGGCGTCGGCGCCGAGGCGCTCGCGGAAGGCCCGGGCGAGCGCGACCGGATCCGCCGAGTCGGACAGCACGCTCCGCACCGGGGCGTAGGCGTGACGCTCGCCGCGCACCGCGTGCACCGCCACGCCGCCCTTGAGATCCAGCACCGGCACGACACGCATCGCGGGCGAGGATAGCACGGTGAGCCGAGCCAGCCGGGCGCTCGGATGGGACGTGGGCGGCGCGTACGTGAAGGCGGCGGTCGTCGAGGCGGGGGCGGGCGGCCGGACGGTGCAAACGGCGACCCGGCCCTTCGAGATCTGGCGGGACAAGCACGCCCTGCCCGATGTCCTCAGCAGCCTCGCCGCCGGGCTCCCGAAGGTCGACTCGGTGGCGGTGACGATGACCGCGGAGCTCTCGGACGTGTTCCGCACCAAGCGCGAGGGCGTCGGCTTCGTCCTCGATGCCGTCGAGGCCGTGTCCCGGGCGCCGGTTCGCGTCTTCACGACCGCAGGCACCTTCGTGGACACCGCCACCGCTCGCGCGCATCCGCTCGCCGCCGCCGCCTCGAACTGGGTGGCCACCGCCCTGCTGGTAGGGCGGTTCATCCCCGACGCCCTCCTGGTGGACGTCGGCTCCACCACCGCCGACGTGGTCCCGGTCGTGAGCGGCCGGGTGGCGGCCCTCGGGCGCACCGATCCCGAGCGGCTGCTCGCCGGGGAGCTCGTCTACACCGGAGCGCTGCGCACCAACGTCGCCGCCATCGTGCGGCGGGTCCCGCTCCGGGGCGCCGAGTGCCCGGTCGCGTCCGAGCTGTTCGCCGTCAGCGGCGATGCCCACGTGGTGCTGGGGGCGCTCACGCCGGACGAGTACACGTGCCCGACGCCCGACGGCCGGCCCCCCACGGCGGAGTTCGCCCGCGAGCGGCTCGCGCGGGTCGTGTGCGCGGACGGGGAGATGCTCGGCGCTCAGGAGGTCCGCGCCATCGCGACCGCCATCGCGGAGGCGCAGGTCGACGAGATCGCCGCCGCACTCGGCCGCGTCGCGCGCCGGCTGTCGCGGCCGGGCCCCGTGATCGTGACCGGCCTCGGCGGCTTCCTGGCGCGCCGGGCCGCCGAGCGACTGGGCATGCCGACGAGGGATCTCACCGCCGTCCTGGCGGTGGACGTCGGCACGGTGGCGCCCGCGGTCGCGGTCGCCTGGCTCGGCCTCCACGCGGGCTGAGCGTGGCCACGCAGTACCGCGGGCGCACCGTGGCTCGGCGAGGCCGCCCCCGCGCGGCGCCCGACTGGGTCATCAAGGTCGGGGGGAGCCTCGGCGCTCGCCCCGCCCAGCTTCGCCGCCTGATGGAGACCCTGGCGGCCGCCGCTCGACGCCACTGGCTCGTCGTGGTCCCCGGCGGCGGGCGCTTCGCCGACGAGGTGCGCCGCGCCGATCACGCCTTCGCGCTGGATGACTCGACCGCCCACTGGATGGCCATCCTCGCCATGGACCAGTACGGCCATCTCCTGGCCGGGCTCGCCCCCGGCGCGGCGCTCGTCCGGAGCCGGCGCGCGCTCGCCCCCGGCCGGCTCAACGTGCTGGCGCCGTCGGCCTGGCTCCTGCGCGCCGATCCGCTCCCGCACTCCTGGGACGTCACCTCGGACTCGATCGCGGCCTGGATCGCAGGGATCCTGGGCGCCCGACGCCTCATGCTTGTGAAGCACGACGACGGATTCATCGGGCCCGGCCGCGGGCCCGGGAGCGTCCCCCGGCACGCCCGGGAGGTCCTCCTCGACGCCCTCGCGGAGGTGGTGGACCCGTACTTCGCGCGGGCGCTCGACCCCGCCATCGGGTGCTGGCTCGTCCGCGGACACCTGCCGCACCGGATCGCCCGCTTGATCGAGACCCTGGGCACCGCCAGCGCAAGGCCGCGAACCGGCCGAAATCGCCGTCCGTCGAGCACAGCGTAAGCCCGTGCTCCCCCGCTGAGCTCGGCGTCAGGTGCGGGCTCGCCCGTGGTGCACGAGGATCCCGGAGATCAGCGGCCCGCTCGGGACGATCGAGGGATGCGCGCGATCAGGCCAGGAGGCCTGCCGCCGGCCGGTCTCCTCGGGCCCGGACGAGCGCGCGGACGCGCGCCGCATCGACGCGGCCGCCGATCCGGTCGCCGACGCACGCCGCGGCGCGGACGCCCACCAGGTCGGGGCCGATCGGGGCCAGGCGCTCCAGGTCCTCGGCCCGGAGCGAGCCGGCCAGCGCCGAGAGCACGCGGTGGGCGCGACACGCCTCGACGAAGGCTCGGAGCTCCGCCTCGTCGAGCCACTGGAGCAGCCCTCGCCCGTCCTTCACCGCCGTGTCGAGCAGGCAGGCCTGCGCGCCCGCGGCAGCTGCGAGCCCGGGGAGGTCAAGGGGAGGGGGTGCCCCCGCGCGCGCAAAGTCGGCGAACCCGGCCACCACGAGCCGGGCCGCCCCCGGGAGGCGCGCCCGCGCTTCCCGGAGACTCGCGGCCGCGGCCCCGAGGGATGTCTCTCGGAGCCCGAGTTTCACGAACGTGGCACCGCTCGCGGCGGCGCTCCCCGCCAGCGTCGCGGCCCCGGCGGGCGTGAACGGCCCGTCACCCAGCGCGGCGCTCACCGGCAGATGGGCGGGCGTCGCCTCTCGCACGGCGCGCACGACGTGGGGCGCGGCCTCGCCGAGGGCGCCCCGCGCTGGATCCTTCACGTCGATGATGTCGGCGCCGGCCGACGCCGCCACGCGCGCCTCTCCGGCATCCACGACGCTGACCAGAAGGCGCATCGGAGCCGCATTATAGTAGTCGGGTGGAAGCGCGACAACCGAGCGGGTCCGTTCGGGCCAGGCGGCTCGGCGGCCAGGCCGCGGTCGTCACCGGCGCCAGCCGGGGCATCGGCCGCGCGATCGCCCTCACCCTGGCCCGCGAGGGCGCGCGCGTCGTCGTGAACTACGCGCGCTCGCGCGAGCTGGGGGAAACCCTGGTGGCCGAGATCCAGGCAGCGGGGGGCGAGGCCCTGGCGGTGGCCGCGGACGTCTCGCGGGCGGACGAGGTCGACCGTCTGCTCGCGGAAACGATCCGCGCCTTCGGGCGCGTCCACACGTGGGTGAACAACGCGGGCGCCGACATCCTGACCGGCGAGGGCCGGACGTGGCCGGCCGCCCGCCAGTGGGACGAGGTGATGCGCGTCGACCTGAGGGGCACCTGGATGTGCTCGCGGGCGGCGGCGGACGCCATGCGGCGCGACGGCGGCGGCGCCATCGTCAACCTCTCGTGGGACCACGTGGACCACGGGATGGGGAATCCGACCGCCGCCATCTACGCCGCGGCGAAGGGCGGGGTGGCGGCGATGAGCCGATGCCTGGCGCGGGAGTTCGCGCCGGCGGTGCGGGTCAACGTCGTGGCGCCGGGCTGGATCCGGACCCAGTGGCTCGACGGCGCCGGCGCCGCGATCCAGCAGCGCGTCGCCGACGCGACGCCGCTCGGCCGGTCCGGAACGCCCGAGGACGTGGCCGGCGTGGTCGTATTCCTGGCATCGGCCGAGGCCGCGTTCATCACCGGCCAGACGCTGGCCGTCAACGGAGGCGTCGTGATGGCCTAGTGTCGACGAGCGCCCCGGACCACTACCCTTCGGCACCGGGACCGGACACCCGCGCGGCTGCCGCCGCGCGGGCGAGGATCGGGAAGGTCGCGAAGGAAGGAAGGGCCGGGGCGCGATGGAAGGACGACTGCGGGAGCGGCGTCCGGAGGAGGCGCACGATGGCTGAAGAGAAGAAGCTGCCGGTTCTGCCCGACGACCAGATCGAGCGGAGGCTCAAGGACGAGCTGCCCGGGTGGTGGCACGAGGGTCGCTGGATCCGCCGCAAGTACAATACCGACGGCTGGCTGACGACGCTCGCGCTCGTGAACACGATCGGCTTCCTGGCCGAGACGGCCTATCATCACCCGGATCTCGAGGTGACGTGGGGCAAGGTGTGGGTGAAGCTGCGCACCCACTCCAGCAACGGCGTCACCGACCGCGACTTCGCCCTCGCGAGGCGGATCGAGGACGCGGTGCTGTGGCGACCGGCCGCGGATTCCCACCTGGAAGGCACGCCCAACAAGTGGGTGAAGGGCGGCAGCCCCGACCGGCCCGCCTGACCGACCGCCGCCTGCCGCGTCCCCGAGCGCCTTGGTCGCCATGCCGAAGACCCTGTTCGTCACCGGGAAGCTTGCCGAGCCCGCCCTCCGCGCGACGCTCGAGCGCATGGCGCCCGACTTCCCGTACGAGGTGGCGGTCCTCCGGATCACCGTGGCGGCGCTGATGACCACGGCGTGGATCGCCCGGCATCTCCCCGACCCCGCGGGCTGCGAGCGCATCGTCATCCCGGGCCTGTGCGAGGGCGACCCGCGGGCGATCGAGGACCGGTGGGGGGTGAGAACGGAGAAGGGGCCGGATGACCTCCGGGACCTGCCCGAGCACTTCGGGCAGGCTGCTGGACAAGAGGAGTACGGCGCCCACGACATCCTGATCTTCGCCGAGATCAACAACGTGCCGTATCTGTCCCACGAGGAAGTGGTGCGCGCCGCGACGTACTATCGCCAGAGCGGCGCCGACGTCGTCGACCTGGGCTGCTCGCTCGACCGGAAGCTCGAGGGGGTGGGCGACGTCGTCGGTCTCCTCAAGGCGCAGGGCTTCACGCTCAGCATCGACACCCTCGATCCGGGCGAGATCGTCGCCGCCGACCGGGCTGGCGTCGACTATGTGCTGAGCCTCAACGGCCAGAACCTGGAGGTGGCCGCCCAGATCCGGGCCACGCCGATCGTCATCCCGGACTCCCCGCAGGACCTCGACACGCTGGACGGGAGCATCGCACGCCTCCAGGCGCTCGGGCGCCCCTTCATCGTCGATCCGGTGATCGAGCCCCTGGGCTTCGGGTTCGCGGCGGCGCTCGACCGCTACGTGCAGATCCGGGCGCGACACCCCGACGCCGAGATGATGATGGGCATCGGCAACATCACGGAGCTGACCGACGCGGACACGACCGGGATGAACGCGCTCCTCATCGGGTTCTGTCAGGAGCTCGGCATCCGGCACGTGCTCACGACCGAGGTGATTCCCTGGGCGCGCGGCGCGGTGCGCGAGGTCGACGTGGCCCGCCGCCTGATGTACGCGGCGCGCCGGCGCGGCGTGCTCCCGAAGCACATCGACGACCGCCTGCTGACCGTGAAGGACGCCCGCCCCAAGTACTACACCGAGGCGGAACTCCGCGCGCTGCACCGGGCGATCACCGACCCGAACTTCCGGATCGCGACCACCCCGGAGGCCATCTGCGTGTTCAACGACCGGGTGTTCGTCACAGGCACCGACATCCAGACGATCTTCGAGCAGCTGCCGGTGGAGAACCCCGGACACGCCTTCTACCTCGGCAAGGAGCTGATGAAGGCGCGCTTGGCCCTCGTCCTTGGCAAGACCTACGTGCAGGAGCAGCCGTTGCGGTGGGGATACCTGACGCCCGGCGGTGAGGACACGCCTCACCGCCGCGTCCGGATCGAGGGGCGGCGGTCCCCGCGCACGCCGGACGCGTAGCACAGGGCGGACCGCGGATCGAGAGACGCGCGACGGGGAGGTGCGCATGAAAAGACTGCTGCTGCAGCTCGACCCCGACAAGCATCCGAGCGCCTTCGACCGGATCGTCGCCCACGACGCGGGCGTGGACGACGTGCTGAGCTACGGCGGGATCGCGGCGGCCGAGGTGACCCCGCTGATCCACGGCGCGATCTTCACGCGCGGGCCTGCCGAGCTCCGGCACACCGCCGTGTGGGTGGGCGGCACCGACGTCGGTGCCGCCGAGGCGCTGGCCGAGGCGGTCCAGCGGGCCTTCTTCGGCCCGTTCCGCGTCAGCGTCATGATGGACGCCAACGGGTGCAACACGACCGCCGCCGCCGCGGTGGCGCGGCTGGCCGGGGTCGTCGCGCTGGCCGGCACGCGGGCGGTCGTCCTGGGCGGCACCGGACCGGTCGGGATCCGGGCAGCGGCCTTGCTCGGGCGGGAGGGCGCGGCGGTGACGCTCTGCTCGCGGTCCCTCGACCGGGCGCGGGCCGCATGCGAGCACTTGAAGGCGCGGTTCGGCGTGCACGTCACCCCGCGCGAGGCATGGGACGAGGCGGGGGTGGCCCGCGCCCTCGAGAGCGCGGACGTCTGCCTGTCCGCCGGCGCCGCCGGTATCAGGTTCCTCCCGCGGGCGGTGTGGGCCACACACCCTCGCCTCCAAGCGCTGGCTGACGTCAACGCGGTGCCTCCCCTCGGCGTCGAGGGCATCGAGGCAACCGACAAGGGGACCGAGCGCGACGGCAAGCGCGTCTTCGGCGCGCTCGGGATCGGCAGCCTGAAGATGAAGGTCCATCGCGCCTGCCTGGCGCAGCTCTTCGAGACGAACGACGCGGTCATCGATCTCGAGCGCATCTATGCGGTCGCGCGTGCCGCCTGACTGCTGACGGCAGCCGGAGCCGCCTCGCGATGCCGCGAGTCGTGGGCGTCGACCCCGGGACGCAGAGCTTCGATCTCTGCGGGCTCGGCGACGGGCGGGTCTTCCTCGAGGCGTCGGTCGGGGCCGACGAGGTGCGCCGGGACCCGGGGGCGCTCGTGGACCGGCTCGAGACGGCGCTTCCGCTCGACCTGATCGCCGCGCCTTCCGGCTACGGGCTTCCACTGGTCCCCGTCGCCGCGCTCGAGCCGACCCAGCTGGACCTGGCTGTCCTCGTCCGGCCCGAGGATCGGGACCAGCCGGAGCAGGTCGGCGGCCTCCGAGCGATCGTCGAGCGGATGCGCGCCCGCGGTCTACCGGCCATCCTCCTGCCGGGCGTCGTCCACCTTGACACGGTCCCGCCCCACCGGAAGGCGAACCGCGTGGACATGGGCACCGCCGACAAGCTCTGCGCCGCGGCGCTCGGCATCTGGGACCAGGGACGCCGCCTTGCGCTCCCACCGGCGCGTACCGCGTTCGTGCTCCTCGAGCTGGGCGGGTTCTTCAGCGCCGCGCTGGCCGTCGACCGGGGACAGATCGTGGACGGGATCGGTGGCAGCGCCGGTGGGCTCGGTTACCGAGCGCTCGGCACGCTCGACGGCGAAGTCGCGTACGCCCTCGGCCGGGTGAGGAAGTCGGCCCTGTTCACCGGAGGGGCGGCCTTCATCGCGGGCGCCCCCGACCTGCCGCCCGAGGACCTGGCCGTCCGCGCAGCCGGCGATCCGCGGGCGCGCGTCGCCTGGGACGCGCTGATCGAGGCCGCCGCGAAGCTGGTCGCGGTGCTGCGGGTCGCCGCGCCGGGGGCGCGCGAGGTGCTGCTCTCCGGCCGCGTGGGCGAGGTGCCCGCGGTCGCGGACGCGTTGAGCGAGCGGCTCGCCGGCATGCTGCCCATCCGGCCCCTCGGGGGCTTCACGGCCCGGGCCAAGGCAGCCGCACAGGGCGCGGCACTCCTCGCCGACGGCCTCGCCGGCGGAACGCATCGGGACGTGGTGGAGGCGATGCGCCTCCGCGAGAGCCGCGGCACCGTGCTGGACCACCTCTTCGTGGCCGGCGCGGACGAGGTGAGACGCCGCTTCGGGCTCGCGTGAGGATCCTGATCGCCGGTCTGACGACACGCGCCATCGCCGAGTCGGCCGTGCGCGCGAACGCGGCCGTCGTCACCGTCGACTACTTCGGCGACCTCGACCAGCAGCGTCTCTGCGAGACCCACTCGCTCAGGGGGCGGGGGCTCGCCTACTCCGCCGCGGCCATCCTCGAAACGGCGGAGGAGCTCGCCTACGACGCGGTCATGTTCTGCGGCGGCCTGGAGAACCACCCGGACGTCGTGGCCACGCTGGCTCGGGACCGGCTCCTGCTCGGCAACGCGCCGGACAGCCTTCGCCGGGTGCGCGACCCGGGCGAGCTCTTCCGGTATCTGGCCCGACGGGGCTTCGCGGTGCCCGACACGCGCTTCACGGACGATCCCCTGCCCGGCTCGGGTCGCTGGCTCCTTAAGCCGGCCCGCGGGGGCGGCGGTCAGGGCGTGCGCCCCTGGAACGGACGGCGGCCCACCTCGAGTCAGATTCTCCAGGAGCGCGTCGACGGCGTGAGCGCCTCGGCCTCGTTCGTGGCCGACGGCCGCCGGAGCGTCGTCCTCGGCTGGAGCGAGCAGCTCCATCACCAGCGGGGCTTCCGGTACGCGGGGAGCGTCGTGCCGCTCGAAGGCAGCGCGGCGGCGCGCGCGGAAGTGGCCGCGATCGCCGAGGCCCTGACACGGGAGTACGGGCTCCGCGGCCTGAACGGCTTCGACTTCATCCTGGGTGGGGATCGCCCGGTGGTCCTGGAGGTGAACCCCCGCTACTGCGCCTCCATGGAGCTGCTCGAGCGCGCCTCCGGCCTGTCGATGTTCGGCCTCCACCTGGCGGCCTGCCAGGGCCGGCTCCCGGCTGGCGGCGCCGAGGCCCCGGGGGTGTGGGGCAAGGCGATCGTCTACGCGACGCGCACCGTGGCGGCCCTTGACACGACCGAGTGGCTCGATCGGGGGGTCCGCGACGTCCCCCACCCGGGTGAGGTGATCCGCGCCGGACACCCCATCTGCACGGTCATCGCCTCGGGGCCCACGCGCCCCCTCTGCGAGGCCGCGCTGCGGACGGAAGCGGCGCGGATCCGGGCGGGGTGCCCACCGGTGTCCGGCCGAGGCACGGTTCGGGAGCCGGACGGCGACGAGTAGGCCGCCGCGGCGCTCAGCGCGATCTGCCCGGCAGTGTCCACTCCGTCACGACGTGCCGCTGGACTCCCAGGCGATCGATGCCCATCTCGACCACGTCGCCCGGGTTCAGATAGCGCGGGGGCCTGGCTCCGTGGCCCACCCCGGCGGGCGTGCCCGTCGAGATCAGGTCCCCCGGCCAGAGCGACATGAAGCGGCTCACGTACGCCACCAGCTCCCGAACCGAAAAGACCATGTCGCGTGTGTGGCCGTCCTGTCGGCGCTCGCCGTTGACGGTGGTCCAGAGCCGGAGGGCCTGGGGATCCGGGATCTCGTCGGCGGTGACCAGCCATGGCCCCACCGGGCCGAAGGTGTCCGCGCTCTTGCCCTTCGTGGTGGTCCCCCCGTGCTCCATCTGGAACGCGCGCTCGGAGACGTCGTTGACGACGCAGTAGCCGGCCACGTGCGAGAGGGCCCGGGCCGCCTCCAGGTAGCGCGCCTCGCGGCCGATCACCACCGCGAGCTCCACCTCGTAGTCAAGCTTGACCGCATCCCTGGGCCGCACGATGGGGTCGTGCGGGCCGCACAGCGCGCTCGGCGCCTTGATGAAGACGGTGGGCTCGTTCGGCAACGGCAGTCCCACCTCTTCCGCATGGTCCGTGTAGTTGAGCCCGATGCACACCATCTTGCCGATACCGACGAGCGGACAGCCCAGGCGGGAGCGTCCCTTCACGGCGGGCAGGCGCCCCGCCTTCACGCTCCGGAGCCGCGCCAGCCCGGCGGATGTGAGGAGCGCGGGGGTGACGTCCGCCACCACGCGCGACAGGTCGCGCAGCGTACCCTCGGCGTCGATGAGCCCCGGCTTCTCGGCACCGGCGCGGCCGTAGCGGACCAGCCTCATGGGAGGTCGAGGGTAGCGCGCCCCCGGCGCGCTCCGCAACGGACCGGATGGCCGGGGCCCGTCACGGCCGGCTTGTTCGGTCGTGAAGGACCCGGAGCGCTCCGCCGTCGGGCAGGAAGCCCGACCCCACCACCAGCCGACGCCCCCCCGCTTGCTCCGCCTCCACATGGCCGGTGGCGAGCACGCGCTCGCCGGCCTCGGCGGCGTTGCAGTACAGGCCCTCGAAGGCCACGACCTCGTCGAGCCGGCCCGGGCCCCCTTCGCGCCAGTGCACGTCCGCGATCCGGTAGACGGCGGGCAGGAACGCGGCCTCGCTCGCATCGGTGACGCGTGCCTCCACGGTCGCGCGGCCGAGGGGCATGTAGCGCCGCTCACCGTATACCTCGCCGATCTCGTGGTCCGCGCGCGTCGGATGCAGAGACACGTACCGCCCGCGGAAGAGCCGGTAGTGCCAGCGCCGCGATTCCAGGTCCGCCACCGCTCCCGCGTCGAGCCCGAAGCGGGCGGCCGTCTCGGCGCGCCACTGGAGGCGCCGGGCTTCCGGCAGCGGCGTGAGGCCCGCGCCCTCCAGGTCGTCGATCACCGCACGCAGTCGCCGGGCGCTGTCGGCTCCGTACACGAGGAGGTCGATGTCCGAGAACGTCGGATTGTGGAGGCCCAGCAGGATGGAGCCCGAGACGCCGAATGCATCGAGGGGCACGCTCGACGCGTCGGCCAGCAGCGCCGCGAGATCCCGGGTCTCGCGCTCGAGGGGATCCGAGGGGTCGGCCACGATCTCGGCGAGCCGGCGTTCGGGCACGTAGTAGCGCGCCACCGCGTCCGCCGGGACATGCGAGAAGCGAAGCGCCGTGGCCGGATCCGTCCAGACGTACCGGGGGTGGGCGTCCTCGAGCCACTCCAGCGTCCGGTGAACGTGCCGAACGTGATAGTACGGCAGCGCCCGCCGGTAGGCGATCCCGCCGCGCGCCCACTTCCCGTCCCCGGCGGGCGTGTACTTGAGGTAGGCGGCGTAACGGCCCGGGGGATGAAGGTACCCCACCAGGCAGAAGAGGAGACCCTCCGTCGTCTCGACGAAGTCCCGGTCCTTCGGCGGCCTCATGCTCCGGATGCTACCCCCCGGGCATGGCCCGGTCCACCGCGGCGCGGTCCAGCGCGGCCCCGTCCTGTGAGGCCCATCCCGGCCCGCGCCTCGGCGACGGGGCCGGCGTATCCGGTAGAGTGTGGGGATGACACCCGCTCGGTCCGCCGGGGTCCGGCACCGGGCGGCCCTCGCCATCACCGCCCTCGGCGTCGTCTACGGGGACATCGGCACCAGCCCGCTCTATGCGCTGCGCGAGTGCTTCCGCCCGACGCACGGGTTGCCGGCCACCCCCGCGGCGGTGCTGGGCGTGCTCTCGCTCCTGGTCTGGGCGCTCATCCTGATCGTGAGCGTGAAGTACATCGCCTTCGTCATGCGCGCCGACAATCGCGGCGAGGGTGGGATCCTGGCGCTCCTCGCGCTCATTCCGCCGCGCGCGCGGGGGGCGGGCGTCGTCGCGGTCGGGCTCTTCGGCGCCGCTCTCCTCTGCGGCGACGGCGTCATCACGCCGGCGATCTCCGTGCTGGCGGCCGTCGAGGGGCTCGAGATCGCGGCGCCGGGCCTGGCCGCCGGGGTGGTCCCCGTCGCGCTCGGCCTGCTGTTCCTCCTCTTCGCGGTCCAGAAGCAGGGCACGGCTCGGGTGGGCGAGCTGTTCGGCCCGGTCATGCTGGTCTGGTTCGCGACCATTGCGGTGCTGGGCGCGATCGAGGTCGGGCGAAGCCCCGGCATCCTTCGCGCGCTGAGCCCGTGGTACGGCGTGCGGCTCTTCATCGAGCACGGCAAAGCGGCGTTCGTGGTCCTGGGCGCGGTCGTCCTCGCGGTGACCGGCGCGGAGGCTCTGTACGCCGACATGGGTCACTTCGGGCGGGGGCCGCTCCGCTTCGGGTGGATGGGCATCGTGTTCCCGGCGCTGCTCCTCAACTACCTCGGCCAGGCCGCCCTCGTCCTCCGTCAGCCCGAAGCCGTGCAGAACCCTTTCTACCTCCTGGCTCCCCGCGGATTCCTCTACCCCCTGCTCGGGCTGGCGACGCTCGCGACGATCATCGCCTCCCAGGCCCTGATCTCCGGCGTGTACTCGCTCATCCGGCAGGCGGTGCGGCTCGGATACTTTCCGCGCGTCACGATCGTCCACACCTCCCGGTCGGAGATGGGTCAGGTCTACCTCCCGGAGATCAACGCGCTCCTCATGGTCGGCTGCCTGCTCATCGTCGTGGAGTTTCGCTCGTCGAGCGCCTTGGGGGCAGCGTACGGCATCGCGGTGACGGGGACGATGGTCGTCACGAGCGTCCTCTTCTACCTTGTCGCCCGTCACCGGTGGCGCTGGCCGCGATGGCAGGCCGGAGGGCTGACCGCGTTCTTTCTCGCGCTCGACCTCGGGTTCCTTGGCGCGAACCTTCTCAAGGTGCGCGAAGGCGGCTGGGTGCCCGTCGCCGTGGCGGCGGGGGTCTATGCGCTCCTGTCGACCTGGAAGCGCGGCGGCGAGCTCATGCGGGCGCTGCTCGCTCGATCGTCCAGGCCTCTCGAGCCATTCCTCGCCGAGCTTGCGCGGGTCCCTCCGCCCCGCGTCGCCGGCACCGCCGTCTTCCTCACCGCCACGCCCGAGGGCGTGCCCTCGGTCCTGCTCCAGCACCTCCAGCACAACAAGGCCATCCACGAGAACGTGGTCATCCTCACGGTGGTCACCACCGACGAGCCGGAAGTCCCCGACGACGAGCGCATCTCGAGCGAGACGCTGGGCGAGCGACTCTACCGGGTCCGCGTCCGCTACGGCTTCATGGAGACGCCCGATGTACCCGCGGTCGTCGCCCGTTGCTGCGGCCTCGGGATCGGGAGCGCGATCGAGGAGACTAGCTACTACGTCGGGCGCACCCGCCTCCTGCCGAGCGGGCATGCGCCGATGGCGAAGTGGCGGAAGCTGCTCTTCGGCTTCATGGCGCGGAACGCCCGCTCGGCCACGGAGTACTTCGGCATCCCGCCCGACCGGGTGGTCGAGCTCGGGACCCACGTCGAGCTGTGAGGAAGCGGCGGGCGCCGGCGGGGGCGGATCAATCGACGTCGAGCGTGGTCACGCGGCGGAGCTCGCGCGGGTACTTCGTGTCCTCGAACGGGCGCGCGCGATGCATGGTGGCGCGATTGTCCCAGATCACGAGATCGCCGACGCGCCACCGGTGCCGGTAGACGAACACGGAGGCGGTCGCGTGCTCGATGAGCTCGCGGAGCAGTAGCCGCCCCTCCGGCAGGGGCCAGTCAACGATCCGCGAGGCGTGCGACGCCACGTACAGCGAGCGGCGGCCAGAGCGGGGGATGATCCGCACCAGCGGATGGACAGCGCCCTTGAGGGCGTCCGCCTCGTCCTTCGAGAACTCGAAACCGAGCGTCTGGCGAGAGTACGCGATGGAGTGGTGGACGCGAAGCCCTTCGATCTGCGACTTGATCTCGTCGGGAAGCGCGTCGTAGGCGGCGCGCATGTCAGCGTACTCGGTATCGGCGCCGGCCGGGGGGACCACCTTCGCCGACAGCATCGAATAGCGACCGGGGGGGTCCTGGAACGACGCGTCGGTGTGCCACAGGCGGTTGCCCAGCCCGTAGGCCCGACGACGGTCGCCGGACGGGAGGATCCCTCCGTCGGCGCCGAGGTTCGAGATGTCCCCGAGCGCCTCGTTGCCCAGGCGGTTCTTCTGGAGCGCGCTGATCCCCAGCTTGGTGTGCAGAGTCCCGTCCAGACGCTGGGCAAATGCCAGATGCTCGTCGTCGGTGAACGGCTGGTCGCGGAAGACGAGCACCGCATGCTCGTCCATCCCGGCGCGGATCTCGGCGAGCGTCCCCGCATCGTGGATGTGCCGCAGATCGACCGGGCTCACCTCGGCCGCGAAGCCCGGGTGGAGCGTCTGGAAGCGTAGCCTCATCGTGTCCAGAGCCTAGGCGCGCCGGCGTCGAGGCGTCAAGCGCGGGGCGGCGGCGCGGGCAGGGGCCAGCCGAGCCATTCGCAGACTCCACGCCCCATGACCCATTCGAGATCGTCGCCCTGGAGCCACGGCTGTTCCTTGGTGAACAGATCGATGCACTCGCGGTAGGAGCACGGCATGCGCGTGAGGTCCGTGCCCCAGAACGTCCGCCGGGGGCCAAAGGCGTCGGCGAGCCGACGGATGGCGTCATGCACATCACGGAACGGATAGGGCTCGGTCGAGAACGACGGCATCCCGGAAGCTTTCACCGCGACGTTCCGGTGCCTCGCCAGCGCGCACACCGCCGGAAGGTCGTCGAAGGCCTCGGGGGCCCTTCGGCGGATGTCGACCCCGACGTGGTCGATCACCAGCCTCAGCCCCGGGTGCCTGCCGGCGATGCGGTCCAGCACGCCGAGCGATCCCGGCACCAGCACCATGAGCGGAACCCCGGCCCTCTCGGCGGCAGGCCACAGCCAGTCGGCCGTCCCGTCGGTCAGGAAGTGACGGTTGTGCTCGTTGTGGAAGGTGAACCGCATGCCGAGCATGCCCGGCGACTGCTTCCAGTCGTCCACGAGCGCCCGGCTCCCCGGGCTCTTGAGGTCCAGACGCCCCATGACCCCGAACCGGTCGGGGTGGAGCCGCGCGGCCTCGAGCGCAAGGTCGTTGCGGTCTCCCTCCCAGGAGGGCGGCACGAGCACGATCCGGTCCACCTTCGCCAGCTCCATCTCGAAGAGCAGCATGTCCTTGGTGACCGGATAGGGCTTCTGGGCCTCGTGGTCGCGCCCGGCGGGCCACGGTCGCGCGGCCGTGTTCGCGCCCCAGAGGTGGACCTGAGAGTCGGCGATGAGCACGCCCCTGGCTCCCTTCGATCGTGGAGACTCGGCCGTCCGGTCCTCGGTGACCATCGAGCTTCCGCCCCGGGACCCGCGAGGGTAGCGTACCTCGCCGGACGGGTCGTCGAAAGGGCAACAACAGAGCCCGGGCGGCGATCGCCCGGGTCCCGGGGATCCCGCTCGCGCTTACGCCGCCATCGGGTATCCCGCCTGCTGCCAGGCCTCGACACCGCCCCGCAGCGCCCTGGTCTGCGTGAGGCCCTTCGCGCGATAGCGGTCCGCCAGACTGGCGGCCGACGCCTCCGCGGGTCAGGCGCAGTAGAAGATGATCTCCTTGCCCTCCGGCAGCGAGCCCGCGACCGTGCGGAACCGGGCAAGGGACATCGCCCCGTCGAGCTTGATGCGGTCGCACTTCGATTCGTCCTCGTACGCGCACACGAGCAAGGCCTCGCCCGCGGTGACCTGGCGGCGAGCCTCCGCAACGCCAACCCTGTCCGCCATTGACGGCGCTCCTTCACTCCGACCCGCCCGGGTCGCGGCGCGCGCCGCCGCCCACCCAGACGGTCTTGATGTTCATGAACTCCTTGGGGCCGTACTCGCCGAGCTCCCGGCCGTACCCGGAGCGCTTCACGCCCCCGAAAGGCAGCCGCGGGTCGGACGCCACCATGCCGTTGACGAACACCATCCCCGCCTCCAGCTCGTCGACGAAGCGCTCGCGCTCGGCCTCGTCCCCGGTAAAGACGCTGGCGCCGAGGCCGAACTGCGTGTCGTTCGCGATCCGCAGCGCGGCGTCAGCGTCGGGAACCCGGAACAGCGCGGCGACGGGCCCGAACACCTCCTCGTGATAGGCGGGCGCCCGCTGCGTCACGTCGCCGAGGACCGTGGGGGCGTAGAAGTTCCCGGGACGGTCGAGGTGCTGCCCCCCGGTCAGCACCCGCGCTCCCGCGCTCACCGATCCCGTCACCTGCGTCTCGAGCCCGCGCAGGATCTCCGACGTCGCCAGCGGGCCGACGTCGGTGGCCGGGTCCATCGGGTCGCCCACTCGAAGCGCCCGGACTTCCTGGACGAAGCGCCGCTCGAACTCGTCCGCGATCGGCTCGGCGAGGATGAAGCGCTTCGCCGCGATGCACGATTGCCCGTTGTTGATCATGCGCGCCTTCACGGCCGTTCGCACCGCGTCGGCGAGGTCGGCGCTCGGCATGACGATGAACGGATCGCTACCGCCCAGCTCGAGGACGGTCTTCTTGACGCGCGCGCCTGCCCGCTCCGCCACCGTCCGGCCGGCGCGCTCCCCGCCGGTCAGCGTCACCGCCGCCACCCGGTCGTCGTCGAGCAGCAGCGGGACCCGGTCGCTCTTGATCAGCAGGGTTTGGAACGCGCCCTCCGGCGCACCGGCCCGGCGAAGGAGGTCCTCGATCGCGAGCGCGCACTGGGGCACGTTGGCCGCGTGCTTCAGCAGGGCGACGTTGCCCGCCATCAGCGCGGGGGCGGCGAACCGGAAGACCTGCCAGAACGGGAAGTTCCACGGCATGATGGCCAGCACGGGCCCGATCGGCTGGTAGCGGATGAAGCTTCTCGCCGCGCCGGTCTGGACGGCCTCGTCCGCCAGCATCGCCTCGCCATGCTCTGCGTAGAAGCGGCAGGCCCACGCGCACTTTGCCGCTTCCTCGGCAGCCGCGCGGATAGGCTTGCCCATCTCGAGGGTCATCAGCCGTCCGAGGGCCTCGCGCTCGCCGTCGAGGATGTCCGCGGCGCGGACCAGCAGCCGGGCCCGCTCGGCGAAGGGCGTTCGACGATGCCGACGGAAGGCGGCCGCCGCCGACGCGAGCTTCTCCTCGATCTGAGCGTCGCTCAGCGTCTCGTAGGTCGCGAGCGTCTCGCCGGTGGCGGGGTTGATGCTCGCCAGGGCGCGCCCGGTCACCCTCCTCGGAGACCGCCGGCCCCGTCCCTCGCCACCGCGACGAGTGGCCGCTCCCCTCACGCTTCCGGTCATTGGCACTCCTCGCTCGGCGCGAGCCTCGCGGGCCGGCAGGGACCGGCCAGCCGATGGGCGGGCGCCAAACCACCCTCGTGACGAGCAAGAGCAGGGCCAGGCGCGCAGGCGGCCGGTGGGCAGACCGCTTGCTGCCCCGTGGCAGAGTTGCCCCGGCTCCCCTCGCGGCCGATTCCGGCGAATCTCCGTGGACCGCGCCCTCGGTCCGCCGGCTTGCCGAGCCCGCCTCGCCTGCGACAAAACGTCCGCGCGGCGCCGCCGTGACGCCAGGGGCGCGGTGACAGGCTGAGCCGCGCGAAGCGTGCTATGCATGATGGGTATGCATGATGATTGGAGGAGACGCAGAGTGCTCCCGAGGATCTCGCTCAGGATGGTCATGGCTTCCCTGGCCGGAACCCTCCTCCTGCTCCAGCTCCAGGCGCAGGCCCAGGCGCCCCGCTCGCCGACGCCGGCGTCTGCCAGCGGAGTGGTCCGGGCCGAAACCGTCACCGGCGGGCTCGAGCATCCATGGGGCCTTGCCTTCCTCCCCGACGGGCGGATGCTCGTGACGGAACGGCCGGGACGGCTGCGGATCGTCGATCGCGGTCGCGCGTCCGAGCCCCTCGGGGGCGTGCCGCCGGTAGCGGCCCGGGGTCAGGGGGGTCTACTCGACATCGCGCTCGACCCGCGCTTCGCCGAGAACCGCCTCGTGTACCTCTCCTACGCGGAACCCGGGCCAAGCGGCACGGCGGGGACGGCCGTGGCGCGGGGGCGACTCGGCGAGGGGCGGCTCGACGGCGTCCAAGTGATCTACCGGCAGCGGCCAAAGGTGCAGGGTCCCAACCACTTCGGCTCCCGCCTCGTCTTCGCGCGGGACGGTACGCTCTTCGTGACCCAGGGCGACCGATTCACCTACCGCGACGGCGCGCAAGATCTGTCGGTCGACTTCGGGAAGATCATGCGAATCAATTCCGACGGCTCGGTGCCGGCCGACAATCCCTTCGTCGGCCGCCCGAATGCACGGCCCGAGATCTGGTCGTACGGCCATCGCAACGTCCAGGCCGCCGCTCTCGACCCGAGGACCGGCCAGCTCTGGACCGTCGAGCACGGGGCGCGGGGCGGTGACGAGCTGAACCACCCGGAGGCCGGCAAGAACTACGGCTGGCCCGTCATCACCTACGGGATCGACTACTCGGGGGCGAAGATCGGCGAGGGCACGGCGCGACCCGGGATGGAGCAGCCCGTCTACTACTGGGATCCCGTGATCGCTCCCTCCGGCATGACGTTCTACACGGGCGATGCGTTCCCCGGCTGGAAGGGCAGCGCGCTCGTTGGCTCCCTGAGGCCGGGGCTCCTGGTCAGGCTGACGCTGGAGAACGGCCGCGTCACGCGAGAAGAGCGGTACCTCGGCGACCTGGGCGAGCGCATCCGCAACGTGCGGCAGGGGCCGGATGGCCTCCTCTATCTCCTGACCGACAGCTCCGACGGACGCATCCTGCAGGTCAAGCCGGCGCGTTGAGCGCCTGCCAGGAATCACCCTCGCCGGCCGACCGGGCCCCAGTAGCTCGCGGATGCCGGGAAGACGGGGCAACACCGCACCGCCTCGGCCGGGCCGTCCAGCGTGTCCGCCACCGCGCGCCACACTGCGTAATGCGGCGTGGCCCGATGGGCCTCGAGCGCCTCGGGGCCCGCGTACACCTCGTAGAAGTAGTAGACGTTCTCGTCCTGCTCGTCCTGGAGCACGTTGAACCGAAGGCAGCCAGGCTCGTCCCGCTCCGATCCCAGGGCGTCCACCTCGATCGCGTCCAGGAAGCGCTGCCGCTTCTCGGGCTTGATCCGCACCTTCACCCAGATCGCCAGCATCGTCCCCCCTTCGCGTCGTCGGCTCGGCGGCAGCTCGCTTCCGCACGTCCGGAGCTCGCGGCGCGGCGGAGGGCCGCGCCCCGGGCCAAGCATAGCCCACCCGGCCTCGGCGCGCGGCGGGGAGGCAGTCCCCCGGCCCGCCGGGGAGGCTGCCGGCGGCGCGCTCGCCGCGGCCGGGGCGCCCCCGGTCATCTTTCGTTTCGCGCAGAGGGTCCCGTGTGTCGGCCCTGGGTTCAGTTCACGAGGAAGACGTCGAGGAGCACCGCCGCGGGCTCGCGCCGGCCGCTGGCGAGAAACAGCGAGTCGTTCAGCCACGCGTAGGCGGGGTGGCCGGTCTCGAAGCGAGGGAAGGACCGGAAGTAGTACAGCGCGGGATCGACGTCCTCGCCGGCGGCCAGGCGGGCCAGCACGTCCGCCGGCCCGCGGCGGATCCCGGTGTTGGAGACGTAGACCAGGGCCTCGTCCTCGGTCCGGAGCGTGTAGCGCGCCTCCAGGAGGGCACTCCCGTCCGGCCGCACGATCTGCCAGTCTGCGCCGCCCGGCAGCACCGTGGCGGAGAGCCGGGGCCCCGTCACGGATCCGCCGAGGACATTGATCACCCGGCGCTCCCCCTGGTGGGTCCGCCCCACGACCAGGGGGCGGTCGACCAGGATCCTTGCCGTGAACGCGTGATCCAGCGCGATGCGGCCGTCCCCCATCGGGTTCCCCTTCCCGCTCGGTGCAGAGGTCTGGCCCGCCGATTATAATGGCTTCGCATCGCTGTGCCGTGGGCGCCCGCGGACGTCCGACGGTATCCGATGCGCCATGCCGACGTCGCCCGGCTGAGAATCGCTCTCAACCGCTCCGACGTCACGGCATCACCCCGACAGCCAAGGAGGGCTCGTCATGGCGCTTCGACTGGGCGACACTGCTCCCGACTTCACCGCGTCCACCACGCAGGGACCCATCCGCTTCCACGAGTGGCTCGGCGACCACTGGGGCGTTCTCTTCTCCCACCCCAAGGATTTCACCCCGGTCTGCACGACCGAGCTGGGCGAGACCGCACGTCTCAAGGCCGAGTTCGACCGCCGTCACGTCAAGGTCCTCGGTCTCAGCGTCGACCCCGCCGACGCCCACGCGCGCTGGTCCGACGACATCCGCGACACGCAGGGCCACGCCGTGAACTTCCCCCTCGTCGCCGACCAGGACCGGGCCGTCTCGACCCTGTACGACATGATCCACCCCAACGCCAGCGAGACGTTTACCGTGCGGTCGGTGTTCGTCATCGACCCCAAGAAGAAGATCCGGCTCACCCTCACGTACCCGGCCAGCACCGGGCGCAACTTCATCGAGATCCTCCGCGTGATCGACTCGCTCCAGCTGACGGACCGCCACAGCGTGGCGACCCCGGTCAACTGGAAGCCCGGCGACGACGTCATCATCGTCCCGGCGGTCTCGGACGAGGACGCCCGGAAGAAGTTCCCGGGCGGCTGGAAAACGCTCAGGCCCTATCTCCGCGTGGTTGCGCAGCCGAAGTGACGCGGGCATCCACGCCCTGGGGATTCCCCAGGGCGGCCTGCCGCACCGCCGCGGCTGCGGGGTTCGCCGCAGTCGCGGCCCGCGTCCTGACGGTGACGCCGTTGCCAGGGACCACGGATTCCCCGCAGGGCGGACGCCCGCGCAAGGCACGGAGGTCGTGATGAACGAGGACCATCGGGCCATCGTGAACAGCATCCGCGTAGCCGCCGCGGCGCTCGAGCGGACCCTGGCGACGGTCCGTCCGGGGACCCAGGACCGCCCGCCGCGCGCCGGCGAATGGTCGGTCCGGGAGACGCTCGTGCACGTGCGGAACACCGTCGTCATGGTCTACGGGCTCCGGATCCGCCGGCTCCTGTACGAGCCCGACCCCGTGTTCGCCGACTACGACGAGGGGGCGTTCCGCCGGGAAGACCTCCGCCGGGGCGAGCCACTCGACGACCTCGCTCGCATGGTCGTCCGCGAGCACGAGCAGATCGCCGGCCTTCTCGACGGCCTGCCTGACGACCGCTGGAGTCGGCAGGGCCGGCATCCGGAGCTCGGCGCCATGTCCGTCGAGCTCCTCGCCCGGCGGGTGGCCGAGCACGCGGTGGAGCACACCCGGCAGATCGCCGAGACCGTCAGGGCGCTGTAGGGGGCCGGACTCGCGCGGGCGCCCCCGCCGAGACGCGCGCGAGGAAGAGATCGAGGAACCGTCCGGTGTCGACGGCCATCGCGACCCCGCAGTTGGCCGGCGCCTTCTCGGAGGCGGGGATCCGCCGCCGGTCGGCGACCGCGGCCCCCCGTGTCACGCGCCCCTCGTCCTCGACCTCGACGTGAAGGGGCTCGAGCGTCACCAGCGCGGGGTCGAGCGCCACGCCCACCGCCAGGGGGTCGTGCAGCGCGATCCCCTCGTCCCCCCGCTGGTCGCCGAACAGGAACAGGTGATCCGTGAAATCGTCGATGAACCGCGCCAGCGCCGGCCGGCCCCTCGCCAGCGCCGCGGCCAGCCTGGCGCGCCGGATCCTGACCTGGCCGGTGGCGTCGAGCGGGACCAGCTCGATGGGCAGGCCCGACCGGAGGACGGCCGCCGCGGCTTGCGGGTCGACGAAGAAGTTGAACTCGGCGGCCGGCGTGGTGTTCCCCGGAACCGCGATCGCGCCGCCCATGACGACGACCCGGCCGACCCGGGACATGCGCCGCGGGCCCCGCTCGAGCGCGATGGCGAGATTCGTCAGGGGGCCGAGGGCCACGACCACCAGCTCGCCCCCGAACCGGTCGGCCATCTCGAGGATCAGGTCCGGCCCGTCGACCGCGCCGTCGGGCGCCGGAGCGAGCCTCGGATAGAGGGACCGCCCGGCGCCGTCCCGGAGGCGGCTGATGCCGCCCAGACCGTCGTCACCGTGGAAGTCGGTCGCGGTGACCAGCGGTCCCCGGAGCGGCGCGGCCGCGCCGCGCGCGAGGCGAGGCCGCGTCGCGGGCGCCGCGGCGTCGAGGACCCGGTGGACGTTGGCGGTCGCGAGGCCCACCGGGACGTTGCCGGCCACCGACGTGATGGCCTCGACGGACACCTCGGGCGAGGCCAGCGCCAGGAGCAGCGCGAGCGCATCGTCGATGCCCGGGTCGGTGTCGATCAGCCACGGAACGGGCACGGCGGCTTCCCTTCAAGACTCCGCGGGACGGCCGCGATCGGCGAGCGCGGCATCGCGACCCTCCTTCCGGCCGGCGGCGGCGTGGCGGCGGGCCGTCAGCCCCGCACCGTCACATCGAAGACGTGGTGGCCCCACGGAGAGAGGTCCAGATAGAGCCCCTCCCGCGCGAGGTCACTGCCGTCGCGCTCGTATCTGGTCCGGGGATCCATCAGGTCGGCGAGGACGAACGCGCGGCCGCCGAGGTCGGCCCACGGCAGTCGCACGTAGCACTGGCCCCGCGTGGCCGCGTAGTTGACCGCGACGAGCAGCCGGCGGTCCGCGCCCGAGGATGAGAGCGCCCACGCGAACGCAATGAAGGGCTCCCACGAGGCGTTCCCCTCCCATGCGGGCTGCCGTTCCAGGAGCCGCCACTCCCCGGCGCGCGCCTCCGGCCGGCGCATGCAGGCGAAGACCCGGTTGTAGAACGCTTCCAGTTCCCGGTCGACCGGCTCGGGTGCCCGGCGGCGGAGATGGTTGGAGGTCCGCAGCCGGCGGCCGGAGCGCTGGCCCTCGTGGACGAAGCGGAGGCCGGGCACCAGAAAGGTGATCACCGCGGCGGCCCGGTGCACCGGGGCCGGGAAGACGGCGGCCACCCGCGGCTCGTCGTGGTTCTCGATGAAGCGCGCCGAGGCGCGCTGAAAGGCTGGATCGGCGAGGAGGTGCCCGCGGACGGCGCCGGCGTCCTGGGCGCGCAGGCGATCGTAGAGGCGCTTGTCGTAGGTGTAGTCGAACCCCTGCTGCTGCAGGGTCCACTCGAGGTCCCAGTAGGCCTCGGCCATGAACACGAATCCCGGGTGGCGCTGGCCGACGTGTCGAATGGCGCTGGACCAGAACGACTCGTCGCGGGGCGGGCTCCCGTCGGCGGGACGCGAGCGCTCGCCCCAGGTGCGCGCGATGACGTCGGGCAGGAGGAGCATGGCCATGTCGCAGCGCACGCCGTCGCACTGGGCGGCGACCGCCTGCAGCTCCGCCAGCATGGCCTCGCGCAAGCCCGCGTGGCGATAGTTCAGCTGGAGCGTGTCGGACCATCCCGGAAAGTACGGGTCGCGCCCGTGGGCCAGGATGCGGGCGCCGCGGGACGTGTCGACGCGACGGTAGTTCTGGGGCTCGCGCGCCAGGTCGTCCTCGCTCCCCTGCACGTAGAACTCCGGATGCTCGCGCGCCCACGGATGGTCGAGCGCGGTGTGGTTGCCCACGAAGTCCAGCATGAGCTTGACCCCGCGCTGGGCGAGCCGCGCGCGCAAACGCTCGAGCGCGGGCGGGCCGCCGAAGTCCCGGTTCACCGTGTACGCCTGGATCGCGAAGGGCGAGCCGCACACGTCGGCCGGGGTGAAGTCGGACAGGAGCTCCCGGTACTCGCGCTGCAACTCGGGCTGGGTGAGCGAGATCTGACGGCTGGCCTCCCCGGTCTGCCAGACCCCGAGGGGCCAGACCCAGTCGAAGCCGTCGGCGGCGAACCGCTCGAGCGACACGTCGTCGATGTCGTCGAGCGTGGCGGGGCGCCGGAGATCCAGGCCCCGCTGGTGGAGCCACGCCCGGGTGTTGAGCTGGTAGAGCGCCGGATGCCGGGGAGAGCCGGTCACCGCCGTGACCTGATCGGCGCCGGCCTCACCGGTGCGCCCAGCGCCTGGCCTCCCTGCTCCAGGAAGGCCCGGGCGTCGAGGGTGCCGAAGAGCTTGAGTAGCGCGGCGACGAGACCCGTCCAGCCCGTCTGGTGACTGGCGCCGATGCCGGCCCCGTTGTCCCCGTGGAAGTACTCGTGCGGCGCGCTCCGGTCGAAGACCCCGATGTTGTCGAGCCCGAGGAACCCGCCCTCGAAGACGTTCTGCCCGTCGCGGTCCTTGCGGTTCACCCACCACGTGAAGTTCATCAGAAGCTTCTGGAAGATCGCCTTCAGGAACTCGACGTCGCCCTCGCCGCGAAGCAGCTTGTCCTGGCCGTACACGTACCAGGCCGCCCACGCATGCACGGGGGGATTCACGTCGCCGAAGTTCCACTCGTAGGCCGGGATCTGGCCGCTCGGATGCAGGTACTGCGGCTCCAGCATCAGGAGGAGCTGGTCCTTCGCGAAGTCCGGGTCGACGACGTTCAGCGCGAGCACGTGAAAGGCGAGGTCCCAGGCCGCGTACCACGGGTACTCCCACTTGTCCGGCATCGAGATGACGTCCGCGTTGACCATGTGGACCCACTGGGCGTTCCGGATCCAGGCCCCGCGGGTGGCGTAGGGGTCGACGCGGTGCTCCTCGAGCCAGCGTGGCACGTCGTAGTAGAAGAACTGCTTGCTCCAGAGCATCCCGGCGAGCGCCTGGCGCATCACGAGGGCCGCGTCCGGGCCGATCGACGGCGGCGTGATGGCAGCGTAGAAGGCGTCCGCTTCCTCGCGCCGCACCCGCAGCGTCGCCTCGAAGTCGGCGCCGAACGCCCCCCGCGCGAGGGCCGCGGGCGCGTCGGGCGTCAGGCGCAGCCGGATCTCGGTGCGCTGCCCCGGCGCGAGCGACACCTGGTAGTGGGCCGCGACCTTGGTGCCGACCTGGGCCGGGTTCACGGCGTCCTCCTGGCCGTGGACGAGGTAGCGATCGATGGCGTCTTTCACCCAGGGGCGCGCGTTCGCGGTGCCGAACAGGCGCTCCGCGTTGGTGTCGTTCTCGGTGAACAGGAGCCGGGTGGGAGCCTCCGAGTAGAGGTACCGGTCGCCCAGCGCGGCATGGGTGGCGGCGACCACACCGGCGCCGCGCGGACCGCCCGCAATCCGAAGGCCGAGCTGCGGGGACTCGACGCCCCAGGACCACGTGTTACGAAACCACAGCGTGGGCAGCACGTGAAGGCTCGCCGCCGCGGGGCCACGGTTGACGACGGTGATGCAGGCCAGGATGTCCTCGGGCGAGGCCTTCGCGTACTCCACGAGCACGTCGAAGTACCGGTCGTCGTCGAACACGCCGGTCTCGAGCAGCTCGAACTCCGGCTCGTTCCGGTTCCGCTGCCGGTTCCGGGCGACGAGGGTCTCGTACGGATACGGCGACTGGGAATACTTGTACAGGTACTTCATGTAGGAGTGGGTCGGAGTGCTGTCGAGGTAGAAGTAGTACTCCTTGACGTCCTCCCCGTGGTTGCCCTCGATGTTGGTGAGGCCGAATAGGCGCTCCTTGACGATCGGGTCCACGCCGTTCCAGAGGGCCAGGGCGAAGCACAGGAGCTGTCGGTCGTCCGAGATGCCGGCCAGACCGTCTTCGCCCCAGCGGAAGGCCCGCGAGCGCGCCTGATCGTGACTGAAGTAGCCCCACGCGTTGCCCGTGTCGCTGTAGTCCTCGCGCACGGTGCCCCACTGACGCTCGGCGAGATACGGTCCCCACTTCCGCCAGGGCGTGCCGGAATGGCGCGCCTCCTCGAGGCGGCGCCCTTCCTCGGTCATCGGCGAGTCATTGACGTCGGTCATCGGCGGGGCCTTCGCATCCAGCAGCGCCCCGGCCCCGGAGCGAAGGCCTAGCTCGGGCGTCCGAGGTACGGCAGCCATCGGACGAGTACCCCGTTCAGCGTGCCGTCGCGCTTCCAGGCCGCGAGGGCCTCGTTGATCTGCGCCAGCAGCGCCGGCTCGTCCCGCCGAACGCCCCAGGCCAGGTTCTCCCTGTTGAGGGGCCGCCAGAGGCCGGCGAGGTCCGCTTCGTTCGCGGACACGACCCATGCGATGGAAGGGCCGTCGTGCACGAACACGTCGATCGCGCGGCGCCGGAGCGCCAGCGCGGCGTCGTCCGCGCGGGAGAAGGCCACCCGCCGCGCGTTGGGGAAGCTCTGCTGCACGAAGACGTCGCCGGTCGTCCGCTCGACGACGCCGACCGTCGCCGGGGTCTCGAGCAGCGCCTCGTTCGAGCCGTACCGCCGGCCGTCCTCGGTCCGCACCGCGGCCATCAGGCCGCCCTCGAGGTACGGGTCGGTGAAGGCGATGCGGACGGCCCGCGCCTCCGTCACCGACATCCCGGACATGATGATGTCGGTCCGTCTCGCCAGCAGGGCGTCGATCTGCTGATCCCACGCGACCTCGGCGAAGTAGACGGGTCGGCCGAGCCGGGCGCCGAGGAGCCGGGCGAGATCCGCCTCCACGCCCGCGATCTGGCCGCCCTGCCGGAAGACGATCGGCGGGTACGTCGGCGTGACGCCCACGCGCAGGGCGTTGGCCGGGACCTCGGCATGAGGCGGGCCGGTGCGGTAGTAGTCCTGGGTGCAGCCGGCCCACGCCGTGACCGTGACGAGCAGCAGGACGAGCCGAAGGGGCGAACGCGCCATTTGGAGGTCCCTCTCCCGGCACGCAGTGCCGGCCGCGTCGACTGGTAGCGATCATAGCAGCCGTCCCGTCCGCAGGACACAGGGGCGCGGAGCGGGCCCACGCCGTCGCGACCAGCTGCGATTGTCGCGCCGACCGCGCCCCGGTACACTCTACCGGGCTCACTCCCGAGAACGCGCGAGAACCGATGATCGTCATGCGACAGCGTGCCGCTTCCGAATCACTGGTGGAGTCCGCCTATGCGTGGCGGCGGCTGGCGGTCTCACTGGCGCTCAGCACCATCGGCGGAGTCGGCCTCTGGTCCGTGGTCGTCGTGCTGCCCGCGGTGCAGGCCGAGTTCGACGTCGCGCGCGGCAGCGCCTCCTTGCCCTACACCGCGACGATGCTGGGCTTCGCCGTCGGCGGGATTCTCATGGGCCGCCTGGCCGACCGCTTCGGCATCGTGATCCCGCTCGTCGTGGCCTCGATCGGCCTCAGTGTCGGCTACCTCCTGGCAGCGCAGGCGCCGGGCCTCGGGCAGTTCGCGCTCGCGCAGGGGCTGGCGATCGGACTGCTCGGGAGCTCCGTCACCTTCGCCCCGCTGGTGGCGGACGTCTCGCACTGGTTCACGCGCCGGCGCGGCATCGCGGTCGCGATCTGCGCGAGCGGCAACTACCTGGCCGGGACCGTCTGGCCTCCGGTCCTCCAGCACTTCACCGCCACGCGCGGATGGCGCCCCACGATGGTGGGCGTCGGCGTGTTCTGCGCCTTGACCATGCTCCCCCTGACCCTCGCGCTTCGTCGGCGCTCGCCGGTCGCGCCCGCGGTCGTCCCGACGGCGGCCGCGGCGGCCGGCGCGGTCCGGCCGCGCATCTCGGCCGGCCGGCTGCAGGCGCTGCTCATGGTCGCGGGACTGGGATGCTGCGTCGCGATGTCGATGCCGCAGGTGCACATCGTGGCCTACGCGAGCGACCTCGGCTACGGCGTGGCGCACGGGGCCCGGATGCTCTCCGTCATGCTCGGCCTAGGCGTCGTCAGCCGCCTCGCCTCCGGCTGGATCGCCGACCGCATCGGCGGGATCCGCACCCTGCTCCTGGGGTCGGCCCTGCAATGCCTGACGCTGGCCCTGTTTCTGCCCTTCAGCGGGCTCGGGCCGCTCTACGCCGTCTCGGCGCTGTTCGGCCTGTCGCAGGGCGGGATCGTGCCCGCCTACGCCATCATCGTCCGCGAATCCTTCGCGCCGCAGGAGGCAGGGACGCGGATCGGCGCCGTGGTGTTGGCGACGATCGTGGGCATGGCGCTCGGCGGATGGATGTCGGGGGTGATCTTCGACCTGACCGGCTCGTACCAGGCCGCATTCCTCAACGGCCTCATCTGGAACCTGCTCAACCTCGCGATCGCGCTCTTCCTGCTCGGCCAGCCGCGCCGGATCCCGGCGGTGGCGTAGCCTCGGCGCCGGGCTGTCCCGCGGCGCCCCCGCTTGACACCTTCCTGACCGCGGTGCTACGGGTATTGTCTAGACAACTAGACCGATGGCGAACTCGGCGGCGGCCCTGATGGAAGCTCGACTCGGCGGACGGGTCCCCCGCTATCTGCGCATCGCCGACGCGCTGCGACGTCGCCTCGCCGGGGGCGCCGCGGGCCGGGCGGCGCGGCTGCCATCCGAGTCCGCGCTGGCGGCCGAGTTCCAGGTGAGCCGGGAGACTTTGCGGGAGGCCCTGGCCCTCTTGCGGGACGAAGGGCTGATCTACTCGCTCGTCGGCCGCGGGACGTTCGCAAGCCCGGCTCACCGTCCGGTCGGCGTGCGCATCACGCAGCCCATCAACGAGCCCTACGTGGCCGGGCGTCCCAGCGTCCTGAAGGTGCTCGACCACGGTCTCGTGCCGGCGCCCGTGGAGACGAGCCGCGCGTTGGGTCTGCCGGCGCGCAGCCAGGTCTTCTGCTATCACTCGCTCCGGACGATCCGGGGGCGACCATTCCGCTACGGCCGGGTCTACCTGTCCCGGGGCGTCGCCGAGCGACTCGACCTCAGCCGGCTGCCCGAGCTGACCGTCTCGGAGAAGGTGGAGCGCGAGGCCGGCATCCGGCTGATCCGGGCCCATCAGGTCGTGGTGGCCACGGCCGCGCCCGTCGAGGTCGCGCGGCGCTTCGGGGTGGCGACGGGCAGCCCGGTCCTGATGTTCCGGCGAACCTACTACCAGGACAGCGGACGCCCGGTAGAGTTCGTCCTCGAGTACCAGGACTCGGCTCGATTTCCGTACGAGGAGGCGCTCGTCCGGACGACGCGGTGACGCCGGAGCCCTCGCACGAGGGGCTCGGGCCGCGCGACGGGGGATCGAAGCGTGGGAGTGGGGGGCGGCGATTTCGTGACGGCAAGACGGGAGGATGCCATGAGAGAACGGATCTCGCGGTTGGTGTTCGGGCTGCTGGCGGGCGCGGCGTGCGCTCTCGTGTCGGTCACCGGGGCAAGCGCGCAGGACCAGCCGCGGCGAGGCGGCACCCTGACCGTCATCACGCCCTCGGACGTGTCGACCTTCGATCCGCATCCGGCGGTCGGGTTCTCGGTCCGGGTGTTCGCGAACATCTACGAGCCGCTCTTCCGGAAGGACGAGAAGGGGGTGCTTCACGGGCACCTAGCGCAGTCGTGGCGCTTCGTCGACCCGACCAAGCTCCAGATCACCCTCCGGAAGGGCGTGAAGTTCCACAGCGGGAACGAGCTCACCGCCGAGGACGTGAAGTTCACGTACGAGCGGCAGCTCAATCCCGCAGACCTGGCGCGGGATGCGGCGGTCATCAAGATGGTCAAGACGCCGATCCAGGTCGTGGACCGGTACACGCTGCTCATCGAGACGCGGGAGCCGAACGCCGCGCTGGTGGACACGCTTGCGCAGTCGCTGGCGACCCTGATCCCGGACTCCGCGGAGATCAAGAAGTGGGGAAAGGACTACGGACTCCATCCGTCCGGGACCGGACCGTTCAAGTTCGTCGAGTGGGTGCGCGGCCAGCACGTGAAGCTCGCGCGGAACGCCGACTACTGGAACGGGCCGCCGTACCTGGACTTCCTGGTGTTCAAGGTGGTGCCCGAGGAGGCGACGCGGGTGCTGGCGCTGGAGAGCGGAGAGGCGGACGTGCTCTTCGAGACGCCCCCGAGCGCGATCGCCTCCCTGCGCAAGAACGCCAAGATCAAGGTGAACAAGGTCCCGACCTACCGGGACGTCGACGTGCACTGGAACGCCAAGAAGGCGCCGACGGACGACGTCAGGCTCCGACGCGCCCTGTCCCAGGCCATCGACGTCAAGAGCATCGTCGAGGAGGTCATCACGGCCGACATCGGCCAGGTGGCCACCGGCCTCTTCAATCCGAGCGTGTTCGGCGCGTGCGACGTCGGCTTCCCCGTGTACAACCTCGCGCGGGCGAAGCAGGGCCTGGCGGAGGTCGGCTACCGGCCGGGCAAGGACGGCATCCTCGAGAAGGACGGCCGGCCGCTGGCGCTGACGCTCGTGGTGAATCCGCAGCGCGACCCCCGGAACGGCGAGGTGGCCGAGGCGATCCAAGCCCAGCTCCGGGCGGTCGGGGTCGACATGAAGGTGAACGCCAACGAGTTCGCCACGTACATGAAGATCCTGCAGAGCCCCGAGGGCGACTACAACATGATCTTCCACGGATACGGCGTCGCGACGGCCGACGCGGACCTGAAGGCGACGTTCTTCCTGAGCACGAATCTTCCGCCGGCGGGGCAGAACAGCCCCCGGTTCGCCAGCCCGGAGCTCGACGGGGTGATCCTGGCCGCCCAGCGCGAGTCGAGCAAGGACAAGCGCCGGGAACTCTACTGCAAGATGGGGCAAATCTACCGTGACCAGGCGCTGGGCCTGCCCCTCTACGCGTCGTTCCGGAACACCAGCGCCCTGGCCCACGTCCACGGGCTGGTGCTGCATCCGGACGAGTGGTACACGCAGACCTACACGCGGGTCTGGCTGGGTCCGAAGCCGTAGGGCGGGATCGGCGTGCGCGCCCCCGGACTCACCGGCGGGCTGGCCGGCTACGTCGTCAAGCGACTGCTGGGAATGCTGCTGCTCCTGGCAGGGGTGACGTTCGTGGTCTTCGGCATGATGTACCTCGCGCCCGGGGACGTGACGGTCATGCTGGCGGCGAGCAGCCCCTCCCCGGAGCAGGTGGCCGCCATCCGGCGCGAGTTCGGCCTGGACCAGCCGCCGTGGGTCCAGTACGGCATGTTCCTCGGCCGAGTCGCCCAGGGCGACCTGGGCGACTCGTGGATCGACCGGCGGCCGGTTATGCCGCAGGTGCTGGAGGCGTTCGGGTACACGCTCCGGCTGGCCGCGGTCGCGCTGGCGGTGTCGGTGGCACTGGGGACGGCCGCCGGCATCGTGTCAGCCGTGCGGCACCGCTCGGCGACGGACGAGTCGATCCTCACCGTGACGCTCCTCGGCATCTCGGTGCCGGTCTTCGTCACGGGACTCCTGCTGATCTACACCTTCGCGTTCAAGCTCGGGTGGTTCCCCACGTCGGGGGCTGGCACGTGGCGCCACCTCGTCCTGCCGGCCTCTACGCTGGCCAGCTTCCTGACGGCCTACAACGTCCGGATGATGCGGGCGTGCATGCTCGAGGTGCTCGGGCAGGACTACGTGCGAACGGCGCGGGCGAAGGGAGTCCGCGAGCGCTGGGTCCTCGGACGCCACGCCCTCCGGAACGCGCTCGTGCCCATGGCCACGGTGCTCGGCCTGCAGGTCGGGCTCCTGCTGGGCGGGTCGGTCATCACCGAGACCGTCTTCGCCTACCCCGGGGTCGGACAGCTGGTGGTGTCGGCGATCTCGGCCCGCGACACGCCGCTCGTCCAGGCGTGCGTGCTGGTGACGGCGAGCGGGTTCATCCTGGTCAATCTGCTGGTCGACGTCAGCTACGTGCTGATCGATCCTCGGATCCGGCTGCAGTGAGGCGTCCGGTGCGATCGCCGGCCGGCGGCCGCGGATGACCGGGACCAAGGAGACCGGGGGGCGTCGAGTCCGGCGCGCGCTCCGCCAGCCGCGCGCGGCCGCCGGGGCGCTGGTGCTGGCCGCGCTGCTCGTGGGCGCCGTCGGCGCGGGCTGGCTGGCTCCTCATGATCCCGCCCGGGCCGACCTCCGGCTCCGCCTGAAGCCGCCCAGCCGCGAGTACCCGCTCGGCACCGACTGGATCGGGCGCTGCCTGCTCAGCCGGCTCCTGTACGGTATCCGCTTGACCCTCACCGTCGGCGTGGTGACCGTCGCCGCCGGCGTGGCGGCGGGGGTGACGCTGGGGCTCGTGGCCGGCTTCTACGGCGGCGCGCTGGAGGGAGCCATCATGCGGGCCACCGACCTCCTGCTCGCCTTCCCGTACTTTCTGCTCACCGTCGTCTTCGTGGCGGTCCTCGGCCCGAGCCTCCTGAACGCCATGATCGCCATCGCCGCCTGGACAGCGCCACACTACGTCCGGCTCGTCCGCTCGGTGGTCCTCTCGGTCAGGGGGCGGGAGTTCGTGGAGGCGGCCCGCGCGCTCGGGCGGCCGGAGCTCGGCATCCTGACCCGGCACATCCTGCCGGCGTGCGTGCCGACCCTGGTCGTGCAGGCGGCCATCTTCTGCGCCCAGAACATGCTGATGGCCGCGAGCCTGAGCTTCCTGGGGCTGGGAGCCCAGCCCCCCTCCCCCGAGCTCGGAGCGATGCTCGGCGCCGGCCGTCAGTACCTGCGAGTCGCCCCGCAGGTCGTCGCCGTACCCGCCGTGGGCATCTTCCTCGGCGTGCTCGCTTTCAACTTCCTCGGGGACGCGCTGCGGGATCATCTCGACCCCGGCGCGGGGCGGGCCGCGTGAGCCGGCTCGCCCTGCCCGCCTCCCGCCCCGGCACGGCCCGCAACCGCCTCCGCTGAACAGGAGCCGCCATGTCCACCTTGCCCACCATCTACACCGCGCGCTCGGACGTCGACGCCGCCCATCTCGCCCGCGTCGAGGACTGGTACGCGCGCCGCCACGCTCCGGACCTGATCCGGGCGGGGTTCTACACGGCACAGGCATACTATTCCGAGGTCGGGACTCCCCTGGTCTGCAACCTCTACGAGATCCCAGGGCCCGAGCTGTTCGGGACCCAGGCGTACCGGGACGTCGCCGCCAAGGACACCGACGGGCCCGCGGTCATCGCGCTCCTCACGAGCCGCTCGAACACGATCTACGACCAGGTGCTCACCGTGAACGTGCCCGAGGGGAAGGCCGGCTGGGCGGCGGGAGAGCGGACCGGCGCGGTCACGGCGGACGCGCTCTCGACGCTCCGATTCGACGTGCCGGAGGCGAGCGAGGACGCCCTCCTCGAGTGGTTTCGGACCCAGGAGTTCCCGCGGCTCCAGGGGCGCTTCGGTTTCCGGGCCGGGCGACTCTGCCGGCGGGGTCCGCCGCATCCGGTGGCGCCGTCGCGGGATCCCCGCTGGTTCGTGATCAACGAGTGGGAGGGCGTCATGGCGGCGCTTGCCGACGGAACGGCCAAGGACGCGGCGGCGCGGATCGAGGCCGGGCTCAGCGGTCTCGTGAGCCGCCTCGCCCACAACGTGGGTCGGCGGCACTTCCGCCTCGCGCGGCCGGATGCCCGCTAGCTCACCGCGATGGACGGCCGCGAGCCAGGAGGCGAGAGGATGACATCGAGGAGCCGGATCAAGCTGGGTATGTCGCTGCCGATCGGGGTGGGCGCGCTGGGCGACGGCAAGCCCGTGCCGTGGACCGCGCTGCGCGAGATGGCGAAGACGGCCGAGGAGATCGGCTTCGACGCGCTGATGGCCCCGGATCACCTGCTGTTCCGGCGGTCGCCGCCGGGGAACGTGCCGGCGGTCGACATGCCGGAGGGCAAGAGCCGCGGCATCTGGGAGGTGTGGACCGTGCTGAGCGCCGCGGCGGAGGCGACCCGACGCGTTCACCTCGGAACGCTCGTTGCCTGCACGGGCTTCCGCAACCCGGCGCTCCTGGCGAAGATGGCGGAGACCCTGGACGAGATCAGCGGCGGCCGCGTGATGCTCGGGCTGGGCGCCGGCTGGCACGAGCCGGAGTACGACGCCTTCGGCTATCCCTTCGACCACCGCGTCAGCCGCTTCGAGGAGGCGCTCCAGATCATCGTGCCGCTCCTGCGGCACGGGCGGGTCGACTTCCAGGGCCAGTACTACCAGGCTCGGGCGTGCGAGATCCTGCCGCGGGGCCCTCGCCCGAACGGGCTGCCGATCTTCATGGGCGCGCAGGGGCCGCGGATGCTCCGGCTGATCGCCCGCCACGCGGACAGCTTCGACGCCGACTACCAGACCGGCCCTACTCCGGTCCTGGAGCGGCTCGCCCTCCTGGAGCAGGCGTGCCGCGAGGTCGGGCGCGATCCCCGCAGCATCGGGCGCATGGCCGCGACCCGGATCGCCCTGGCCGGTCCGAGTGGCGCGTCCGGCTTCCAGGTGGGTCCCGCGCAGGACGGCATCGCCCAGTTCGACCTCGCCGGCATGCGGTTCCCCGCCCGGCTTGGCTCCGCCGACGAGGTCGCCGCCCACATCCGGGCGTTCGAGGCAATCGGAATCGAGCACCTGACGGTCAACATCGTCGACCCGCCCGGGGTGCCCGGCATCGAGCGCTTCGCGGCCGTGATGGAGGCGCTCCGCCGGTAGCGCGGCCCCGGCCAGCGCCGGCGCGCGTCAGCGGACGGCGTGGCGCGAGACGGAGCCGGTGAGCGTGTCCCCGCCGAGCGACAGGTAGAGCCCGCGGTCGACCACGGAGAGGCCGAACGCCATGCGACGCTCGAGGCGCGCGGCCAGCGTGGCCAGGAGTCCCCGGTCGACCGCGTACAGCTCGAGCGCCTCGACGCGGTGGATCCGCTCGCCGGCCAGGCGGGCGATGAGGAGCGCGGGGTCCCGGTGCGTGTAGACGGCGACGCGCGCCGCGGCCTTGCTGGCCCGGTGCAGCCGCGCCGCATCGGGCGTCCCGACGTCGATCCAGGACCGGATCGCGCCGGTCAGGTCGCGGACGGTGATCGCGGGCTCGCCGGGCTCCGACAGCCCTCGCGAGAACTCGATGCCCTCGGTGAACTCCAGCGCGTAGGCCAGGACGCGCGTCAGGAGGTACTCCTCGGTCTCCGACGGATGCCGGGCCACCCTGAGCGCGAGCGACTCGTAGACGTGCCGGTCCGAGTCGGCCAGCGCGATGTCGAAGGTGTGGACCGTCGCCGTGAGCGCCACGGTAGCCCGGAGTCGCGCCCCCCCGCGGGCGGGGGGGCTAGGTGACCGCTTCCGCGATCGCCACGAGCGCCTCGTACTCCTCCATCCAGTACCGCACGTCCTTGAAGTGCGGGAACGCCGGCGGGAACGACGGATCCTTCCACCGCGTCGCGATCCAGCCCGACGTGTGGATGATGCGCATCGCACGCAGCGGCTCGGCCAGCACGAGCGTCGCGCGGTCGAACTCGCGGAACAGCTCGTAGCCCTCGATCAGGTCCTCGCGGGACTTCCGGGCCTCCTCGGTATCGCCGCTCGCGAGCAGCCACAGGTCCTGCACCGGCGGGCCCATCCGGCAGTCGTCGAAGTCGACGAGCACCGGGTCCGGGGTCCAGAGAATGTTGCCCCAGTGCAGGTCCCCGTGGATGCGCTGCACCCGGGCGGCGCCCAGGGGCTTGGCGACGGCGCCGGCGATGCGCAGGGCGACGTCGCGGTAGCGCGGCGCGAGGTTCTCGGGGATGAACCGGCCCGCGATCAGCGCATCGAGCGGCTCGTGGATATAGGACTGCACGTCCAGCTTCGGCCGGTGCGGCGCGGGGCGCGCGGCGCCGATGGCGTGCATCCGGCCGATCGTGCGGCCCATGCGGCGGCGCTTCTCGGCATCGAGCTCGTCGAGCGTGCGGCCCCGGATCTTCGGGAACGCCGCGTAGTAGATGCCGCCCGCCTCGTTCAGCGTCCGGCCCGTGCCGAGATCCACGGGCGCCACCGCGGGCACCTCGGCGGCGACCAGGTCCTCCAGGAACCGATGCTCGTCCAGGATCGTCTCGCGCGACCAGCGACCGGGCCGGTAGAACTTCACGACGAGCCGGCGCTCGTCCTCCAGCTCCACCTCGTACACGCGGTTCTCGAAGGCGCGCAGGGGCAGACAGCGGCCCGTGCACCGAAGGCCGCCTGCCTCGACGGCGTCGAGCACGCGCTCGGGCGTGAGGGCGTGGAAGGAGGCGCCGGGCTCCCGGGTCATGCGCGCTTCAGTGTACGACGGCCGAGCGCGCGGCGACGGCATCCCGTGGCCGGTGCCGCCGCGCGGCGACCGCACCCGTCCGGGCCACGGAGCGGCCGCGGGGGGCCCGCCGCCGGCCGTCCGATTCAGCGCTACGTGTCCGTCCTCGCCCGGATCAGTGACCGCCGCGCCGCCCCGAACAGGCGCCGGCCCCGCCCGCCCAAAACCATGCGGTCGAGGCCCCGGAGCCGGGTCGGGCTAAGCCCGACGCCCGCGAGCAGACGCCTCGCCGCGGCGTCGACCCGACCCAGCGGCGACGTCGTCCAGGCCCGGCGCGCCAGCGCGGTCTCGATCGCCTCGACCAGCGCCGGACGGTCGCCGGCGGCCCTGACCCGGGCCAGGATCTCCAGCCAGCCCCACCACCCGACCCGCAGGTCCAGCGCCGCGACCTCGTCCGCGTCGAGCCGGTGTGGAAACTGCCCGGTCTCGCCCAGCACGCCGTGGAGGTCGAGGAGCACCATGGTTCGGAGGCACTTTTCACAGCGGCCACAGTTGTAGGCACCGCCCCGGTTCTCCCAGCACACGCGCAGCACCCGGAGCGCCAGCGGAGAGGAGGCGACGGCGGCGATCTTGTCCGCCTTCTTCGCCTCGGCGCCGGCGTGGACGAACTCCAGCGTCTCGGTCGACCAGAGGGGATCCAGACCTGGGTGGCACCCGGTGGCGACGGGTCGCAGGTCCACGAAGGCGCGCGCCGACGCCATGAAGAGCGTGTGAAAGAGCCACCCAAGCGAGAGGCCGACACCCGCCATGGCGGGCCCGACCGCGTGGTGCGCCCAGTCCATGCGCCCGAGGACGTCCCGGACGTTCGTCCGGACCGGCACGACGGTCTTCCCCAGGGCCCGGGCCACGACATCCACCTGGCCACGAACGGTCTCGAAGAAGCCCTGCTCCTCCAGGGCGATGTCGAACCCATGAACGAACACGAGGTGGCTGATGGCTCGCGAATCGTCGTCGGGGTACCGCGCGACGTTGCCCAGGAGCGTGTAGAACGAGTCCACACCGCAGGAGAAGAAGAGGCCGGCCCCGCGGCCACGCCGCGTTCGAGGCGCCGAGGCCGCCACGATCTCGATCTGCTCGAAGCGCGGCTCGTCCGCCCCCCGCGTCCGGTAGTGGCCCATGATCCGGGACGACGCCGCGAGGAGGGCCGAGGAGACGTCCGACTGGATGATCAGACGCCGGCCGTGCCGCATGGCCGCAAGCAAGGCCACGGGCAAGAAGGGGTCGCCGTTCGAGACGACGAATGGGGCGAAGCTGGGCGGGTAGTGAAACCACATCGTGGACGGCAGTCCGAGCCCGGGGGCCTCGAGCCGGGCGGAGAGCACAATGCCGTCGGCGCGCCCCTCCGCATGAACGTCACCGACAACCAGCGGCTCCTGCGCGGACACTCGGATCCTCCCTTGCCGAGCAGACCTTCTGGCGGCCGCCGCGCTCCGCTCCGGGCCGATCGCGTGCCACCCGCACCGTGGACGCCTCCATCGCACCCTTCTGGGTCCGAGCGCCCGACCGCGCGCCACACATTCTACAGGAAGCCCGCGACCTCGACCTCCCGCCTGCGTGCTACGATGGCCCGTCGCGGGTCATGCACACCACGCTGACCTCCCGGAGGATCCTCCGTCCATGAACTTCGCCGAGGTCCGTCGCCTGTTCCCCGGGGCCGAGCAGCGCGTCCACCTGGACGCAGCCGCGGTCTCGATCACGTCCACCCGCGCGGTGGACGCCGTGACGCGCTTTCTGGCCGTGATCGCGCGGGACGCCGTCGCCGCCCACCGGGGCGATGGCGCGCCGCGCGCGCGGCAGGCGGCGGCGCGGATGATCGGCGCCCGCCCCGACCAGATCGCGCTCAGCCCGGCTACGTCCCTGGCGCTGAACGTGGCCGCCGACGCAGTCCCCGTCGGGCGCGGCGACAACGTCGTGACGTGCGACCTCGAGTTCATGTCCGTGGTCGTGCCGTGGCTCGAGAAGTGCCGCGCGGCGGACGCTGAGCTACGCGTGGTCAAGCACGAAGCGGGCCGGATCTCCGCCGACGCGGTGATCGACCGGCTGGACGAGGGAACCCGCGCGGTCGTTCTGAGCAGCGTCCAGTGGACGAACGGCTATCGGCTGGACATCCGCCGGATCGGCCGGGAATGCCAGCGCCGCGGGATCCCCTTCGTCGTCGACGCGATCCAGCAGCTCGGCGCCCTGCCTCTCGACGTGGTCGATTGCGCCGTCGACTACCTGGCGTGCGGCGGCCACAAGTGGCTCGCCTCCCCGGCCGCCCTCGGCTTCGCGTATGCCAGCGACGCCTTCGCGGCCCGCTTCCGGCCGTCGCTGACCTACGCACCGACGGCCGAGCCGCCGACCGGAGACTGGCGAGAGAGCTGGACGGACCCGGCCTACGATCCCATCCAGACCTACACTCCGGGCCCCGGCGCCGCGCGCTTCGAGATCGGCGTGCATCACGCGGGGCTCGCGGCCGCCGGGCTGGCGGCGGCCCTCGAGATCTTCGAGGAAGTGGGCGCGAGCCGCGTCGTCGCCCACGTGCTCGGCCTGGGCGACCGGGCCGCGGCCGGCCTCCTCGCGCTCGGGCTCGAGGTGGTGACCCCCCTCGAGCCCCCGCACCGGTCCGGCCTCACCGTCTTCCGCGCCGGTAGGTCGCCCGAGGACGACCTGGCGCTCCGCGACTATCTCCTCGCGCACGACATCGCCGTGTCGGTCCGCTACACATCCGGCATCGGCGGCATCCGGGTCTCCACGCACGTCTACAACAACGAGGGCGACGTGGACCGCCTCCTGGAGGCGGTCCGGACCTGGCTCCGAGGACGCTGAGCCCGCGCGTCCGGACTGGAGCTGGATCCCCCGCCGCCGCGATCAGGGCACGACCGTCTTGACCCGGACGAAGTCGCCGCCCTCCACGCGGAAGATGTTGATCGGAGCGGCGGCAATGTCACCCTTGGCGTCGAACGTGATGGGGATGCCGAGCACGCCGCGGTAGTCCCGCGTCGCCTTGATCGCCGCGAGCACGTCCGCGCGGTTGACCTTGCCTCCCCTGGCGCCCGCCGTCTTGATCGCGTTCATCAGGATCATGGTCGCGTCATAGGCCTGCGGCTCGTAGGCGCTCACGCTCTTCTTGTACTTGGCCTCGAACTTGGCGACGAAGTCCTTCGCCTCGGGGACCAAGCGGGGATCCTGGGCGTTGTAGCTCACGTAGATGCCCTCGGCCTCGCCGCCCGCAGCCTTGATGAACGCCTCCTTGTCGCGGAGGGAGCCGTTCCCGAGGCCCCTGATCCTGAGGCCTCCCTGGGCGGCCTGCTTCAGGAAGAGGGCCGCCTGCTGGGCGCCGACGCCGATGTAGACGAAATCGGCCCCGCTGGCCTTGGTCCGAGTGACGAGGGGCGTGAGGTCGCGGTCCTGGTCGCTCACCTCCTCGATGGTAGCGTCGGCGACGCCGCGCTGTTTGAGAATCCGCAGGACCTCCTGGACGATGCCGGTCTGGAAGGCCGTCTTGTCGCTGATCAGGAGCACCTTCTTCGGCCTGAGCTCCTCGGCGATGAAGACCGCCGAGGCGGGCCCCTCGCGGTCGTCGCGCCCGGCGGTGCGGTGGGCGACCTTCCAGCCCTGCTCCGTCAGCCGCGCGTTGGTGGCGGTCGGGGTGATGAACGGCAGTACCCCACGCTCGTAGATCCCCCCCGTCGCCAGCACGGCGCCGCTGTTCATGGGGCCGATCACGCCCAGCACGAGCGGGTCGTCCACGAGCCGCTGCGCCAGGAGAGTGCTCTTCTCGGGAACGCCCTCGTCGTCGCCGATCACCGCCTCGACCTTCGCCCCCAGGATGCCGCCGGCGGCGTTCTGCTCCTCGATGGCCATCTTCACCGCGCTGGCCACCCGCTCGCCGGCCTCGGCGCTCCGCCCGGAGAAGGGGCCCACGATGCCGATCCTGATCGGACCGGCGATGGTCGGCTGCGCCTCGGCGCGGGCGGCGGCCAGGGCGAGCACGCTGACGAGCACGGCGAGCCATCGGGTCTGCATGTGAAGGATCCCCTTTCGACGGGACGGCCCGTCTCAGCCGCCCAGGTACGCCGTGCGCATCTGGACGTTGGTCAAGAGCTGCTCCGCGGCATCCGCTAGCACGATACGTCCGTTCTGGATGACGTACCCGCGGTCCGCGAAGGACAGGGCCAGCGTCGCGTTCTGCTCGACCATGAAGATGGTGATCCCGAGCGCATTGGTCTCGGCGATGAGCTCGAACACCGACTCCACCAGCACCGGGGCCAGGCCCATCGAGGGCTCGTCCATGATGATGAGGCGCGGCCGCGCCATCAGGGCGCGCCCCATGGCCAGCATCTGCTGCTCGCCTCCCGAGAGCGTGCCTCCATCCTGCGGGAGGCGCTCCCCCAGCCGGGGGAAGAGCGCGAGCACGCGCTCGAGGTCCTGCGCCACCTCGGCCCGATCCGCCCGCGCGAAGGCGCCCATCTCCAGGTTCTCACGCACCGACATCTCGGGGAAGATCCGGCGGGCCTCCGGCACGATGGCGAGCCCCGCGCGGACGCGCGCGCCCGGGGTCCAGCGCTCGATCCGCCGCCCGCCGAACTCGATCTCGCCCCGCGCGGCCCGCAGCGTGCCGATGATCGTCTTCATCGTGGTGCTCTTGCCCGACGCGTTCCCGCCGAGCAAGCATACGACCTCACCCGGGTGCACCTCGAGGTCGACGTCGAAGAGAGCCTGCACCGGCCCGTAGAAGGCCGAGACGCCCCGGAGGCGCAGGAGGGGCTCAGCCATCCCGCCGCCTCCGCCGGGCCACGCCACCGCCGCGCCCCAGGTATGCCTCGACGACCCGGGGATCCTCGCGGATCGCCGCCGGGGGGCCCTCGGCGATCTTCTCGCCATGGTCGAGGACGACGATGCGGTCGGAGATCTCCATCACCGTCTGCATGTGGTGCTCGATGAGGAGCACCGTCCGGCCGCGCTCGCGGATGTCACGGATGTGGCCGGCGATCTGCCGCTTCTCGGATGGGTTCATCCCCGCCGCCGGCTCGTCGAACAGGAGCAGCGTGGGCTCGGCCGCGAGGGCCCGGGCGATCTCCGCCCGCCGCCGGTTGGCGAACGAGAGCGTGATCACGAAGTCGGCGGCCCGCGGCGTGAGCCGCGTCCCGAACAGCCCCAGGAGCGCCATCGCCCGGGCCCTCGCGTCCCTCTCGGCCCGGGCGACCCAGGGCCACCGCGCCAGCGCGCCGAAGAAGCCGTAGCGGATCCTCCCGTGCGCCCCCACCAGCACGTTGTCGAGCACGCTCATGTGGGCGAACACCCGGCTCGCCTGGAAGGTCCGCACCAGGCCCTGCCGGGCGATGGCGTGGGGCGGCTGGCCGGCGAGGTCACGCCCCTGGAAGCGCACCGCGCCCCGGTCAGGCGCCAGGTTCCCCGAGATCAGCTCGAAGAGCGTCGTCTTGCCGGCCCCGTTCGGGCCGATGACCGAGACGATCTCCCCGGCCTCGACGTCGAGGTCCACCCCGGCGACCGCCGTGAGCCCCCCGAAGCGCTTCGTGAGCCCGCGGACCTCCAGCAGCGCCATCAGCGTGCGCCTGCCGGCGCCCGGCCTACGTCGGGCGTGTCTTCCACGGCCGGCGCGGCCGACCGCCGGGGCACCGCGGCGAAGAAGCCCTGCGGCCGGTAGCGCATGATCAGGACGAGGAGCGCGCCGAGCAGGAGCATCCGGTAGACGCCGTATTCCCGCAGCCATTCCGGCAGGATGGTCAGGGCCGCGGCGCCGACCACGATCCCCGGCATGCCGGCCGCGCCCGACACCACCAGCATGGCGTACAGGACCGCCGTCTGCTGGATGGTGAAGCTCTCCGGGAAGACCGATCCCTGCCAGGCGGCGAAGACGCTCCCCGTCATCGCGGCCAGCACGGCGGCCACCGTGAACGCCAGCAGCTTGTAGGGAAAGACCGGCACCCCCATGTTCCCAGCGGCCACCTCGTCTTCCCGGATGGCCAGCCACGCCCGCCCCACCTTCGACTGCCGGAGGTGCGCGAGCGCTCCCAGGGCCAGCAGGGCGAAGATCCAGATCAGGTAGTAGTAGTCCGCGAGCTCCCGGACCGCCACTCCTGCCACCGAGGGCATGTCGAGGTTCAGGATGCCGTTCGTGCCGCCGGTCAGGTTCACGGGCCGGTCGAGGCTGATCAGGAGGTTCCGCACGATCTCGGCGAAGGCCAGCGTGACCATCGCGAGGTAGTCCCCCCTGAGGCGCAGGCTCACCGCGCCGATCAGGAGGCCGAACGCGCCCGCGACGAACCCCGCGCACGCCATGGCCGCCAGGAACGGCCAGTGCACGCCGAAATGCGGGGACGCGACGAAGGCGTAGACGTAGGCGCCGACCGCGTAGAAGCCGACGTGGCCGAGCGAGAGGAGGCCCGCCCATCCGGCCACCACGTTGAGACTCGCCGTGAGCACCACGGCCAGCCCGATCGAGCCTGCGACCCGGAGGAAGTACGGGCGCTCCACGAGCTGCGGCACCAGCAGCACGACGGCGATGCCCGCTGCCAGGGCTATCCGCCCGTCGACCCGTGCCACCAGCGTCCGGGTGGCCGCGAGCGGGGCAAGCCACGGCCTGGCCCACGCGCGCGGGCGGCCGCCGGGCACGGTGGTCGCGACGGCCTCACGCACCCGCAGCGGCCGACCGAGCAGGCCGGTGGGCCTAACGAGCAGGACGCCGGCCAACAGGACGAAGGTGATCACGTCCTTGTAGGTGGGCGAGATGAACCCGGTCGCCACGCTCTCGACGATGCCGAGCAACAAGCCGCCCAGCAGCGCCCCCCGGATGTTGCCGATCCCTCCGATCACGGCGGACGTGAAGGCCTTGATGCCGATGAAGAAGCCGAACGCGAAGTCGACCTGGGTGAACAGGAGGCCCACGAGGACGCCGCCGACCCCGGCCAGGGCGGAGCCGAGCACGTAGACGAGCGACACCACGCGGTCCACGTCCACGCCCATGAAGGCGGCCGCTTCCAGGTCCTGGGCCGTGGCGCGCGTCGCCCGTCCCCAGCGGGTTCGATGCACGAAGTACTCGAGCCCGACCATCAGGGCAAGAGCGACCACGACGATGAGGATCCGGACGAACGGCACCGTGAGCGGGCCGATCGAGACCGCCCACGCGTTGGGTATGACGCGGCCGGTCTCGACGAGCTTAAAGCGCGCGCCGAACACGAGAATCGCCGCCGTCTGAAGGAAGAGCGAGACCCCGAGGCCGCTGATGATCACCCCCATGCTGCGTGCGTTCCGGAGCGGGCGATACGCGAACCGCTCGATCCCGTACCCGAGCGCGCCGCACACCACCATCGCCAGCCCGAGTGCGGCGCTGACGATGACGAGCCCGGGCAGCTGCCGTCCCGGCAGCGCCAGGAGCCCGGCGATCACGAGCCAGCCGACGAAGCCGCCGGCCATGAATACCTCGCCGTGGCTGAAGTTGATCATCCGGAGGATGCCGTAGACCATCGTGTAGCCGAGCGCGATGAGCGCGTAGACCATGCCGATGGAGATCCCGTTGACGAACTGCTCGAGGACGATGGTCACACTCGGATCTCCGTTGTCCGTTCCCGACCGGTGGCTCGACGAGGATAGCAGATCCCCGCCGCCGCCCGCGCCGGCCAGACGGCCCCCCGGTCCCGACGGGGCTACGCAACCGCCGCCGTGTATGTCCGGGGCGCTCCGCCGCGGCCGACCCCGCGATCGACGCTGGCACGGCCCACCGCCGTCGGCTAAGATAGCCTGGTAGTCCCGTGAGCTCTCAGCGCGCCCGCGAAAACCGAATCGTCGAGAAGCTGACCGCCGGGGCCCTGCGCCCGGCAACTTCCCGCGACGCCGTGCGGCCCTCGATCTCCCCGAAGCCGAGCGGCGAGGACCGATGCCGCGGGTGCGACGAGCCGGAGGTGGATTCGCTCGCCGGCAACCGTCCGTGGCACTACCTCTGCTTCCTGTTCTGGCAGGGGCGCAGCGAGACGGTCGGCGGGAGCTACTCCTCGAGCGTTCAGGGTGATCACGGCGTGGTCCCGGAACGGTCGCGATGGGTGGTCGTGGTTCGAGTGGACCGGCCGGAAGCGTACGCGTCACTCCGGCGAAACTTCGCCGGGTCCGCCTGGGTCGACGTCGTGGTGGACCGCCGCGGCGGCGCACCGCGCCAGGACAGCGGCCGCGCCCCGGCCGTCGAGCGCCGAGTGTCCGCGTTCCGGCGGGCCCATCGTAGCACCGACTTCGAGGTCTACGAGGCGACCGCCCCGCTACCGGGTCGGTGTCCGCAATGCGGAGAGAAGCTCAGCGTGGAGCTGCCGCGCTTCGCCGAGCCGCCGGTGCGCCTGGATCTCGCCGTCGTGCACGAGGACATCGGGCCCGACCGCGTCCGGCACGCCGTGGAGCTCCAGTCGCTGTCGGCCACCGGCCGCGTCCTCCTCGCCTCGCGGCTGTTCGCACGGCCACACCCGGATCCGGCGTGATGCGAGGCAGGCAGACATCGGCGATCTGCGGTCATCGAGACGATGGCCCTTGAGGCCGGTGTCCCCATGATCGAGCGGTGGCGCGCCTCGAGTGGGCCCATTCCGACGGTCTTGCGGATCGACGTCGAGCCGGACGAGAACCAGGTCACACCGGAGTCACGGTCCTGGGCGGGATTCGTCGCTATGGTCGACGCCGTGGACCGGCTGCGGCCGCAGGTGGAGGACCGCTCGGGCTTCCCGCTCCACCCGACCTGGTTCCTGCGGCTCGACCCGGACATCGAGCACCACTTCGGCAGGGCCGACTTCGTGCTCGAGTGCCACGGAGGAATCATCGACCGGCTGCGCGGCGCCGGGGACCCGCTGGGAATCCACGTGCACCCGTATCGCTGGGACGAGCGGCGGCACGTCACGTACTCCGACCACAGCGACATCGCGTGGGTCACGCACTGTCTCGGAATCGCCGCGGAGACGTTCGAGAAGCGCTTCGCCGAGCCCGTGCGTCGTTCGTGTCAGGGTGGGTACTTCCTCTCCGAGGCCGTTATCAACGCGTCCGTGGACCTCGGGATCGAGGTGGACGTGACGCCCGAGCCCGGCCTGCCGCCGCGCGCCTCCGACCCGTCGTTCGGCGCCTATGCCAACGCCCCGAGCACCGATTACCGGCACTGGCCCCGGCGGCCCTACTATCCCTCGCGACACGACATCAGCGTGCCGGCCGCCTCGGCAGCGGCGGCGCGCCCCATCCTCGTCGTTCCCCTGTCCGCCTATGACTTCGAGACTGCGCTCGCGCCACTGCCCCGTCGCCTTCGCAACCGGCTCCGGCCGTGGCGCCGCGGGCACCTCCCGCTCAGCCCGTGGCGGAGCTGGCCGAGTCCCGATGTCTACTGGGACCTGATCGCGCGAGCCGTCGCCGAGCAGCCCGCGAAGTACGTGGCTCTCGCGATCCGGACCGACGCCCCCGCCTCCCGGACGCACCGGGGCGTGTGCGCCCTCCTCGAGGGGCTCCCCGGCCACCGGATCGGGAAGCGGCTGCGGTTCGTGGATCCCCTGGATCCGGAGATCCGCCGGCTCGCAACCACGACAGGCGGCTGGAGCGGGGAGGACGCCCTCGCCTGCCGGCACGCCACTCCCTGACCTTCGTTTCCTCTCCTCGTCGTTTCAGCCCGCAGGCGGTACAGCCAACACGTCCCACGGGGGACGGGCCTGCCAGGCTCGCCAGACCCCGAGGCAACGCTGGATGTCCCGCAGGTTCGACAGGCTGCGCATCCGCATGAGCGCGACGAGACGTTGCTGCTCGACGTCCGTGTCGTAGGCGGCTCCGGGTGTGGCGAGATGGCGGATGGTGACGGCATCGACGATGCCGAGTTGACAGCCCTCACGCGCCAGGTCGTGCCACAGGAGGTCAAGCCCCCAGCCCATGCCGAAGTCGTCCGGGAATGGCAGGACCCGGTGGCGCCAGCTCTCGCTCACCACGACCATGGGACCGATCTCGACGAAGGTCGTGCGGCGGGCGAGCGTGAGGGGGCGAACCCGCGTGAACTCGTAGCTCATCTGGCTGCCGGCCGCGTGCGCCGGCTGCGCGATGGCAAACCCGCAGTGCGTCACCGCGCGCAGCAGACGGCCGAGGCCGCCCCGAACGAAGACCACGTCGTCGTCGGAGAAGACGAGGGGCCCGCGGAGCCTGGGCGCCACGGCCTCGTAGAGCCGGTTGAGGAGGGCCAGCCGCCGGCCGGGCCCCGTGCCGAGGGTGACGCCGGATAGCGGCTCGCTCACGCCATCGAGAGCCCACAGGGCGACCGCCAGCCCGAGGTCCTGGGCCTCGGTCACCAGCCGCTGGACCACGGGGACGTAGCGCTCCCGGTAGATGCAGACGAGCGCGCCTGCCTCCGGCGGCGGCCCGCCCCACATGCGTGTGGCCCTCCACGCGGTCGGATCGAGCGCGTTGGCCGCGCTGCGCAGGCGCCACTTGGCGTCCGTGAAGAGGTCGCGCTCGGCCCGCGCGGGGTCGAGGCCCGGCCGGAGCGCCGCGTCGCCGGCCGCGCGGGCCCTGCGGGCCCCGCGGGCCCAGGGTGCCTGCAGCCGGCCCGAGCTACGGCGGGGCGGGCCGCCGGAGGCCGCGCGGGCCCCGGCCCCGGCGCGCCGGCTCAGGAGAGCCCCGGGAACCGACAGGACGAGGGAGAGGCAACCATCGAGCAGCATTACTAGTCGGGGCCCTCCGGGAGGTCAAGGTGGTCATGCGGGCCCGCGCAGGCTATCGGGCGCACCCGACCTCGTGGATACTCACGTCCAGACCGGAGGCGTCATCCAGTCATGATCGAGGTGGTGCGTGACAGGCGTTCGAGGACGGGCCGGCACGAGGCCCGCCCGGGCGGGCCCGCGCCACCCGGCGAGCGCGGCGTCTGGCTCCAGCCGCGCGCCGCAATGGAGTCCCTCCGAGCGGGGGCACGCCGCGCGTGTCCGGGCGGCAGCGCCCCGACGCGGCTCCGGTACTCGCCGTGAGAGGGTTTGGCCGGTATCTCGTCTGGCAGGCGCCCAGCTGGGTCCTGGTGACCCTCGTTGCCGGCTGGCTCGTGTGGGGCGTCGGCCTTCCGGTCTGGGTCGGGGCCGGCGCTATCGCCCTGTTCATCGTGAAGGACCTCCTCCTCTTCTGGCCTCTCAGGGTCGTCCTCAAGTCCCCTGCGCGCGTGCGCCCGGTCGACGCCGAGGGCCGCGTCGTGGAGGCGCTTGGCCCGACGGGCTACGTCCAGGTCCAGGGTGAGCTCTGGCGGGCCCGACTCGAGCCCGACGGTCGCGCCGAGGTGGGCACCCGTGTGCGGGTACGCGGCATCTCGCGGCTGACCCTGCACGTCGAGCCGCTCGCGGAGGACTCGCCGGGGACACCCCCGGAGCCCTGAGGCGCGCGCCCGGGCGAGGCGGGGCCGCGTCGCCTGCCGGGCCGCTGGCGTCCTCGGGCCCGCTGCCGGCGGATCGACGCCGGCGTATATTGGGATGGACGGTGGCGTCCACCCGAGCCCCGGTACCAGTGACATCGCTGCCGCCCGCACCCGGCCCACCCGCTCGCTCGGCGCCGGCGGCGGAGGCCCGTCCGTCCGGCGCGGCCCCGGGGCGCACCCCGCGGGTTCGGCTGCTCAGGACGGTTCTCCTCGCGCTGGCGGTCGCCGGCCTGCTCACCGCAGCCTTCCTCCTCGACACGGTGGCGGCCGCCCGGGCCCGCGCCGTGGACCTCCTGCTGCTTGCGCGGCCGGTTCGCCCGCCGACCGCGACGGTGATCGTGGGCGTCGACGAGCGGAGCGCGCAGCGTCTGCGGCCTCGCTACGGCCCGGTCGCGACCTGGCCGCGATCGCTCTACGCGCAGGCGCTCGAGGCGCTGCGGGCGGCCTCCCCCAGGCTGGTCGGCCTGGCGGTGCTCTTCGACGCGCCGGGGGCCGATGACGAGGAGCTGGCGACGGCGCTCCGGCGCGCCGCCAACGTGATCACGCCGGTGGTCGCACAGGGAGCGCGCGCGTTCGATCCGCGTCCGGGCATCGCGCAGGACTTCGATCGGTTCGTCCGGCCCACCCGCGCCGTCCGGGACGCGCGCCTCGACGAGGGCATCGTGAACGTGACGGCGGCCCGGGACGGCGTGGTGCGGAGCCTGCCGCTCGTGCTCCAGGCCGGCGAGGAGCAGGTCCCCAGCTTCGCCCTCGTCGTCGTGGCCCGCTACACCCGGCGCGAGCGCGTCATCGACGCGATGCCGCCGGGCGGTCCGGTCTTCGCCGCGGGACGCGCGATCCCGGTCGCCGAGCGTGACTCCATGCTCATCAACTTCCTCGGCCCGCCGTCCGATCCGGGCGGGAACGGGCCGTTCCGCATCATCCCGCTGGTCGACGTCCTCGAGGGCGCCTTCGACCCCCAGTGGGTGCAGGACAAGATCGTCCTCGTGGGATTCACGACCCCGGGGGTCGACGAGCATCCCACCCCGACGACGGGCGATCGGCGGATGTGGGGGGTCGAGATCCTCGGCAGCGCCATCGAGACGCTCTTGCATCAGCGCTTCCTGGTGTCCGCGCCGCGCCCCGCCGTCGTCGCGCTGATCTTCGCCCTGGCCCTCCTCGCGGGGCTCCTCGCGGCCGGGCGGCGCCCGCTGGGCATGGGACTGCTCGTCCTCGGCATGCTCGGCCTGTACCTGATCGCCGCGAGCCTCTTGCTCGAAGCCGGCGTCATCCTGGACCTGGTGCTCCCGCCGGCCGCGCTTCTCCTGACGTTCGCCGTGGCGCTCGTGGATCGCGTCGTGTTCGAGCAGGCCGAGCAGCGGCGGATCCGGGAGGCGATGGCCCGCTACCTCTCGCCCTCGGTCAGCCGGTGGGTGCTGGCCGACCCGCGTCGGCTGCGCCTGGGGGGCGAGCTACGCGAGATGACCATCCTCTTCGGCGATCTCCGCAACTTCACGACGCACGCGCACGCGCTCCCCCCCGAGACTCTCGTGGCGCTGCTGAATGACCACATGACCGAGATGACCGCGATCGTCTTCCGGCACGACGGCGTGCTCGCCCACTACGCCGGGGACGGCCTCGAAGCGTTCTGGAACGCGCCCATGACCCAGCCCGACCACGCCCGCCGAGCATGCGAGGCCGCGCTGGAGATGATCGCCGCGCTCGGGGCCCTCCGGCGCGAGTTCGCGGCGCACGGCTGGGGCGAGCTCGACATGGGGATCGGGCTCAACACGGGCAGCGCGATCGTCGGGAACCTGGGATCCCGGGACCGGCTCGCCTACACGGCAGTCGGCGACCCGGTCAACGTCGCCTCCCGGCTCGAAGGGCTGAGCAAGGAGTACGGCGTGCACATCGTGATCGGCGACGCCACCCGGCAGGCAGCCGGCGAGGCCTTCGAGTACCGCTTTCTCGATCTGGTCGCCGTGAAGGGGCGGGCCGAGCCCGTCCAGGTCTACGAGCTGGTAGGACGGGCCGGCAGCCTCTCGCCCGAGCGGCGGGAGGTCCTCGCGCGATACGAGCGGGGCGTGGCGCTGTACCGGCATCGCCGCTGGGCGGAGGCCGAGGCGCTCTTCGAGGAGCTCGCGGGGACCGCTCCCGACGACGGGCCCGTCGCGCTGTACCGCCGGCGGGCCCGGGAGCTCCTGGAGCGGCCGCCGGCGAGCGACTGGGACGGGGTGTGGGTCGCCAAGACGAAGTAGGCCCTCACCGCCGCTCCGCCGCCGCCACCTCGAGGGGCGAGAGCAGCACGAAGCCGGGCACCGGAGCGCGGTCCGGCCGGAGCGACGAGACCAGCCCGTTGAGCACCTCCGCCTCGTTGGCCCCGACGCTCTGCCGCACGTCGAAGTCCTGCACCACTCCGGCGGCCAGGCGCTGTCCGCGCGCGACGGTGCCGGTCCATTTCCGCTCGAAGACCGCCCTCCCGCGGACCCGCCCGGTGACCGTGGCCGTGAAGGCCCCGTCCGCGATGCCGGTCAGGAGGACCCGGTAGGGACCCGGGTGGCCACCCGGGACTTCCACGATCCGCGTCTCGCCCTCGCGGCGAGCGGTCAGCGAGCCGAATACCTGGTTCACCTCGATTCCCGGGGCGACGAAGCCCGCAAGGCGGACGCCGTCCGGCATGACGACCAGCGGCCAGAGGGGCCCCCGGGCGGTGACCTCGACGACGCTTCGGTGCACGGAGAAATCCTCCGTCACCGGTCGCCCCCGACCGGGAATCGTCGCCTTCTGTCCCGGCTCGAGGAGGCCCTGGGAGGCTCCGCCCGCGTCGACGAGCTGCACGGTCCCCGAGCGCGTCCAGCAGACGAAGCTCCCGTCCCGCCGGGACTCGGCCCCGATCAGTCCATCACGCGCGATCGCCGCGTGGGTGTTCGATGCGAGCGACACGGTCCCGCGGCCGCCGAGGAGGTTGGCGATCCGGGCCCACACGGTTCCGGCCGTGATGAGGATCTGGATGTTCGAGCGCGCGCGCCCGCCCACGTCCATCGCCTGCACGGTGATCTCGGAGCGCGGCTCGACGGTCACGGTGGTGCCGTCCAGGAAGGTGACCAGGGCCCGGGCGTCGTCGGCCGTGACGATGCGGTCCCCCACCGACAGGCTCGTCCCGCTGGCGGCGGTGGCCCGCCCGCCGTCGGCCCGGACGAGCTCCACCGCTCCGCCGAGCACTGTGAGGGTGGCGGCCGTCGAGACCGTCGGCGGCGGCGTCTGGGCGAAGACGGACGTGTGGACCAGCAGGAGACTAATGACGCCGAGTGGCGGACACCAACGGCGGGCGCGTCCCGCTGAGCCGCCGACGATCGACACGCCGATTCGCATTCCACGACCGGGAACGGGCCCTCGTCCGCACCGCCGCACCGTGAAAGGGCACGCCGTGGCTCCGCCCGCCGACGAGGGCATCCTCGCCAATGGCGGGTTAGCCGTCAAGCGCCCGCCGGGGGACCGCCCGCCGGGGGACCCATGCATCGATGGGCCGCCGGATGCGCCGTCACGGGAACGCCGCCGGTCCTCAGACCCTCATGCACCGCACGAGGTCCCGGGCGACGAAGATCCCCTGCCGCCCGCCCCATCCGTGCTGGTGGGCAACCGCCCGCGCCGCTTCCAGCATCGCCTCGGGTGTCTCGCCGCTCGTCGGGAGCAGGACCGGCACCACCCCCCGGACGAGCGCCAGCCGGTGGAAGGTCGGGGCGCGGGGCGTGATGGCGAGGATCGGCTGACGCGGCCGGTACCTCGCGGCCAGGCGCGCGGTCTCCCCGTCCCGCGTGATGGTCGCGATCACGTCCACGTTCAGGCGGGCGGCCAGCCGGGACGCGGCCTCGACCACGGCATCGTGCTCGGTCCGAGGGAGGCCGGGCGCGTCGATCGCCTCCCCGGCCCGCGAGAGTCCGGCGCGGTCGGTCTCCGCCGCGATCGCCGCCATCGTCTGGACCGCGCGCACGGGGTGCCGTCCCACCGCCGTCTCCTCCGAGAGCATGAGGGCGTCGCTGCCGTCCACGATGGCGTTGGCCACGTCCGCCACCTCGGCGCGCGTGGGCGTCGGGGACTCGACCATCGAGTAGAGCATCTGCGTCGCCGTGATGGCCGGCTTGGCGCGCCGGTTGGCCTCGGCGATCACCACCTTCTGGGCGATCGGCACGCGCGCGAAGGAGGTCTCGATGCTCAGGTCGCCGCGGGCCACCATCGCCCCGTCGGCCTCGGCCAGGATCTCGTCCAGGCGATCCAGCGCCGACCGGGTCTCGATCTTCGCGATCACCGGCACGCTGCCGCCGAGCCCGGCGATCTCGCGCTTGGCCGTCCGAACGTCCTCGGCCGTCCGGACGAACGACAGCCCGACGTAGTCCACGTCGTGCTGCAACCCGAAGCGGAGATCCCGGAGATCCTTCTCGCCGAGGATCGGGAGGTCGGGGAGACCCGACGGGACGTTCAGCCCCTTGCGTGCGGAGAGCGTGCCGCCGGTGACCACCGTGCAGCGGATCTCGGACCCCTCGACCTCGCGGACGAGGAGCTCGATGACGCCGTCCGCCAGGAGAACCCGGTCCTCGGGCGCGACCGCCTCCGGCAGGCGGGCGTATGACACGGACACGGCCTCGGGACTGCCCAGGATCTCGCGCGTCGTCAGCGTGAATGGCGCCCCGGGCCGGAGCTCCACCGTCCCGGCCGCGAACGCGCCGATCCGGACCTTGGGACCGGTGAGGTCCTGCAGAATGGCGATGGGGACCTCGAGCGCCCGGGCAAGGCGCCGAAGCCGGAGGATCGTCTCGAGGTGCCCCTCCGGGGTCCCGTGGGAAAAGTTGAGGCGGGCCACGTTCATCCCCGCCTGCACGAGTGCCCTCAGCCCATCCTCGGTGGAGGTGGCGGGGCCAATCGTCGCGACGATCTTCGTCCGCCGGTCGCTGCCGTCGGGCCGGACGTCCCACGCGCTCAACGGACGCCCGACGCCCGGGGAAGACGCTCGGCCTCGCCGCCGAGCGCCTCCACGGGGAAGCCGCGGGCGGTCCAGGCGTGGTAGCCGCCGGCGAGAGGCCGGATCCGGATCACCCCCCGCTTCCTCAGAAGGAGCGCCACCCGGGCGCTCGTGGCCTCGTTCGGTCACGTGCAGTACACCACCACGTCGCGATCCCGCGGAATTGTCCCCGCAGCACGGTCGAGCTCCCCGGGGTCGAGATGCAGCGCGCCGGGAATCCCCGTCGGCTCTGCCTGCACCTCGACCCGGTGCCGGAGGTCGACGACGAACACCGACTCCCCCAGGTCCATCTTGGCCTTCAGCTCGTCCGGGGTGATCCGCGCGATGCGCAGGCTCCGGAGGAACCGCTGCCGCCGCACGATCTTGACGGCCAGGTAGACGGCGAGCGCCCCGGCCGCGGCGAGGAGCGTCCCGCCGCGGAGGCGCTCCGCCAGCGACAGGGCGCGCGCGAACTGGGCCTGAAACGCGTAGCCAAGGCCGACGTAGAGTCCCACCCAGAGCAGCGCGCCCAGCAGGTCGAACACGAGAAACGGACCGCGGCGCATCCCGAGGGCGCCGGCCAGCGGTTGCGCCACGCTGTGCAGGCCCGGCACGAACTTGGCGACGAGCAGGGCCCCGGCGCCGCGTCGGCCGAGGATCTCCTCGCTTCGCCGGACGCACGAGTCCGGCTCGATCGACACCCGGCAGAGCCACCTGATGACGCGATGCCCGCCCTGCTTCCCGATCTCGTACCAGACGACGTCGCCCACCGCGGCGCCCAGGAACGCGACGGCGGCCGCGAGCCCCAGGCTGAGGTGCCCGGTTCCCGCGAGCGCGCCGGCCGCGAGGAGGAGCGGCTCACCCGGGATCGGGGCGAACTGCTCTCCCATCACCCCCGCGAACACGGCCGGATAGCCGTAGCTACGGATGAAGGCGTCCAGGGATTCCACGGGTATCCTCGGGTATCATGGCTCTTCCAACCGTAACCCGATCCCCCGGGGAGTCAACTCGATGCGCCGGCGTCCTGCCGGAGCGCCCCCGGCAGGCGCCGCCGGGTCGTTTTGACTACTTAGGACTCCTAAGTTAACCTCTGCTGCATGGCTCGCACGCGAGCGTCGTTCTTCGAGCGGCACTCCGAGCGGCTCGACGCGCGCATCGCGACCGGGCTCCACAAGATCGGCCTCGCCCTCAAGCACCAGACCCGGCGTCAGGCCAGCGAGCACGGCCTGTCCCCCACGCAGGGCGAGATCCTGGCGGCCCTGGCGACGGACGGTCCGCAGACCGGAAGCCGGCTCGCCGCCCGTTTCGGCGTGACGCTGCCGACGATCAGCGACTCCGTGCGCGCGCTCGTGGACAAGCGGCTGGTCACGAGGACGCCGGACGACCGCCAGCCGCGCGCGCGCCGGCTCCGGCTGACGGTCGCGGGGCACAGGCTCGCCGCGAGCGCGCGCGGGTGGCCGGAGTTCCTGGCCGCGGCGGCCGGGGCCTTGTCGGAGTCCGAGCAGGCGGCGCTCCTCGGCGCGCTCGTCAAGCTGATCCGCTCGCTCCAGGAGAAGGGGCAGATCCCGGTCAGCCGCATGTGCGTCACCTGCACGCACTTCCGCCCGCACGTCCACCCCGGCCCGCTGGCGCATCACTGCGCCTTCGTCGACGCTCCGATGGCGGCGCGGCATCTGCGGCTCGAGTGTCCGGAGCACGAGGAAGCCACCACGGTCGAGCAAGCTCGCACCTGGAGGTCGTTCGCGGGCTCCGGCCGCTGAGGGCCCGAGCGCGGCCGGCGCCAGGACCGACGGGCTGGGCTCGCCGAAAGGAGAAGGAACGATGAGCATCCACGGATACACGCACGGCTCCCCGGCCGTGCCGCGATCCCCCGTCACGCTCGACGACTTCGAGCTGATGAAGAAGGCCGCGCTCTTCGGCGACGAGGACGTGAACCACCTGCGCCTCTCCTACGAGATCGTGAAGGATCAGACCGAGCAGATCCTCGACGTCTGGTACGGATTCGTCGCCTCGAACCCGCACCTGCTCGCGTCGTTCACGAGCAGGAGCGACGGGAAGCCCCTCGGCGACTACCTCGCCGCCGTGCGCAAGCGCTTCGGGCAGTGGATCCTCGACACCGCCCGCGCTGAATACGACCAGAAGTGGCTCGACTACCAGCACGAGATCGGGCTGCGCCACCAGCGGGCGAAGAAGAACCGCACCGACGGCGCGGCGTCGACGGACATCGTGCCGTTCCGCTATCTCTTCCCGCTCGTGTTCCCGGTGACGCTCACGCTCAAGCCCTTCCTCGGGAAGAAGGGACACGCGGCCGAGGCGGTCGAGAAGATGCACGCTGCGTGGGTCAAGTCGTGCCTCCTCCAGGTGACCCTCTGGAGTCGCCCCTACGTGAAGGACGGGGACTTCTGATGGCGCCGCAATTCGCCCCCGAGTGGCAGACGACCCGGTGGTTCAACGCATCCGAGCCAGTGAGCCTGGCCGGGCTCCGGGAGCGCGTCGTGCTCCTCCGCGCGTTCCAGAAGGTCTGTCGCGGCTGCGTGGCGCGCGGGCTGCCGCAGGCGCAGCGCGTGGCCGCGCTGTGTGCCGGCGCGCCGCTCGCGGTCGTCGGCTCCACACCGTGTTCGAGCACCACGAGGCGATGCGGCCGGAGTCGCTCCGCGCGTTCCTGCACGAGTACCGGATCCTCTTCCCGGTGGGCGTCGACGCGCCAGGCCCCGGGGGCGATCCCATTCCTCGCACCAGGAAGGCGTACGCGATGCAAGGGACGCCGACCACGGTCCTCATCGATGCGCGCGGCCGGCTGCGCCGGCAGGTCTTCGGCGCCCACGCGACCTGCTCCTGGGCGCCGAGCTGGGCGCGTTGCTCCTGGAGGCCGAGCGGTCCGAAGCCGCACCCAGCCCGGAGGCGCCGGTTGAGCGGTCCGCGTGCGGCGACGACCGCTGCTCGGTGGGATGATCACGACTGCTCGACGTCGAGGGCCGTGACGTAGATCCCCGCTCTCCTCCATGGTCCCCGCACCAGGGGAGTGGCACCCTGCGTCGAGGCACGGGGCAAGTCAAGCGCCCATCCGTGGCACGGACGCGATCCGGCCAGTGCGGGTCATTGCGGCGATGGCTGGATGCTATCGTACGCGCATGACCTCCCCTTCAGCCTTCCGGCCGCACCCCTGGCACGGGATCGACCCCGGTCCCCGGTTCCCGGAGCTGCTCGTCGCGTACATCGAGATCGTTCCCACCGACGGCGTGAAGTACGAGATCGACAAGCACTCCGGCTACCTCAAGGTTGATCGGCCTCAGCGCTTCTCCAGCTTCTGTCCCTGCCTCTATGGATTCGTGCCGCGTACGCTCTGCGGGCACGGCGTGGCCAGCTATCCCCTCCCCGGCGCGCCGGCGGTGGACCGCGGGGATCGTGATCCTCTCGACATCTGCGTCCTCACCGACCGCCCGATCTCGCGCGGCGAGATCCTCCTGGAGGCACGCCCGGTCGGGGGGCTGCGAATGGTCGAGGGTGGCGAGGCGGATGACAAGATCATCGCCGTCCTCGCCGGCGATCCGACGTACGGCGACTTCACCGACGTGACCGAGCTGCCGGCGGCCGTGATCGACCGGCTGCGGCACTACTTCCTGACCTACAAGGCGATCCCGGGGGACGCGGCCGCCCGGATCAGCGTCGATCCGGTCTACGACGCGGACGCGGCTCGCGGCATCCTCGCCGCTTCGCGACGTGACTACGAAGAGAAATACCCCTCGCGGAAGACGTGGTGACGGCCCGCGACCGCTCACCTCGGGAGACCTTGGCGACGCCGGGCGGCGGTCATCCACGGGCTCTAGTTCTGCCCGATGGCGCATGCGCTCGATCTCCTCGGGGAGCGGTGGACCCTGTTGATCGTCCGCGAGCTGCTGTGCTAGCTCCGGCCGAGGATATGCAACGCTCGGCAGGACGAAGGGCAGCGTCACGCTCATGATCAGGATCTCCGGACCAGGCTCGTGCGGGACATACCTCCCCACCGTGCCCGGCGCCAGCGAGCCCGTACATGCGGCCTTTCCCAGCACGCTATCCTAGCGGCGCTGGGCGGCAACGGGGAAGAGTCGCGTACGCCTACGGCCAGGTCAGGAACCCCCGAGAGCCCTCGTGCGCCGCACCTTCAAGTCCGAGCCCGCTCGCAGGATCTACGTCCACGTCGGGCGGCAGCAATGCGACGAGCGGATACCCGAACGCGCAGGCAGCAAGAGTCGGCGACTGTGCTATCGTGACGCGACAGCTACGCGACCGACGGCATCCGAGTGCTCGATAAGGAGTGAACGGTGTTCGCACGTTCGGAACAGCTCCACCTCCTCGCCAACCACTTGGATCGGCTCGGCCTTACCGCGCGGGCGCGCCGCGCAGTACGCGCGATAGTCGCCGAGCCGTTGCGGGCCATTGCTCATCTGCAGCACCTGCACGATCTGTCGCGCAGCGTCAGAAGCCGTACGCCCGGCGCGGCCCCGCGCTTCATGCAGACGCTCTTCGGTGGGCCCATTCCGCCCGGCCCAGCACCGGGCTGGTGGCAATCCGGAAGGGCCGTGATGGGCAACTTCGGACCGTGCGCGCCCATCGGCGTCGTCGATCCGCTCGCGATGCTCGACCTCTCGATCACGGTGGCCATTGCCGCCGACGGCGACGCGAGCGTCCACGAGCATGCTCTCAATCGGCTCGCCGATCTCTGGCATCGTGCGGCTCCGGTCGACGATCTCGCCCATCGCGCCCTTCATGGCGACGACGATCTTCGCAATGGGCTCGTGCACGGCGGTCTCGACCCGGGCCTACTGGGCGGACCCTTGCTCCCCGGCTACGACCCGTGGCCCGGCGGGCCCGCGGGGCCCGACGATGGCCCCCTCGGTCCCGGATTCCCCGGCGGGGGCGGCGGGCCGGGGGGGCCCGACGATGGCCCGCTCGGTCCCGGATTCCCCGGTGGCCCCGGCGGGCCGGGCGGCCCCAGCGGGCCGGGCGGCCCCGGCGGACCGGGGGGGCCCGTCGGCCCCGGCGGCGATCCATGCATAGATCAAATGGATCTGTGTCGCCGGCTGGTGCTCGCCGGCAGCCGCCTCCTGAAGCCAGGCCCCCTCCCGGTCTCCACCAACGCGAACGGCATCACGAGCATCGAACCCCCGTCGGCGTGCGTCGACGCTCAGATCGCGATCGTCGGATCGTTCGCTCCGACGCAGCCCCCGAACGTGACCGTCCTCCTCGACTCCACGCCGCTCACGGTCGTGTCGTGGTCTTCCACGCGCATCATCGTGATCGTCCCGGCGAGCGCGAAGGCGGGGTGCATTGGCTTCCGCAACGAGACCACGGAAGCCGCCATCAAGAACGCGCTCCAGGATCGCGCCGAGGGGTTCGCGCAGGTATCAGAAGGACTTGCGTGTCTCGGCCTGCCGCCGATAGAGGCTCCTGTGCTGACCGTCGCACCGTCGCGCGCGCCGTGCAACGGCTTGAACCTGTTTCTCGGCACGGTTCCCGAGATTGACGCGTTCCTCGCCAATGGTGACGTGCAGGTCGACGTGGAGCCTGGCGCGCCGATCCTGCTTTCCTGGGCCGTCCGTAACGCGACGCAGGTTCGCATCAGACAGTTGGGCACGGTCGGCCCCCCGGCGGTGATCGACGCGCCGGTTCCCGCCGCAGCGACCCCGACCGCTGTCAACGGCTCGAGCAACATCGGACCGTGGAACGGCACCACTCCACTCGACGAGAACTACCAGCTCACGGCTGTCAATGCTTGCGGGCAGGCTACGGCCCAGGTGACGGTGAGGCTCCGCCGCCGCCCCGCGCTGAAGATCCGAGGCATGGAGCTCATCCAGGCCATCCAGCGTCCGGATCCCCTGGTGACACCGACCCCGGCCACGGTTGGTGGACCCGTTCGTCTGGCTGCGAGGCGGCGCACGGTCTTGCGCGTGTACACCGAATCCGGATTGACCGGCGGCTTTGTATACGGAGGCCAGCCCAACGAGCTGCAGATTACGGGCAGCGTCGATCTGGCGGTATCCGTCGGAGTCGGGCAGACCGGCATCAATCCCATTGGGGGCTTGTCCTTCGCAAAGCCCTCCGCCAGCCGCACGGACCTTCAGACGCTCGAATTCGAGCTACCATGGGATCGCCTGAACGGCGGCGTCCACCTCACGGTCTCCGTTCGGCCCGCCAATCCCGCCTGGGGCAGCGGCGTCGGGTACGAAGTGAAGAGCACGATGAGCGCACAGTTTCAACCGCGCACGCACCTCACCCTGGTGCGGCTGCGTGTCTTCGACGCGAAGCGCAACCTCCAGGCGCCGAGCATCGCGACATGGCAGGCGAGCATGGTCGGTTCCAAGGACCGGTACCCGGTCGCGGAAGATCAATACATCGAAGCCATTGCTCCCGGCTTCGATGTCATCACGACCACCCGGAACCTCGACGACAAGGCGGACTGGGAGGAGCTCATCGACGACGTCGACGACATCGCTGACGGCTTCACGGATTTCGGCCAGATATGGGTGGCGCTCACACCCCGGCGAAGCGCGTACTCGTTGAACGGCATTGCGCACGCGTTCTCCGATAACTCGTGGCCGGCTACCGACCAGCATCGAGTGATGGTGGTGCAGAGGGGCAAACCTGCCAGCTACGCGCACGAGATGTCTCACACGCTCGGCGTCGGCCATGCCAATTGCGGGGCGATCGAGAAGGATAGCGCGGATAGCCGGCTGCCGGGCGGCGGTACGGAAGCGGGCACGCTCGGACGCCGCATGTCAACCGCGACCTTGTTTGGCCCGGGGTGGTCGGAGCTGATGTCCTACTGTACGCCCTCGGCCGGCACGCCCGCGCCCGGCAACTACCAGGATCGGTGGCCGTCGGTCGCGCTGTGGGACATCCTGTTCGACCTGCTGCACTAGGCTGGCTTCATCGCGCGTCGAGAAGGAACACCTATGCCGCCTCAGGATCCCGAACCGATGATCTTCCTCCGGCTCCGCGGGCGACTGCGCGCGAACGGCGAACTCGTGCTGCGTCCTGGCTACCTCGTGACCGAGCGCCGCGACGTCTCGGCGAGGGGCCCGTGGCTCCTCGTGGCGGAGGTGCGCTCGCCGAGCGGGGAGCTGTTGTCGCGCACGCCGCTCACCGTCCGGATCTATTGCAGCGACGGCTCGCAATCGGGTCCGACGGGATCGCTGTCCATGTACGGCGACCTCCCGGTCACGGAGCAGGCCTCCCGCATCGAGATCATCAAACTCGACCCGTCGGGTCGTGAGCCCGTGCGGGTGGCCACGATCGAGATGGCCCGGTCGGCGCCGAGCATACGGCTGATCGACGTGCCGCAGGGCCATGTTTCGGGCGAGCACGTGTTGCGCTGGGACGCTGGAGGGGATCCGCCGCCCGTTCAGTTCCGGGTCCGGTACTCCCATGATGATGGGCGAACGTGGCACCTGATGGCCCGCCCCACGGCCGAGCGTGAGGTGACGGTCAACTTCGATGAGTTTCCGGGTGGCGAGCAGTGTCGCGTCGCGGTGCTGGCCACCAACGGCACGCGATCCACCGAAGCGATCAGCCCTCCCTTCTCTGTTGCGGAAAAGAGCTGCCGCGCGCTGATTCAACAGCCGCCGCCTAACGCGCGTCTCGACGCGGCCGAAGTCGTGCTGCTGGGCAATGGCTGGTGGCTCGAGTCGATGAGCGCGGAGCTCGAAGAGCTGGAATGGACCTCCGATCGGCAAGGTGCGCTCGGGCGGGGCCGCACGGTCAGGGTCGCGCTCGCACCCGGACATCACGTGATCACACTGCGGGCCGGACGTGGTCCGCGCGCCGGCGAGGCCTCGGTCGAAGTGGATGTCGCGCCAGCCGCGGCGCCGAGCGGATAGCGCTTCGACGAAGAGCCAGCCATCGGCGGCATGAAAGCGCATTAGCCCGGCTCCGTCGCGCACCGATCTCCCCTGGAACCCCGGCCGGATCGAGCAGCGCAGCGGCGGCGAGGGGTCTCATGCTCGCTCTCGCTCGCGCCTCCTCCCTGTCCTCGCCGCCCGGCTCACACGAGCTCCCGGACCTTGTCCTCCAGCACCGTGAGGGCGATCTTCCCCCGATTGGGTTCCCCTCGCGCCAGGGACTGGGCGAACTTGGCCGCCTGCTTCAGCGTGACCTTGGGCGGCATCGGGGGCTCGAACGGGTCGACCACGGCTTCCACCACCACCGGCCCCCGGAGGGAGAGCGCCCGGTCGAGGACCGGCCCGCACTCGGCGGGGTCCTCGACGCGGAACCCGGTCCCCCCGCACGCCCTCGCGAAGGCGACGAAGTCGATCGGGTGCAGCTCGCAGCCGTACTCCGGGTTGCCCAGGAAGACCATCTGCTCCCACTTGATCTGGCCGAGCGTGTTGTTCTTGATGACGACGACCTTGATGGGCAGCTCGTACTTCACCGCCGTCGCGAACTCCGCCATGAGCATCGAGAACCCGCCGTCGCCGACGAAGGCGACGCACTGGCGGTCCGGATACGCGATCTGGGCTGCGATGGTGTAGGGCAGGCCGTTGGCCATCGTGGCGAGGGTGCCCGAGAGGGAGTACATCTGGCCGCGCTTCGCCGGGATCTGGCGCGCGAACCACGTGGCGATCGTGCCCGAATCCGACGAGACGATGGCGGTCCTCGACAGGCGCTTCCCCAGCTCCCAGGCCACCACCTGCGGCTTCATCGGCTTGTCCGGGCGCGTCCCGCGCTCCTCCATGAGCCGCCACCACTCCTTCATGCCGGCCTGGGCCGACTCGAGGAAGCCGCGGTCCGCCTTCCGCCGCAGCAGGGGCAGAAGCCGACGGAGCGTTCGGCGGCTGTCGCCCACCAGCCCCACCTCGACCGGGTAGCGGAGACCGATCCGCACCGGGTCGAGGTCGATCTGGACCGCGCGGGCCTGTCCGGGCTTCGGATAGAACTCGATGTACGGGAACGAGGTGCCGACCATGCAGAGGGTGTCGCACTGCTCGAGGGCATCCTGCGACGGCTTGGTGCCCAGGAGGCCGACGCTCCCCGTCGTGTACGGGCTGTCATCCGGCACCGCGGCCTTGCCGAGGAGCGGCTTGACGACGGGCGCGGCCAGCGCCTCGGCCAACTGCTCGAGCTCGTCGGTGGCCGCGAGCGCGCCCTGTCCGGCCAGGATGGCCACCTTTGTCCCTGCGTTCAGGACGTCGGCCGCGCAGCGGAGGTCCGCCTCGTCCGGCAGGCGCGCACCACGGGCCTCGACGTCCGCGGTGTGGTCCGGCACGTTGCGCTTGGAGCGCCGGCCGCCCTCCTGCTCCTGCAGGTCGACGGGGAAGTTGATGTGGGCGACGCCCTTGTAGCTGAGCGCGGTGCGGCACGCCAGGTCAGCCACGTTCTCGACGTGGCTCGGGCCCATGACCCTCGTCGTGTAGACGGAGACGTCGGCGAACACGCGATCCAGGTTCACGTCCTGCTGGGCGTGCGTGTCGATCAGGTCGTGGAAGTGGTGGCCGGTGATCGCCAGCACCGGCTGTCGGTCCAGCTTCGCGTCGTAGAGCCCGTTCAGCAGATGGATGCCGCCGGGCCCGGAGGTCGCCAGGCAGACGCCGAGCCGTCCCGTGTACTTGGCGTACGCGCAGGCCATAAGGGCGGCGGCCTCCTCGTGACGCACCTGGACGAACCGGATGCGGTCACGCCGCACGCGCAGGGCCTCCATGATCCCGTTGATGCCGTCCCCGGGGAGCCCGAACACGACGTCTACGCCCCAGTCGTGGATGGTGTCGATCAGCACGCCAGCGGCCGTGTCAGCCATGGGAATCCTCCTGCGCGACGTCCAGCAATGCGTTGCGCCGCTGAGGCAAGGGTGTTTCGAGTGCTGGGCTGCAAGAGGATTGCCACGTTCCAGTGCGCGCGGACGGTCGAACGGCTCTCATCCGACGCCCTGTCTCCTGGCGGCGAGCGGTGTCGCTGCGCGGGCCGGCGCCGGCGCCAGGGTGGCGCGCAGGCGCCACGGCGTCACCGGGCCGGCGCGCGCGTGAGCGCAGATCGGGCTCCGGGCGCACCGACGATCGAGCGGAAATGGGGCTGATGCGCCGCCGACCCGCGCCGACCGTGCGAGGCCCGGCAGGGCGGCGGGCCCCGGGCCGAACCGCTCACCCTCTCCGGCGAGAGCGAGGCGGGGCACCGGCCCGCGGACCCCGCCGGCGCCCGCGCCGCCGGAGCCAGAGGAACCCCGCCCCGCCCACGGCGGCGAGCCCCACCCCCGCGGCGCCGAGCGCCAGCCCGCCGTAGCGCTCCATCGCCGCGAGAGCCGGGCGGCCGAAGAGGTAGCCGCCGCCGACGAACGCCCCGGCCCAGAGCGTCGCCGCCACCAGGTCCCAGGCGAGGAAGCGCCCATAGCCGATGCCGCGCGCACCGGCGAAGGGCCACACCAGGACCCGGACGGTGGCCACAAACCGGCCGATGACCACGACGCCGCCGCCGTAGCGCCGCAGGTAGTCGGTCGCCTCGACCGCCGCCTGGCCCTGGCGCCCGGCGACCCACCGGTACAGGGTCTGGAGGCGACCGCGAGCCAGGCGCCCGCCGAAGTACCAGAGGTGGTCCCCGATCATCGCGCCGGCCATGCCGGCGACAAGCGCGCCCCCGAGATCCACGCGTCGGGCGGCGGCGAGGACGCCGGCCGCGAGCAGAACGAGGCGTCCCGGAAACGGCAGGGCCGTCGCGTCGACGGCAGCGGCGGCCAGGACGCACGCATACGAGTACTCGGCGAGCCAGCCAAACGTCCAGTCCATCGCCCCATCCTACGCTGACGGCTGCCATGCCAGGACGTCGCGTCTTCATCGTCTCAGGACTCGCCTCCGCAGCTGCGTCCGGGTGGCACGCCGGATGCACCTGGGGACTGCGACACCAGAGGTCCGCGCACGCACAGGTGCGGTACGACTACAAAGGAGGGCACGCAATGGAAACCGCGAGGGATCCCCGACGAGGCGGGGCGGCGATCGCGTCGAGGCTGTGGCCGATCAAGCATCTCCAGAGCTTCACGATCGGGGCGACCGACGGCGACATCGGGACGATCGAGGACGTGTACTTCGACGATCTGAGCTGGACGGCTCGCTACCTGGTCGTCGACACGGGACGATGGCTCACGGGCCGCAAGGTCCTGATCCCGCCCGGGGCGCTCCGGGAGATCGACGCCGCCGGGCAGCGCGTCATCACGAGCCTCACCAAACAGCAGGTGCAGGACAGTCCCCCCATCGAGACGGACCGGCCCGTGTCGCGCCCGTACGAGATGGAGCTCTACGGGTACTACGGATATCCCTACTACTGGGCCGGCCCGTATCGCTGGGGTCCGACCCCGCTGGGCTATGCCGGCCTCTATCCGCTCGGCGCGCCGCCGGCCGCCGAAGGGATGTCCCCCGCCGTGGCGGAGGAGCTGGCCGCGCGCGAGCGTGAGCAGGCGGATCCGCATCTTCGGAGCGCCCGGGACGTGCGGGGCCACGGCATCAAGGCCACGGACGGCGAGCTGGGCCACGTGGAGGATTTCCTGCTCGAGGAGGATACCTTCGCCATCCGCTACATGGTCGTCGACCCGGTGAGCTGGTGGCCGGGACCGCACGTGCTCATCTCGACCGAATGGATCACAGCCGTGAACTGGGCCGATGCGCGCGTCGAGGTCGACGTCAGCCAGCAGCAGGTCCGCGAGGCTCCCCAGTACGATCCGTCCGCGTCGATCGATCGAGAGTACGAGGGCAGGTACTACGGCCACTATGGCCGGCCGGGCTACTGGGAGCGGCCCGACGAGCGGTGGCGCCTCTAGCCTAGATGCGCGCCCGATGCGCCCTCGGGGTCGCGGGTGCGCGACGACCCGGCGGGCGGCGAACGCACGCTCCCATCGCGCGCGCTCCGCCCGGGGCCGGGGCCCCGACGACCCGCCTGCCGTGTTCGCGCCCGGCGTCTCGCCACGAAGCCGGACCTGCGGCGCCATCCGGGGTGTGTCGCACAGGGAGCGAGAGCCGATGATCCCATGACAGCGGAACCCCGCCCGCGTGCCCCGCGCCGCGGCGACGACGAGGACAGGACCGCGGACTCCCGCGACAGCCCGCGGCGGCTGATCGGCTGGACCATCGCGGTGGTCGCGGCCATCGCGCTCGCCGTCTGGCTCCTCGTCCGTCTGCTGCCGGTCGTGCTCCTGGTCTACGTGAGCGCGCTCTTCGCGATGGGGTTCAGCGCGCTCATCCGGTTCCTGGACCGCCACCGCGCGCGGGCCCTCGGGCGCCGCCGCCTGCCCCGCTGGCTCGTCGTCCTGGCGGTCTATGTGACGATCCTGGCCGGAGCGGCCGCGCTCGCCGCAGCGGTGGTCCCCCCGCTCATCCAGCAGGGGCAGGGGCTGATCGGCGAGCTCCCGCGGCTCGTCGATCGGGCCCAGACGTTCCTCGTTGAGCGAGGCGTGCTGAGGGAGCGCCTCACGCTTCGCGAGGCGCTGCAGCGGTCGCCCTTCGGGGGCACCGACGCCGTGGGCACCGTGGTCGGCGCGGCGTGGGGCCTCCTCGGGGGGCTCGTCGGCCTCGTGACGATCCTGATCCTCACCTTCTACTTCGTGGTCGAGTCCGATGACATCTTCAGGACGGCGGTGCGACTGGTTCCCGCGCCGCGGCGCCGGCGCGTCACCGCGCTGGTGGGCGAGGTCGGACTCAAGGTCAGCGCCTGGCTCGGCGGCCAGTTCTTGCTGTCGGGGATCATCGGGGCAAGCACGGCGGCCGTCCTCGGACTGATGGGCGTGCCCTACTTCGTCGTGCTCGCGGTCATCTCGGCCATCGGTGAGATGATCCCGGTCGTCGGTCCGTTCCTGGCCGCGATCCCGGCCGTCCTCGTGGCGTTGAGCGTGTCCTGGAAGCTGGCCCTGTTCGTGGCCGGGTTCTTCCTCGTCCAGCAGCAGCTCGAGAACCACCTGCTCGTGCCGAAGCTCATGGAGCGCCAGCTGGGCATCAGCCCGGTGACTGTGATCATCGCCCTCCTGGTGGGGAGCGCGCTGCTGGGGATCGTCGGGGCGCTACTGGCCATTCCGACCGCCGCCATCGTCCAGGTCCTCGTCCAGGAGATGGTCTTGCGCGAGCCCGAGAGCGGGGACTCCCGCGGCCGGGCGCCCACGTCCGCGTAGCACGCCGGCGCGCTCCAAGCTGCGGTGCGGCCGCGGCCCGCCGGCCCCGCGGACCCTATTGACAGGAGATGCGGGGTGCCGCATAAGCATCGGCGAAGGTTTCCCGCGCTCCCGACAGGTCATGAAAGGCGCGCGTAACGTGAGGCGATGCAGCCCCGGGCCCTCCGGCGTCTCGCATGCCGGACGCCATGAGAGAGAGCCGGCAGTGAGAGCACGGCCGCGAGCGAGGGCGTGGAACGCAGTCTCACCCCGCGCGGTGTTCTTTCGGGACCGGATCGGTGGGGATCACGGGCCGACGTCGTCGGCGCGATCGTGACGTCGCCCCTGCGGATCCCCTACCGGCCCATCACGGACCGGCCCCGCGCGCACCCGGGCGTCCTCTTCTGGCAAGGGAGCCAGATCCTCGACTGGTACGTGGCCGAAACCGGGAGGCATCCTGACACGCCGTGACGCGCCCACGGGGCGACACGCCCGCGGCGCCGCGCCCGTCGCGCCCCCCCTGCTCCCCCTCCCCGGCGGCGTCTCGCCCGAGCGGCTCCGGCGGATCAGTGGCGCGGTGAGTCGCCTGCGCGAGGAGCTCGCCCGGCTCCGCGACCTCGATGACGCCCTCTTCGCCGGGACGCTCGAGCCGGTGCGCCGGCGCCCGCGCCGACCTGGCTGAGCGGCGAGGCGAAGTTGGATCCTACCGAGCTGTCCGTCGTCGAGGCAGGGCGGCTGCTGCGCCGGCGTCGCCTGTCCTCGGAGGAGCTCACGCACGCCTACCTCGACCGGATCGAGCGCCTCCAGCCCAGGCTCAATGCCTTCGTCACGGTCACGCGCGACCTCGCCCTGCAGCAGGCTCGGGCCGCCGACCGCGAGCTCCGGGCGGGGCGGGACCGCGGACCTTACCAGGGCATCCCCATTGGGCACAAGGACCTGTTCCTGACGCGGGGCATCCGGACGACCGCTGGCTCGCGGATCCTCGCCCGGTTCGTTCCTCGCAAGGACGCCACGGTGGTGGCCCGGCTCCGCGACGGCGGCGCGGTGCTCCTCGGCAAGCTCCAGACGCACGAGTTCGCCTACGGGGCCCTGTGCGACAGCCCGACCTTCGGCCCGGTCCGGAACCCCTGGGACCCCGCGCGCTCGCCCGGCGGCTCGAGCGGCGGGACGGCCGCGGCACTCGCGGCGCGACTGGTCGCTGCTGGCACCGGGAGCGACACTGGCGGGTCGATCCGCATCCCGGCCGCGTGGTGCGGCGTCGTCGGCCTCAAGCCAACGTACGGCCGGGTCAGCCGTGCCGGTCTGATCCCGCTCGCCCCGACGCTCGACCACGCCGGTCCCATGGGACGGCGTGTCGAGGACGTGGCGACGCTGTTCGAGGTCATCACGGGCGCGGATCCCGGCGATCCCTCGACGGCCGGCCTGCCCGCGCGGGGATCCGTCGTCCGCGGCCTCCGGCGCGGCGTCCGGGGTCTCGTCCTCGGCGTGCCGCGCGAGCACTTCTTCGAGCGGCTTGACCCGGAGGTCGATCGGCTCGTCGGCGACGCCCTCCGCCTGCTCGAGGGGCTTGGCGCCCGGCTCGAGCCCGTGCGGCTGCCGCGGATCGGGTATGCCCACCCCGCGGCGCTCGCGATCATGCTCGCAGAGGGGACAGCCCTGCATTCCCGGTGGTTCCCCAGCCGGGCGGACGCCTACGCGGACGATGTGCGCCTGATGATCGAGCTCGGCATGTTCGTGCCGGGGCCAGACTACGTGCGCGCTCTGAAGGCGCGCGACCTCCTCCGAGGGGAGGTCGACGCCGCGCTCGCCGGCCGGGTTCAGGCGCTCATCGTGCCGACGCTACCCGTCCCGGCCGTTCGCCACGGCGAATCCCGGGTCCGGATCGGCGACAGGACGGAGGCGGTCCGCACGGCCGTCTGGCGCCTCGCGCATCCGTTCAACATCACCGGGCACCCGGCCCTCCAGGTCCCCGTCGGCTTCACCCGCGACGAGCTCCCGGTGGGGATGCAGATCGTCGGCGCGCCCTGTGACGAGGCCACCGTCTTCCGGGTCGGCGCCGCGTACGAAGCCGCTGCCGGCTGGGCTCGCCGCGGGCCGCCGCTCGACTGACGGCCGCCTGCCGGGATCGCCCTCCGGGGTCGGTTGACCACTCACCGGGGGGCTCCCTATACTCGGCCCGTCATGCCAGCCGCGCTCGAAGGCCTCCGCGTCGTCGACCTCACCGAGAACCTGGCCGGGCCCTTCTGCACGATGATCCTCGTCGACATGGGAGCCGAGGTGATCAAGGTCGAGCGGCCGGGGGGCGGGGACGAGAGCCGGCGTTTCCCGCCGTTCGTCCAGGGCGAGGGCGCCGGGTTCCTCACGCTCCACCGCGGGAAGAAGAGCATGGTCCTCGACCTGAAGGACGCGCGCGGACGCGAGGCACTCCGCCGGCTCGTCGCGCGGGCCGACGTCCTCGTGGAGGCGTTCCGCCCCGGCACGCTCGACCGGCTGGGCCTGGGTCCTGCCGAGCTGAGGGGGACGGACCGCCGGCTCATCGTCTGCTCGCTCTCGGGGTTCGGCCAGACGGGGCCTTACCGCGACCGGGGCGGCTACGACCTCATCGCGCAGGCGATGAGCGGTCTCATGAGCGTCACGGGGGAGCCCGGGCGCCCGCCGGCCAAGTGCGGCTTCCCGCTGTCCGACACCGGCTGCGGGATGTGGGCCGCCATCGGGATCCTGCTGGCGCTGGTCGCGCGAGAGCGCACGGGTGAGGGGCAGCACGTGGACGCCTCGCTCTTCGAGACGCCGCTCTCCTGGTCCGTCTGGCATGCCGCGCGCTACTTCGCCACCGGCGAGGTGGTGGGCCCGATGGGCTCCGCCCACCCGTCGGGCGCGCCGTACCAGGCGTTCCAGGGCTCGGACGGTGAGTGGTTCGTCCTCTCGGCCAACGCCCAGCGGCTCTGGGAGCGGTTCTGCCGGCTGATCGGCCGGCCGGAGCTCACCGCCGATCCACGTTTTGTCGCGAATGCCGATCGTGTGAGCCACCGGGAGGCGCTCGTGGCCGAGCTCACACCGATTCTCCGGAAGAGGCCCGCCGCCCACTGGCTCGGCGCGCTGGAGTCGGAGGGGATCCCCGCGGCACCGGTGAACCGCCTCGACCAGGCCTTCGCCGAGCCCCAGGCCCGCGCGCGCGAGATGGTCGTCGAGCTGGACCACCCGGTCGCCGGCCGCCACCGCGTGCTCGGCGTGCCGGTCAAGCTCTCCGCCACGCCGGGCGCCGTCCGAGCGGCGGCACCCACCTACGGACAACACACGGAGGAGGTGCTTCGGACGCTCGGCTACGGGGCCGAGGAGATCCGGGCCCTCCAGGGCTCGGGGGAAGCGGTCCCCCAGGAGGTGCGCCGATGATCGGCCGTCGCGTCGTCCTCTCGGTCCTCGCCGTCCTCGCGCTGACCACGCTGACCACCTCCCTGGCCGGCGCCCAGGGGAACCTCCGGGCGCCGCTCCCGGCGCCGCTCAAGATCAAGCAGGGCATGGCCAACGTCCCCGCCTTGTCGCCGCTCTACCTCCTGCCGGACGAGGCGAAGAAGTACAACATCCAGATCGAGCAGGTGATGTTCCAGCGGTTCGCGGACCTCCGCACGGCGCTCGCATCCGGGGACCTCGACGTCGGGCCGTTCGGGCCGCAGGACATTTCCCTGGCCGCGAGCCAGGGGGTCAAGAGCCTGGTCGGGGTAGCGGGGGTCGGGTCGGGGAACGACTGCCTGATCATCCGCAAGGGGGAGGACGTCCGGGCCTGGCCCGAGCTGCTCGGCAAGGGGATCGGCGTGGGCGCCGGCTCCATCTCCTGGCTCAAGTTCACCGCCTCGGTGACCGAGAACGGCGTCGACTACCGGAAGCTCAGGATCGTCAACATCATGGGCGGCGGCGCGAACTACCTGAAGGCGCTCCAGGCCAAGGAGATCGACATGGCCGTGGTCTGGCAGCCCTTCTGCGCCCAGGCCATCACCGAGGGCTGGGGCGCCTACCCGACCCTCAACCACAACCAGTCGAAGACGGTCGGTGGGCAGCTCGGCGTCTTCGCCGTGAATCGCGGATTCCTCGAGAAGCACCCCGACGCCGTGCAGAAGCTCGTGATCGCGTACCTTGACACGCTCAGCTTCGCCCAGGCGAACGCGGGGAAGTGGGCCGAGGTCTATGCCCAGAAGGCGGGGCTCCCGGTGCAAGTGGCGCAGGAGTCCATCCGCATCACGAGGCTCGACCACACGCTGCCGCTCGAGACGATCAAGCGGATGACGAAGTTCCTCGCCGACACCGGGATCGTCCAGAAGGACGTCTCGGGCGAGATCGCCCAGTACTATACGTACGACTTCCTCGTGAAGGCGACCGGCAAGAGCGCGGCCGAGCTGGGCCAGAACCAGTAGGAGAGCTGGTGGCGCGCGCGGCGAGCAGCGCCGTCCCCCGACCCGGAATCGCCTCCGGGCCGGCGACGCGCGCCGGAGAGACCCTCGCTCTCCGGCGCGTGCTCCTGGCTCTCCTGCTGCCGGTGGCCTTCGGCGTCCTCTGGGAGACCGCCGTCCGCCGGCGGTGGCTCCCGGAGGGAATCGTGCCCTCGCCCCGCCAGGTGCTCGAGTCCTGGTACGTCTGGGTGGTGGGCCAGAGCGGGTTCACGCTCTCGCCCTACTCCGGCACCTGGCTCGATACCGTCCTGTTCTCCGGGCGGCGGGTCCTCCAGGGGTTCGGCCTCGCGGCCCTGGTCGGGATCCCGCTCGGCATCCTGATCGGCTGGAACCGGCGCGTCCAGAACGTCATCGATCCCTCGATCCAGATGCTCCGGCCGATCCCCATCACGGCGTGGCTTCCCTTCTCCATCGCGGTGTTCGGGATCTACGACGCGTCGGCGCTGTTCCTGATCGGGCTCGGCGCCTTCTATCCGATCGTGGTGAACACCACACACGGCGTCCGCGACACGAGTCGCCTCCTGATCCGCGCGGCCCGGATGCTCGGCGCCGGCGAGCGGACCATTCTCTTCCGGGTCGTCTTCCCGTCCGCGTTGCCCGCCATCTTCACCGGTCTGCGCCTCGGCATCGGGATCGCGTGGACCGCGGTGATCGTCGCGGAGATCGTCGCGGTGAAGTCCGGCCTCGGCTACGTCCTCTGGGACGCGTACTACGTGAGCCGGATGGACATCTGCGTGGCCGCCATGGTCACGGTGGGCTTCCTCGGCTTTCTCTCGGACCGGGTTCTCCACGGCGTCTCCCGGCGCGTTCTCCGCTGGCGCGCCCTGGAGGCGCACACCTAACGCGGCCGGCCCCCCCGGGGTCACGCCGATTCCATGGGCGACGCGAAGGTCGTCCTCGCCGACGTCACGAAGGAGTTCGTGACGGAGCGTCAGCGCGTCGTTGCCGTGGAGGGGATCAGCCTGGGCATCCGACCCCAGGAGTTCGCCTGTCTCCTGGGTCCCTCCGGGTGCGGCAAGTCCACCGTCCTCAATCTCGTCGCGGGCTTCGAGCAGCCGACGCGGGGCGAGGTCACGGTTGGCGGCAAGCCGGTCGCGGCGCCCGGCCCCGACCGCGCGGTGGTCTTCCAGGAGCCGGCCCTGTTCCCGTGGCTCACGGTCGTGGACAACATCACGTTCGGCCCCAAGACGCAGGGCCAGCCTCCCACCGTGTACCAGCCCATCGCCCGGGAGTACATCGAGCTGGTCGGACTGACCGGCTTCGAGGGGCACTACCCTGCACAGCTCTCCGGCGGGATGAAGCAGCGGGTCGGGATCGCCCGGGTCCTGGTCCTCCGGCCCGAGGTCCTGCTGATGGACGAGCCCTTCGGCGCACTCGACGCTCAGACGCGGACCCTCATGCAGGAGCTCCTCCTCCGGGTGTGGGAGCGCGCGCACCAGACCGTGCTCTTCATCACCCACGACGTGGAGGAGGCCCTCCTCCTCGCGGACACCGTCTACGTGATGACCGCGCGCCCAGGCCGCGTCAAGCGCCGCCTCGTCGTCGACCTCCCTCGCCCGCGAACCATCGAGGAGACGACCTCGGCCACGTTCAACGCGCTCAAGCGAGAGGTCCTCGCACTGATCCGGGAGGAGAGCCTCAAGGCCGCCCGCGCGGGGGATGCCGCAGGAGGGTAAGCGGCTCGTCGACTCCCCCCGGCCGGCTCCGCGTCGCGACCCCGGGCAGCGTGCTGCATGTCAGGCGGCGCGAATGACTGCCGCGCGCCGGTCTACGGTCCCCGGCCTGCGGCCACGGACAGCGCGCCCGGGACAGGGCTCGGGACGGGGCGGTCTCGCCCGATCATCGCGCCATCGCCTGCGTGGCCAGCGACGTGTCCACCAGGCCCTCGAAACGGTGGCGCCGCGCGATGAACCCGCCCGCGAGGAGAATCTCCTGCAGCGCCTCGAACCCCGCCCGCGTCAGCGCCGGATCGGGAGCCCAAGTGGACTGGCGCAGATAGCGCTCGACCGCGCGCACGCGGGTCCCGGCGGCGATCTCCGGGAACGCCGGCGCCATGACCGCGGCGATCTCCTCCGCCGTGGCGGCAGCCATCCAGCGCTGGGCTCGCGCGAGCCCCCGGACGAAGCGCAGCAGCAGCTCGCGGCCGCCGGTGAGCATCTCGGGCGTCGTCATGCAGGAACTGAACGGAACCGGCCCCGTCGCCTCGCCCATCGACGCGACGAGGTGGCCGGCCCCGTCGCGCACGAGCTCGTCGATGACGGGCGGCCCGTGCTCGATGAAATCCGCCTTGCCGGCGCGGAACGCGCTCACGGCCTCGGGCGTCGCGAGATGGCGCACGAACGTCACGCGGGCCGGATCGACGCCCTGCCGCCGCAGGACCGCCTGCATGCAGAGCCACGGCGTGGGCGCCCCGGCGAATGAGAGCACCGTCCGGCCGACGAGATCGGACCAGGCGAACCGGGGACGGGGCTCACGGCCCAGGAGGAAGAAGCCGTTCCGGTCGTTGACCGCGGCGAAGTGAACGAGACGCGGGCCGCCGCGATCGGCCAGCTCGAAGCTCCGCATGAGGCCCGAGAGGGCCACGTCGGCCCGGCCCCCCAGGAGGGCGTCCACGGTGCCGCCCGCGTGGTCCGCCGTCGTGAGCATCGGCTCCAGGCCCTCGGCGGCCAGGTGCCCGCCGTGGACCGCGACGTGCATCGGCGCGTAGAACAACGAGTGGAACGGCGCAACGAGGCGAAGCCGCTCGGGGCGCGTCACGATGGCGGGAGTATACTCCGCGCCGCGCGTCTGGCGCGAAGCGACCGGGAACCGAAGGACACCGACTTGGCTCAGCGCCCGCCGTACTCGTCGTGGCGGCGCCACCAGACGCCTGTCTCGTTTCGCCCCATTGGGGCGCGGTCGAGCCACTGGTACATGCCCCAGAGGCCGTCCAGGCCGCGCGCATAGGTGGAATAAGTGTGGTAGACGACGCCGTTCTCAATCACGAACGCGCTCAGGCCCGGCCTGTCACGCGTGTAGGTCGCCACGTCGGTTCCGGTCATGGCCGCGATCTCCGCGACGGGCCCCTCGTCGCCGCGCAACTCCCACTCCTGAACGGTCTTCCCTCCGGGCGGCTCAGGCGCCGCCGCCTCGCGCCGGTAGTTGTATTCGATGCCTCCCTCGTGCTGTTGCTCCTCGGTGAACCAGACGTTGAAGTCGGAGTTGAAGTCGCCGCCGAACGACGACGCCCAGGGAAACGTCCACCCCATCCGCCGCTTGTACGCCTGCAGCTTCGCGAGCGGCGCCCGCGACACCGCCGACAGCGTGACGTCGTGGTTCGCCAGGTGGACCGCGAAGCCGTCGAACCCGTCCGCGATCGTCGAGCAGGACGGGCACCCGGCCGTATAGTCGGGCCCGAACATGAAGTGGTAGACGAGGAGCTGCGAGCGCCCTCGGAAGAGGTCTGCCAGCGAGGCGGTCCCCTCCTCGGTCTCGAATCGGTACGCCTTGTCGATCCGAACCCACGGCAGCTTCTGACGGCGCCGTGCCAGCGCGTCGCTGCGGCGCGTGAGCTGCTTCTCCGCCTCGAGCAGCTCGAGCCGCGCCGCGAGCCACTCTTTACGTGTCCCGGTCGTGTGCGTCGTCATCGCTCTTCTCTCCTTGTCGTCGCGCTCTCTCGCACGACGTGCGGGTGCTGGTCGTGAGCTAAACTTAGCGCCGGGAATCGAACGGTGGGAGTGACAAGTGTGGCGGGATTCCGATGGACTCGCTGATCACGGCCGCGGCCCGCGCCCTGGCGACGGGGGATCCCCTCGGGGCATTGAAGCGGGTCGCCCTGCGCGACGACGCGCCTGCGCTCGCGCTTCGAGGCATCGCGATGGCGCAGCTCGGCGATCTCGTTCGCGCGAAGGCGCTCCTGCGACGGGCGGCGCGGGCCTTCGGACCGAACGAGGCCGTGGCCCGCGCGCGATGCGTCGTCGCCGAGGCCGAGATCGCGCTCGTCTCGCGCGATCTGGGCTGGCCGGCCAAGACGCTCCACGCCGCGCGGGAGACGCTCGAGGAGCACGGCGACCGGGTGAACGCCGCGCACGCACGATATCTCGAGGTCCGGCGCCTCCTCCTGATCGGGCGCCTCGACGAGGCCGAGCGGACGCTCGCCGGGCTCGACCCCGCGCCCTTCCCGCCCGCGTCGAGGACCGCCCACGAGCTGGTGGTCGCGGGGATCGCGATGCGGCGCCTCCGCACGAAAGCGGCGCGCGCGGCGCTCGGTCGGGCCGCGCGCGCCGCGCGCCTTGCCCGTATCCCGTCGCTGACGGCGGAGGTCGAGAGCGCAGGCCTCGTCCTGAACACGCCCGCCGCGCGCCTGATTGCGAGGGGCGAGGAAAGACTCCTCCTGCTGGAGGACGTCGAAGCGGTGCTGGCGTCGAGCGCGCTCGTCGTGGACGCGTGCCGTCATGTCGTGCGTCATGCGGGCACGGTGGTCCCGCTCGCACGGCGCCCGGTGCTGTTCGCGCTCGCACGGGCGCTGGGCGAAGCGTGGCCGGGAGACGTGCCGAGGGACACGCTCGTCGCCCGCGCATTCGGATCGAAGCTCGCCGATGAATCGCATCGTGCGCGGTTGCGAGTCGAAGCAGGGCGGCTTCGTACGGTGCTTCGGACGCTGGCCGGCGTGAGCGCGACGAAGCAAGGGTTTGCGCTGGCGCCGCGCCGCGCACGCAAGGTCGTCGTGCTGGCGCCGCCCGTCGAAGGGGAGCATGCGGCGGTGCTCGCCTTCCTTGCCGACGGAGAGTCGTGGTCGAGTTCGGCCCT
>DASZOL010000079.1:0-2330 GCA_035550795.1 Candidatus Methylomirabilota bacterium
AGATGGACATGCGCCACTGGCTGCCCCGCGCGGAGGCGGCGCTGCGCGGCGTCTAGCCGTCTCGATCCGGAGACACTTGCCCGGCGCCGTCCGTCAGGGCTAGAGTGCCCCCGTGGACCTGGAAACCCGCGCCTACCTGGATACTGCGCTCGGCGACCTTCGCCGGGAGATGCGGGAAACGGCCGTGGAGACCCGCCGGCACTTCGACGTCGTGGCCGAGTCGATCCGGTCGGACGTGCGGGCGGTGGCGGAAGGTGTCGGCGCCAACTCGGAGGCGATCGAACGGCTCGGCCGCGAGCTCCGGACGGACATGGACACGCGCTTCACCGCGTTCCACGCCGTCGTCCGCGTGGCGCTCGCCGAGCTGCGCCGAGACATCCACGGGCTCGGCTCGGGGCGCTGAGTCAGCCCACTTCCCGGACCACCCGGAAGCCGTAGTCGGAGTAGCGCAGGGCCGGCGGCAGGGACGAGCGGTGCGCCACCGGGCTCCAGGCGTCCTGGTGCCGCCAGGCCCCGCCGCGGGAGATCCGGCGCGTCCCGCTCTCGGGCCCGCGCGGGTTGGCCGCGGGCGATCGCGCATAGTAGGTCTCGTCCTCCCAGTCCTGACACCACTCGTGGCAGACCCCCGAGAGCCCGAGGAGCCCGAGCGGGTTGGGCGGAGTGTCCGCGGGGCGGGGCGGCCGGTCGAAGGCGGCCGACGTGGGCCGGTCCTCGCCCCAGGGATAGCGCGCGCCCTCGAGGCCGCCGCGGGCGGCCTTCTCCCACTCGGCCTCCGTGGGCAGCCGGCAGGTCGCGCGCGCACGATGCGACAGCCACTCGCAGAAGCGCATCGCGTCGAGCCAGCTCACGCCGACCACCGGCTGTTCCGGATCGTCGAAGCGCGGGTCTCGCCACCACGGCGGCGCCTCGACCGCAGCCTCGCGCAGGAAGGCGGCGTACTCCCGGTTGGTGACCGGCGCGCGGGCGATCGCGAACCGATCGAGCCGGACGCGATGCCGAGGACGCTCGCCGGGATGGCCGTGCTCCCACCCCATCCAGAACCAGCCGGCGGGGACCTCCACGACGTCCACGCGGTCGAGTATAGTGCACCCATCATGCGCCGAAGCCCCGCGCGGTGCGTCCTGCTGATGATCATTCTCGCGGCGTGGCCCGCGCTCGGCGGCGCGGACAGCCCGACGACAGAGTACGCGGATCCGCAGTACCGCTTCACGTTCCGGTTCCCCGCCGACTGGGAGCGGCAGACCCTGCCCACCGCGGGCGAAGGCGGGGCGGTTCGACTCGCGGCCAGGAGCGCGGCGAGGCCGATGTTCGTCCTCGCCATCGTGAGCCCCCTGGTCCGGGTCGTCACGCGCGAGGACGTGGAGGGACACCCGGATCGCGACACGCTGGTCGCGGAGCTGATCGGACGCACGATCGACCAGGTCTACGGGAAGATGTCGCGCGACCTCTCGGCGAGCCGTATGGTGGTCGACGAGACGCAGCGCCGCGCCTCCGACGCGGGTATCGCCTTCTCGATCCACACCACCCACGCGACCCCGGAGGGCCCGACCAGCGTCGCCGGGACGCACGTCATACCGTTCGGGGAAGCCTACGCCATCACCCTGCTCGTGGTCGCGCGCGGCGACGGGGCGTCCGCCGGCGAGATCGAGAGGCGGCGGATTTTCGACTCCCTCCGGGTAACCGCCCGGTGACTGCCCGGCGGCCTGGACGAGGACGACGAGGCGGATTGCCGAGCCGAGGCGAGCGGGTATAATCGCGCCACCATGAACTTCGCGGATCGGATGGCGCGTCTCGGCACGGAATCGGCCTTCGAGGTACTGGCCCGCGCGAAGGCGCTCGAGCGCCAGGGCAAGCAGATCATCCATCTCGAGATCGGCGAGCCGGACTTCGACACGCCGGCCCACATCCGCGATGCGGCCAAGCGCGCGCTCGACGGCGGGGCCACGCACTACGGGCCGGCCGCGGGCCTGCCCGAGCTGCGCGAGGCCATCGTCAAGGACGTGGAGGGCACACGCAGCATCCCGGTCACTGCCGACGAGGTGGTGGTGACTCCGGGGGCCAAGCCCATCATGTACTTCGTGATCACCGCCCTGGTGAACCCGGGCGACGAGGTCGTGCACCCCAATCCCGGCTTCCCCATCTACGAATCGGTGATCAACTTCGTGGGCGGCAAGCCGGTTCCCATTCCGCTCCGGGAAGAAAGCGGCTTCGGCTTCGACCTGGACGTGCTCGAGAAGAGCGTCTCCCGCAAGACGAAGCTCATCATCATCAACTCGCCCCAGAACCCGACCGGCGGCGTGCTCGAGGTCGAGCAGCTCGGGCGCATCGCG
>DASZOL010000080.1:0-3025 GCA_035550795.1 Candidatus Methylomirabilota bacterium
AGAATCTCAGAGAGGAGGTCATCCGAACATGGATGGGATCGCGCCGACGTCCGACCTACGAGAAGTGATCGTCCAGGGGTCCGTCGCGGGGCTCGCGCAGGAGATCCGTGTGGGCCCGCACCGGGTGGTGGCCGACGAGCCGACGGCCGCCGGAGGAGGCGACACGGGCCCGACCCCTTACGACCTGTTGCTCGCGGCGCTCGGCGCCTGAACGTCGATGACGGTCGCGCTGTACGCGCGACGCAAGGGCTGGCCGCTCGGGGAGGTCACGGTGCGGCTCCGGCACTCGAGGATCCACGCGGCCGACTGCGCGGAGTGCGAGACCAAGGAGGGGCGGATCGACCGGATCGACTCGGCTCTCCAGTTTTCCGGCGACCTCACGGTCGAGCAGCGGGCTCGCCTCGCGGAGATCGCCCAGCGATGCCCGGTCCACCGGACGCTTACCTCCGAGATCGACATCCGGACGCGTGTGAAGTGATCGAGGTCGCCAACCACGCCGACCGCTGAGCCCGTCGGAGGTTCCCATGCTCGATGCCGCGCGAATCCGATCGCTGCCTCGCCTCAAGGCGCCGGTCCTGAGCGCCTATCTGGACACCAACCCGGCGACGCCGCGCAACCAGTCCAGTCCACCGGGGTACCTGGCCTGGGTCAAGACCCGTGCCCGCCTCCTCGACGGTCGCATCCCCGAGTCCGAGCGCGCCTTGTTCCGCGAACACGTCGGCCGGCTCGAGCGGCACCTGCGTCGCCATCCACCCCGCCAGCGCGCGGTCGTGGCCTTCTCGGGGACAGGCAGTCGGGAGTTCCTGGCGCTCCAGATCAAGGTGGAAGACGAGCTTCACTGGGGTCCGCCGGCCCTCAAGCAGCTCTTTTGGCTGCTCGACGAGCACCAGCCTTCGGGCGCCGTGGTCCTGAGCCGCTCCGGCGCGCGCTTCCTGCGCGCCTGGCTGGGCGAGGTCGTCGAGGAGGAACGGGAAGCCTTCACCGTAGACCGGTCGGCTTGGCGGAGAAAGGACCTAGTCGGGCCGTCACGCGCGGGCGTCTGGAAACGGCGCGGGGCGCAACGGGACCGGTTCGAGGCACGGATGACGGCGCAGTACGACCGCCTCGCTCGGGGACTGGCCACCCGCGTCCGGCGATGGGCCGAACGGCACCGGCTCCGTCCCGTGCTCTTGGCGGGGCCCGCCGAGATGGTCGAGGCCGTCTTCGCCGAGCTACCCGAGGCATTTCGGCAACAGGCCACGCTCCTGAGAGAGAACCTCTCGTACCTGTCGCCGGCGGAGCTGCATGCGCGCTTCGAGCCGGCTCTGGAGCGGTGGAAGCGCGACCACGAAGCCGCCCGGGTGGAGGCGCTCTTGGGCGACGGCGTCTCGCGCACGGCCCTGGGCGTGGACGAGACCCTGGCTCGACTCCAGGAGGGCCGGGTCCGCGAGCTGCTGATCGCCCGCGGAATCGGCGGCACGGTCCGGCAGTGTGCGCGCTGCGGCCGGGTGGATCGGGCGGCCGACCCCGCCTGCCAGACCTGCGGCGGCGCCCGGCACAGCATGCCAGTCCGCGTCGTGATCCCGGAGCTCGCGCACCGTCATGGCGCGTCGGTCGACGTCGTCGCGGGGCGGGCCGCCAGCAGGCTGCGTGGAGCCGGCGGGGTCGGCGCCTGGCTCGGGCCGCCCGGCCGAAGGCGCCCGCGGCGCGGAGCGTGAGCCGACCAGAACGCCGCCTCGCCATCCGGCCGCACACGATGGCCGCGTCCGCCGGACTCCCAGGGCAGCCTCGACGTCTGGGTGCCGGCGCGCAGTGGGTCGCTCACCCATGACCCGCCGCCCTGTCCCTCTGGCCCGCGTGGCCGGCCTCCTGACCTCTACGCGCGGGCTCACCGCGGCGGAGGCCACCGAACGGCGCGAGCGGTATGGCCCCAATGCCATCCTCGAGACGCCGCCCCACCCCTGGCGGGACCTGGCCCGAGACACGCTCCGGGATCCCATGCTCTGGTTCCTCGCGGGCGTGAGCCTCCTCTACGGAATCCTCGGCCAGGTGACCGAGGCCCTGGTTCTGGTGGCCGCGATCGTCCCGCTGGCCGGGATGGGGGCCTACCTCCATCGCCGGACCCAGGTGTCCACGGAAGGGCTCAAGGGGCGGCTCGCCGAGCGAGCCACCGTCGTTCGGGACGATGCGGCCATCGATCTGCCCGCGGTGGAGCTGGTGCCGGGCGACCTGGCGACCGTCGGACCAGGCGAGTCGTTCCCGGCCGACGGCATCCTCGTCGGCGGCGCGGAGCTTCAAGCGGACGAGTCCACGCTGACCGGCGAAGCCCATCCGGTCGCCAAGCGCACCTTGTCCGGCCCGCCGCGGCCGGGGGCCGATCCGCTCGTGGACAGCCGGCACTGGGCCTTCGCGGGCACGCGGCTCCTGACGGGCTCCGCCTCGGTCCGGGTCGTGTTCACCGGGGACGAGACGCTCTATGGGGAGATCGTCCGAACGGCCGTCGAGGGGAGTCATGCCCGCACGCCGCTTCAGCAGGCCGTCCAGCGCCTCGTCTCGGCCCTGCTGCTCGCGGCGGCCGTGATCTGCCTGCTGCTCGCCGTGGTCCGTCTCCGCCAGGGGTACGGCTGGGTGGACGCCCTCGTGAGCGCCGTCAGCCTGGCCGCCGCCGCCCTGCCCGAGGAGTTCCCTGTCGTCCTCACGTTCTTCCTGGGCGTCGGCGTCTACCGCCTCGCTCGCCGCCAGGCCCTGGTCCGGCGGGCGGTCTCGGTGGAGAACATCGGGCGGGTCACCGCCATCTGCTCGGACAAGACCGGGACGATCACGGAAGGCCGTCTCCGCTTGACACACCTCGTTGCGGCCGGCGACGACGCCGATCGGGAGCTTCTGGCCCTGGCGGCCCGAGCCTCGCGGGACGATAGCGGCGATCCCCTGGACGCCGCGATCCTGAGCGAAGCCGCGTCGGCCGGCGTGCTGCCGGAGGCTCCGGCGCGGCTCGCGACGTTCCCCTTCACCGAGAGCCGGAAGCGGGAGACGGCGATCATCCGGG
>DASZOL010000081.1:0-21078 GCA_035550795.1 Candidatus Methylomirabilota bacterium
GTCTACGGGCAGGATCCGAGCACGGGGCTCCACGGCGGCGCGAGCTTCCTGCGCGTGCACGCCCTGGCCGCCGTCCGGGCGGGGTTCACGCCCCACATCTTCTGCCCCGCCGACCGGAGCTCCGTGCGCGAGACGCCCTACGGCCTCATCCACCGGACCTGGTGCATGCCGTTGCCGCCCCAGCGCCAGGAGCTCTGGGGCGTCCAGAAGCCCTTCATCGCCTGGTACGGAGCCCGTCTTGCCCGGCGTGTGGCCGATGTGCTGGGGGGCTCGCCCGGGCCCCATCTGGTCCACGGCTTCAGCACCTGGGGTCACGTCGCCGTGCTGGCCGCGGCCGCCCTGCGCCACCGCGGCCACGCTGCCACCGCGATCACCAGCGTTTACACGACCGCCGCCGATGAGTGCCGCGGCAAGATCCAGGGCCTCAGCCACGATCACGGGTGGGCCTCGCGCCTGGCGTTCCGGGCCGAGCACCTCGGCATCCGGCTCTTCGTCGACCGCCTCGAGCGGCACGCGTACCGACGCTCGCGCCTGATCCTCGTGAACTACGAGGCCGTCCGCCGCCTCCTCGAGGGCGCCTTCGGGCCGGGGCCCGAGGTCCGCCGCCTCCCCTACACCGCGGAGACGGCCTTCCGGCCACCCTCCCCGCGCGGGGCGCAGCCCGGCGACGTCCCGGAGGCACCCCCGCGCACACCCCTCGTCGTCTCGGTCTCGCGGCACGATCCCCGCAAGGGCGTCGACGTGCTGCTCCGCGCCTTGGCGCAGCTCCGGTCCGCGGGCGTGCTATTCCGCGCTTGCCTGCTGAGCGGGGGCGCGCTCCTCGATGCCCACCGCCAGCTCGCCCGGCGTCTGGGCATCGCCGACGTGGTCGCCCTGCCGGGCTGGGTGCCCGACCCGTTCCCGTACCTGCAGCACGCCGATGTCTTCGTGCTGCCGTCGCTCCAGGAGGCGAGCGGCTCGCTGGCGGCCATCGAGGCCATGCAGGCCGGCGTGGCCCTGGTCGCCTCGCGCCTCGACGGCATCCCCGAGGATCTCACCGACGGGGACGATGCCGTCCTGGTGCCTCCGGGAGATGCCGGCGCCCTGGCCAAGGCGCTGGGCCGGGTCCTCGACGACCCCGGGGGCCGGGCGCGCCTGGCCCAGCGGGCGCGCCAAACATTCGAGGCGCGCTTCTCGCCCCAGGCCCTCACCCGGGCGCTGGGGGACCTCTACGCCGAGATGCTCGCCGAGGCCCGCTGAGGCGTGGTCAGCCAGCGCCGCCGAGGAGCGCCAGCCGGATCCGCACGTCCTGCACCCGGTCAGCCGAAGGAAGATCCTTGAGGTACTGCTTGTAAGTCGCGACCGCCCCGGCCGTGTCCTTCGTCTGTTCCTGCGCCCGGGCCTTGGCGAGGAGGAAATCGCCGTACAGGAAGTCCCTGGGGCCGCGCCCGCTCAGAGCCTGGTGGTACGCCTCCAGGGCCCGCGCCGGATCGCCTTTCGCCTCGTGAGCGTAGCCCTGGCCAAGGCGACTCAGTGCCCCGATGCTTCCACCGTCACGGCGTGCCGCTTCGGCGAACGCCGCGGTGGCGGCGTCCCACTGGCGCCGCCCGTACTCCACCTGGCCCAGCAGGTACCAGGCTTGCTGGCTGGCCTTCGCTCCGGGATGGCTCGCCAGGAACTGCCGGAGCGCCGTCGCCGACCCCTCCAGCTCAGCAGGCTGGCCCGACCCGATGGCGCGCTGGGCAGCGGCCATCACCGATCCCAGGGCCTGCTGGGCGGCCGCCTCACGGCGTCCGAGCCAGCTGAAGGCCCCGGCCACGACCAGGGTCACGAGGAGTGCCGAGGCGACTGCTAGGAGCGTCCAGCGAACCGACGCAGGGAGCGCGCCGAACCAGTCCCGGATCCCGTTCACCTCACCTCGCGCACGGTGTCAGCCGGCACCCAGCCCTCGGTGCCGTTCGACAGGCGGATCTTGACCCAGTGCCCTCCGTCGAACACCAGCAGATTCAGGATCCGCAGACGCCGGTCGATCGCGTCCACGTAGCTCACCTGCTGGCCGGCCGCGACTCGGCCGATCTGGGACGAGCTGAACAGCGCATCGCGGTACAGGAGGCTCTCGCCGAGAACCTCGAAGGTCCGCGCATCGGGCGCGGACTCCCGCGCCAGGGCCGCCGTCTGCACGCCGCCCAGGGACGCTCCGTTCCCCGGCCGGTTGCCCTGAGACGGCTGGTACGCGGCCATCGTCGGGAGGCCGCCCGCGATCGCGGTGTCGCTCCGCGTGCTGCCAGCCGCGACCGGACCCGCCGGCGCGGAGGCGGGGCCCGCGCCGGCCGAGGGAGCCGGCTGGGACGTGGCGGCCTGACCCGCCCCGGCCGCCGGCTGGCTCACCTGGAACCCCGACTCGTACGCCTCGAGCTCGTCCACCTTCACGGCGATCTCGCCCAGCGACGTCCGCACCTTGACCTGGCCACCGACCAGCGTCCCCCGGATCACGCGGCCGTCCTTCAGGCGGATCTCTTCCCGCGAGAGGCTGACGATCTCGTCCGGCGCGACCTCGACCAGGCCGGACCCCGTCGACACCATGAGCGCTTCGTTCGAGAGCTCACCGGCGAGCCGGCTGCCGTTCGCGAACACCAGGTCGCCCGCCTCCGCCGAGACCCACGCCGATAGCACCAGCGTCACGGCCAGGACTCCCTTCATGGCTGGCCCCCCATCACCTCGACCCGTCCCCTGCCTCGATCCACCACGATTTCTCCCTTGACGAGCGCACCGTCGGCTGCCGCGAAGCTCCCGCTCTTGAGGTTCCCGGTCAGGACGCCCTGCGGGAGGATCTCCACCCGTCCGGTCGCGTTCAGGTTACCGCGGACCTTGCCGCCGACGACGATGTTCGACGCACTGATGTCGGCGTCCACCTCCGCACGCTCTCCGACGAGCACACGTCCGTTCACATTCACGATTCCCTCGAAGCGTCCCGCAAGCTCCAGGTCCCCCTCGCCGACGATCTCTCCCTTGATGGAGAGCTTCTCCCCGACTCGGAACGCGCCGGACTGGGGACCGGACTCCAGCATCAGGGTTGATTCCGGCTCGTCATCCTCGCTGGAATCGAAGCCGAAGAACCGCCGCAAGCCCCTGAGCACGAGCCGCCTCCCATGTGCGCGTAGCGAAACACTGTTACTGTACAGACGTCCCCCAGGGGAGTCAAGGAAACCGCGTGTCCCAGCACGCAGAGGGAGGGAGGCAGCCATGGAGACCCCCAGCCCCGTCAACCCGGCCGCCCGCACGATCCCGGGCCCCTTCAAGCGCATCCTCGTCGCGGTCGACGGCAGCGACCGGTCGCTCGACGCGGTCCGCTTCGCGGCGCGGCTCGCATCCGCGCTCTCGGCGGAGCTCAACATCATGACCGTCTACCACGCACCGTCCGATGCGCTTGGCGAGCCCAACTACTCCCGCGCGCTCGAGGAGGCCCTCGCCGAGGCTCAGCGCATCCTCGAGGAAGCCCGGCGCGTGGCGCTCAACGCCGGTGGTCCGGAACCCAAGGTGGAGTGGCTCGCCGGTCAGCCAGCGGAGACGATCGTCGAGACAGCCCGGGCGGGCGACTACGATCTGGTGGTCGTCGGGACCCTCGGGAGGGGCCGGCTCGGCGCCGCCCTGCTCGGCTCGGTCTCGAGCGCCGTGGCGGCTCACGCCGGGCGGCCGGTGCTCGTCGTCGGGGACGTGCTCCGCTGACGGCTCGCGCGTGAATCTGGATCGTCAGGCGCCCGGGAGCCTCGTCTGGGATGCCCGGGAAGCCTCGCCGCACGCCAGGCCCGACAGGACGGCCAGCAGCGAGGCGGTGATGATGTTCGGGTGGACGCCGACGCCCCACCGGAGCGTCGCATCCGGGCCGTGCGCGGTTTCCACGTAAGCCACCGCCGTGGCGTCGGCGCCCTGACCGAGTGCGTGCTCGGCGTAGTCGACCACGTCGAAGTCCGCCGTCAGCTCCCGGCGCAGCCCGTCGACGAAGGCGGCGATCGGCCCGTTCCCCGTCCCGGTCACGGTGCGCGCGACGCCACGCACGCGAAGGTGCGCCGTCAGACGGGTCCGGTCGCGGCTGCCGTCGGAGCTCAGCTCGTGGTCCAGGAGCTCGTACGGCGCCGGCTCCGGCAGGTACTCGGTCTGGAACGCCTTCCACATCGCGGCCGGGCTGATCTCGGTACCGGTGTCCTCGGTGATGGCCTGGATCGTCTTCGAGAACTCGATCTGGAGCCGCCGGGGCAGGTCAAAGCCGTGTTCGGCCTTCATGATGTAGGCCACCCCCCCCTTCCCCGACTGGCTGTTCACGCGGATGACGGCCTCGTAGGTCCGCCCCACGTGCTTCGGATCGATGGGCAGGTACGGCACCTCCCACACCGCGTAGTCGCGGGGCAACGCCTCCATCCCCTTCTTGATCGCATCCTGGTGAGAGCCCGAGAAGGCCGTATAGACCAGGTCGCCCACGTACGGATGGCGCGGATGCACCGGCAGCCGGTTGCAGTACTCCGTGACCCGCCGCAGGGCGTCGATGTCCGTGATGTCCAGCTCGGGATCGACCCCCTGGGCGAAGAGGTTCATGGCCAACGTGACCACGTCGACGTTCCCGGTCCGCTCACCGTTTCCGAACAGCGTGCCCTCCACCCGGTCGGCACCCGCCAGCACGCCGAGCTCGGCGGCGGCGACGGCGCAACCCCGATCGTTGTGCGGGTGAAGGGACAGGACGAGGCGGTCCCGACGTGAGATCCGCCTGAGAAACCATTCGATCGTGTCAGCGTAGAGGTTGGGCGAGTACATCTCCACCGTCGCCGGCAGGTTCAGGACGATCTTCCGGTCGGACGCCGGCTCGATGACGTCCATCACCGCTTCGCAGATCTCGACGGCGAAGTCGACCTCGGTGCCCGTGTAGCTCTCGGGGGAGTACTCGTAGAGGATCCGCGTGTCGCCGACCGTGTCCTCGAGCTTGCGACAGAGCCTCGCGGCGTTGACGGCGATGTCGACGATGCCCGCCTTGTCGAGGCCGAAGACGACGCGACGCTGCAGGATCGACGTCGAGTTGTAGAAGTGCACGATCGCCTGCCGGGCACCCCGCAGGCACTCGTACGTCCGGTGGATCAGCTCGGGCCGACACTGAACGAGCACCTGGATGGTCACGTCTTCGGGGACCAGGTCCTCCTCGATGAGGAGGCGTACGAAGTCGTAGTCCGGCTGGGACGCGGACGGGAACCCGACCTCGATCTCCTTGAAGCCCATCTTCACGAGCGCCTCGAACATCCGGCGCTTGCGCTCAGGGTCCATCGGGTCGATCAGCGCCTGGTTGCCGTCCCTCAGGTCCACCGAGCACCAGCGCGGGGCCTTCGTGAGCTTTCGATCCGGCCACGTCCGGTCGGCGAGCTCGAGAGGAACGAAGGGGCGGTACTTGCCGAACGCCATGCGCCTGGGGGTGACCGGTGATGGTGCCATGTCGCTCCCTCGCCGGGCTCCCGCCCGGGTCCGAAAACTAAGAACCTCCTGGCCCTACGGGCTCAGGAGGTTCGGCGAGCGCGGACTGCGGCGCTCGCCGCTACATAAGCAGGAGGCCGAGACCCAGTGTCGCCACGGTCCTGAGACTGCCAGGGAACCGCCCGGCTGTCAACGCCCGTCCACGGCCCTGCCCGGGCCGCCGTCAGGGGGCCTCGGCCCGCGTCCGGTCTATCGACCAGGGCCCCGGACCCAGGCCGGCCAGCGCCACCAGGCCGGCCAGGAGCGTCAGCACGAACTCGACCCCGTCCGGGACGAAGAAGCCGCCGCGAAGGTGAACCATGAGCAGGGCCCCGAGCATGTCGGCGCCCAGAAGCGTGGCGGCCACGCGCGTCCCCACGCCGAGGATCAGCGCCAGGCCCCCGAGCAGCTCGACCGCGATGAGCCCCACGGCCACGACCGTCGTGAGCGGGAGGCCGAGGCTCCCCAGGAAGGCCGCCGTGCCTGAGATCCCGAACTGCAGGAGCTTCTGGCCACCGTGGACGAGAAACACCAGGCCGAGCACCCCGCGGAGCGGAAGCAGGGCCCATCCTCGATTCGTCATCGCCATCTCCTGTCCCCAGGTCATTTCCCGCGGCCACCTCGCGGCGGACGTCAGTCGGCCAAGTCGATGCGGCGGGTGAGCGTCTCTTCCCCGTCGTCCTGATACCGAACCGTGGCGGATATCCGAACCACCCGCCGGACCCGTGACCGAACAGCGGAAAGCCGTCGGCGGCGCGATCGCGGGAGACAAAGTCGGCGCCCTTCCTCGCCGCGGGCTCCATCCGCCAGCTCACCATGTCGACGACGCCGAGGACCGGTCGGGTTCCGCGCACGTGGATGATCCACTCGTACTTCGATTCGCCGCCCGCCGGGAGCGTCCGGTAGCGGTACACGAGCGCCCCGCGTGCCGGCGGCGATGGAGCCCCTTGGACCCAGGCTCTCGCCGTGCCCGGCCCCGCCGTCGGCGCGCCGCTCCCGGGTGGCTCGCCGGCCTGAGAGCGCGGGAGATCAGGACCGGCGGCGGGAGCCCGCGGCGCTGGAGCGCTCACCGAGGCACCGCCAGTGCTCCGGCTCGTACGACCGGTGGATGAAGGTGCCGCGGGGAAGGCGCAGGATCAGTCCGCCGATCGCCACGAGGGTGTCGTCACAGCACGCTTCGCGGCTTTCCCGCGGCGCCCTCGGCGAAGCGCGAGAACCGGAACGGCCGGAGGTCGAGCGAGGGCTTGCCGTCGGTGACGAGCTCCGCCACGAGACGGCCGACCACCGGGCCCATCGCGAAGCCGTGGCCGGTGAAGCCGGTCGCGAGGACCAAGCCTGCCGGGCCCGCCTCACCGATGACCGGGACGGCGTCCGGTGTCGCGTCGATGTAGCCCGCCCAGCTCCGCGTGACCGAGAGCGCGCCCAGTGACGGGTACAGCGCGCGGAGCTCCAGGAGGCTCCGCCGCACCTTGGCGGAATTCGGGGCCGGGTCGAGCCCGCGGTCCCACGTGAGCGGCCTCCGCCGCGCCGCGGCCCCGGGGAGAAGCCCGGCGAGGTCCCTCAGCAGCGGCCGGCCGACGTGGAAGCGGACGAGCCGGCGGTTCCTCCAGTAGTTCGGCAGGAACAGCCGCGCGTGACGGAGTGACTGGAGCGTGATGTCGTGGTCGGCGGCCCCGCCGGCGGCGATGTTGAGGGTGCCGTCCCGGCGCTGGCGGAACGAGACCGCCGGGCCCCACACGCCCGCGCGCGTGAGCGGGGGGGCCGGGGTGGTCCGCGCCACCGTCGCCCGCACCCAGCGCTGTGGCAGGCGGACACCGAGCGGACGGACCACCCGGGCCGACCAGGCTCCGGCCGCGCACACCACGGTGCGGGCGCGGACCGTGCCGCCCTCGGTCCGGACTCCGCTCACCCGGCCGCCCTCCGTTTCGATGCTCTCGGCCGCGCAGCGCGGGTAGAAGTGCGCGCCGTGCTTGACGGCCGCGTCCGCGAGCGCCCGGGTCGCCTTGGCGGGCTCCGCGTGGCCGTCGCTCGGCGTGTAGAGTCCGCCCAGCCACGCGCGCGCCATCCCGGGCAGCAAGCCCTGGATCTCGCTCGAGCTCACCAGGCGCGTGTCCAGGCCCGCCTCCCGCGCCGTTCCCAGCCATTGCTCGAACAGCGCCACGCGCTCCTCGGTCGCCGCGAGCGCCAGGTTGCCGCCCTGGATCCACTCGACGTCGGCTCCAAGCTCTCGCTCGAGCCCGCGCCAGATGCGGTTCGACTCCATCATGAGCGGGACCTCGGCGGGGTCCCTCCCCTGCTGCCGCACGAACCCCCAGTTGCGGCCCGATTGCTCGCCCCCGATCTCGTTCCGCTCCACCAGCACGACGGTCGCCCCCCGCCGGGCGAGGTAGTAGGCGGTCGCACTCCCCACGATGCCCCCGCCGACGACGACGACGTCCGCCCGGCGCTCCATGCCGCCCCTCAGGGCTCGCGGCCGTGCTCGCCGCCGCGGTCGAAGGTCCAGTCGACGCGGCCGCGCGCCTCACGCAGCCTTTCACGGCGCTCCTTGGTCGCGTCGTGATCCACGGCAGTCCCCTCCGGCGAGAGCACAACGCCGTACGCGGATCGGGCCACCTCGAGCGACACCGTGCGATCCAGCACGTCCGCCAGCACGCGTTCAGGGTCACGATCGAGCGGATCTCCCCATCCAGCGCCTCCGGGAACGTACTCCCACAGCTGGTCGCCGGGATGCAGGACGAGCATCTTCTTGGACGGGACCCCCTCGCGCGTCCCGTCGCGACGAACGAGGTACGCGCGGCCGGAGCGCGCCGGGCCGCCGCCGAAGAGGCCCCACGGCGCGGAGGCGAAGCGCTCGCTCCGATGCGCCACCGTGACATCGGTCGTCGTCGCCTCGAAGACCTTTTCGAGCCCGAGCCCCCCCCGCGAGGCGCCGGCGCCGGCAGAGTCCTCCCAGAGCCCGATCCGCGCCACGCGGAGGGGGAAGTTCATCTCCAGGGCCTCGACCGGGATGTTCATGCAGTTCGTCACGTCGGTCTCGACGACGTGAATCCCGTCCTTCGAGGGGCGCGCGCCCATCCCGCCCGCCGCCAGCTCGCTCGCCACGAACGGGCGGCCGCTCTCGGGGTCCGTCCCTCCGAACGCCATGACCAGGAGGGTGCCCGAGCTGGCCGCCGGCATGCGGTGGGGCAGCGCCCTGACCAGCGCACCCAGGATCGTGTCCGCGATTCGCTTGATCGTCGCCGTCCGGCAGCTCACCGGAGCCGGCGGCCGCGGGTTGACCAGGCTCCCCGGCGGGAGCACGGCCTCGACGGCCCGGAAGCAGCCGCCGTTGTTCGGGACGGTCGGATCCGAGATCGCCCGCACGGCGTAGTAGACGGCGGAGAGCGTCGAGGCGGGGACGGCGTTGAACGGCCCGCGCACCTGCGGGCTCGTCCCCGTGAAGTCGAAGGTCATCGCCGGCCCGCGCACCGTGACCGCCACCGCGATCCGCACCGGCCGGTCCTCGATCCCGTCGTTGTCCATCCAGTCGGCGAAGGTGTAGGTCCCGTCGGGAATCGCCTCGATCCCGCGCCGCGTGAGGGTTTCCGCCCGATCGAGCAGCTCCTCGACGTAGGCGAGGATGGTCTCGGTCCCGTAGCGCCGGAACAGCTCGTTCAGCCGGATCCCGCCCAGACGGCCGGCGGCCACCTGTGCCATGAGGTCGCCCGTGAACACCTCCGGGATCCGCACGTTGCGCCGCAGCAGCGCGAACAGGTTCTCGTCGAGCGCGCCGCCGCGGTACAGGCGGATCGGGGGGATGATGAGCCCCTCCTGGTAGAGCTCGGTCGCGTCAGTCGGCACGCTGCCCGGCGTGCGACCCCCGACGTCCTGGTGGTGGCACATCGTGCACGCGAGCGCGACGACCCGTCCGTCGGCCAGCACCGGGACCGCGAGGGTGATGTCCGGCAGGTGCGTGCCGCCGTCGTAGGGATCGTTGAGAAGGAACGCGTCGCCCTCCACCATCGCCTCCGGTGGAAAGGCCGTGACGATCCGCCGGGCGGCCAGCTCGAGGCACCCGAGGTGAATCGGGATCGCCGCCGCCTGCGCGATCGTCTCCCCGCGGACGTTGAAGAGCGCGGCGGACGCGTCCAGGCCCTCCTTGACGATCGGGGAGGCGGCGCTCTTGAGCAGCGTCAGCTCCATCTCGTCGGCGATCGTCTCCAGCCGGTTCCTCACGACTTCCAGCAGGATCGGATCGAGGTCGCGGCTCGCCATCGCTATCCTCTCTGGACGCGCGAGACGCGCCGCAGGCGGAGGTTTCCGGATTCTTCCACGCGGGCCGCCCAGCCGGGGGGCACGACGGTGGTGGTGTCAGGCTGCTCGACGATGGCGGGCCCGGTGACCTCGGCGCCCCGCGGGAGGCGGGCCCGAGCATAGACCGGGGTCGGCAGGAAGCCCGCGGGCCCGAAGTGAGCCGGCCGCTCGGCCACCTGCGCGGCGGTCCCCGCCCCCCGCGCAGGCTCGGACGGGCGCACGCGGGGTGCCGGCAAGCGGTGCGTGTGGACGGCGCGGAAGTTGACGAACTCGACGGGCTGTCCGGCCCGGGCGTAGCCGTAGACGCGCTCGTGCGCGGCGTGGAACGCCGCCTGGACCGCAGCGAGGTCCGCCGCCCCGAGGGGCACCGGGATCGGCACCGGCAGCTCGTACGCCTGCCCGACGTAGCGCATGTCCGCGGTGTAGGCCACCTCCACGGCGCCGGGCGGCACGTCCTCGTCGTGCATCTGCGCGCGGCCGGTCGCGTCGAGGTCCCGGAGCAACGCGTTCACGCTCGCCAGGTCCGCGGCCTCGACCAGGCTCGGGTGCGTCCGGGCGTGGTGGTGCTCGACGGCGGCGGCGAGGAGCCCGAGCGCTGACAGCACGCCGGGCGCCTCCGGCACGAGGACGTCGGGCAAGTCCAGCTCCTCGGCCAGCGCCACGCCGTGCACGGGGCCCGCCCCGCCCAGGAGCACCAGCGTGAGCCCGCGGGGATCGTGGCCGCGCTGGATGGTCATGAGCCGGATCTGATCGGCCACCCGCGCGTTCACCACGCGGTGGATCCCGGCCGCGGTCGCGACGGGACCGAGGCCGAGCCGCCCGGCCACCGTCGCGACGGCCGCCTCGGCGGCGCCGACGTCCAGCCGGAGCGACCCGCCCGCGAAGTTCGCGGGATTGAGGTACCCGAGCAGCAGGCTCGCGTCGGTGACGGTCGGACGGTCGCCCCCCCGGCCATAGCAGGCGGGACCCGGCTCGGCCCCCGCGCTCCGTGGTCCCACCCGGAGGCCGCCGGCGGCGTCCAGCCAGGCGATGCTCCCGCCCCCGGCCCCGATCGTGTTGACGTCCACCATCGGCGTCCGGACCGGGTAGAGTCCGATGCGCCCCTCGGCCGCCACGACGGGCCGTCCGTCGTGGACGACGCTCACGTCGTTGCTGGTCCCGCCCATGTCCAGCGAGATGAAGTCGCGCACGCCCGATCGCCCGGCGGCGAACTGGGCCCCGATCACGCCGCCCGCCGGGCCCGAGAGGAACAGCGTGACCGGATGGCGCGCCGCAACCGCCGCCGACACGATGCCGCCGCGCGACCGCATGATCTGGGGCACCGCCGTGACGCCCAGCCGTCGAAGCGTCTCGTGGAGGCCCGCGAGATAGCGGGCGACCAGCGGCCCGAGGTAGGCGTCGAACGCGGTGACGCAGAGCCGCTCGTACTCGCGGAAGGTCGGGTCGACCTCGGAGGAGAGGGAGACGGCGATGCCGGGCGCGACCTCGCGGATGAGGTCGCGCGTCCGGCGCTCGTGGGCGGGATCGAGGAACGAGAAGAGGTAGCAGACGGCGAGCGCCTGGACGCCCTCGTCCCGGAGGCGTACGACCTGCGCCCGGACCTGCGCCTCGTCCAGCGGCACCAGGGTGCCGCCGCGTGCGTCGAGCCGCTCGCGGATGCCGACGCGACGCCGGCGAGGCGCGAGGAACGCCGGGGTTTCCGGATCCATGTCGAGGTCGTACATGCGCGAGCGCTTCTGGCGGCCGAGCTCGAGGACGTCCTCGAAGCCTGCCGTCATGAGCACGCCGGTGACCGCGCCGGTCTGCTCGAGAACGGCGTTGGTCGCGACGGTCGTCCCGTGGATGAAGCGGGCGACCTCGCCGGCTCCGGCGCCGGCCCGCGCGAGCACGCTTCGAACCGCGTCGGCAACCCCCTGCAGCAGGTCCTTCGGGGTGGTCGGCACCTTCGTCAGGTGGAGCCGGCCGTCGCCGCCGAGCGCGACGATGTCGGTGAACGTGCCGCCGATGTCCACGCCGATCTGCACGCTCGCGTCTCCCCGAGTGCCCGCCGGCGCGGCCATGGCCGAAGCCACTCTACGCCGCGTCTCGGCGCCGGACCTGGGACCGGACCCGTCCGATCCCGACGGCGAGGCAGATGAGGCTCGGCCAGAAGGTCAGGAAGGCCAGGATGCCGGGCCCGATGGGATTCGGATTGGGATCCGGCCACAGGTCGACGGTGGCCGCGACGATGATGAACAGTAGCGGGCCGGTACCGAGGATGAGCAGCGCGAGCCCGACCTGAACAAGGCGCGACTCTAGATATCGCCGCATGTGCCCCCCCGGAGCAAGCCCCACGGCGCCGCCGGCGCTCTGGCCAGATGGGGCCGCCCGCCGTCTCCGAGCATGATAGCAGGCCGTTGACGTGGCTGTTACGCGTCGAGCAGTTCCGGCCGCCGCTCCGGGCGCGGGAGGATCCGCGCTCTACAGCGACCGGGCGACGGCGTGGGCCTCGTGCACCGCGTGCTCGACGCGCCGGGGCGCGACGCAGTCGCCGACCGCGTGCACGTCGAGCCCGGCCGCGCGCAGCGGCTCGACGAGGTCATCGACCACGCGGCCCGTCGAGGCCCAGACCACCGTGTCGATCAGAGACAGCGCGCGCTCGGCTCCGGTGAAGACGTCCGCGACAACGGGCCGCCCGCCGTCCCACCCGACGAAGCGGGTCGACGGCATCATCTCGACGCCTTGCTCTCGCAGCCGCCGCTGCAGCGGGTACAGCGTCTTCAGGTCGATGCCCTGGCCCACGTAGAGCTGCTCGCTCGCGATGCAGACCCGACGGCCCTGGCCCGCCAGCAGGTCCGCGACCCCGGAGCCGCGCAGATGGCCGTCCTGATCCATCACCAGCACGCGCTCGCCCACATGCGCCGCACCGCTCACGACGTCCGCCGCGTGGACGAGCGGGCCCGCCACCCCCGGCAGGCCCTCCGGAAGGGCGGGGCGGCTCCCGGTCGCCACCACGACCGCATCCGGATTTTCCCCCCGCACCGCGTCGAGGTCGGCGCGGCGCCCGAGCCGCACCGGGACGCCGAGCTCCGCCACCTGCCGCGAGAGGAAGCGCACGATCTCCAGGAAGCTCTCCCGCTCCGGCAGTCCGGCCGCCAGGTGAAGCTGACCGCCGAGCCGATCCGACGCCTCCAGGAGCACGACGCGGTGCCCACGGAGCGCGGCGACCCGCGCGGCCTCCAGCCCCGCGGGCCCTCCGCCCACGACCACCACGCGCCGGGCGCGCGGCGCCGGATCGAGCGTGGCCCACTCACGCTCGCGCCCGGTGACCGGGTTGTACACGCACCCGATCGGCAGGCCGTTGGCGAGCGCCTCCAGGCACGCCTGCATGCAGCCGATGCACCGGCGGATGTCCTCGGCCCGCCCCTCGCGGAGCTTCCGCACCACGTGGGCGTCGGCGATGTGCGCCCGGGTCATGCCCACCATGTCGGCCTGCCCGGACGCAACGATCGCCTCGGCGGCGGCGGGCTCGCGGATCGCGCCCGCGCAGAAGACGGGGAGCCGCGTCACCGGCTTGATCGCGGCCGCGAAGCGGACCAGGTTGGCGGGCGGAAAGTACATGGATGGGATGTGCTCGGCCAGGCTCATCAGGTCCGAGTCCGTGCCCGCGCTCACGTCGACGAAATCGAGCTGCCCCGTCGCCTCGAGGCGCCTGACGATCTCCCGCGATTCGTCGAGCCCGATCCCGCCGGGGACCAGCTCGTCGGCGGAGAGCCGGATCCCCACGGTCGCCCCGGCCCCCGCCGCGTGGCGGACGGCGTCCACGACCTCCAGGCAGAATCGCATCCTGCCATTCAGGTCGCCCCCGTAACGATCGGTCCGGCGATTGGACAGCGGTGAGAGGAACTGGGCGATCAGGTAGCCGTGCGCGCCCTGGAGCTCGATCCCGTCCATCCCGCTCCGGCGCACCAGGCTGGCCGCCTCCGCGAACGCCTCGGCCAGCTCGGCGATCGCCCGGGTCTCCAGCTCGTGGGGCACCGCCTGGCGGAAGCTCCCGTCCATGAGCGGCGAGGGCGCGACGAGGGGGCGCATGTCCGGCATCCGCCCCACCCGCCCCATGTGGGTCAGCATGACCAGGATGTGCCCGCCGTGCGCGTGCACCGCGTCGGCGATCGACCGCCAGGCGTCCACGACCCGGGGATCGTGGGCGTTCACGACCCCGCGCACCCGCGGACTGGAGGGGTGAACGCTCGACGCCCCCGTGACCATCAGCGCGGCGCCGCCCCGGGCCCGCTCGGCGTAGTAGTGGACGGCGCGCTCGTCGGGCAGGCCGTCGGCGTCGACGTAGTTGGTCGCGTGCGCGGTGATCAGCACGCGGTTCGCGAGCGCGAGCCGTCCGACCTGGAGAGGGCTCAGCAGATGCTCGAAGGCTCCCACGAGCGACCGCCAGGCCTCAGAGGTAGATGCGGCGCACGAGGTCCTCGTACGCGCCGCGGAGGTCGCTGACCGGCCCCTCGGCGAGCACCAGGCCGTCGCGGAGCGCGACGAACCGGTCAGCGACGGCCAGGGCCAGCCGCACGTTCTGCTCGACCATCAGCACCGTGGTCCCGCTGGCCTTCAGGCGCCCGACGATGCGCCCGATCTCGGCGACGAACACGGGCGCGAGCCCGCCAGACGGCTCGTCGAGGAGCAGGAGCCGTGGCTCGCTCATCAGCGCCCGCCCGATCGCCACCATCTGCTGCTCGCCCCCCGACAGCGAGCGCACGCTCTGGCGTGGGCGGGCAGCCAGGCGTGGGAACAGCTCGTAAGTCCGCGGGAGGCTCGTCCGGACGTCGCCGCGCACCGCGGACCCCAGCGCGAGGTTCTCCTCCACGGACATGTCGGGAAAGAGGTCCCGCCCCTGGGACACCTGGACGATGCCGCGCCGGAACGTCCAGTGAGGCGGGCGGCCGGTGATGTCCTGGCCGTCGAGACGGATCCGGCCCACCATCGGCCGGATGAAGCCGCTGATCGTGTTGAGCGCGGTCGACTTGCCGCTCCCGTTCGCTCCGAGCAGGGCGACGACCTCGCCGCGGCGCACCAGGAAATCCACGCCCCGGAGCACCCGAATCGGCCCGTACCCTGCCACCAGGCTCTCGACGGACAGGACCGGGCGCTCGTCGCCGGTGGCCCGGCCGGCCCCCCCCTCGCCACCCCTAGTGCCCAAGATAGGCCTCCAGCACTTCGCGATTCTTGGGCACCTCCTCGGGCGTCCCCTCCGCGATGACCTTCCCCTCGTTGAGGACCACGATCCTGTCCGACACGCTCATGACGAACTCGATGGCGTGCTCGATCAGGATGACCGCGATCCCTTCCTCACGCACAAGCCGCCGGATGACGCCGAGCAGCTGCTCCCGGACGGCCGGCGCCAGCCCGACCGCCGGCTCGTCGAGGAGGAGAAGCGGCGGGCGGGTCGCCAGGGCACGGACGATCTCCACCATCCGCTGCTGGCCCCCCGACAGCGCCCCGGCCGGCTGGTCGGCGACATGCCCGATGCCCATCAGGTCGAGCAGCTGGCGAGCGCGGGCGGTGGCCGACCGCTCGACCGCGCGGGCAGCGGGCAGCCCGAAGAGGACTCCGAAGAATCCGCTCGGCACCTCGGTGTGGAGGCCGGCCAGGACGTTCTCGAGCGCGCTCAGCTCGCCGAACAGCCCTCCGTTCTGGAACGTTCGGCGGACGCCCTTCGCGGACACCATGTGCGGCGCCAGGCCGTCGATCCGCTCGCCCCGGAAGCGGATGGTCCCGGAGGCCATCGGGGCGTGCCCGGTGACCGCGTTGAACAGCGAGGTCTTGCCGGCGCCGTTCGGCCCGATGATGGCCCGGACCTCGCCCGGATCGAGGTGGAACGAGACCCCGGCGACCGCGGTGAGCCCGCCGTACCGCACCGTGACGTCGGCCAGATCGAGGAGCGCCACCCCTACTCCCGGTAGTACCGCTCGCGAAACAGCGGCAGCCGCAGGGACAGCAGGCTCACCAGGCCCCGCGGCAGGAACAGGAGCACGCCGACGATCAGGAGCGCGAGCACCAGCTCCTGGACGCCGGGGAAGCCGCGGAACAGCTCCGGCGTCGTCGTGAGCACCACGGCGCCGATCACCGAGCCGGCCAGGCTGGCCAGTCCGCCGACCATCACGACGGCAAAGTGGAGGATCAGCTCGAGCAGGTTGAACGCCTCCGGGGTCACGTGCCCCACGAGCGCCGTGTACATCGCGCCGCCGACGCCGACCACGAAGCCGCTCCACGCGAACGCGAGGATGAAGTAGCGGTCGGTCGGGATCCCGACCGCCGCCGCCGCCAGCTCGTTGTCCCGGATCGCCATGAACGCCCGCCCGAACCGGGAGCGGAGGAGGCTCGAGGTGAGGACGACGGCCAGGACCGCGAGCGCGAGGAAGACGTAGAACTTGCTGCGGTCGCTCGAGAGGCGGACGCCGAGCAGCACCGGGGGCGGGACCGCCAGGCCCATCGAGCCGTTGGTCAGCGGCTCGGCCCGGATGTAGATCCACCGCATCAGCTCCCCGAAGGCCATCGTCATGATCGCCAGGTAGAAGAGCCGGATGCGCCGGAGGGCCGGCAGGCTCGCCAGGGCGCCGGCGAGGGCGCCGACCAGTCCCGCGGGGATCACGGTCGTCCACCACGGCCAGCCGGCGTGCACGACCAGGATCCCCGACGCGTAGGCGCCAAGGCCGAAGAGGGCGACGTTCGCGAAGGCCAGCTGCCCCAGGTTGCCGATGACGATGTTGAAGCCCACCCCGACGAGGACGTACACGAGGATCAGGTTGAGCACGTACTGGATGTACCGGTTCACGAAGAACGGAACGGGAAGGACGAGGAGCGGGACGAGCAGGAAGACCCAGCGCCCGAGTGCCGGGCGCCCGACGACCGGGGCGGGCAGCGCGCCGGGCATCCGCCGGTCAGACCCGGACGACCACCTGCTGGCCGAATAGCCCGTCCGGGCGAAGCAGGAGGACCGCGATCACGACCACGTAGGCCGAGATATCGATGAAGGCGGTCGACACGTACGCGCCCAGCACCAGCTCCACCACGCCGAGGATCAGGCCCCCCAGCACCGCGCCGTGGAGCGTGCCGAACCCGCCGAGGGTCATGGCCGCGAATCCGCGGACCAGCACCCAGACCCCCATGTCCGGGTACAGGAGCGTGATCGGCGCCAGCAGCACCCCGCCGAGCGCGGCCAGGGCGGCACCCACGCCCCACATGACCCGGTGGACGGCGTCGACGTTCAGCCCCACCAGCGCGGCGCCCCGCTGGCTCTGGAAGACCGCCTGGAGCAGACGCCCCGTGCGCGTCACGTTGAACAGCACGAAGAGCACGGCCATGAGGCCGAGGACCGTGCCGGAGACGATCAGGTTGTCACTGGTGACCACGACGTCCCCGAGCATCCAGGCGTGGTCGGGGAAGATCCGCGGGAACGGCAACACCTCCCGGCCCCACAGCACCCGGGCACCCCCGCGAAGCCCGTAGCCCACCGCCAGCGCCATCATCGCGATCGCGAGGTGGGGACCGGTCATGATACGCCGCATGAGCCCCTGGTGGATCCCCACGCCAAGGGCGAACAGGATCGTGAGGGCCAGGAGGCCGCCGAGGAGGTACGGCAGGTGCGCGTAAACGACGAGGACGTAGACGACGAACGCGCCGCCCATGACCAGGTCCCCGTGGCCGAAGTTCACGACGGTCGTGGCCCGGTAGACCATGGTCATGGACAGCGCCACGAGGGCGTACAGCACCCCCTGGGCGAGGCCGCTCACGACGAGCTGCGGCAGCACGGCGAGCGCGGAGCGTCAGCCCTCCCGGGGGCCCCTCACAGCAGCGGCTTCCCCCAGGCCGAGTACACCGTCTGCTTCCCCTGCTCGTTCAGGCCGACCGCGTACATGTCCTGGACGCCGACGTGATTGTCGTGCGTGACGTTCACCTTGTCCGCCAGCACGCCGGTGTCGAAGTCCTTGAAGGTCTCCATCGCGGCGATGAACTTCTCGCGCGACGGCTGCGGGCCGGCGCGCTTGAACGCCTCGACGGTGGCGATGGCGGTCGGGAGCCCGAAGTAGTAGAAGTTCGTCGGGACTCCGTTCTCGGGCAGCTCGCCCTTCTCCAGGAACTTCACGAACATGTCCTCCCACTTCTTCATGTCCGGGCTGCCCATCGGGGCCTTGAACTGGTACGGGAGGTAGAAGTTCTTCACGGCGGCCGGGTTGTTCACCCGCTTGTGGGTGCTCTCGAAATCGGCCCCCAGCGCGCCGATGACCGGCACGTTGACGCCGTACTTGTGGAGGTCGCGCAGGAGGATGGCCAGCTCCGCCTCGTAGAGGCAGCCGAGCACGAAGTCGGCGTTGGCGGTCTTGATCCGGAGCGACTGGGCGGTGGCGTCGGTCGAGCCGCGCTCCAGCGCCAGGTTCATCAAGGGCTCGACGCCATGCTCCTTCATGTACTCGGTGGCCGGATCGCAATACCCCTTGGCCCAGTCGTTGGTGTGGGCGACCAGGATGACCTTCTTCGCGTTCGGCTTGGAAAGGGCGAACCGGGCCATCGCGCGCCCTGAGTAGACGCCGGTGTAGGTGACGTGGAACATGTTCTTCACGGTCGGCGTCGTCAGCTTCGGGTTGGCCGACACGCCGATCCACGGGAGGCCCTCCTCGACGACGACGGGCTTCGTCGCCATCGCCACCCCGCTGCAGGGCTGCACGAGGAGCATGAAGACCTTGTCCTGGTGGATGAGCTTCTTGGCGGCTGCGATGCCGGTGGTCTCCTTGCAGGCGTCGTCGGCGGCAACGATCTCGAACTTCCGCCCGTGGACCCCACCCTGGCTGTTGACGTACCGGAAGTACGCCAGCGGGCCGTAGTTCAGCGCGCTGTAGCTGGAGGCGTCGCCGGTGTAGGGCCCGATATTGCCGATCTTGATGGTCGTGTCGGTGATCCCCTGCATGCTGTCGGCGCCGGCCGGGATGGCCCCGAGCGCCAGGGCCAGCAGGGCGAGCCCGACTGCCGTGAGGAAGCCTGTCCTTGTCTTCATGTTCACCTCCGCCGAGTTGATGGCCTCGTCCGTGTGGTGGCAGAACGCCACGTGGCCCGTCAGGTCTCGCCGAGCGCGCGCGTCAGGCGCGCCCGGATCTCGGCCCAGACCGTCTCGACGTCGGCCGGCGTGGGCCGCCGCTCGGCCGCGATCACCTGGATCCGCTCGTAGATCTGGTGCTTGCCCCAGTCCCGCACCGCGGCCGGCACGCCGGCCAGGAGCCGCGCGGCGGCGTCCTGGAGCGCGGGGGACCAGCGACGCTCCATGTCGGCGCGACGCTGACCGAAGTCGAAGCCTCCCGCGGGCGGCGCCGGCATCGCCGCGCGCAGCCGGGCGGTCGTCTCCGCATCGACCCGGCCGTCCGTGAGAGCCACCCCGTACGCCTCGCGCGCCCGGTCGACGCTGAGGCATCCCGCCCGGACGTCGTCCCGCACCCACGCGGGGTCTCGGCGCCGGGGGTCCCCGTGACCCCCGCCGCTCGGGGAGAAGATGCTCACCACGTCGCCGGGCTCGAGGTGCAGCACGTCCACCTTGCCGATGTCGCGCGCCTTCGGCGTGCCGCGGTTCACGACGCAGCTCCCCGCGGTGCCAGCCCGGCCGCCGGCTACGCCCCAGGGCTCCAGGCGGAAGCGCTCCATCCCGCGCGCCGTCACGATGGCGTGCGGGTGAAAGACCTGGAAATCGAGCCGGACGGCCAGGCCGCCCCGGCGCTCCCCCGCCCCCCCGGTGTCCGGGATCAGGTGGTAACGCCGCATCACGATCGGCACCTCGGCCTCGATGCTCTCCACCGGTGTGTTCCGGAGGAAGCCCGAGGTCGAGTCGGCGCCGCCAAGCCCGTCCATCGTGGGGCGGCCACCGCCGCCCCCCAGCATGGGCTCGACGACCTGCACCTGGCGCTGGCCGGTCCGGAGGTCGAGCACCGACGCCACCACCGGCGAGATCGCTCCGGCCGGTGCGGCCGGCACCTGGCCGGGCAGGGCCTGGGCCAGGGCGCCCAGGACCGCGTCGAACACGCGCAGGACGGTCCCGTAGCGCACGCCGATCGGCGCCGGGAACTGGGCGTTCACGACGCTGCCGGGCGGCGCCGTCACGCGCACCGGTCGGAGGATGCTCGACGCCTTGGGGATCCCCGGATCCTCGGTCACGATGTACGCGTTGATCGCCTGGCACAGGAACGGGTGCGTGACGCCGTGGCTCGCGATGTTGAGTGCCGAGCCCACCTGTGGATCGGTGCCGGTGAAGTCGAGGTGGATCGTGTCGCCCTCCACCGTGAGGGCCACCTGGAGCCGGATCGGCACCTCCGAGCGGAGGTCGTCCTCCATGTACTCGGTGAAGCGGTAGGTTCCGTCGGGGATCTTCCGGATCGCCGCGCGAGCCCGCTGCTCCGTGTAGTCGAGCACCGCGTCGATCCCCTCCACCACCGTGTCTAGCCCGAACTTCCCCACCATCTCCTGGATGCGGCGGTCGCACGAGCTCACGGCGGCCACCATCGCCTTGATGTCGCCCCAGTTCATCTCCGGGATGCGGCAGTTGTCACCGATCAGGTTCCTGACGTCTTCCTGGAGCACGCCGGCCCGGTAGAGCTTCGTGGGACGGAGCCTGAGGCCCTCCTGGAAGATCTCGGTCGCCCGGGGCCACACGCTCGCCGGCACCGCGCCGCCCATGTCCGAGGAGTGGACGAAGGCGTAGCCCCAGCAGATGATGCGGCCTCCGTGGAGGATCGGGCGGAGGACGTGCACGTCGGGCAGGTGGGTGCAGAGGGGCCCCGAGAGGTAGGCGTCGTTGCAGATGACGATGTCGCCCTCGTCGTAGTGGTCGAAGTAGCGGAGCGTGTGAGCCATGTTGAGGCCCAGGTACGACGAGGCGCCCAGGTTCCAGGGATAGGCCACGTACTCCCCGCCTGTCGACACCAGGCCGGTCGAGAAGTCTGCCGTCTCCTTCACGAAGGTCGTGTACGCGGTGCGCTCCATGATCCGGGCCATGTCCTCGACGACGGCCTGGTAGTGGTTCCGCAGGATCTCGAGCGTGACCCGGTCGATGGTCATGGCCTACCGCCCCTCGATCACGAGGTTCCCGTACGGGTCGACCGAGGCGCGGAGGCCCGCCGGCACGAGCGTGGTGGTGTCCTCCTGCTCGACGATCGCCGGGCCGTCCAGGTGCTGGCCCGCCCGGAGGTCGCGCCGATGGTAGACGGCGGCGTCGTACCGTCGCTTGCGGTAGTGGATCGGTCGGCGCCCGGCCGGCGGTGCCGGTCCGGCGCCGACCGGCCCCGCCAGGAA
>DASZOL010000082.1:0-1836 GCA_035550795.1 Candidatus Methylomirabilota bacterium
GCGGTACTCCTCGCGCATCGCCTCCGCGATCGCGAAGAGATACTCCTCGTCGGTCCGGTAGTAGCGGTTCGGCTGCCGCCCCTCGACGTTGGACGGCGAGATGGCCGGGATGAAGGCCTCCTCGATCCCGGTCCCGGCCAGGGCCGCCCGCAGGTTGTCGATGTCGGCCTGCACCCGCGCGTGCCCCACGTAGGCGATCGGGCCGGTGCACTCGTAGCGGGGCGCCCGCGCGTTCGGGCTCGCGGCGAGCGTCGGCTCGTAGAACTCCGGGAAGGCCAGGGCCTCGCGCGAGCCGGCCCACGGCACCGTCCCCGCTTCCCGGCTCCGCTCGAAGCCGCTCAGCCGCTCGGTCACGTAGGTGATGAAGCTCGGCTTGCTCATCTCGCCGTCGCTCACCACGTCGAGCCCGTGCTCGACCTGGCGGGCGACCGCCTCGGCCACCGCGCGGCGCACACGCTCGGCGTGTTCGGTCCCGCCCGGCTCCATCGCGAGCAGGTCGGTCGGGCGCGGGAGGCTGCCCGCGTGCGTCGTCAGGATGCGCTGGGCGCTGCGCTTCATGGCGTCTCGGGCACGATGCGCGGCCGGGACTCCGCCGTCAAGAGGCCGATCTTGACACGGCCCGCCTTTCGGCAGATGGTGACGCGGACCGGCCGAAGGAGGGCCCGAGGAGCGAGCGATGACCCAGTGGTCGAACCCGAGCCTGTCCGACGTCAAGCCCGGAAGCCTCGCCGGCCTGGTGGACGTGGACCGTGGCGTGATCAGCCGGGAGATCTTCGTCAGCGAGGACATCTACCGCCAGGAGCAGGACCGCGTGTTCGCCCGGGCCTGGCTCCTCCTCGGCCACGAGAGCCAGATCCCCCGCCCCGGCGACTTCTTCGTGACGTCCATGGGCGAGGAGTCGGTCATCCTCTGCCGGGACGCCGCTGGGCGGGTCCGCGTGTATCTGAACTCGTGCCGGCACCGCGGCATGAAGGTCTGCCGGTACGACGTGGGCAACACCACCGAGTTCCTCTGTCCCTATCACGGCTGGAGCTACGGGACCGACGGCGCCCTGGTCGGCGTCCCCTTCGCGAAGGACGCCTACGGGGCCCAGCTCGACCGGTCCCGCTGGGGCCTGATCGAGGTGCCGCGGATGGAGAGCTACAAGGGCCTGGTCTGGGCCACGTGGGATCCCGAGGCGCCCTCGTTCTTCGAGTATCTCGGCGGCTACCGGCTCTATCTCGATCTGCTGCTGGACGCCTGGGACGGGCGCGAGGGGGGCACCGAGGTCATCGGCGGCGTCCACAAGTGGCTCATCCCCTGCAACTGGAAGTTTCCCGCCGAGAACTTCTCCGGCGATCGCTATCACGGGGTGAGCCACCGCTCGGTGGACATGGTGGGCATCGGCCCCAGCGGCAAGGGGCGGCGCGACAACCAGGAGCGCAACGAGTCCACTTGGCTCGACGTGTCGTTCCCCGACCTCGGCCACTCGATGATCGCCTTCCTCCGCCCGCCCGACGCGCCCCTGGCCCCGGCCTACCAGGACGCGCCCGAGGTCGCCGACTACTTCCGCCGCTGCGAGGAGGATCGGCGGCGCCGGCGCGGGGCCGACTGGCGCCTCTTCGGCGGGCCCGGCACCATGTTCCCCAACGCCTCGCCCCTGGCCCGCCAGCCGCGTACCATCGCGGTGTGGCACCCGCGGGGACCCCATCAGACCGAGGTGTGGCGCTGGTACCTCGTGGACGCCGACGCCCCCGCCGAGGTCAAGAACTTCCTCCGCCACTACTACATCCGCTACTCCGGTCCCTCGGGGCTCACCGAGCAGGACGACATGGAGAACTGGAACTACGCGCACGC
>DASZOL010000083.1:0-13948 GCA_035550795.1 Candidatus Methylomirabilota bacterium
CAGAATCCGGCCCCGCCCGGCGCGCCGCGGACGGCTGAGGCCATGGAGATAGCGCCCTTCGTCGTCGACGTCCCCCAGACGGTTCTCGACGATCTCCAGGCGCGCCTGGGGCGCACCCGCTGGCCCGACGAGGTCGAGGGCGCCGGCTGGGACTACGGCACGAGCCTCGGTTACCTGCGGGCGGTCGTGGAGCACTGGCGCACGCGCTTCGACTGGCGCCAGCAGGAGCGCGCGATGAACGCGCTCTCGCACTTCCGCGCGACCGTCGACGGCGCCGGCATCCACTTCATCCACGCGCGCGGCCGGGGCCCCGCCCCGCTGCCCCTCCTCGTCACGCACGGCTGGCCGAGCTCGTTCGTCGAGATGCTCGAGCTGATCCCGCTGCTTGCCGACCCGGCGGCCCACGGCGGGGACCCCGCGGACGCCTTCGACGTCGTCGTGCCCTCCGTGCCCGGGTTCGGCTTCTCGGACCGGCCCACGCGGCGCGGGATGACCCGGAGCCGGGTCGCCGAGCTCTGGCCGCGGCTGATGACCGGCCTCGGCTACGAGCGCTTCGGCGCCCACGGCAACGACATCGGGGCCGTGATCACCGCCTGGATGGCGTTCGACGCCCCCGAGCGCCTGATCGCCATCCACACCATGATGCCGGGGTTCCCACCCCCGATCGTCGGGCCGGACTTCCGGCCGCTGAGCGCGGCGGAGCGGGCGCATGCCGAGGTCCAGGCGCAGTGGGACCGGGAGGAAGGCGGCTACAACCTCATCCAGGAGACCCGGCCGCAGACCCTGGCCTACGGGCTCCACGACTCGCCGGCCGGGCTGGCCGCGTGGATCCTCGAGAAGTGGCGGGCCTGGACCGATCCCGCGGGGGACCTGGAGCGGCACTTCTCGCGTGATCTCCTCCTGACCAACGTCACCCTGTACTGGGTGACCGCGACCGCGAACGCGGCCAATCGCTCGTACTACGAGCGGGCCCGGGAGGCGCGGCGCATCAGCGCGCGGATTACCGTCCCGACCGGCGTGGCGCTGTCGACGGAGGCGGTTCAGCGCACGCCCCGGGAGCGAGCCGAGCGCGGGTACGCCGACATCCGGCGCTGGACCGAGTTCCCCCGCGGTGGGCACTTCTTCGCGGCGGAGGAGCCTCGGCTCCTGGCGGACGAGCTCCGCGCCTTTTTCCGTCCGTTCCGCTAGAGCGGCTCCGGGCGCGCCGGGGGCACGGCGCCCGCCATCCCTGCTATCCTGAGGCGCGCCATGCCTGAGATCGTCGACCTTCACGCTGCCGTGAGCCTGGTCCGCGACGCGGACCGCGTCCTGGTGGGCGGCTCCGGCGGTGGCCACGCGGTGCCCGAGGCCTGGATCGCCGCCCTCGCCGAGCGCTTCCGACGCACCGGCCGGCCGCGCGGCCTCTCGCTGACGAGCGTGGTGGCGATCGGCGACTGGAAGGTCACGGGCTTCAGCCGGCTCGCGCAGACGGGCCTCGTCAAGCGGGTCGTGTCGGCCGGCTTCAACAACTGCCCGGCGATCGGCGCGATGGCGGCCGCCGATGAGATCGAGGCCTACACGCTGCCGCAGGGCGTCCTCTCCCAGCTCTGCCGGGACATGGCGGCGGGCCGGCCGGGGCTGCTGACGCGGACCGGCCTCCATACCTTCGTCGACCCGCGCCTCGGCGGCGGCAAGCAGAGCCGCCGGACGACCGAGGATCTGGTGGAGCTGGTGACGCTCCGCGACGAGGAGTACCTGTTCTACCGGACACAGCCGATCGACGTCGCGGTGATCCGCGGCACCACCGCCGACGAGCGGGGGAACGTCACGATGGAGGACGAGCCGTACTTCGGCGAGCAGCTCTCCATCGCCCAGGCCGCGCACAACTGCGGGGCAACGGTGGTCTGCCAGGTGTCGCGCCTCGCCGCCGCGGGGACGCTGCCGGGCAAGCAGGTCAAGGTGCCGGGCGCGCTGATCGACTACCTCGTCGTCGTGCCCGACGAGTGGCAGACCTACGTGACCCGCTACGACCCGGCGTACGCGGGCGCGATCCGGCGGCCGGAGGCGGCGCTGCCCCGGCTGCCGCTCGACATCCGTAAGGTCATCGCCCGGCGGGCGGCGCTCGAGCTCTTCCCGGGGGCGATCGTCAACCTCGGCTTCGGCGTCTCGAACGGGATCGCTCCGGTCGCCGCCGAGGAGGGGATCCACCGCGACGTGACCCTGACCGTGGAGCAGGGCATCGTCGGCGGCGTGCCGGCGGGTGGCAACGACGCCGGTGCGGGCCACAACTACGACGCCATGATCGACCAGCCCTACCAGTTCGACTTCTACGACGGGGGCGGGCTCGACATCGCCTTCCTCTCGTTCGCCGAGGTCGACGCCCAGGGGAACGTGAACGTGAGCCGATTCGGCCGCGTCGTCAACGGGCCGGGGGGCTTCGTCAACATCAGCCAGGGGGCGCGGAAGGTCGTGTTCTCGGGAACTCTCACCGCTGACGGCCTGGAGATCCAGCCGGACGGCGAGCGCGGAGTGCGCCTCCTGCGAGAGGGGCGGACGGCGAAGTGGGTGCCCGCGGTCCAGCAGGTGACCTTCAGCGGACGCTACGCGCGCGCGCGGGGGCAGGAGGTCATGTACGTGACGGACCGGGCGGTGTTCCGGCTCGGTTCCGGCGGGATCGAGGCCGTCGAGCTCGCGCCCGGGGTAGATCTCGAGAAGGACGTGCTCGCGCGGATCGGCTTCCCGGTCCGGGTGCCGGCGCCGCCGCGGCCGATGGATCCGCGCCTGTTCCGCCCCGACCCGATGGGCGTCCTCGCCGAGTTCCGGGGGCGCCCGGCGCTCCGCCAGAGGAGGCGTCCCGAGCCATGAGCCCACAGGCCGCCGCCGGCCGAAGGCGGTCCGACCAGGACCGTCCCGTCAATTCCCGTGGAGGGAGGGTACCGTGGTGAGCGGCGATCGCCAGCTGATCCGCACCACCGTCGAGGCCGGCGTCGCGGTGCTGACCCTGGACAACCCGCCGCTCAACCTGGTGACCCTCGAGCTGACGCGGCGGCTCCAGGCCGCGCTCGATCGCCTGGCGGCGGATCCCGAAGCCCGAGTGCTGGTCGTCACCGGCGCGGGCGCGCGCGCCTTCTGCGCGGGATCCGACGTGAGTGAGTTCCCCTCGGTCCAGGACGACGTGGTGCGGAAGAAGCTCGCGCCCGAGAACCAGGCGTACAGCCGCCTCGACGACTTCCCGAAGCCGACGATTGCCGCGCTCAACGGGCTCGCCTACGGCGGCGGCCTCGAGCTCGCCGTGTGCTGCGACATCCTCATCGCGGGCGCCGACGTGCGACTCGCCCTGCCGGAGGTGAAGCTCGGCGTGCTCCCCGGGAGCGGCGGCACGGTCCGGGTTCCCCGCCGGGTGGGGGAGGGACGCGCCAAGGAGCTGATGTTCACGGGCGACCCGATCGACGCGGAGACCGCCCGGGACTGGGGCCTCGTCAACCGCGTGGTGCCGCCGGGTCAGGCCCTCGCGGCCGCCCTCGACCTGGCGCGCACGCTGGCCGACCGGCCGAACCGGGCGCTCCAGCTGATCAAGGAGGCGGCGGAGATCGGGCAGGACGCCACCGAGGACGAGGCCATTCGCCAGACCCTGATCCTGTCCGAGGTGATCTTCCGCACCGAGGACGCGCGCGAGGGGGTTCGCGCCTTCTTCGCGAAGGAGCCGCCCCGCTGGCGCCACCGCTGATTTCCGCGGCGGGCGGTCCTGCGGGGCCTGGCGGCGCGCGCCGGTGGGCCCGCGCGCGAAACCTGGCCGGCCCCCAGACCGCCCGGGAGTCGCCGGGCGTACGGTCGGGCCGGAATCGGCTGCGCCCGCGGCGGCGCCGATTCGCGTCCGTCAGCGGGCCTGGACGGCCAGCTCGCGCGGCGGCACCCCGACGTAGTAGGCCCGCGGCCGGATGAGACGGTTGTCCGCGTACTGCTCCAGTGCGTGAGCACACCACCCCGCCACGCGCCCGACCGCGAAAATGGACGTGCAGAGGTCGCCGGGGATGCCGAGCGCGTGGTAGACGACCGCCGAGAAGAAGTCGACGTTGACGGGAAGGTCCGTGCGCGCCTTCATCGCCCCGTAGACACGCTCGGCGGTCTCGAAGAGCCGCGCGTGGCCCGTCGCCTCCGCCATCGCCTTCGCCGTCTGCCGCAGCACGCGCGCCCGCGCGTCGTCCACGCGGTAGACGCGGTGGCCGAAGCCCGGCACGCGGGCCTGTGGCGCCGCGCGCTCGTGCCGGCTGCCCCGGGCGTGGGCGTCCAGGCGGGCGGCTACGTATGCCTCCGCCCGGTCGGGATCGCCGATCTCCAGCAGCATGGCGAGCACGTCCTCGTTCGCCCCGCCATGGCGCGGCCCCTTCAGCGTCGCGATCGCGGCGACCACCGCCGCGTGGAGGTCCGCCAGCGTGGCGACCGCGACGCGGACCGCGAACGTCGAGGCGTTGAGCTCGTGGTCCGCGTGCAGGGTGAGGACCGCGTCGAGGACCCGCGCGACCTCGGGGGTCGGGGCCCGGCCGTGGAGCAGGTGAAGGAAGTGGGCGGCGTGCGATCCCTCGCCGCCGGCCGGCACCGGCTCACGGCCTGCGCGGAGGCGTTGCCACCCGGCGACCACCGCCGGGATGAGGGCCGTGAGACGCAGCGCTTTCCGGAGGTTCGCCTCGGCGTCGGAGGCCCGGACGTCCGGATCGCCGGCGGCGGCCAGTGACACCGCCGTGCGGAGGGCGTCCAGGGGATGCGTGCCAGCCGGCAGCGCTCGAAGGAGCGCGAGTACCGGGGGCGGGAGGCCGCGGGCGGCGCGGAGGCGGCTCGCAAAGGCGTCGGCCTCGGCGGCTGCCGGCAACTCCCCGAACCACAGCAAGTGCGTCGTCTCCTCGAAGCTCGCGTGGGCGGCGAGGTCGCCGATCTCGTACCCCCGGTGATAGAGGCGTCCCGCCGCCCCGTCGATGGCGGTGATCGCCGACCGCGCGGCAATTGCGTCCTCCAGCCCTGCCTTCCAGCCCGTCTCCATGGTGGCCTCCTCCCTCGTAGTGTGGGTGGCGCTGGCTCACTGAATTGATTATTCTTGATTAAGATTGATTTAGCAAGATCCTGGACGGTACGGGAGCTGATTGCTAGGCTGGCGGGAGGCGATGGTCGTCATCGGCGGCGAGGAGTACCTGACGGTGGACGAGGCGGCAGGGCGGCTCGAGGTGAAGCCCGCCACCCTGTACGCCTACGTGAGCCGGGGAGTGCTGCGGAGCTACCGCCAGGGAATGCGGCGGCAGCGCCTGTACCGCCGCGCCGACGTCGATGCCCTCCGCCGCCTCCAGCCGAGCACGAGCGCGCCTCCGTCTCCGGAGATCCCGCTCGCCGAGAGCTGGATCCGCGAGTAGTCCGGTCCCGGCCCGGCGGCCCTCAGGGTCGCGCCGACCCCGCGGTCACTTCTTGCCCCCCGATCCGCCCCCGCCACCCACGGCGACCAGCACCGTGGCGACCGCGAGGAGCGCCACGTACTCGTAGCCGGCGGCCGCCGTCCGCCCGACGGCGGCGTCGACGATCGTGCCCTTGAGCAGCACGCCCTGGCGGACGTAGACGACGAGCAGGCTGAGCAGCAGCACCGCGGCGTTGAGCGAGCCCGCCAGGCGCGTCCAGAGCCCGATGAGCAGCAGCGCCCCACCGATCCCGTTGATGGCGATCACCGTGACCGCGAGGATCGTGTGCACCTGAAGGCCAAGCTTGGCGATGTAGGCGGCCAGCCCTTTCGGCGTGGCGGCGAACAGCGCGAGATACGACTGGAACACGTAGATGGCGCCCACGACGGTGCGGAGGCCGAGGAGCGCATACCCGCTCATCGAGATTCGATGCGGGTGGCGCGGCGGGGCGTCGCCGCGGCGGACCGGCTCCGGGGCGTGCGTCTCGGCATGGGTCGTGCCCTATGGCGCCAGAATCCGCGCGCGCCGTCAAGCGGGGGCCGCGCACGGAGGGCGCGCGAGGAGGCCGCGCGCTTGACAGTCGACGGCGCCGGCAGGTAGGCTCGCGAAGGCATGGCGGCGCGCTCCATCTTCGTGACGTGGCCCATGGAAGCTGAGGCGCGCGCGATCCTCGATCGCGTCGGGACCGTCGCGACGAGCCACACGGAGCACGAGCTTCCCGTCGCCGACCTGGCGCGGCTGGTCGCCGACTGCGACGCGATCATCCCGATGGGCGCCCACCCGATTCCCGACGCGATCCTCGCCGCCGCGCCCCGCCTCCGCATCGTGGCGGTCGCCGCCGTGGGCTACAACATCGTCGACGTCGCCGCGGCGACCCGGCGCGGAATTCTCGTCACGAATACGCCCGGCGTGCTGACCGAGACCACCGCGGACATGGCCTGGGCGCTCATGCTCGGCGTTGCGAGACGCGTGCCCGAGAGCGACCGCTTCGTCCGCGGCGGGAAGTGGACGGGCGTCTACTGGAGCCAGCTGATGGGTGCGGACGTGCACGGGGCGACGCTCGGCGTCGTCGGCCTGGGCCGGATCGGGCAGGCGATCGCGCGGCGGGGGCAAGGCTTCGGCATGCGCCTTCTCTACCACAACCGGGAGCGCGATCCCGAGGCCGAGCGGACTCTCGGAGCGCAGTACCGCGCGAAAGCCGACCTGCTCCGGGAGGCCGATTTCGTCGTGCTCTCGATCCCGCTCTCGCAGGAGACGCGGCACTGGATCGGCGCGGCTGAGCTGGCCCTCATGAAGCCCACCGCGTTCCTCGTGAACGTCGCTCGCGGGCCGGTGGTCGACGAGGCCGCGCTCGTCGAGGCGCTCCGGACGGGGCGGATCGCCGGGGCGGGGCTCGACGTCTTCGAGGAGGAGCCGAAGCTCCATCCCGGTCTGCTTGAGCTCGAGAACCTCGCGCTCACGCCTCACATCGGGTCGGCGTCCCGCGCGACGCGGCTCAGGATGGCCTCGCGGGCCGCGGAGAACTGCGCGGCTGCGCTCGAGGGCCGCCGGCCGCCAAACCTGGTCAATCCGGAGGCGTGGAGACCCGCATGACCCGTGGCAAGCTCTGGCTCTTCCTCCTCCTGGTGCTGCTCGCTGGCGGCGGGTTCCTGATCTGGCGACAGCGGCAGCCGCCGGTGCGGGTCACGATCGAGCCCGCGGTCGCCGCCATCGGGCACGGGGCGCGCCCGATCACGGTGGTGCTCGACGCCCCCGCGGCGAACCTGGCGGCGCTCGAGGTGCGCGTGGTCCAGCAGGGCACCGCCCGCCCGGTCCTGAGCGAGGACCTGACCGGGGCCGCGACCCGCACCCTCCGCAAGCCCGTGGCGCTGGACGCGGACGCGCTCAAGCTGCAGGAGGGTCAGGCGGAGCTGGAGATCGAGGCGCGGGACACGCTCTGGCGCCCGCGGCCTCCGCGGGGGCCCCGCCTGGTGCACCGGTTCACGGTCGACCTCACGCCGCCGAAGCTCGAGCTCAAGACGGCGACCGGCTACATCAAGCACGCGGGCGCCGGCATCGTCGTCTACCGGCCGGAGGGCGCCGTCCGCTCGGGGGTCCGGGTCGGGAGTGAGTTCTTCCCGGGGGTGGCCGGCCTGGCCCAGGACCCGGGCACACACGTCGCCCTGTTCGTGGTGCCCTACAACGGCCCGCAGGTGGCGCCGGCCGTCGTGGCCGCTGACGAGGCCGGGAACGAGCGCGTGATCGGAGTGCCGGTGACCTTCCTGCCCGTGCGCTTCCCGAAGGACACCATCAACCTCACCGAGGCCTTCCTCCGCCGGAAGATGCCGGAGCTCGTGCCGCAGACGCCGGGCACGGCCTCGCTGGAGGACCTGCTCCAGTCCTTCCTCCGCGTCAACGGCGAGGGGCGAAAGGCCTTCGAGACCAAGAACCGTGAGATCGCGGGCGGGGAGACCTCGCCGAAGCCTCTCTGGGCAGGCCGGTTCCGCCAACAGCCGAACACGAAGGTCTTCGCCAACTTTCCCGAGGAGCGGACGTACCAGCTCGGCGGCCGCACCGTCGACGCCCAGTGGCATCTCGGCATCGACCTCGCGTCCAACCGGCAGAGCCCCGTGGAGGCGTCCAACGCCGGGCGGGTCGTGTTCACGGGACCCAACGGCATCTACGGGAATATGGTCGTGCTGGACCACGGGCTCGGCCTCATGAGCCTCTACGCGCACCTGTCCGACATCGGGGTCAAGGTCGGGCAGACGGTGCAGAAGGGCGAGGCCCTCGGGCGAAGCGGCGAGACGGGCCTGGCGGGTGGCGACCACCTCCACTTCGCGCTGCTCATCAACGGGGTGTACACGAGCCCGATCGAGTGGTGGGACGACCATTGGCTGAAGGACCGGATCGCGAAGCCGCTGGTGGACGCGGGGATCGCGCTGCCCGGCATCACCGACGGCGTGTCGGCCGCCGCCTCGTCCGGTCCCGCCGCGCCGCCGCCGCCCTCCAAGCGCCGGCCGCCCCGCCCGCGGCGGCCCTGACGGCGGACGCGAGGGAGGCCTCTACCAGGGCCGCGCCGCGCGATTTTCCAGGATGACGGCGGCGACGGTCCCCCCCACCGCGACGAGGAGGAGGAGCGCGGCGGCGAGGCGCGGCCCGCGCGGCGGTGACTCGGCCGTGCGCCAGAGCCCGAGCCACCCCCAGACCACCCCGAATCCCATCAGGCCGACCGCCAGCGCCAGGTAGGCCAGCCGAAGCTGATCCATGAGCGATAGTGTGGCGCAACGCCCGGCGCTCAGGCAAGGCTGGGCGTGGGGGGCCCGCGGGGGACTCCCCGGCCCCCGGACCCTGCCCCATCTTCTCCCCGGCCCCCTGATCGGCTAGACTAGGCCCCGACATCGCCGGAGGCCGCGTGTGGTACTGGTGTGTCGCTGCCTACGCTGCGGCTACGTTCAGCCCGGGGAAGACCCCCCAGAGCGATGCCCCAACTGTGGGGCACCGACGGAAGACTTCGAGCTCGTGGAAGAGGACTGAGCCCGGCGTATCCGGGCGGGAGGTGCCTCCATGGCCATTGTGACGATCGCGCACGAGACGGGGTCCGGCGGCCCCGAGATCGGGATCGAGTTGGCCAAACGACTCGGGTGGCGCTACGTGGACCGGGACATGCTCTCGGAAGCCGCGCAGCGCTACGGCGTCGGCGAGGACAAGCTCACCGAGCTCGACGAGAAGAAGCCCTCGCTCTTCGAGCGGTTCGACGTCGAGACACGGCAGTACATCACGGTGCTCCAGTCCGCGCTCCTGGACGCCGCGGAGCAGGACAACGTCGTCATCAACTCCCGGGGCGGGCAGATGCTGCTCCGCGGCATCTCGCACGTCCTGCGCGTCCACGTGATCGCGCCGTTCGAGCTCAGAGTCAAGCGCGTGATGAAGAAGATGGCGGCCCAGGCGCAGGAGGGCGTGGACGTCCGCACGACGGTGGAGATGGTGCGCCGGAGCGATCAGGAGAAGCACGGGCGGATCCGGTACCTCTACGACGTGGATTGGGGTGATCCGGCGCTGTACGACCTGGTCCTGAACACCGAGAAGCTCACGATCGACGCGGGGGTGGAGGCGATCGCGGGGCTCGTCAGGAGCCTCGTGGCGACCGCCGAGTCGCGGCAACAGGTTCGGGACCGAGCGCTCAGCTCGCGCGTACGGTCCGCGCTCGCCGCGCACCCCGACACGCGCAAGTATCGCCTGAGCGTTGAGGCCGATCGCGGGGTGATCCGGCTCGAGGGGACAGCGGCCCTGGAGCGCGCCACCGAGGTGGCCCGGACGGTGCCGGGCGTCGTGGACGTGAAGGGCCAGCTGCTCGAGGTGCCGCCCATCCCGCCCTTCGTCGCCTGATGGATCGCCAGCCATTGCTGCGACGCGACCCGCCGCATCAATGCCGTGGGGGGGCCTGGAGGAGGAGCGGCGCCGCTCCCCCCCAGGGAGAATGAGCGAGCGGCCTACCGGACCTTGACGACCCGGCTCACGATCCCGCGGCGCGCGAGCGCCTCCCCGTACGCCTGGGCGTCGGCCCGGCGCGCGAACTGCCCGTACCGGATGTGGTACTGCCCGCTGGGGGCGAGCGCCTCGCTGACGCGCACCTCGAATCCCCGAGCGCGGAGCGGCCGGGCCGCCGCGACGGCCGCCGCCAGCGAGAGGTGGCGTCCGAGGAGGACCTCCGGAACCCCGACCTCGTCCACCACGGTGCCGCGACCGAGCTCCCGCACGGCCAGTCGCGCCTCATCCTGGGACGCGAAGCCCGTGGCGGTCACGACGAACAGTCGCGCCGTGTCCTGCTTCCGGAATCGCACCGTGGCATGGCCGAGCCGGTTGAGCTCTCCCTCCAGCCGGTCGGCAGCCGGCCCGGGCGACATCGGACCGCTCTCGAGCGCGTATCGTTCGGGGGTGGGGGCCGGTGGCCGCGGCACCAGGGGGAAGTCAGGGGCCGGGCTCTCGGACCGTCCGGGACCGGGGGCTAGCCCTGAGGAGGCGGGGCTCTCCGCGGCACCGGGGCTCGCGGGGATCGCCACCACCGACGGGGACGGCACGGCCAGGCCGCGCCATCTGGGCCAGGGCCCCCCGAGGCGGTCGACGACCAGCCATGCGATGACGGCTGCAAGGACAACCACGCTTGCCATCGCGAGAGGGACGTGCGTGTACCGAGAGATCAGCCAGCGCATCGGAGGCTCGGAATGATGTTCGAGACCGTGCCCGGGGAAGTCAAGGCGATTCTGGACCCGGCGCGCCCGGCGAAGCCCGCATGACCCGGCTCCTCCTCAAGGCCGGCGTCGCCGCGCTCGTCGCCCTGGCCCTCGGCGTGGGAATCGGGATCGGGCTCCAGCTCACCGGGCTCCGGTGGCCGGGCACCCCGGCCCCGCCGCCGCCTCGCCCGGCCGGGGTCACCCCGGCGGAGATCCAGCGAGCGTTCGTGGGCGTCGCGGAGCACCTCCGGCCCGCGGTCGTGAACATCGCCACGGCTCACTTCCTGCGCCGCCAGCGCCCCCGGGGCGGCACGCCCACCCCCGGCACGCCGCCGAGCCTCCGGGAGTACTTCGACCAGTACTTCGGCCAGATTCCTCCCGGGGAGCGTGAGCGCGCGGGCGTCGGCTCCGGCGTCATCATCGACGCGCAGGGGCACATCCTGACGAACCTCCACGTCATCAAGGGGGCGGACGAGATCACCGTCCGGTTCCACAACAAGAAGGAGGTCGCCGGGAAGATCGTCGGCACGGACGCCACCACGGATCTGGCCGTGATCCGGATCCCCGCCGGTGAGGGCGTGGTGGCGGCGAAGCTCGGGGACTCCGACCGCATCGAGGTCGGCGAGTGGGCCATCGCGATCGGGAGCCCGTTCGGGCTGGAGCAGACCGTCACGGTCGGCGTCGTGAGCGCGACGGGCCGGTCGGAGGTCGGGATCGTCCCCAACGAGAACTTCATCCAGACCGACGCGTCCATCAACCCCGGGAACTCGGGCGGCCCGCTGCTCAACGCGCAGGGCGAGGTGATCGGGATCAACACGGCCATCCTCTCGTCGGGTCAGGGCATCGGCTTCGCCATCCCGATCAACACGGCGCAGCGGGTCGCGAACGCCCTCATCTCACGGGGCCGCGTCGTGCGCGGCTGGCTGGGGGTGTCCCTCGAGCCCCTGAACGACGACCTGGCCCAGGCGCTCGGCGCGCCGAAGGGTCGCGGGGTCGTCGTGAAGCGAGTGCTCCCCGGCGGGCCGGCGGAGAAGGCGGGGCTGCTCCCCAACGACGTCGTCCTGCGCTTCGGCGAGGCGACCGTGGGTGATCTCCAGCACTTCCAGCGGCTCGTCCTGGATGCGCCCGTCGACCGCCCCGTCAGCCTCCGCGTGTTGCGGCAGGGCAAGGAGGTCACGGTGTCGGTCACGATCTCCGAGGCGCCGGCGGAGCGGCCCGGGGCGTCGTAGGCCCTCCGCGCCCGATGGTCTTCTCCTGGCGCCGTCTCCGCGAGCGAGCCACCCACGTCCTGCACCTGGACGAGGAGCCCTCACGTCTGGCAGTCGGCATGGCGGCGGGCGTCTTCATCGGGGTGACGCCGTTCTACGGCCTTCACACGCTCATGGCGCTCGGCGCCGCCTACGTGTTCCGCCTCAACAAGGTGGCGACCATCACCGGGGCATGGCTGAACCTGCCCTGGTTCGCGCCGTTCGTGTACGGCTTCTGCCTCCGGCTGGGTGAAGGGGTCCTGACGGGCGACTGGAGCAGCTTCTCCCTGGCGAGCATCCACGGGTTGGCCGCGTATCTCCGAGCGAGTCCCCGGGAGACCGCCGGCACGCTCTACCAGGCCTTGTGGGACATGCTCTTCGTGGCCTCGAAGCCCCTGTTCGTGGGGACGACCATCGTCGGGATCGTGCTCGCCGTGGCGGCCTACTTCGTCACGCTGGAGGCCGTGCGGGACGTCCGCCGGCTCCGTGCCCGCATGCACCCGGTCCACGGGCCCGCCGGGGGGCCGCCCCGAGGCACGGCGGGGACGCCTTGATGGACGCGTCGCGGTCGCTCCTCGAGGAGCTGTCGCTGATCGGCGCCCGGGCCCTGTCCCTGGGCGAGGACGCGGCCCGCGTCATCGCCCGGATCGCGGCGATCGCCCTCATCATGCTGGTCGGCTGGATCGGGTACCGGCTCCTCGCGGTCCTGATCGGGCGGCTCCTCCGACGGGTGGAGGGCGCGACCGAGTCCCCGTTGCGGGCCCAGCGGGCGCGGACCCTCGGCCCCCTGCTCACCAGCCTGTCGCGCTACCTGGTGGGGTTCACGGTCGGCGTCGTCATCCTGCAGCAGATCGGCATCGACGTGCGCACGCTCATCGTGTCGGCGGGCGTGGCCGGCCTGGTGGTCGGCCTCGGTGCGCAGAGCCTCATCCGGGACGTCGTCTCGGGGTTCTTCCTGCTGTTCGAGAACCTGGTCGCGGTCGGGGATGTCATCGAGGTCGGAGCCCACACGGGCGTCGTCGAGTCAGTCGGGTTCCGCGTCACCGCGATCCGCAAATTCTCGGGCGAGCTGCGCATCGTGCCGAACGGGGAGCTGAGCGCGTTCGGCCTGCACACCGCCGGCTGGGCCCGCCTGGTCGTCGAGGTCTCGGTCGACTACGAGGAGGACGTGGGCCGGGCGCTCCGGGTCCTCGGCGAGGTCGGCGGCGCCCTCGCCGCCGCGCACGGCGCCGTGATCCTGGAGCCGCCCGCCGCCGAGGGCATCCTGCGCTTCGGTCAGGAGGGCGCGGCCGCGGCCGTCCTGCGCCTCCACGCCCGGGTGGTCGCGACCGAGAGGTTCCCGCTCGAGCTGGAGGCCCGGCGCCGGATCAAGGAGGCGTTCGACGCCCACGGGATCCGGCCCCCGCGCGCCGCCATGGATGTTCGTCTCACGCCGCCGCCGGGCGGCGAAACCGTCGAGGACGGTCGAAAGGAGTCGGTCGCATGAGCGTCCGCACCGCCGTGTTTCCCGCCGCGGGCCTTGGCACCCGCTTCCTGCCTGCCACCAAGGCCCAGCCCAAGGAGATGCTGCCGCTGGTCGACAAGCCCATGATCCAGTACGTCGTGGAGGAAGCGGTGGCCGCCGGGCTCGACCGCGTCTGCATCGTGACCGGACGGGGCAAGCGCGCGATCGAGGACCACTTCGACGCCTCGGTGGAGCTGGAGTTCTACCTTCAGGAGCGCGGCAAGTGGGAGGAGCTCGCCCAGATCAAGACGATCTCCGACCTCGCCTCGGTCACGTACGTGCGCCAGAAGGAGCCGCTCGGCCTCGGGCACGCCATCCTCTGCGCGCACCCCCTGGTCGGCGAGCAGCCCTTCGCCGTCTTCCTCGGCGACGACATCATCGTGGCGGATCCGCCCGCCATCAGCCAGCTGCTGTCCGTGTACGAGCAGTTCGGCAACCCCGTCCTCGCCGTCGAGCGCGTCCCCCGGAGCCAGCTGTCGATGTACGGCGTCATCAAGGGGACGCCCGTCTCCGACAACGTGTACCTCGTCGAGGACCTCGTGGAGAAGCCGGCGCCCGAGGCCGCGC
>DASZOL010000084.1:0-36378 GCA_035550795.1 Candidatus Methylomirabilota bacterium
TCGCCTGGCGATAGCGTCCGTGGACGGCCCGCAGGTACTCTGCCTTCGCGCGGAGGCTCATCATGGATCCCTCCTCCGGCCCGAGGGCCGTCGAGGGTCACATCACAAATGGCGCGGGCCTCCTCGCTCGGTAACATTTTACATGGCGCGATACGCGCACTTGTCGCGCCGGAATCCGGCGCCTATCATGGCCGCCGGAGCGCGGCCGCGCGACGACGACTCATCGGCGCACGGAACCGGCGGAGGAGGGGCTCATGACACATCCGGAGGCGGCGAGCGAGGTCGATCTCCTGTTCGCGCTGGTGCGAGCGCGTTACGGGCACCGCCTCACCCCCGAAGAGCTCGAGGGTGTGCGGACGAGCCTCGCCGGGATCGTCGACGGCGTGCGCGCCCTCCGCGCCGTGCCACTCGAGAACGCCGACGGTCCCCTCCTCCCTCCTCTGCCCGACGCGCCCGGCGCGCCGTGACGCCGAGCCCCGTCTTTCTCCCCCTGCGCGAGCTCGCAGCGCTCGTCCGGACTCGCCGGGTGTCCCCGGTGGCGCTGGCGGAAGAGTTCCTGGAACGGCTGGAGCGCTTCGGGCCCCGCTACAACGCCGTCGTCACCCTGACCCGCGACCGTGCGCTGGCCGAGGCCAGGCGCGCCGAGGCGGAGATCGCCGCCGGCGGCTGGCGCGGCCCGCTCCACGGCATCCCCTACGGCGCGAAGGACCTGCTCGCGACGGCTGGCGGCATCCCCACCAGCTGGGGCGCAGCGCCGCTCCGCGCCCAGACGTTCGACGTCGATGCCACGGTGATCGGCCGCCTCCAGGCGGCGGGCGCCGTCCTAGTGGCAAAGCTGGCGATGGTGGAGCTGGCGGGCGGCGGGGGCTACCGGCAGCCCCGGGCGTCGTTCACCGGACCCGGACGGTCCCCCTGGCACGAGGACGCCTGGAGCGGCGGCTCGTCGAGCGGCTCGGCCTCGGCCGTCGCCGCGGGCCTGGTCCCCTTCGCGCTCGGCTCCGAGACGTGGGGCTCGATCGTCTCCCCGGCGGCGAACTGCGGCGTGAGCGGGCTCCGGCCCACTCTCGGCCGCATCAGCCGGCACGGCGCGATGGCCCTCAGCTGGAGCCTGGACAAGATCGGTCCGCTGGGGCTGACCGCCGACGACTGCGGCCTCGTGCTCGAGGCGATCGCAGGGCCCGATCCGCTCGACCCCAGCGCGCAGGACCGCCCGTTCCGCCACGAGGCGAAGGATCCGCTGGACCGGCGGTTCCGCTTCGGGGTCCTCCGCGCGGCGGTGGACGCGGCGGACGCCGACGTGCGCGCGCGCTTCGAGGAGGCGACCGAGGTGCTCCGGACGATCGGCACGCTGGAGGACGTCACCTTGCCGTCGCTCCCGTACGACGCGATCACGCGGACCATCCTCTTCGCCGAGGCGGCGAGCGCCCTGGAAGGCCTCGTCGAGAGCGGCGCCCTCGCCGGGCTGACGGCGCCCGAGGACCGCTACACGCTGTACGCGCGGGACGCGATCCTGGCCAAGGACTACCTAAAGGCCCTCCGGCTCCGGGCGGTGGTGGCGCGGGAGGCCGACCGCCTCCTCGCCGGGCTCGACGCCGTCGTCGCGCCGGGCCGCTTCGCGGTGGCCGGCCGCCTCGACGAGACCTTCCGCAGCGCCTTCGGCGGCACGGTCGTGGACCCCACGGGGGCGATCGGCAACGCGGCGGGACTCCCTGCGGTGGCCGTTCCGGACGGCTTCGGCGAGCGAGGATTGCCGACGAGTCTCCAGTTCATGGGGCGCGCGTGGGGCGAGGGCACGATCCTCGCCGCCGCGCGCGCGTACCAGGCTCGCACCGACTGGCACCGCCGCCACCCGGCGGTCGGCTGAGCGGTCCGCGGTCCGGCTCCGCCTCTCAGACCCCGCCGAACTCCGGCTGATACCGGACGATCCCGCCCGGCCCGGTCAGGGCGCGATCGCGGAGCGCGAGGACCATGAACGCCTCGTCCGGCGCGGGATGCTCCCAGCGGAGCCCGTGCCGGGTGGCCGGCACGAAGCCGAACCGCGGGTAGTACGCCGGGTGCCCCAGCACGACGACCGACGCGTGGCCCGCTTGGCGGCACGCCTCGAGGCCCGCCCACACCAGCAGCGACCCGATGCCTTCCCGCTGGTGCGGCGGCAGCACCGCCATGGGCCCGAGCCCCACGGCCGCCGTGACCCGACCGCCCGACTCGATCGTGACCGGACTGAAGAGGATGTGCCCCGCGACCCGCTCCCCGCGGACGGCCACCAGGGACAGCGCCGCCTTCCCGTGGGCGCGGAGCGCGTCCACGAGGTCCGCCTCGGCTGCGCGCCCGAACGCCTGCTCGTGAATCTCGCGGATCGCCGCAACATCGCCGGTGCGCTCCGGCCGGGCGAGCGCCGCCGCGCTAGGCGTAGACATCATGGCGCCAGCGGAGGCCGAGGCCGAGGATCTGCCGGAGCAGCCCCTCGTAGGAGAGGCCGGCCTTCTCCGCCGACTCGGCCAGCTCCTCGCCGTACGCGATCTCGGGATTGGGATTCGCCTCGAGGGCGTACGTGACCTCGGCCGCGTCCAGGCGGAAGTCGATGCGCGCGTACCCGCTGAGCCCGAGGGCACGGTAGATCCGCTTGGCGAGCTCCTGCACGCGGCGGGTGACGGGGTCGGACAGGCCGCGCGCCTCGCCCCACCGGATGCCGTACTTCTTCTGGTACCGCTTGCTCCACTTGAGGCGCTGGGTCGCGATGGGCCGGGCCACGTCGGGGAGCCCCTCCATCCGGAGCTCCCACACCGGGAACACCGTGAGCCGCCGGTTCCCGACGACGCCCACGTACAGCTCGCGGCCCTCGATGTACCGCTCCACGATCGCGCTGGTGCCCAGGCTCTCGTGGACGAACGCCACCCGCTCGCGCAGCTTCTCGTCGCTCTCGACGACGGACGCCTGGGCGATGCCGAGGGAGGCGTCCTCGGTCAGGGACTTCACGATCAGGGGAAAGGACAGGCGCCGCGGGCGCCGGACGGCGCGCCCGAGAGCGAAGACCGCGAAGTCCGGACAGGGTATCCGGTGATAGGCGAGGACCTTCTTCGAGAGCGCCTTGTCCCGGCTCAGCATGAGGCCGCGCGGGTTGCAGCCCGTGTACGGCACGCGCAGGAGCTCCAGGTACGCCACGACGTTCTGGTCGTACGTAGCCACCCCGTCGAACTCCTCGAGGAGGTTGAAGGCGATCTGGGGCTGCCACTCCTCGATCGCCTCGCGGACCACCCGGAGGTCGCTCCGGACCCCGAGCGCGCGCACCTCGTGTCCCATCTCGCGCAGCGTGCTGACGACGTCGAACTCCGTCTTCCAGGGCACCTCCAGCATGTCGGCGTCGCCCGGATCGTCCGGCGGCACGAGGTCCTCGTGCATCAGCGCGAGCACGCGCAGGGGCTTCATCGCACGATGCGGTGGCGGCCGCTGTGCAGGTAGTTCATCGTCTGCACGGTGAGCGCGATGGTGAAGTCGAGCTTGGCCTGCTCCTCGGGCACCGCGACGCGCAGGCCCAGCTCCCGGCACCGGTCGATCATGTCACCGAGCACCTGGTCGATCGTGTACTGGTAGACACCGGTTCCCCGGGCCACCCGGCGGCGCACCTCCCGGCGGAGCCGCCCGAGGAACCGCGCCGCCGACGGGCGCTCCCGGAACTCCGGGGCCGCCGAGAAGAGGCGGCGGAGGTCCCGGTCGTAGGAGACATCCTCATCGAGCCCGTAGTGGCGGCGCTTCTCCTCGTAGTGCTGCCGCAGGGTCTTCCGGAGGCGTGAGAGGGGATCGACCCGGGCGCGGGACAGGACCGTCGGGCGCCGGTCCGCGATCTCGCGCATCACCGTATCCACGTACTCGAGCTTCTTGAGGACGGGCCACCCCGCGTATCGCTCGCGCCAGTGCGAGTCCGGCGCCAGCCACACCGCGAACGTCTCGGCGAAGTCCTCGTCGGGGTGGCTCTGAGCGTACCACTGCTCCAGGTGCACGACGAAGCGGCGGCTGTACGGCCGGGGCACGTAGTAGTCCCGGTATCGCTCGGACGACTTACCGAAGAGCCGCTGGCGACTGCGGCGCAGGCGCAGGCGATACGCGTTCTCGATGGCGTGCCCCGTCTCGTGCCGCAGGAGCCGCATGCACCACTCCGGCGTACCGCCCTCGACCTCGAGCATGTGGGTCAGCTCGAGCCGGGCCAGCCTCGGGTGGGCGAGGTAGAACGGGATGGCGACTCCCGGCACGCCGTCGGGGCAGTACCACTCGTCGGACAGCCAGAAGTGCGGCCGGAAGCGGAGCCCAAGGCTTTTGAGCTCATCGTAAAGCTGACCGATCCGATCCGCGAGGTCCCCCTGGCGGATCGTCACCCCGAGGTCGCAGAGCCGGAGGTCGAGGAGACGCTCGTCGGGCCAGCTCGCCCACTCCGGCTCGGACCCGGGGGTGGGGCCGTCGGGACCGGTCATCCGCGCCCGCGGAGGGCGGTTCCGAGCGTCGGAGGTCCGCCGTGGACGGCAGGCGCTGCGCTCATCGACCGGGGGACGGGAGCGGCCGTGCCGACGACGCCCTCGTCAGGAGATGCTGCGGAGCATGGTCTCGGCGTCGCTGACCTCGAACTTCCCCGGCTGCTCCACGTGCAGCGCCTTCACGACGCCGTCGTCGACGAGCATGGAGTAACGCTGCGAGCGCACCCCCATGCCGCGGGCTGTCAGGTCCATCTCGAGGCCCAGGGCCTTCGTGTACGTGGCGCTGCCGTCCGCCATCATCCGCACCTTCCCCCCGGACCTCTGATCGCGGCCCCAGGCGCCCATGACGAACGCGTCGTTGACGGAGACGCACCAGACCTCGTCGATGCCCTTCGCCTTGAGCCGGTCGTGCGCCTGGACGTAGCCGGGAACGTGCTTGGCCGAGCATGTCGGGGTGAAGGCGCCGGGCAGGCCGAACACCACGATGCGACGGCCCTTGACCAGGTCGGACACGTGGAAGCTGTTGGGTCCGACGCTGCAACCCGGGGCTTCCTGCTCATAGAACTCCGTCAGGTTGCCTTCCGGCAAGCGATCACCAACCTTGATCGACACGGGATCTCCTCCTTGAACGAGTTCGTGGATCAGCCGAGCGGCGGGCGCCGACCGCGTGGCCCAGGGTACCATACCGGCAGAGGGCGGGCGGGCCTCGACTCCTCGGAATCTCTCGGCGCACCGGGAGCATCGAACCGCGTGGGGGCCCGCACCGGCAGCCGGCGGCGCCCCGCGTCAAGCCTCTGGCCGGGGGGAACGATTCGTGGCCGACCTCGTGGCGACCATCACCCAGGTGCGCGGGACGCCGACCTCCGAAGGCCGCGCGCGCGAGCACCGGATCCTGATCGACCGGCCCACGTCCAAGGGCGGCCTCGATCGGGGACCGATGGGGGGCGAGCTCCTGCTCGTCGCGCTCGGCGGCTGCTTCATGAGCAACCTCATCGCGGCGGCGGGGGCACGCGGGCTCCCGGTCGAGGGCCTCGAGGTCACCCTCCGGGGAACGCTCGCCGCCGCCCCTCCCCGCTTCGACGCGATCGAGCTCGAAGTCCAGGCCGCGACCCTGGAAGGGGACGCGCTGGACAAGCTGATCACGATCGCGGAGCGCGGCTGCATCGTGCACAACACCCTGACCCCGGCCGTCAAGCTGACCGTGCGCCGCGCCTGACACGCGGCGCCGCGGACGGTCGGGTCAGGCAAGGAGAAGGCCATGGCACAGATCGCCGAGGGCCGGAAGGCCCTCGCGTTCACGCTCGAGAGCGCCGAGGGCGGGCGCGTCTCGCTCGCCGACTTCAAGGGCAAGGACGTGATCGTCTACTTCTATCCGAAGGACGACACCCCCGGGTGCACCAAGGAGGCGTGCGGATTTCGGGACCTGTGGAAGGAGCTCCAGCGCGCGGGAGTCGTCGTGCTCGGCGTCTCTGCCGACAGCCCCGAGTCCCACACGCGGTTCTCCGGCAAGTATCGCCTGCCCTTCACGCTCCTCTCCGACCCGGAGCGCAAGGTCATGACGGCGTGGGGCGCCTACGGGGACAAGGTTCTCTACGGAAAGAAGACCAAGGGCGTCATCCGGTCGACCGTCTGGATCGGCCCCGACGGGACCGTCCGCAAGCACTGGAAGCGGGTGGCCGACGCCGCCAAGCACCCGGCGCAGGTCCTCGACGCCATCCGCGCCGGGGCCGCCTGACCCGGCATCCCGGCCGGCCGAGGTCTGCTAACATGCAACACGCCAGTCACCGGCCGCGGACATTGAACAGCTGAACCCGACTACACAAGGGGAGGCCCCCATGGCGCAGCTCAGGATCTCGCTCGACGCGCAGCGTTTCGCCACCGGCATGACGTGGAAGGACTACCTCGCCCAGATGGGCGACACGCGGGCGCGCACCGAGGAAAACTACCACCACGCGTCGCTGACCGAGGACGAGCGGCGCTTCTTCTCGGGCATCCGTCAGGCCCGCCATGCCCTGATGCTCGCGGAGAACTGGTGCGGCGACGTGCACCGCAACTCGCCGATGCTGGCGCGCATCGTCGAGGCCATGCCCCAGTGCGAGCTGCGTGTCTTCTTCCGCGACCAGCACCTCGACCTGACCGATGCGTTCCTCAACAATGGGTACCGCTCGATCCCGGTCCTCGTCTTCTTCGACCAGGACTGGAACGAGATCGGGCGCTGGATCGAGCGACCCCACGCCGCCACGCAGCGCATGTTCGCAATCCGCTCCAAGACGGTCGACGGCGTCCCTCAGGACCGCCAGGAAGCGGCGATGAACGAGTACCGGTCGCAGATGCAGGCGGCCTACGCCACCGCCCCGGAGAAGAGCCTCTGGCGCGACACGGTGAAGGAGGTCCGCACGATTCTGGAGCTGCGGCTCGGCGTCGGCCCCAAGTCCTAGCGGCCCGGGGCGAGTCGTCCGGCGCGGGTCATCCCGGCGGCGGTTTCGGACGCCGGATGGCCCGCATCGCCTCTCGGTCTCCCTGGTCGAGGCACGGTCCCGAGACGGGCCCGCCGGCTCGGCGGCCGGATCAGGACCGCGAGAGTCGGCGCGCACCCGCGCCGGCGCGGCCGCCCGGCTGGACGGTCAGCGGGTCTCGAGCCCGCCGCCCGCTGGCCCGCCGGGGGCGGACCCAGCTGGCGCGCTCGTGGGCGGGGGCGCCGGCGCCGCGGCGATCGGGATCCACACCCACACGTAGGGGACGCTTATGCCGTCCCCCCTGAGCTCGTAGCGCCCGTGCGCGTACTGGACCACCCGCGGCCCGGTCCACGCGGGCGCCGGCGCGACGGACGCGTAGGTCGCCGGATACGCCGGAGCGGTCAGGCCGGCGTAATACGGCGACGGATAGTAGTACGCGGCGGCGGCGTAGACGGTCGCGGATGACCACCCGTACGACCCGTAGTAGCCGGGCGCGGAGTAGCCGGGCACGGTGTACACGACGCGCGGCTCGGTGAGCGCCGAGACCAGCTGGGTGAACACCGCGAAGGAAGCCAGCCCCAGGGCCACGCACTCGATGCACGCTTGCGCGGGCGGCACCGCAACGGCCAGCATCAGGACCACGACCAGCAGCACCGCGAGGGATCGCCGCACGGATCAGCCCTCCTCCGTCACCGCGTGACCGACACCGTGGTACTCATATCAGGTCTCGGTCAGGACGCCGGCCTCCTGGAGCCGCTCGATGACGGCCTCCGCCACCCCCTCGGTCATCTCGCGCACGACGGTGGGGTTGATGGCCCGGCTGGCACCCGACCAGATCGGGGACTGGGAGGCGACGCCGTACACATGCGCCTGGACCCGCACCGTCGTGTCGGCGGGCCCGTCGCCTGCGCGCTGCCCGGCCTGGTACGCGGCGGTGTACTGCTCGCCCAGAGTCCGCTGCGGAGCGGGCGTACGCTGCAGGACGCTCGGGATCCACGTCTGCGCCTCCTCCACGCTCACCAGCTGAACGAGGATGGCGCCGTCGAAGCCTCCGGCCTGGAGGCGAGCCCGCACCTTGTCGACGTCAGCTTGCTCGTCGGCCGGGACCAGCCCGTTGCCCGCCGCGCCGCGGGTGCTTGCCGGCAGGCGCTGGACGAACGCATCCTCGGTCACGCGCCGGCCGTTCGCGTCCGCGCCGAACACGAACACGGCCACCTGGCGAAGGGGTCCGCCACTGTATCCGGGGTCCTTCCAGACCTCGGTGAGCCGCGTGGCGCTGCAGGACGTGAGCCCGACGAGCGCAGCCGCGGCCACGAGGCCGGAGACCACGTTCCGAGCGCCATCGTTCCCCATCGATCACCCCGTCGGCTGGCGACGCGAAGAGTCTAGCCCCGGGGCCGGGGGCCGTCAATCCGAGACGCATCCGACGACGCGATCGGCGGGCGGCGCGACGACTGCCGATGCGGACGGACGGCGCCCTTCGGCCCTCGCGTCAGGAGCCGAACCCCAGACGGCGCGGACGCCAGTGCCGCGCCTGGTGCTGGGCCAGGTAGTCCCGCTTGGCGAAGACCTTCACCAGGGCCGCACCGGCCACGAACCCGCCGAAGTGCGCCCAGAAGGCGACCCCGCCGCCTTCCTGGCCGACCACGGTCAGCCCGCTGATGAACTGGAGGAGCAGCCAGTAGCCGAGCATCATCCAGGCCGGCCAGGCCATCGAGGTGAGAATGAATCCGAGCGGCACCATCATGAACACCCGGACGTGGGGATACAGCACGATGTATCCGCCCATCACGCCGCTGATGGCCCCCGAGGCGCCGACCATCGGCACGGCCGACGCTGGGTTGAGGACGACCTGCGCGAGCGCCGCCACCACGCCGGTCAGCAGGTGGAAGATCACGAACCGGAGCCGGCCCATGGCATCCTCGACGTTGTTCCCGAAGATCCACAGGAACCACATGTTCCCGATCAGGTGCATCCACGAGCCGTGCAGGAACATGGACGTGAAGATGTGCGAGACCTGGCGCCCGGGGTCGGTCAGACACGCGAGCCCTTCGCCCATCGGAAAGCGCGTGCCCGGGGGGACACTCAAGGTCAACTCGCCGGGGATGAGCCCGAGCTCGCAGATCGACCGGGCCAGCGGACCGGTCGTGCCCGCACCCTGGACGAACAGCCAGGTCGCCACGTTGAGCCCGATCAACGCGAAGGTGGCGTAGGGCGTCCGGACCGTCTCGTTCTCGTCCCGGTACGGGAACATGCGTCAGTCTCCCCCGGCTGGACGCGCGGGCCATGGGAACATGACGTGCCGTGGGCCCGCCTCCCGGCGGGCGCCCGCGTCGTCGCGGTTCAGGCTGTGCACGGACGGCCCCGCGCTTCGCGTCAAGCGCATACATCGTCGCACACTTCTGGCCGAGTGATCACCTGGGAGCGGAGAGCGGCCTACTCGCCGGCCATGATCGCGAAATCGACGCGGCCCTCCACCGTCGCCTCCCGCGGCGCCGCGGAGCCGCCTGACGCCGCGGCCGGGCCCTCGGCGACCGTCAGCCGCGCCCCCGGTATCCCCTCCACCGTGAGCAACCGCTCGCGCGTCGCCTGCACACGCCGGCGGCCGAGGTCCGTCAGCCCGGCGTCGGGGGCGGGCTCGCGCTCCCGCAACAGCGCCGCTTGCTCCTCCAGGGTCGCCGGAAGCGGGACGTCGGGCAGTCGCTCCTTGTAGTACTCGGCGAGGGCGACGGCCGCGTCCTCGACGCCCCGCTCCTTCTGGAACTCCCGGAGCCGCGCCGCCACCGCCTCCTCCCTGAGCGCGGCGACGTCGCCGGCGCCCGGAACCGGCGTCAGGGCCAGGCTCACGAACGGCGAGCGCCGCAGGAAGTCGGCGACCCGCAGGAGGTGGTCCTCCATGGCCGGCGATAGCACCGAGCTCCCCGCCTCGAAGGACACGGGATCCACCTTCGGCACATCCAGCTTCTCGCCAGGCTCCTCGGTCTTCCCGCCGCCCGAGAACAGCCGGCCGATGGCCTTGAATGGCGCGGACACGACGTTCACCAACACGTTCTTGATCGCCGTCCAGATGGCGTCACCGAGAGAGAACTTGGGATCGTTCACGGTGCCGGTGACGGGGACGTTGACGTGGATCTCCCCCTTCTGGTCCTTGATGAGCCCGACGATGAGCCCGAGGGGCAGGCCGATCCGCCGCTTCACCTCGTCGCTTCCGCTCGCCGGCGCCACCTGGAGCTGTCCGATTAGCACGTCGTTGTCGGCCGCGAGCTGGTTGCCGTCGAGCTTGAAGCGGAACTTGTACTGCAGCTCTCCCTTCTTGATGGCCCAGCCGGTGGCGGCCAGGGCGTACGGATCGACGCTGGGCAGATTGAAGCTCTGGAGCTCCCCGACAAGGTCGACGAACGTCGGAGCGCCGAGAGCGCCGAGCTCGCCCCGGATATCGAGGTCCGCATCACCGCCCACGACGCTCTGCAGCACCAGCTTGGCGCGCCGGGCGGGCCGGTTCCCGAGGTCGGTGACCCTCACCGCCAGCCGCGAGAGGTCCTGGGAGAAGGCGGGCTGGGTGGTGCGGTCCAGGAAGCGGATGAAGCCATCGTCGATGCGGACCTCGCCGAACTCGAGGCGCATGGTCTCGAGAAGCCCCTTGGGCTGCGACCCTGAGGGGCCGGAGCCTGACTTCGCGGCCGGCTCAGGCGTCGGCGTGGCACCCTCCGGCCCGGGGGGCGTGAACAGCCGGCGCACGTTGAACGACCCGTCCGCCGAGCGCTCGATCTCCACGCGCGGGCGACGGAACGCGGCCTTCTGGGCCGCCGCGCGCTTGGGCCAGTCGAAGTCGATGCCCACCAGCTCCATGCGCTCGACGCGGATGGCTGGCCGCTCGGCGCCGGGCTCCCGGATCTCGACGTTCTCCGCCCAGCTATTGCCCTTGGACTGGGCCACGAGGACGCCGTCGCGGATCGCGATGCGGTTCCGGCTGTCGCCGCCATAGCGGCCGGACAGCCGGGCCGGGATCGGAATGTAGGCCTGGTACGGCTCGACGGGCGCGTTACGGATGGCGATGACCAGGTCCGCGTCGAACGGCTGCACCGTCACCGGCCCCTTGATGGCCAGCGTCCCCCCGCCGGGCAGCCCGGTCGACAGCGCGACGGTCGCCGGCCTCTTCACCGGCCACGTGAAGTCGTCGACACGCGCCTCGAGCTTCGTCAGCGGGAGCCGCGTCGGCGGCTTGGTTCCCTCGTCGATGAGGAGGGCCTTGCTCGGCGTCAGGGTGATCCGCTCGACGCGGACCTCCCTGAAGCCGTCCACGAGCCCCCCAAGGATCGGGAACAGCTTCTGCCGAGGGTGCTCGGACGGCGCGGGAGCCGCCTTCGGGGGGGCCGCGGGCGGGCGGGGCGCCGCCGTCGCCGGGCCGCCCGGGCGGGCGGGAGGCGACGCCTTCGACGTGAAGATCTCGACGACGTCGATGACGCCGCGGGCGTCGCGGCGCGCCTCGAGGTCGAGACCCTCCAGCGTCACGTTCGCCACCGTGAGGGTGCGGGCGAGCGCGTCGACCTCTTTGATCTCCACGCCCACGCGGGACGCGGACAGGAAGGGGTCCGTGTGGCCGGCCCGGGCGAAAGCCTCGCGTTCCAGGCTCATGCTGCCGGCCAAGATCGCCTTGCGGACCTCGTGGTCGTCGCTGTCGACGTCAGCCGTGACGGCGAGCGAGAACCGCCCTCCCTTCGGCCTGTACGGCGTGCCCAGGGGAATGTAGACGTAAGGATTCAGGCGGCCGCTCTCGAACCCGTCGAGGGTGACCTTGCCGAGAAATATGAGCGGCTCGATCCGGAGCGGCTCGACGCTCGCCGCGAGCCGGGCCTCGTCGATCCGGACACGGAGCGCCAGCCGGCCCGGGGGCGCGCCGGCGCGCGTCGTGAGGCCGGTGGCCTCGAAGTCGAGATCCTGGGCCCGCCAGTCGGCGGGCGGGGTGACCCCGCGATCCGCGACATGCACGCGCCCCCGGGCAATGTTCAGCCGGTCCAGGGTGACGGTCCAGCGACGGGGCGCGGCCGGGGGCTCCGGCTCCGCGGGCTCCGCCGTCCCTCCGAGCAGATCGGCGAAGTTGAGCTCGCCGGACTCCGTGCGGACGATCCGGAGCGACGGCGCCGTCAGGACGAGCTCGACGATGTGGATGTGAGAGCGCAGCAGGGCGATCGGCGAGAGCCGAAGAGCGAGCCGCTCGGCTTCCAGGAAGGGCTCGGGGTCGGGACGATCGGCCAGCCTGAAGTCCTTGATGGCCAGGCGACCAGTGAACAGGTTGAGATCGATGTCGCTGATGGCCACCGCACGGCCCGTGCGCTTCGGGATCTGGTCCAACGCCACACGCCGGACGATCTCGGGCAGCGCCCACAGGAAGCCGGCCGCCAAGAGCACCAGGCCGGTGACGACGATGAGCGTGACCTTGCGGGAGCGCCTCATGTCGGCGGGCTCGCGCGGACACTCTGCGACAACAAGTCCCCGTTCGCGAGCTACAACTCAAGGAAAGCACCTCTCCGGCACGCCGTCAACACGCGACACCCGCGGGGGCCAGCGCGCAGGAGGGGCGGCGCCGAGAAGGAGAGCGGACCGGGTCGCATCACTTCGAGGTCGCCACGGTCCGGGCCCACAACCCAGCACCGGGGCGCGGCGAGACGAGAGACGCCGGCCACCGGGCCCCGGACGTGGGACGGCTATCGGGCCGGGCGAGGATCCACGACGCCGAGGACGGCCATCCAGGCCGTCACGATCAGGAGGCCGCCCATCTCCCGCGCTTCCTCAACCGGCGTGCTCTTCATAGCGTACGACTCGAAGAGATCGGGCAGCGAGACCCGGCCCACCACGCCCGGCGCGATGGTCGCGGCCCAGACCAGCGCCACGAGGCCGACGAGCACGGGCACCGATCGCGTCAGCCGGCCGGTGAGCGCGAGCAGGCACGCCAGCGCGGCGGAGCCGTACATCGCCATCCACCGGATGGGATCCGGATCGTTGTACTGGACGCCCGCGGCGACCAGGAACAGGACCATCATCAACCAGTTCGCCGTCCTCATCGGGCCGGCTCCTCGGGGGAGACCGCGGCCGCGACGGCGGCTCCACCGGCGGCCGCCACCCCGGCGGGCGCCGTCATCCCGGGCGGCACGAAGACCGTGACCTGGCGGTGTGCGAACTCGATGCCCGCCTCGTCGAAGGCCTGCTTGATCCGCTGGTACGCCTCCCGGCGGATGATGAACTGCTCGCCAGGCTTGGCCGTGAACTTGGCCTTGACCAGCAGGGCGCTGTCCTCCATGGCCAGGACCCCCTGGGACTTGAGCGGCTGGAGGATGTGTGGGCCCAGCTCGGGGTCCGCCGCGAGCTCCTGGCCGATTCGCTTGACGATCTTCTTGACCTTCGCGATGTCCGTATCATAGGTCAGCCGGAACTCGAGCTTCTCGACGACCCAGTCGCGGCTCTGGTTGGTCATGCGCCGGATCGCGCCGTAGGGAACGACGTTCACCGGGCCGCGGTGGTGGCGAAGCTGCATCGAGCGGATCCCGATCTTCTCGACCGTGCCCTTCGCGTCGCCGACGTCGATATACTCGCCCAGGCGGAAGGCGTCGTCCATCAGGTAGAAGGCGCCGGAGATGATGTCCCGGACGAGGGTCTGAGCGCCGAAGCCCACCGCCAGCCCGACCACGCCGGCGCCCGCCAGCAGGGGGCCGATGTTGACGCCGAGCGCCGCCAGCACGGTCATCATGCTCATGACGCACACGACCGCGAAGATGGTCCCGCGCGCGAGCGGCAAGAGGGTCCGGAGCCGCGAGGCCCCGGTCCCGCCGGCCTCGCCGAGGTCACTCACGCCCTGCGGTCCCGCTTCCCGCTCGAGCCGGCGGTCGATCGCGGTCTTGGCGAACTGCCAGACCAGATACGCCAGCAGGAGCGTCAGCGCGATGTTGATCAGCATGCCCACCGCGCGGGCGCCGACACCCCGGGCAGCGAGACCCATGAGGTCCAGGTTCCACAGGTGGACGATCACCAGCAGGCCAGCCACGGTGACCACGATGTGGATGGCCTGGCGCAGAACCGGCACGAACCCCGCCTGCGGCGCCTCGGGCCCCGCGCCTGCCCGGGCCCTCGCGGCCCGGCGGTCGAGCAGTCGGGAGAGGGCCATGTCGACGAGCGGCATGGCGATGACGACCAGGAGACTCAGGACGCCCGCCCGGCTCCGGAGCACACGACCGGCCAGCTGCTCGACCGTCATGACCACGATCAGGCCCAGGACGTAGGCGGTCATCAGGGCCGGCCAGAGGTCGGCCACCACCCGGCGGAGCGTGCTCCGTCCGTCGCCTCGGATAAGGCGCGCGATCGGGGCGCGGATACGCCACAGCAGCTGGAGGAGCACCACGACGAACAGGATCCGGGCGAAGGTCATCACGAGGAGATAGGACTCGCGCGGCAGGCCGAATCGCTGGAGAAAGAACGCGAGGACATCGAAGATGCCGTACAGCCAGGCCAGGCTCACGACGCTCCGATAGATGGCGCTAGCCGTCGCGTCGTCGAGCGGCAGGAGTCGCTGGACGGGCGCGCGCGGCGCCAGCAGGACGCGGGCGACCAGGATGGCCAGCCGCACCTGGACGGTCGCCAGGAGCGCGCTCACGACGAGCTCGCGGGTGGGCTCGTGGCCCTGGTAGAGCGCCAAGAACCCCGCGAAGATCGTGACCACGAAGACCGCGAGGAGCAGGAGGTCCAGGACCGTGCGGACCACGAGGCTGCTGCCCTCGGCCCCGGCACGCCCGAGCCGATCGTAGACGCCGCCGAGCAACCATCCCACCAGGCGCTCGACGAGCCACCCCAGCCCCAGAAGGACGGCGAACAACACGGCCACGAGGAGCAGCTGGTAGGAGGGCCGGCCCTCGGAGAACCGGCGCACCGCGTCGCCCAGCGCAGCGGGCAGACCAGGCGCGGCCCGCAGCACCGCGCCGAGCTCGCCACGGGTGCGGTCCATGTTCCCTGCGAGGCCGGTGGCCATCGGCGCGCTCGCTCGATCGGGACCGGGCGCCGCGGCCTTGTCGAGCTGGGCCAGCAGGAGCTCCCGGACCTCCGTGTCGCTGAGACGCGACACCAGCTCCCGGATCGCTTCGCGGGTCAGCGGCTGCGGCAGCTCCACCTGGGCGGTCGTCTCCGCGGCGGTCGTCTCCGTCGCTACCATGGCCAGCGGCAGGCTCGCGAACGCGACCGCCACTGTCACGATCCGGATCCAGGGACGACGTGCCCTCATCCGAGCCCTCCCCTCGACGACAGACCGGTCACGCGACCACGACGGCGCCCGGGCCGGGCTGAGCTCCACCAGGCGAGGCACCGCCGCCATCCTACTGCATTCGCCATCGGCGAGGTGGGAACGGCTCGGAAGGGCGCAAGCGGCGACGACGCCACTCCAGCGATGCCCGTCCGCCATGGTACAACTACACCTACGCCCGATCCGGGGCGGGGTGGCGACCACGGAGTCCGTGACCACCCGGGGCAGCGTCCGCAGCAGGCAGCGCGGCGGACCGTGAGAAGGGAGGCGCCGGCGTGAAGAGAGCGCGACTCGTGGGGATGCTCGCGACGGCCCTGCTGGTGGCAGGGACCGCCTCGATCGCCCGGGCTGCCGACGAGGACCCGAATGCCTGGCACGTGGCCGTCACGCCCTATGCCTGGGCCGTGGGGCTCTACGGTGATGTAACGGTCGGCGGCCGGCACGCGGAGCTGGACCAGAGCTTCATCGACACGCTGGATGAGACGGACACCGTCGTGGGCCTCCAGGGGCATCTCGAGGTGACGCGTGGCCGATTCGGCGTGTTCGGCGACCTCTTCTACGTGAAGACCAAGGTGGTGGACGCCGGCGAGACGGGGCTCGACGTCGAGACCCGCATGTGGCTCGTCGAGTTCGGCGGCCAGTACCGGATCCTCGACACCAGAGACGACCGGGTCCCGGGATTCACGCTCGATGTCTACGGGGGCGGTCGGTACTCGTCCATCGAGCTCGATCTCGATACCGCCGGCACGCCCTCGGCCAACCAGTCGAAGGACTGGATCGACCCGATCGTCGGGGGACGCGTCGGGGTGCACTTCACGCAGCACGTCTTCTTGCTGTTCTCCGGCGACGTCGGCGGCTTCGGTGTCGGCTCCGACTTCGCATGGTCGGTCCTGGGTCTCTTCGGCTACAAGTGGCAGGCCGGGACGGTCGAGTGGGCCATCCTCGCGGGGTACCGGGCGCTGGGCCAGGACTACACGAGCGGCTCCGGGCCGCGCCGGTTCCGCTGGGACACCACGCTGCACGGCCCGGTTCTCGGGTTCAGCGTTCGATTCTGAGCGACCGTGGGGAGGGCGTCAGCTCTTGGTCTTGAGCTCGCTCTCGTGCTCGCGGATGAACGCGCGGATCTCGTCGGCCATGTCGAGTAGCCGCAGCCACTGCTCCTTGTAGAGCGTTACGGGAAACCGGCCAAGTCCGTACACGGACACCCCGCCCTTGTCGCTGACGCGCAGGGGGCTCCCCCGCGAGCTCCGGGCCTTCAGCGCCTCGTTCTCGGCCCGCAGGCGGGCCACCTCGCTCTCGAGATGTTCCTGGTTCATGGATCCCTCCATCGGCGACTCGCCGTGGCGATCGGCATGAGATCCACACGGGCGACACCGTGCGAGGAGGATAGCCGGTCGGATCTCGGTCGACAACCGCGCGTCGGCGACTCCCTGGAGCCGCGAGGAGCCCCGCCGGGCTCATGGCTCGCGCCCAGGGTCCGGCGTCGGCCCCCCACGGCCGATCGGCAGGCGCCCGCGGGGGAGTCGCCCGTTGCGAACGTGTGCGAGCGCCCGGGCCAGCGCGGCCTTCACGTCGAACCAGAGGGTGAAGAGGACCGGGATCAGAACGAGCGTGAACACCGTCGACAGGGAGAGCCCGCCGACCATCACCGCCCCCAGGCCGCGATAGAGCTCCGACCCCGCTCCGCTCGACACGACGAGCGGGAGGAGTCCGATGACCGCCGCAACCGCCGTCATCGCGATCGGCCGGAGCCGCGTCGTCGCGCTCTGACGCATAGCGGCCTTCGAGTCCGCGCCCGCCTCCATCGCCTGCAAGGCCACGTCGACCAGGAGGGTCGCGTTGTTAACGACGACCCCCGCCAGGATGATGAAGCCGAGCATCGTCACCACATCCATCTTCACGGTCGGCTCCAGGACGTTGACGAGCTTGAGCCCGAGGACGCCTCCGGTCATGGCCAGGGGCACGCTGAACATGACGATGATCGGGAGGCTCCACGACTCGTAGAGCGAGCACATGAGGAGGTACATGATCACGATGGCGAGCAGGAATGACCACTTGAGCGCGTCGAAGGTGACCGCGAGGTCCGCCGCCTGACCGGTGAGATCGATCACGTAGCCAAGGGGCAGCGAGGTCCGGGCCGGCGCCACCACCTGCGCCTCGATCCGGCGAATCGCCTCGCCCAGGGGCACCGCCGGGTTGACGTTCGTGGTCAGCGTGATCGACCGGTCCAGGTCGGTGTGGTCGATCTTGGTCGGGCCGGTCTCGGACGCGACGCGCGCGACGTCGCCCAGCCGGACGATGCGGCCGCCCGGCGCGGCGAGGCTCAGGCGCGCCAGCTCGTCGCTCGGCGTCCGCGTCCCTGTCCCGCTGATGAGCGTGAGGTCAAGCTCCTTGCCATGGTCCCGGTAGAAGCCGGCCTGGCTGCCCGCGATCATCGTCTCGACCACGTAGCCCACGTCGGCAGCCGTGAGCCCGAGGGCCCGTGCCTTCTCGCGGTCCGGTCGGACCTGGAGCTCCGGGCTGCCCAGCTCGAACGACGAGTTCACGAAGTTCACGAAGGGCAGCCTGGAGAGGTCCCGCTGGAACCCGCCGGCGATGCGCTGGATCTCCTCCAGGCTGTCACCCCGGACATCGACCTCGACGTTGATGCCCCCGAAGAAGCCGCTCCGTGAGCGGGGGAAGAGGGGGACCTGGGCCACGAAGACGCCGATCACCCCGGGGATCCCGAAGGTCCGCTGACGGAACTCGGCCAGCCCCGCCTGCATCTGGCGAACGCTCGAGTGCTCGGGCTTGAAGATCGCGCCCACGAACGGGTCCTCACCGCGAACCACGGCGAAGAAGTTCTCGAGCTGTCGCATGTCGAGAACGCGGCTCTCGATCTCGCGCACCATCCGGGTCTTGTCGGCGAGGTTGAGCCCCGGCGGCGTCTTGACTATGCCGAAGATGAAGTTCTGGTTTCCCTGCGGCAGGTAGTCGACGGGCGGCATCAGGAGCCAGGCGGCGGCGACGGAGGCGGCGACGATCAGGAGGGCGGTCGCCACGCGCCGGAGGACGCCCCGATCGAGCCAGCCGAGCAGCCGCCCGAACCCTCCCGCGACCGCGCGCCCGAGCCAGCCGAGCGCGACCAGGTCGATGAGGCGCCCGCGCCAGGTCTCGCGCGCGGGTCCGGACACCCGAAGGAAGCGGGCGGCCATCATCGGCGTCGCGGTGAAGGTAACGAGGAGCGAGAGCACGTTGACGAGCGCCAGCGCGATCGCGATGTCCCGGAAGAGCTGCCCGGCCTCCTGCTCGACGAAGATGACCGGCACGAAGACGGCCACCGTGGTCAGGGTGGACGTGAGCATCGATCCCCAGACCTCGGTCGTCCCGTCGATCGCCGCCTCGAAGGGCCCCTTGCCCATGGATCGGTGCCGGAAGATGTTCTCGAGCACGACGATCGAGTTGTCCATGACCGTGCCGACGGCGAACGCCAGCCCGGCGAGCATGATGATGTTGAGGCTCCGGCCGAAGGCATAGATGAAGATGAAGGTCGCCACGACCCCGGTCGGGATCGTGATGGCCATGATTCCGACCGTCGAGACGTTCCGGAGGAAGATGAGCAGCGCGAGGGCCGCCAGCACGGCCCCGCTCGTGATGTTGTCCCTGACCAGCGCGATCGCCTGGTCGATGTAGCGCGTCTCGTCGTAGACCTGCGAGAAGTGAAGGTCCTTCCCGTCGTAGAGCCGGTTGAGGTAGGCGAGCTCCGTCCGGACCCGCTTCATCACCTCGACCGTGTTGGCGCCTGTCTTGCGCAGGACCCCGAGAGCCACGGTCTCCCGCCCCACCCGGCGTACGAGCCCCTCCGGCTCCTTGTACCCGAAGTCCACCGTGGCGACGTCCTGGAGGTACACGGGGGCGGCCGACGCCCCCTGGCGAGCGACGATGACACCCCGGAGGTGATCGAGGTCGGTGAACTGCCCGACGGTGCGCACGACGTAGCGGCGCCGCCCCTCGTCGAGGTTCCCGCCCCTGGTGTTTCGGTTCTCGCCCTGGATCGCGTCGCGCACCTGGGCGACGGTGAGACTGCGGGCGGCGAGCCGCGAGGGATCGAGGTAGACCCGGACCTCCCGCTCCTGGCCTCCGAACAGCCAGACCGCCCCCACCCCCTCGACGCGCTCCAGGCGCGCCTTGGCGACGTCCTCGATCTCCTCGCGAACCTGGTTGATGGGCCGCGACGTCTCCGCGGTGATCCAGGCGATCGGGGTCTCTTCATCGGAGTTGACCGCCCGGATGACGGGGGCCTCGGCGCCGGCCGGAAGGTCCTGGACAAGATCGAGCTTCTCGGAGACGTCGAGGCGGGCCAGATCCTTGTTGGTGCCCCAGTCGAACCGCAGAACGATCCGGCTGTGTCCCTCGGTCGAGGTCGACGTGATCTCCGAGAGCCCCTCGACCGAGTTGAGGCGCTCCTCCTGGCGATCGGTGACTTCCTCCTCGACCTCCTGCGGCGCCGCCCCGAGATAGTCCGTCTCGACCGTGATCTCCGGGCGGTCGACGGTCGGCGTCATCTGGAGGGGGATCCGGTAGAGGGAGATCACGCCGAAGATCGTCGTGAGGATCATGCCCACGGCGACCGAGACGGGATAGCGGACGCACCATCGGATCAGCCCCATGGGATCAGGCCTCGATCGGGCCGACGCCGGAACACACGCTCACCCCCGCGGCTCAGCGACCTGGAGGGGCGCCCGGCGGCTGGGTGGTCTTCCGGACCTTGGCGCCGTCCTGGAGCGTGTCGTTTCCCACGACGACGACCTCCTGCCCCGCGACGAGGGCACCGTCCAGGACCTCCACCAGCCCGCCGGCGACCTGCCCCGTGCGCACCGGCCGCGCTTTCGCCACCCCGTCGACGACGACGAACACGAGCGACGCCCCGTTCCGGCGGACGATCGCGTCCTTGGGGACGTGCACGGCCTGGCGGCTCCCGGGCATCTCGAGCACGACACGGGCAAACATGCCGCTCTTCAGGAGGTGGTCCGGATTCCGGACCCTCACCTTGACCGGGAAGGCGCGGCTCTCCCGGTCCGCCTGGGGCACGATGTGGGCGAGCTCCCCCGCGAAGGTCCGGGCCGGATAGGCGTCGAGTGTCACCCGGGCCCGGGCGCCGTTCCGGAGCCGGCTTGCCTCTCGCTCATTCACGGGGCCAACCACGAACACGGGGTCGAGGTCGATGAGGTCGGCGACGGCATCGCCGGGCCGGAGCCAGGCGCCGATCTCGACGTGCTTCCGGACCAGGAAGCCCGTGAAGGGCGCCAGGATGCTCATCCGACGCAGCTCGTCTTCCAGGCGCTCCACGGCGAAGGCGGCTCGCTGGTACTCCGCCTCGGCCTGGGCGATCTCCTCCGTCCGGGGACCGGCCTGGAGAAGCCTCAGGCGCTCCTGCGCCTGCCGGACCTCGGCCCGGGCACCTTCGATCTGCTCGGGCCGGGTGCCCGCTTCCACCAGCGCGACCTGCTCGCGCGCCGCCCGCTCCTGCGACCGGGCCACCTCGAGCGCCTGCCAGACCCGATCCCGCTCCTGCGCGGCGACCAGCTCCTGGCGCACCAGTTGGTCCACCCGCTGGAACTCCCGCTCGGCCCACACGCGCCGAGCCTCCGCCTCGGCGAGGGCGCTCTTCGCCTGCTCTCGCTCCTGGGGCCGCGCGCCTGCCTCGAGGTCGCGCAGGCGAGCCTCCGCGCGCCTGACACTCTGGCGCGCCTCGTCGATCTCCTCCGGTCGATAGCCCTTGGCCAGCTTGTCCCACTCCTGGCGCGTCTTCGCCACGGCGGCGCGCGCCTCCCCGAGGCCTAGCTGGTTCGGCCTCCGGTCCAGTTCGGCGAGCACGGTCTGCCCGCCAATGACCGGCTCCCCCTCGCGCGGATCCGCGCGGATGACTCGTCCCGCGACCTCGGACTGGACCGTGACGCTCCGGTCTGGCTCCACGGTCCCGATGAAGGTGACCTCGTCCTTGACGGGTCGGGCGGCAATGCGGGCAACCACCACCGGCACGTCCGCCGGCGGCCCGAACTGGCCGCGCGCCGGAAGCGCTCCGAGGACACCCACCACGAGCAGCACGGCCGAGAGTCCGGACAGGCGCCGTCCGCAGCCGGTCGAATGCCTCACGCTTGGAATCGTCTTCAACTGTGGCACCCTATCCTTATACCATCGGGACTCGCGCGGGGCCGGGCGGACCACCTCTGCGCGATCGCGTCGCCCGGAGGCCGTCGGGCGGCCAGCTTCACCTCGGCCACCGCACCAGGAGATCGTCGGGATGGACGCGCTCGGACTGTTCCGGTTGCGGTACGACGCCATCCACGGCGGGTTCGTCGACGACCTCTTCGCCGGGCTGACGGACGCCCAGATCCGGGCGCACCCGCACGGCCTCAATTCGGTCGCCTGGCTCGTCTGGCATGCGACCCGGGTCGAGGACGCCGCGGTGAGCCGGTTCGTCACCGATCAGCCCCAAGTCCTCGCCGACGGCGACTGGCGCCGCCGGCTAGGCACGGAGCGCCGCGACGTGGGCTCCGGCATGACGGGCGAGGAGGCCCGGGCGCTGAGCGCGCGGATCGACGTTCCGGCGCTACGCGCCTACGCCCGCGCGGTCGCGGACCGGACGCGGTCGGTGGCCGCCGCGCTGGCGCCGGCAGCCTGGGAGGAGGTCGTCGCGCCCGAGCGTGTCCGCCGGGTGGTCGCGGACGAGGCGCTCCTGGTGGACGCCGCGCGCTGGGTGGAGAACTTCTGGGCCCGGGGCCACGCGCGGGGCTGGTACCTGCTCCAGACCGCGCTGCTCCACTCCTACGGGCACTGGTTCGACGCCACCGCGACGCGCGGGCAGCTGGGCGCCACCGGGCGATGAGCGAGGCGTGCGGGCGTCGGATCAGTCAGGACCCGGCCGCCAGCGCGCGGCCCTGCCCCGGCAGTCCCCGCCGGATGCGCCGCGAGAAGTCAGGCGCCTGGTCCGCCCACCGGGCGGCGTCGTTGATCCGGGACCGGCTCTGGAGCTCTCCGAAGGGCAGGCTCGTGTCGAGCCGACCCTGGTCGTACGCGTACTCGGCGGCGTAGCCGCTCAGGAGGGCCTTCCAGCTGAACGGCAGGTGTCCGGGATTGACGTGCGAGTGCAGCAGGATCGTGGTGGTGCAGTTCGTGGTGAGCGTGTCGTAGAACCTGGGTCGATCCCGGAGTGCGTTGATTGCCCGCACGTAGTCCAGGAACACGCGCCGGGCGTTCTCGACCGGGCCCCGGAGGCGGTATAGGTAGACGTCCTCGGGGGGATCCCGACGATAGTTGGTCCGCACGCGGATCAGGTCGCGCTCGTCGCCGACGACGTAGATCAGCTCGTACCGCTTGAAGAAGCCCTGGACCGACGAGTAGCCCTCCCCCAGCTCCTTCCGCGCCTCCACCGAGACGGCGAGGTGGTCGTCGCCGAACCCGAAGCTCAGGAACACGTGAGCGATCGCCGGGCCCATCCAGTAGGCGGTGACGACGTCCAGCGCGTCGAGCCGCCGGAGATCGAAGGTGCGATCGTAGTACGCCGGCGTGAAGTCGGTCTCCGTGCGGTAGTCGAAGTTCCGGACGTCGTGGAACGTGACGAGATCCCCGGCCATCGTGGCGTGCGGCAGGCGCGCGACCTCGGGCGCCCACGCCCGGTCGTGAGACGGCACGATCGTGCCCCAGTAGAGCAGGAGCCCGACGTACGCCGCGGCGAGGACCCCGAGAAGAGTCCGCCGGCGCCGCCGCGAGCCGATCGAGCCGAGCGCCGCCAGCGCAAGCCCTCCGAACGCCGCCGCCAGCGCGTCCCGGAGCCACGCCGGCGAGAGGTCCGAGTAGTGGAGCGCCAGGCCCCCCCATGCGCCGGCGCCGAGCATCGCGAGACCGGCGAGACCCCACCCCAGGATCCGTGCGGCCCGCGCGATCACGCCTCGAGACCCCGAGACCCGCGCGCCCGAACGCGCCCCGCTCTCACCACGCGGCCGCCGGGCCCCCGGCGCCCAGGTGCTGGAGCAGGATCCGGCGGATCTCCTCGATGGCCTCGGGGTGCGACTGCACCGAGTGCCCGGACCGCACGATCAGCTCGGACGCGGCCCCGTCCAGGTGAGCGCTCCGGTAGCTGACGACCCCGTCGCCCCCTTCTCCGAGCGAGTCGCCGCCCTCGATTGCGATGATCGAGTGGACCGTCACGCCGGAGGCGATGGGCAGGGGCGCGAGGGTCTTGATGGCCTGGTTCCCGGGACTCATGTTGTCGACGCTTCGCGGAAGGCCCTGCCTGAGCTGCCGGCGCAGGAGCGGGTCCTCGCTCCCTGTCAGGATCTCGCCCGTGACCCTGAGCAGGGTCGGCGGCAGCGTGAGCGCCCACTGGACGAGCCAGCGAAGGCGCCCTGTCAGCATGCCTGCCACGTCGCTGCCGCGCTGCGGGGTCGCGACGAAGACCACGCGCTCGACGAAGGGGAGAGGCGTGAAGAAGAGGGAGCGGCGCAGGATCGCCCGCGTCTCGTCGGAGATCGTGAGAGCGTCGAAGGGCGTCTCGCTCACGTTGTCCCAGAACCGGGTGCCGCTGTCGACCACCGCCAGCTTCGCCAGGAGCCCGCCCTGGCTGTGCCCGATGAGCACCATGCGGCGGAGCGCCGGGTCCGCGCCCCCGGGGTCCAGCTCGGCCACGGTCTGTGCGAGCGTCTCGCGGACCAGACCGGCCGAGTACAGCAAGGGAAGGCCGGTGTTGTAGGTGAAGAGCCACAGCTGCACGCGGGAAGCGACGCGAGGATCGGCCTCGAGCTCGTTGACGAGATCCGCCCAGCGGGCGGGGCTTGAGGCGGTCCCGTGGATCAGCACCACCGGCACGCGGCCCGGGCGGTACGGGGACAGGGCATAGAGGGCACTCCCACCCTCGAGGAAGGTTCCGCGGACGAAGGCCCGGATCTCGGAGTCCCACACGGGGGCGTCGTTCAGCGTGTAGGCGAGCGCGGCGCTGGGCTCGAACTCGAGGGGAACTTGCCGGCCCTCCACCACGATCTGGGTCGCGTCGTCCATCGAGTAGAGCTCCAGCGATCCGCGCAACTCCCCGGTGGCGAGCCCCTCCCGGACGTGCTCGAGCCGCAGGACGACCGTCACCGGGACCTTCAACGTGGGCGGGATGCGGGCGTTCTGCGGCGCCAGAGTCCGGGCCGGCGCCAGGCGCGCCACCAGCGGCGCCCCGAGCCCCGCCCGGTGGTAGCGGTTCCGCAGCCCCCGCACCTTGAAGCGCGAGACGGGCACGAACTCGTCAAGGAGCCGGCCCGCCCAGACGGGCTCCCCGCCCGGCCGGTCGATCTCGAGACGTCCGAAGGGCAGGAGGTGCTCGCCCGGAGCGACGACGACGTTGGCGCCCTCCGTGAGCCCCTCGCTCAGCGCGCGGTTGTAGATCTCGGCCGCCAGGCGCACGCGCGGATCGAGCGGGTCGGGCGGCGCCTGGCCCTCCCCGCGGAAGAGGAACGCGTATGCGTAGACGGCCGACGCGAGATAGTGCGTCCGAGCATCGGCCCGCTCCGCGTGGAGGTACGACAGCTCGGCAAGCGCGAAGAGCCGGTTCTCGCTTCCCTCCGTGTCCAGGCTCGTGTGGAGCTCGGCGAGGGCGGCTCCCGGCTCGCGCTCGAATCGCTCTCGAAGGTTCAAGCGCTGGAGCACCTGGTCGGTGAAGCGGCTCGGCTCGCCGCTCGAGAGCACGCTGGCCGTCGAGCTGCGCTGGAAGTCCTCGGGCGCGACCGGATCGACACCGACCGGCGTCGCGCACGCCGCGGCAACGAGGAGAATGGCGCCGAGGAGGAACGCGCGGACCAGATCCGGCCGGTTCCGATCGCGGCCGGATGTCCCGGGATCCTCCCGGTGGCGCTCCGCGGATGGGCCGCCCCCCGCCGCGCGATGGCACTCGGGAGCCATCAGTGCGGCAACTCGCGGGGACCTCGGCTGGTCGAGATCGGCAGGCCCGGACCGAGCTACCGGGTCGCCAGCGCGGTCTCGATGTCCGTCCGCAGGCCGGGGTCTTCCGGCTTGACGCCGCTCTTGTAGAACCTCACGACCTTGCCGTCCTTGCCGACCAGGTACTTGGCGAAGTTCCAGCTCGGCAGCTCACCGGATTGCTTCTGGAGATTCGCGTACACCGGCGACTGCGCGGGGCCGGCCTTGGTGACAACCTTCTCGAAGAGGGGGAAGCTGACGTTGTAGTTGAGCGAGCAGAACTGCCGGATCTCCGTGGAGGTCCCCGGCTCCTGGCCGCCGAAGTCGTTGCTCGGAAATCCCAGGACGACAAAGCCCTTGTCCTTGAGCTCCCCGTAGAGCTTCTCCAGGCCCGCGTACTGCGGCGTGTATCCGCACTGGCTCGCCACGTTCACGACGAGGGCGACCTTCCCGGTGTAGGTACCCAGATCCGCGGGCTGGCCCTCGAGGGTCTTGGTTGGGAGGCGATAGAGCGACTCCTGTGCCAAGGGACTCTCCTTCTGTGCGAGTGACTGGCCGGGCGACGGCGCGGGAGACCGACCGCCCGGCTGGGCCTCCGAGCCAAGCACCATCGCCATCACGGCTGCACTGAAGATCCACGCGCGTCGCATGGGCTGCCTCCCCAGGCGCGCCTTCGTCGACGCGCGGGCCCCGATGGGGGCTCCAGTCCAGCCTATCACCCCTGCCGTCCGCGCGGTCTCGAAGGCGCGGTCGACGCGATGGAGGGCCCGGGTCCCGTGAGGACCGCCGGGACGGAGCGCGCCCGGGGCGATGGCGACATCCTCGGCCGACCCGCGCCGCCCCGCTGACCCCCGTCAAGCATCCTCGTCCGCCGCCCCGTCCGGCGACTCCCCGTTCAGCTTCCGGTAGAGCGACGCCAGGCTGATGCCGAGCAGGCGCGCGGCGTCACGCTTGTTGAATCGGACCCGGGCGAGGACATCGAGGATGTGGCTTCGCTCGAAGAGCCGCACCGCCACGCGCAGGTCCGTCGGACACGATGGAACGCTGTCGGCCGTGAGATCGTCGGCGAGATCACCGAGGCCGATGAGCTCGCCGTCCCCCAGAATCATGGCCTGCTCGAGCACATGCTCCAGCTCCCGCACGTTGCCCTTCCAGCCGTGCCCTACCAGGGCCTGCAGCGCCTCGGGCTGGACGCCCCGGACTCGGCGATGCAGTCGCAGGTTGAGCCGCCGGATGAAATGCTCGACGAGGAGCGGGATGTCTTCCCGACGCTCGCGCAGCGGCGGCAGCGTGACGTGCACGACGTTGAGGCGATAGAAGAGATCGGCCCGGAACCGGCCGGCGGCGATCTCGGCGGCGAGGTCACGGTTGGTGGTCGCGATGATGCGGACATCGACCGGCCGCGGCTGGGTCGCCCCGACGGCCCACACCTGCTTCTCCTCGATGACGCGCAAGAGCTTGGCCTGGAGGGACACGGGGAGCTCAGCGATCTCGTCGAGGAAGAGCGTACCGCCGTGAGCCGCGACGAACAGGCCGGGGTTCGCCTGAACCGCGCTGGTGAAGGCGCCCCGCACGTGGCCGAATAGCTGGCTCTCGAGCAGCGAGTCGGGGATCGCGCCGCAGTTCACCGGCAAGAGCCGCCCGTGACCGCGGGAGCTCGTCGCGTGAATGGCCTGTGCGACCAACTCCTTCCCCGTGCCGCTCTCGCCCGTGATCAGCACGTTGCTGGGAGCGGCCGCGCACCGGACGATCTGCTCTCGAACGATGCGCAGGGCATCGCTCGCGCCCACCAGCAGCTCCTGGCTCGGGACGGCGGCCTGCGCGGGCGCCGGGGACCGCGTCGCCTGGCGTCCGCTCCGGCGCCGCAGGAGGCGCTGCACGCACAGCGCGAGGTCGTGCAGCACGAACGGCTTCTGGAGGTAATCGCAGGCGCCTCTGCGCAGGGCTTCGACGGCGGTCTCCACCGTCGCGTGGCCGGTCATGAGGATGACCGCCGCGCCAGGGTTCAGCGCGCGGGATCTCTCGAGGACCTCCAGTCCGCCGACACCCGGCATGACGACGTCGGCGACGATGACATCGAACTCCTGCTCCTCGATCCGGGTCAGCGCTTCCTCGCCGCTGCCGGCCGTAGCGACGCGGTACCCCTCGGTCTCCAGGAACACTCCCAGCGCATCCTGCGTGGTGGACTCGTCGTCCACTACGAGAATGGATGCCGTCATCGCCTCACCTCGCCGGTGGCACGATCGCTCCGCCGGGCAGACGGGTACCGTGCCATCCGGATGAGGTGCTCATCGATCCAGCCCGAGGCGCAGGGGGTTTACCAGCGGACGTCTCCGTTGCCACGCTCAGCCGAGCGTAGCGCGCCGGGCGTCCCCTCACAAGGCGGAATACAATGGAACCGGCCGCCACGCCCCCGAGTTCCATTCTCAGGTTTGAGAATCGCTTGGGCACAGGATCCCGGGGCCTGACGAGGGGCGCCGGGCGGTCTCCGGCGGGCGCCGTCCGCCTTCGGCCCTGCAGCCCGGGGAATTTGCCGGGGACGCGGTAAGATCGTCGTGACGCGGGGCCGCCCGCGCGACCCGAGGGCCGGGAGGGCCGATGCCGCGACCGCTCACGCTCGTCCTGCTCATCGCCCTCGCGGCGGCGCCATCCACGGCCCGTCCCAACGGTGACGGTGTCGCGGCGGGGCCGCCGACCGTGTTCGAGCGTTTCGTCCTCTCGGCCTGTACGCCGTGCGTCCGCGAGTCGTACCCCATCGCCGCCCTGCCGATCGCGCCGATCACATTGCCGGGGTTCCCCCGCGCGGCGGCCGCCAGCGGGGCGCGACCGGGCGAGATCGCGTTCGAGGTGCTGCGCGCGCACCAGCCGGGCCGCCCGGACTGGAAGTCCCTGGCGCTACGCATCACCCTCTCCGTGAGCACCGGCCCCGGCGGGGACATGTTCCGGCTCGGCACAGGGCTCCTGGACGGGGGCGACGTCCGGGCCCTCGCTCAGGCCGTCGAGGAGATGGCCCGAATGGGGACCGCCGCCCCGCCAGCGGAGCCGCGCCCGGAGAGCATCGACGCCGACTTTCACGGCGGCTCGCTCAGGGTTGGCGTGCTGCGGATGCGTGGTGATGCGGTCGGCTACGTCCAGACGGGCGACCTGCCGATCCTGCTGCAGCGGGCGGTGTGGGAGGTGCCCACCACGCTCTACGTGCCGGTGAAGGATCTGGGTGACGTCGGCGCCGCCCTGGGGCAGGCCGCGGCCAGAATCGACCAAATGCGCGGCAACTGAGGGGGTGGCGGACGGATGGAGAGGCGAGGCGTTCCCCGGTCGGTGATCGCCACCGCGCTGACCTTCGTCGTGCTGGCTGCCGCTTCGGCCGATCCCCGGCTCTTCGAGCTGGAGCTCAAGGACGGACGGCTGCCGGCCAGCCAGACACTCCTCCGGGTCGCTCAGGGGGACGAGGTCACGCTCAAGTGGAAGACCGACCGGCCGTTCACGCTGCACCTCCACGGCTACGACATCGAAGCGAAGCTCGTGCCGCAAGCCGCCGTCGAGCTCCGCTTCTCGGCCCGCGCCGCCGGCCGGTTCCCGCTCGAGATCCACGGGCCCGGCACCGAGCGCACCGTCGGCTACCTCGAGGTCCATCCTCGCTGACCTCCCGTCGCGCCCCACCGCGATGACCGCGGGTCGACGCCGGCTGGCGCGGGGCGCCCCGGCCCTCCTGGCGCTGGCGCCCGGGACGGCATTCGCGCACGGCTTCGGCCAGCGCTACGACCTGCCGGTGCCCCTCTGGCTCTGGGTCGCCGCCGCGGCCGCCGCCGTCGTCCTCTCCTTCGCGATCATCGGCCTCTTCGTCGGGACGAGCCCGGGCGCCGATGGTTACCGGGGCTACTGGCGGCTGAACTTGCTGCGCTTCCCGCTCGGCCGTCGCCTCGCCGGCCCCCGGGTCCGCCTGGCCGTCCGTCTCCTCTCGGTCGGGTTGGTCGTCCTGATCTTGGTGGCCGCCCTGGCGGGCGACCCGAGCCCGACGCGGAACCTCGCCCCGACGGCCATCTGGGTCGCGTGGTGGGTGGGCTTCGCGTATCTCTCCGCACTCGTGGGCAACCTGTGGGCCGTCGTCAATCCCTGGTCGGCGATCTTCGGCTGGGGTGAGCGCCTGATCGGACCGCGGCGGACGGTGCGCCGGTACCCGGACTGGCTCGGTGTCTGGCCGGCCGTGGCGCTCTTCGCCGCGTTCGCGTGGGTGGAGCTGATCTACACCGGCCGGAGCATCCCCTCGCGGCTCGGCCGTCTGGTCATCGGGTACTCCATCCTCACCTGGACGGCCATGGCCCTGTTCGGCCGTGCCACGTGGCTTCGCCGCGGGGATCCCTTCGCGACCGCCTTCGGCGTCCTCGCCCGGTTCTCCCCGACGGAGATACGGGTCACGGACCGGGAGGTGTGCCGCCGCTGCGAGCTTCCGTGCGCGGCGCGCGACGGGAGCTGTCTGGAGTGCGGAGAGTGCTTCGACCGGACGGTGCCGAGCCGGCGCGAGTGGAACCTGCGGCCGTTTGCGGCCGGGCTGCTCAACACCGCCGACGTCTCGCCGTCGATGGTCGTCTTCGTCCTCCTCCTGCTCTCGACCGTGACGTTCGACGGGTTCACCGCGACGCCGGCGTGGGCGCGTCTGGACGGGGCGCTCTACGCCGCGCTGGCCCCGCTCGGCGAGGCTCGGCTCACCGTCATCGGCACCCTGGGACTCCTCGGTTTCCCCCTCGTCTTCGTGGCCGTGTACCTGCTGTTCGCGCGCTGGATGGCATGGATGGGCGGCGAGCAGCTCACGACGGGCACGGTGGCCCGCCTCTTCGTGCTCTCGCTGGTCCCGATCGCGATCGCGTACCATCTGGCCCACTACTTCACGTACCTCCTGGTCCAGGGCCAGCTCCTGATCCGGCTCGCCTCCGATCCCCTCGGGCTCGGCTGGAACCTGTTCGGCACCGCGCGGTACCGCCCCGAGATCGGCATCGTCGGCGCCCGCGCCGTCTGGTACACATCGGTCGTCGCGATCGTGCTGGGCCACGTGATCGCGGTGTACGTCGCCCACGTCGTCGCCACCCGCGAGTTCCGCGACCGCCGGGCCGCGCTCGGCAGCCAGATCCCGATGCTCGTGCTGATGGTGGGTTACACGGTGGTGAGCCTCTGGATCATCGCGCAGCCCATCGTCGAGTCGCGGTAGCTCGTCGAAGCCGCCGCCGTCCGAAAGGAGAGAGACGGATGAAGACAGCCCTCGCGGTGGTCGCGGTTCTCGCGGCCTCCCTGGTCCCGGTCGCCGCACAGGCGCAGCTGCCCACGAGCCAGGTAATTCTCGAGAACCCGTCCGTTCGGGTGACGCTCCTCACGTTCGCGCCCGGAGGCGCCACCGGTCGGCACCAGGGGATCGAATCGGAGATCGGGATCGTCGCCGAGGGGGAGCTGACGGTCGAGAGCCCGACGGGGCGGCAGAGCCTCGGTCCCGGGGCCGTCTACTGGATGCCCGGGCTCACTCCCCACGACGTGCGGAACGAGAGCGGCCGGTCCGCCAAGCTCTGGGACATCTTCCTCAAGCGCTGCGACTGATCGGAGCCGGAGGGGGCGTCCGGGGCCCCCTCCGGCCGCGTGCCTGCCGGGCGCGACTACTTGGTCAGCTCGTACACCTTGCTCAGGTCGGGGTTGAGCACAGTCACGGGCAGTCCCGCCGTCTTGAGCGCGGCTTCCATCGCCGCCGGCGTCGGCGCTCCCGGAGGCGGCTGGAGCCGGTGATGGTGCGGGATCACCGTCTTCAGATTCGGGTTCTCCGTGCGGAGCAGCCGGACCATGTGGACGATGTCCTGCGGGTCGCGGTTGTTCGACAGCGGCAGGATCGCCACGTCGGGCTTGTAAAGCATGCCCCAGAGCTGCATGTCCATCGTCAACGCGGTGCTGCCGGCGAAGTAGACGGTCAGGCCGTTCTCGAAATGGATCATGAACCCCATGGCCGGCCCACCGTTCAGCTTGTCCGCCGTCCCCGACCCGTGGACGGCGGCGACGTTGCGCACGGTCAGCCCGTCAAGCCGGAACCAGTCACCGGGATTGCTCCGGTGCATCTGCGCCTCGGGCACCTTGCGCGGCTCGAAGTAGACCGTCCACATCTCGAACGGAGTGACGATCTTCGCCCCGGTCTTGATAGCGATCTCGTCCGTCGAGCCGACCTCGTCGCGATGCCCGTCGGCGACGAGGATGACGTCCACCTTCGGAAAGTCAACCACCTTGACCGGGCTGTCCGGGTTCGTGACGAAGGGGTTCGTCACGACGACCTTGCCGGTCGGCGACGTGAACCGGAAGATGGACCACGATAGCCACTCCATCTTGACCGGGCCCGACTGCGCCGGCGCCTGGCCGGCCCAACTCGCCAGCATCGCGGCCAATGCCCCGCCGATTACCCAGCGCCATCCACTCCTCATGGTGTCCCTCCCGGTTCGGCGTGTCGTCCTTGCCCGCACCCGAGCGTACGCGCACTCCCGGAGGCGGCGCCTCCGACCAGGCAATCGTCGGCGGCGCTGGAATGTTCCCGGACTGTCTGTCCGCGATCCGCGGTCGATTCACAGGAACAGACCATGCCCGGGATCGGGACGTCAAGCCTCCGGGGATCCCTCAGCCGGCGGATGCCGGACGAGGCCGGGCGTTCGGTCGCCCGTCTCCGCGGCTCCGGCGGGCGGCCACAGGCGTGCGAGAATTGAGCGAAAGGGTCAGCCGGGCTAGCCTCGCACGGTGCGCGCGTGTCCCGCGGCCCGGCTGGACACCGAGCCCCTGACACCTTCCGCCACGTGAGCGCGCGAGGAGAAGCTCCGCTGCCGGATCGGGTGACGGCGCGATGCTGCATCGCCGGAGGCGGGCCGGCCGGCATGATGCTCGGCCTGCTGCTTGCCCGCGCCGGCATCGACGTCCTCGTCATGGAGAAGCACGCCGACTTCCTCCGGGACTTCCGCGGCGACACGATCCACCCGTCCACCCTCGAGGTGATGCACGAGCTGGGCCTGCTGGATCGCTTCCTAGAGCTGCCACACCAGAGGGTCTACCGGATCAGTGCGTGGATCGGCGACATGCTGTCGCCGATCGCGGACTTCAGCCACCTCCCCACCCGATGCCGGTTCATCGCCTTCACCCCGCAGTGGAACTTCCTCAATTTCCTGGGGGAAGCCGGTCGCCGTTACCCGACGTTCCGGCTCTGGATGCGCGCCGAGGTGACCGATCTGATCGAGGAGGCGGGCCGGGTGACCGGGGTTCAGGTGGCGGCGGCCGATGGTCCTCGAGAGGTCCGTGCAGACCTCGTGATCGGGGCGGACGGCCGCTCGTCCCTCGTCCGCGAGAAAGCCGGTCTCGAGGTCGCCGAGATGGGCGCCCCGATGGACGTCCTGTGGTTCCGGCTATCGCGGCGGCCCGACGACGCGGCGCAGACGGTGGGTCGTTTCGGGGCCGGCCGGATCTTCATCATGATCAACCAGGACCAGCACTGGCAGTGCGGCTACGTGATCGCCAAGGGCTCGCTCGATGAGGTCCGGAGAAGCGGCATCGAGGCCTTCCGGAGCGAGGTCGCGGCGCTCGCGTTCGTCTCCCCGGACCGCGTGAAGGAGCTCCGGACCTGGGACGACGTGAAGCTCCTGACCGTCCGCGTCGACCGCGCGCGCCGTTGGTACCGCCCCGGGCTTCTCTGTCTGGGCGACGCCGCGCATGCGATGTCGCCCATCGGCGGCGTCGGGATCAACCTAGCGATCCAGGACGCCGTCGCGGCGGCCAATCTCCTCGTTCCCGCGCTCCGTCGAGGCGGCGTCACGATCGAGCACCTCCGCGCGTTCCAGCGGCGCCGCGAGCTCCCGACCCGGGTCACTCAGCGCATCCAGGTCCTCGTCCAGAACCGCGTGATCACACGAGTGCTCGATCGGCGGGGGCCGCTTCGCCCGCCATTCGTGGCACGCCTCCTTGCCCGATTCCCGGTGCTCCAGCGGATCCCGGGCCGGCTCGTCGGCATGGGCATCCGACCCGAGCATGTCCGGACCCACCCAGGCGGGCGCTAACGGGACGCCCGATCCCCGGGCGCCCGAAAGGGACGGGACCACAAGGGAGGCGTGTCGGGCCCTGACGGATTGTGGCAGGGGCTCGGCCAGTTTCCTCAAGCCGGGATCTCACTCATCCGGAGCGCGAACGTGATTCCAACGGGTTAGGCGGTCCCGTCCAGTGGCCCCGCGCTTGCACGAGGGGCTCGCAGGCATCATGACCGGCGTCGTTCGACCGATAGGTCTGTCGCTCCGACAGGCACGGCTCTGTCTGGACTGCGACTGCCTCACGGACGAGGTGTTCTGCCCCTGGTGCGACCGGGACGGCACGATCCCCATCGCCGGGTGGTTTCGCCCGCTCGACGACGATCCGGATAACGCATCGCGTCAGCCCAAGACAAAGGCAACCGTCGCCCGCCGCTGGGTCCTGATCGTCCAGCCCCACCAGCGGGAGCTTTACCGCGTGCTGCACCAGGCGCTGGCTGGAACCGGCGTCGAGATCCTCTACGAGCGTCGCATCGGGCAGCGGCGCCGCTCGGCGACCGGACCAGGCGCCGGGGAGCGGCGCCGCGCCGAGCGCCGCCGGCCGCGCCCCACGGCGGTCGTCTACCAGGGCGCCGCCACGTCGGCGAAACCCGACAAGACGGCGTCCAGCCCGAGCACCAGCCGAGAGGCATTGCGGGTCCGCCGGCGGGCGCCCGCTTCGGTCTAGCCTCACCTCCTTCCCCCCGGCACCCTCAGCCCGCGGCCCACACGTCCCGCGCCACCGACAGCACGAGCTCGATCTTGCGCCGCTGGTCGTCGAGCGTGATTGGCTGGCCGGAGCCCGCGGCCGAGCTGAAGCCGCACTGGGGCGAGATCCCGAGCCGCTCGATCGGCACGTAGCGCGCCGCCTCCTCGATCCGGCGCTTTAGCGCGTCGACTGTCTCGAGCTCGGGCGTCTTCGTGCTCACGAGCCCCAGCACGACGCGCTTCGGTGCCGGGACGAGGCGAAGCGAGCGGAAGTCCCCCGCGCGCGCCGTGTCGAACTCGAGCAGGAAGGCGTCGACGGCCAGGCCGCCGAAGACGCACTCGGCGATCGGCTCGTAGCCGCCCTGCGCCATCCACGCACCCTTGAGGTTGCCGCGGCACATGTGCACGCCCCGCGCCACCCCGGGCGGGCACCCGGCCAGCACGTCGTTGACCAGCCGGACGTAGCGCGCCGTCAGCGCGTCCGGGTCTTCCCCGCGGGATCGGACCTCGACGCGCACGCGATCGTCGCAGTTGCACGGCAGGGCCGTGTCGTCGAGCTGAAGGTAGGTGCAGCCGAGGGCGATCAGGTCGGAGACCTCGGCCCGGTAGATGGCGACCAGGTCCGCGTAGTACTGCTCGATGTCCGGGTACACGCGCCTGTCGACGCTCCGCGGACCGAGAAAGAAGTGCATCACGTCGGGCGCGGGGACCGTGACCTTGGGGACTCCCGCGGTCACCACCTCCTTCAGGAACCGGAACTCGTCGGTCGCGATCCCGCGGGAGCGCCGAAGCCGGGCCCGCGCGTACGGCGACGGTGGCGCGCCCCGGTCCCCCCGCGCGTCGCGGAACGCAAACGCCCCTTCCCGCAGCCCGAAGCCCTCGACCGCGTCAATCAAGCCGGCCGACCAGCCGCGCCGCCGGAACTCGCCGTCGGTCACGGAGGGAACGCCGAGCTCCTCCTGGAATCGGACCACCTCCCGGATGCACTCCTCCTGAAGCACCCCGAAGCCCTCGGCCGTCATCGTGCCCGCCCGGACCGCGCGCGCGCCCGCCAGGAGTCGCTCGGGCCGGAGGAAGCTCCCGACGTGCTCGGCGCGGAACGGAGGGCCGACCGGCATCAGGGAGATTCCAGGCGTGGCGCCCCGCCCGCGTCTGCGGCCGATCGCAAGGCGCGTTTGAGGATCTTGCCCGACGGGCTCTTCGGAAGCTCGTCGACGAACTCGTACGCTCGCGGCGCCTTGTAGGCGGCGAGGTGGGCGCGGCAATGGGCGTCGAGCTCCGCGGCCGCCGGCGCCGTCCCGGTCCTGAGCACCACGAACGCCCGGGCGATCTCGCCCCTGGTCGCGTCCGACGCCCCGACGACGGCGCACTCGCGGACGGCCGGATGGCGGTACAGCACCTCCTCGACCTCGCGCGGCCAGATCTTGAACCCCGCCGTGTTGATCATGTCCTTCACCCGGTCCACGAGGTAGAGATAGCCGTCGCCGTCCAGGTAGCCGATGTCGCCCGTGTGAAACCAGCCTCCGCGCATCGCACTCCGCGTCTCCTCTGGCCGGTTCCAGTAGCCGAGCATGACGTTGGGGCCGCGGAAGACCACCTCCCCCCAGGCGCCCGGTCGAACATCTTGTTCCGCCTCGTCGACGACGCGCATGTCCACCATCTCCACGGGGGTGCCGACGGAGCCCGGGCGGTACTCGTACTGGTGGTTGAACGTGGCGGCCGGCGAGGTCTCCGTCAGCCCGTAACCCTCGAAGATGGTCTGCCCGTACGTGCCGTGCCAGCGCCGCGCGATCTCGACCGGCATGGCGGCGGCGGCCGACTTGTAGAAGCGGACGCTGGCCAGCGCCGCGGGCCGGACGCCGGCGTTCAGGAGGGCGATGTAGATGGTCGGGACCCCCGTCACGATCGTGACCCGGTGCGCCTCGATCGCCTCGGCACAGCGCTCGACGTCGAAGCGGCGGTGGAGCACCAGCGTGGCCGCCGCGCTGAAGCCGCCGTTCATGAGCACGTTCTGGGCCGCCACGTGGAAGAGCGGCAGCGTGACGAGCAGCCGGTCCCCCGGCCCCATGCGCATGTAGCGCTGGACCGCGAGGACGTTCGACACCACGTTGGCGTGGCTGAGGGTCGCCCCCTTCTGGCGGCCCGTCGTTCCCGACGTGTAGATGATCACGGCCGGCGTCGACGGTTCCAGGTCGCGCGCCTCAAGCTCTTCAGGCCTGCCGGCGCCGAGCCCCTCGAGGGTCGGCAGCCCGTCCACCTCGCCCTCGCAAATCACCACACGGTCGCGGCGGAGCACGTCGCCGGCGAGCGGTGCGAGCCGCGGCCAGAGTCCTCCCACCGTGAACACGACCCGGGCGCCCGAGTCGTCAAGGAGGGCGGCGAGCTCTTCGGTGGTCAGCATCACGTTCGCGGACACCGCGATGGCGCCGAGCTTCAGGACGGCCTGGTAAGCGACCGCGAACGCC
>DASZOL010000085.1:0-52179 GCA_035550795.1 Candidatus Methylomirabilota bacterium
CGCGCGGCGTGCAGTCCATCCTGCTGGTGAGCAGCCCTCTTCACCTGGTCCGCGCCCGGCAGGTCTTCGAGCGCCAGGGGTTCGAGGTCCACCCCGCCCCGGTCGAAGACGTCCTCCTCCGCGCGCAGCGACCCGGAGCCCGCCTGGCCGTGGCGCGTGCCGTCGTCAAGGAGCTGGTCGGGCTGCTCTACTACCGCCTGGCGGGGTACCTGTGACCGGCGCTCGGCCGAAAGGAGCCGACCGGTGGGGGGCCTGAGCCTCGTCGCCGCGGTGGCGCTGACATCGCTCGCGGCCTATCTGCTGGGAAGACGCCGCGCCGGGCTGTCGACCGCGGGGCTCCGCGCCGCCGCGGCCGCGACGCTCGAGACGATCGGGCTCGCGGCCCTCTTCTTCGTCGCGAACCTTGGGCTGGCAGGCGTCGCCGTGCTGGGGCTCCGCGCCCTGACCGGGCTGTTCGTGTCGGTCTACGACCTCGACGACGCCACGGTCGCCACCGTCTCCCTGCTCCAGGCCCTCGCCGTCCGCTGGTGGCGGGGCGGCGACTGAGCGTCAGCGCCAGTCGTCGAGGACGAAGTCCTCCTCGCGCTCGTAATCGTCGTTCTTGCCGCGCTTCATGCGGAGCATCAGCATGTCCACGTGGTAGCCCGACGACAGGAGCGTCTGGTAGGCGCGCCAGTAGCCCGTGTAGACCGGCGCGATGACGCGCTGGCAGGCCGCGTTGATCCCGAAGTCCTCGCACGCGTTGAGCAGCTGGACGAAGTGCTCCGGGCGCCGGCGCGTGGGGTCGACGGCGAGGTACTTGATGTAGAGCGCTCCCTGCGGCGCCTCCGACACCCCGGGCGTGTGGCAGATGGCGAACCCCAGCAGCGAGCCGTCCTTCTCGAGCAGCACCGTGTCACCGAGGGCGAGGCCGTCGACGATCTCGATCTCCTTGGTGAGGTCGAGCCCCCGGTAGATACGCCCCGTCAGGGCCCGGAGCCGCCCCAGCAGCGCCTTCTTCTTCCCCTCCTCGTACGTCGAGAACCGCTTGAGCTCCGGTGTCCCCCGCACCGGCTTCGCCGGCGGCCCCGGCTCCCGCCGGTCGAGCGACCGCGCGGTAATCGCGACGAGGGCGCGCGGCTTGAAGTCGAACTTCTGGTAGAGGACCAGGTGCTTGGGGCTGTAGGGGAACGTCACGACGCCCTGGAGCGTGACCCGGTTCTCGTCGAAGAAGGTCTGGGCCGCCCGGACGAGCTGCTGGGCAACCTTCTGGTTCTGGTAGGGCGTCAGTACGGCCACGGGCCCGAACAGCCCGAGCGTCCCCCAGCAGACCGCCAGCGAGACGCCGACGATCTTGCCCTCGTTCTCCTCGGCGACGAAGCACCCCCACGGCTCCATGAGCCAGCGGTGGTGCACGTACTGCGCGCCGCCGAACACCTGGCGCGGCCGGCTGCCCAGCTGGCGCTCGAAGAAGTCGCCGAACGCCGACTCGACGACCTCGCGCATCCGGGAGAGGTCGCCCTTCTTGACCCGCCGCACCTTGATCATGGCGCGCTGACGCTCCGGCCCGCGTCGGCCGCGCGCTGGCGGTGGCGCCGGGGAGGACCCCAGCGGGCCGAGGCGCAGTGGGACCCCTTCGGCAACGGGCCGCGACCGGTCAGGTCGCGGCCTGTGGCGAACGGGTGACGGAGCCGAGGTTCGTCTGGGGCGACCCGGCGACAGGACCCGCAGCGCGCGGGTCCGGCAGGCGCGGTGTGGACCGTCATGCGCGCTTCTTCACCTCGACACCCGCCAGGTCCTCGAGCACCGTCAGGATTCCGGAGTGGTCGAGGCCGCCGCGGCCCCGGACGCGCGCCGTGCTGAACAGCTCCTCCACGACCGCGGTGGTCGGGAGCGGCACGCCAAGCGCCCGGGCGGCGTCGGCGATGAGCCCGAGGTCCTTGTAGTGGAGGTCGATCTTGAACCCCGGCTTGAACTCGTGGGCGAGGTAGTTCGGCGTCTTCTGATCGAGGCAGCGCGAGCCGGCGAGGCCCCCGCCCAGCGCCTTCAGCGTCAGCTCGGTGTCGAGCCCCGCCTTCGCCGCCAGCGTCAGCGCCTCGGCGAGCGCCGTCAGGTTGACGGCGACGATGATCTGGTTGGCGAGCTTGGTGAAGCCGCCCGCGCCGAGAGCCCCCAGGTGCGTGATCGTCTTGCCCATCGCCTGGAAGACCGGCAGCACCTGCTGGAACACGGCGGGCTCGCCGCCGACCATGATCGAGAGCGTGCCCTCGATCGCGCCCTTCTCCCCGCCAGAGACCGGCGCGTCGAGCATCTTGACGCCCTTCTGGGCGAACGCCGCCCCCACCTTCTGGGAGACGATCGGCGAGATGGTGGACATGTCGGCGAGGATCTGGCCGGCCCGCACACCCTCGATGAGGCCCTTCGGGCCGAGCGCGACCTGCTCGACGTCGGGGGAGTTCGGCAGCATCGTGATGATCACGTCGCCGGCGGCGCGGGCGAGCGCCGCGGGCGAGTCGGCCGTCTTGGCGCCGAGCCCCGCCAGCTCCTCCACGGCGGCCTGGCTCCGGTTGTGGACGACCAGCGGATGGCCGGCCTTCAGGAGGTTCCTGGCCATGGGGCGGCCCATGATCCCGAGTCCGATGAGTCCGATCGGCCCCTGCATGATGTCCGTCTCCTCCCAGTCGCTCGCGGGGGATCGCCGAGGCAGGACACCCACGCCCGCGGCGGGACGTGGAACGGGTCGATTATAGGAGGGGCGGGAGACCCGTCAAGTGGGCGCTTCGATTGACAGGCGACGCCGCGAGCGCCATCATCGCCGGCATGGCGAGAGAACGTCGACCCGAGCGCTCGGTTCGCGCTCTCATCCTGGCGACCGCCCTCGCGGGCGGCCTGGCCGGCTGCGCGACGGAAGCCCACCGGACGCTCGAGCCCCGGCAGGTGGCGTCGGCGGGCACGCCCTACCGGGGGCCGAAGAGCACCCTGGTGGTGGGCAAGTTCGACAACCGCTCGATCTATCTCCGCGGCCTGTTCTCCGACGGCGTGGACCGCCTCGGCGGCCAGGCGAAGGGGATCCTGGTCACGCATCTCCAGCAGACGGGGCGCTTCACCCTCGTGGAGCGCGACAACCTGGAGGAGATCACCCGCGAGGCGACGATCAAGGGCGCGCAGCAGCAGCTCAAGGGGGCGGACTTCGCCGTTACCGGCGACGTGGCGGAGTTCGGCCGCAAGGAAGTCGGCGACGTGCAGCTCTTCGGCATCCTCGGCAGCGGCAAAAAGCAGGTCGCCTACTCCAAGGTGAACCTGAACGTCGTCAACGTGCTCACGTCCGAGGTCGTCTACGCGGTGCAGGGGGCCGGCGAGTACGAGCTCAGCAGCCGCGAGGTGCTGGGCTTCGGCGGCACCTCGGGGTACGACTCCACCCTGAACGGCAAGGTCCTGGATCTCGCCATCCGCGAGGCGGTCAACCGCCTGGTCGAGGGCGTCGAACAGGGGAAGTGGACGCCCGCCGGGAACTGACGTGAGGCGCGCGGTCGCGCTAGTGCTGCTGGCGTTCCTCACGGGCTGCGCCGCCCCGACCATCTATTCCTGGGGCCACTACGAGGCCGTCGTCTACGCCACGTACGCCAAGCCGGGCGCGGTGCCGCCCGAGCGCCAGATCGAGCTCCTCGAAGAGGACTACCAGAAGGCCCGGTCGGAGAACAAGCCGGTGCCGCCGGGATTCCACGCGCACCTGGGATATCTCTACTATCAGATCGGACGGCTCGACGAGGCGCGCCGGGAGCTCGAGACCGAGAAGGCCCGGTTCCCGGAGTCCGCGGTGTTCGTGGACCGGCTGCTGGCCCGCCTGGCCAGGAAATGAGCGCGGCCTGGGTCGCGCTCGGGCTGTCCGGAGCCCTCGCCGGGCTCGTCCTGTCGGGCTGCGCGGCCACGCCCTACGACTACACCAACTACCGCGCGCATCCGCCGCGCTCGATCCTCGTCCTGCCGCCGCTGAACGAGGGCACGGACATCCGGGGCACCTACGGGTACCTGTCCACGGTGACGAGGCCGCTGGCCGAGATGGGCTACTACGTCTACCCCGTCGTCCTGATCGACCAGTTCCTCAAGGACAACGGGCTCCCCACGCCGGGGGAGATGGTCCAGGCCCCGCTCCCGAAGATTCGCGAGATCATCGGCGCGGACGCGGTCCTCTACGTCACCCTCCAGCAGTACGGCACCCGCTACCAGCTCCTCAGCAGCACCACCGCCGTCGTGGCGGTCGCCCGGCTCGTGGACACGCGGACGGGCACGCTCCTCTGGGAGGCGACGCTCGCGGCCCAGGAGGGCTCCGCGGGATCGGGGAACGTCCTGGCCGACCTCATCGGCGCGGCGATCACGCAGGCGATCGGCCACTCGACGGACCATGCCCACGACGTCGCCGGCCAGGCCAACGCGCAGTTCGCGGTCAAGGGCCGGGGGCTCCTCCACGGGCCCTACTCCCCCAGGTACGGCCAGGAGTAGGTGCGCCTCGAGCCCGGCCACGTCGTCCCGTGGGCGCCCGCGCGGCTCGCCGTCGATCCCTGGACCGTCCTCCGGCTTGCCCGCTACCGGCGCCGCGACGACGCGCCGCCGGCGGTCTGGGAGGCGACCCGGACCATGGCGGGCCGCGCGGGGCAGCTTGCCGCTCCGTGCGCCGCCGTCCGGCTGGTCGCCGTGGCCGCGGCGGCCGCGGGCCGGGTGTCGCTGGCCGAGGGCGCGCGCTTCACCGGCGATGCCGTCGCGCGCCATCTGGCCGGCGCCCAACGCGCCGTCGCGTTCGTCCTGACGCTCGGGCCGGCCCTCGAGGCGGAAGTCCTGGCCCTGGGCGAGCGCCAGGAGCTCCTCGACGCCTACCTTCTCGATCTCGCGGGCTGGGCCGGGATCGAGGCGGCGGCGCGAGCGCTCCGGCAGGACCTGGTGGCGGCGCTCCCAGGCGTCCGCGTGTCGCACCGGCTGGGCCCCGGCCACCGCGACTGGCCGCTCACGGAGCAGGCGGATCTCGTGGCGCTCTTCGAGGGTGCGGGCGCGCCCGTGCGGCTCTCCGCGCACGGCGTGCTGATCCCGTTCAAGTCGATCAGCGGGCTCTTCGCGCTCCGGGCGGAGCCGGACCAGGGCGGCTGACCTGCTACACCTTCCCGTGGAGGTGCATCGGGCCCGTCGGCGCCGGCACGCCGCCGGCGGGCTCCAGCGTGACGGCGAAGGCGTCGAAGGCGCGGCCGGCGGGCAAGGGCGGGAGGCGGAGCAGGGCGCGGCCCCGGTCGTCCACGCTGAACATGCCGGCGGGCACGGGCTGGGCGCCCGCGAGCGCCCAGAGCTCGTAGGCCTGCCCCGCCGGCGCGACGGGCAGGCCGCGCGCCAGGAGCAGGCCCTGCCGCGCGGCCGGGTTCCACAGGAGCCACGCGCTCGCCTCCGGCGAGGGCTTGAGGCCCGCCAGGCTCACGTAGCGCACGTTCGGGTCGGACAGGAACCGCACTGCCTCCTCGCGCTGGGCGAGCTCCGTCTGGAGCGTCGCCACCCGCCCCTCCAGGGCCCGGAGCTCCTGGCGCGTCCTCGAGAGCTCGCCGTTGACGACGACGAGGAGGACGGCCGCGGCCGCGAGCCCGGCCCAGCCCGCCCACCAGAGGACGCGCCCGCGGCGTCGCTCGGGTCGCGGCGCGGCGGGGGCGCCCGCGGCCGGGGCCGCCTGGGGGATCCCCGCGAGCACCCGGGCCCGAAGCGCGGGCGGCGGCGGCACCGCCGGCAGCGACCGGGGCAGGAGCGTCAGCGCCTCGCGGGTCTCGCGGAGCCGCGCCGCGCAGATCGCACAGCCCGTGGCGAGATGGGCCTCGAACGCGGCCAGGTCCCCGCCATCGAGGGCGCCGAGCGCGTAGACGTCGGCCTGCTCGAGCCACTGGTCGTGGTTCATGCCCGCTCCGCCCCGCTTCGCGCCGCGAGAATACCGCGGAGCCGCTCGAGTCCGCTGCGGATGCGCGTCTTCACGGTCCCGAGCGGCTCGCCGAGCCGTGCCGCGATCTCGCTCTGCGTGAGGCCGTCGAAGTACGCGAGCGCGAGGACGCTCCGCTGCGTCACCGGGAGGTCCGCGAGCGCCTCGCCGAGGGTCGCGCGCGCCTCCCCTGGGGCCGACGCGCTTTCGAGCGCAACCGGCTCGGGCAGTCGATCCGGGTTCTCCGCGGGTCGCACCATCTCATCGCGTCTACGCCTAGAACGAAGTTTGTCGATGCCTCGGCTCCGCGTCATGGTGATGAGCCACGCCTCGGGCGTTCCCCGCTCGGCGCTGTAGCTCCCGGCCTGCCGCCAGGCCTGCACGAAGACGTCCTGCACGACCTCCTCCGCCTCGCCGCGCTCGCGGAGGATCCTCAGCGCGAACGTGTGCACGAGCGGGGCGTGGAGGTCGTAGAAGCGCGCGAATGCGTCGCGGTCGCCCCGCGCGATCTCCTCGACGAGCCGGACCGAGGGGTCCGGCGCTCCGGCTCCCATGGCCACTGGTGTAGCAGAGGAACTCGGCGTCCAGCAAGCGTGTCGCGGCCCCCACCGCCGGCCGGGAGTCCCTGGACTCGGCGCCGAAATCCGATCGACCCCCTCCGCTCGTAGATTCAGCGGGAGCCGTGAATGATGACACCGTTCGCCCGCGCATCGAGCCGGCTTGACCGCTGTTCGACCGGCGTGGTACCCAGATATGCGTCGGCGGTCGCGCCCGGCGCCTCTGGCGCGAGCGCGGCCCGCCGAAGCAGCCACTGCGAGAGGAAGGATCCGGTGGGAACCTCGGCCGAACGTCCAACCCCCGCGCAACGGGGAGACGCCGAGCTGGCCGAGCTGATCGGATGCATGGCCCAGGGGGACGCCGCCGCCCTGGCGGCGTTCTACGACGCGACCAGCGCCATGGCTCATGGGCTCGCCCTCCGGATCGTACGGGACCCTGGGGCCGCGGAGGAGGTCGTGATGGACGTCTACGCTCTCGGAGCGTTGGGGACGGACGAGTCGCGCCAGTTCGAGGTGCACCTCGCCGAGGGATGCGCCACCTGCGAGGGCGAGTTGCGGGCATTCGGCCAGGTCGTCGTCGACCTCGGCCACGCCGTCGCCCCCGTCACGCCGAGGCCCGCTGCACGGGAGCGCCTCCTGGCCCGGGTGGGCGCGCGCGCGCCGGTGCCCGGCGCCGTCGTTGTCCGAGCGAGCGACGCGGGCTGGGAGGCCGGCGCGGTTCCGGGCGTGACGGCGCGACCGCTTCACCACGACCCCGCGACACGCCGCATGACCGCGCTCGTGCGCATGGCGCCGGGCGCCGGCTATCCGGCGCATGCCCACGCCGACACGGAGGAGCTCTTCCTGCTCTCCGGCGAGCTCCACGTGGGCGACATCCGGCTGCGGACCGGCGACTACTGCGCGGGGGCGCCGGGGACCGCCACGTCGCCTCGGTCAGCCCGGCGGGCTGCACGTTGGTGATCCACGCCTCCGAGGACGACCGCCTCGGGGAGGACGCGCCGGGCTCCACGGAGGGCATCCTGGTCGTCCACGCGGGCGACGGGGCCTGGCAGCCGGGGCCCGCCGAGGGCGTCCGCTACCGCGTCCTCCAGGAGGACGCAGAGCGCAGCACGCGCACGTCGCTCGTGAGGATGGCGCCCGGCGCCGTCATTCCGGCACACCACCACCACGTCGCCGAGCAAGTCTACTTCCTCGAGGGCGACGGCCGCGTGGCCGGCGAGGAGCTGGGTCCCGGCGACTACTACCGGGTGCCCGCCGGCACGGTGCATGAGCCGAGCACCACGCGCCAGGGCTGCACGTTCCTCGTGATCGCCTCGCGCAACGAGGTGCTCGCCTAGCTCGGATCCCGCCTCACTCGGCAGGGTGAGGTGCCTCGCGCCGCACTCGCCTCCCGTGCCTCAACCACTCCCGTCCCGTGCAGGGACGCCCGGCCCCGGCGAGTCCGTCCCCATCTGCCCTCGCGCGGCCCTCCAGACCCGCTCGCGCCGGGGCAGATCCGACAGGCCCCCTCCGCCGTAGGGACGGTGAGGCAAAGCCTCTCGCGCCAGGGAGGAGGCTCACGTCGTAGTCGGACGCCGTGGAGCCCTCGCCGCGGGGCACGGCTCCCGAACAGGATGACCGCGAGGACGGCGGGATCTCGCTGCGCCCGCGCGACGACGCGCGCGATCGCGGGATGGACCAACGGCTCCGCGCCCGCAATGATACGCCTGCTCCCCCAGATCGTGCCCGCGGGGAGCGCTCTCAGAGACATCGGCAACCCGCGAGAGGCACCCAATCCGGCCACGGCGGGGCGCTCGTAGGGGGGTAGACGGACACCCAGAACGGGTCACCCGGAAGACAAGGAGGATAGGAACATGAAGACAGGATGGGCCAGGCAGTTCGGGGCGGCGGCGGTCGCCGCGTTCGTGGCAGTGGGCTGCAGCGGCGGGGCCATGTCGGGCTCGGGCCACGGCCACATGGCGATGGCTCGGAACGGTGCGGCCGACGGGGCGGCGTCGGCGACCAAGGCGGCCGAGCTCCGCGCGAGCCTCAACTACCTCCTGGGCGAGCACATCCTGCTCGCCTCGAGCGCAACCGGCGCCGCGCTGGCCGGCCGCGACGCCCAGTTCAAGGCCGCGGCCGCCGCCCTCGACGGCAACAGCATCGACATCAGCAAGGCGATCGGCTCCGTGTACGGCCAGGGCGCCGGGGAGGCCTTCCTGCCCCTCTGGCGGCGCCACATCGGCTTCGCCGTGGACTACACGGTCGGCGTCGCGACGAAGGACAGGCCGAAGCAGGACAAGGCCGTCACCGACCTGGTCCAGTACACGAAGGACTTCGGGGCCTTCCTCGCCTCGGCCAACCCGAACCTGCCGAAGGACGCGGTGGCCGACCTCGTGAAGACCCACGTGCTCACGCTCAAGGACGTGATCGACGCCCAGGCCGCCGGCGACCAGTCGAAGGCCTTCATGGCGACCCGGACCGCGTACGCCCACATGGGGATGATCGCCGACCCGCTGGCCGGTGCCATCGTCAAGCAGTTCCCGGACAAGTTCCCCGGCTCCACGATGTCGGCCGCGGCCGGCCTCCGCAGCACCCTGACGCTCGCGTTCCAGGAGCACACGTATCTCGCGGCACGCGCCACGGGCGCGGCGCTCGGCGCGCGTGACCCGGAGTTCAAGGCGGCAGCCGCCGCCCTCGACCAGAACGGTGTCGACCTCTCGAAGACGATCGGCTCCGTGTACGGCCAGGGCGCCGGGGACGCCTTCCTGCCGCTCTGGCGGCGCCACATCGGCTTCGTGGTCGACTACACCGTCGGCGTCGCGACCAAGGACCCGGCCAAGCAGCAGCAGGCGGTCCAGGATCTGGTCGGGTACTCGCAGGACTTCGGCGCCTTCCTCGCCTCGGCCAACCCGAACCTGCCAAAGGACGTCGTGGCCGGGCTTGTCCGAGACCACATCCTGACGCTCAAGCCCGTGATCGACGCTCAGGCCGCCGGCGACCAGCCGAAGGTGTACACCATGCTCCGCTCGGCGACCATTCACATGCGGATGATCGCCGACCCGCTGGCGGACGCGATCGTCAAGCAGTTCCCGCAGAAGTTCGGCGCGTAGCGACGGGCGCGCAGGACCGAGCAGGGGGGCGGGCGCCCGATGGGCCGCCCGCCCCCGGCGCGTCCGGCGGGCGCGGGGGACGCCGGCGCCGGCCGCCCCCGTCGCGCCGTCCCCCGCGGTCGCCCAAAGGGCGGTACCATGAACGCGGTCCGGGTGTCCGCCGGAGCCCGGCGGAAGCGCACCGGGAGCCGCCCGTCGAGCGGCGCCGCCAGCCCGCATGAGGAGACGAATCCCGTGATCATCGGCGTGCCAAAGGAGATCAAGCCCGGCGAGCAGCGCGTCGCGCTCACGCCCGCCGGCGTCCACGCCCTCGCCGGTCACGGCCACCGGGTGCTCATCGAGCCCGGGGCCGGAGCGGGCAGCGGCTTCCGCGACGACGACTACACGCAGCTGGGCGCGGTCCTCCGGTCCGCCGGCGAGGTGTGGGGCGAGGCGGACCTGGTCCTCAAGGTGAAGGAGCCCATCGCGTCGGAGTACCCGCGGCTCCGGGACACCCAGGTCCTCTTCACCTACCTCCATCTCGCCGCCGTGCCCGAGCTCACGCGCGCGCTCCAGAAGTCGCGCACCGTCGCCCTCGCGTACGAGACGGTGCAGCGCGCCGACGGGAGCCTCCCCCTCCTCACCCCGATGAGCGAGGTGGCGGGCCGGCTGTCGGTCCAGGAGGGCGCCTATTACCTCGGCAAGGCGCACGGGGGCCGCGGCATCCTCCTCGCCGGCGTCCCCGGCGTGCCGCCGGGCAACGTGATGATCATCGGCGCCGGCACCGTCGGCCTCAACGCCGCCAAGATCGCCGTGGGCCTGGGGGCCGACGTGTCCGTCCTCGACGTGAACGTCGACCGCCTGCGCCACGTCGACGACCTCTTCCGGGGCCAGGTCGTCACCCTGGTCTCGAACGCCTTCAACGTCGCCCGCCTCGCCCCGCGGGTCGACCTCCTGGTCGGCGCCGTGCTGGTCGCCGGCGCCCGCGCCCCGGTGCTGGTCCCGGAGGCGACGGTGAAGACGATGAAGGAGGGCTCGGTGATCGTCGACGTCGCGGTGGACCAGGGCGGCTGCGTCGAGACCATGCACCCGACCACCCTTGCCGAGCCGATCTACCGGGTCCACGGCGTCGTGCACTACGGCGTCGCCAACATGCCTGCCCTCGTGCCGCGCACGTCCACGTTCGCCCTCACCAACGCCACGCTGCCCTACGTCCTGGAGCTGGCCGGCAAGGGCGTGATCCCGGCGCTCCGGGCGAACCCGGCGCTGGCGATGGGCCTGAACGTCTGCCAGGGCCGGATCGTGCATCCCGGCGTGGCGGAGTCGGTGGGCGAGGCGACGACCCCGCTCGACGCCTGCCTCGCCGGCTAGCCGGGCTACAATGGCCCGGAGGCTGCCCCCATGTCGACCGAGCTGATCCGGCACCGCTTCACGGCGGACGAGTACCATCAGATGGCCGAGGCGGGCGTGCTGCGCGACGACGACCGCGTGGAGCTGATCGAGGGAGAGATCGTCGACATGACGCCGGTCGGTCCGCGCCACATCGCGGTGGTGAATCGGCTCACCCAGGCGCTCGTGAAGGCCTGCGGGGACCGCGCGATCGTGCAGATCCAGGCCTCGATCCGGCTGGGGCCCCACTCGGAGCCCCAGCTGGACGCGGTCCTCCTGAGGCCCAGGCCGGACTTCTACGAGACCGCGGTGCCCGGCCCCGAGAGCGTGCTCCTCGTGATCGAGGTGGCGGACAGCTCGCTGCCCTACGACCGCGGGGTCAAGCTCGCGCTCTACGCGCGGGCGGGGATCCGCGAGGTCTGGCTCGTCGACCTCACGCGCAACCACGTCGAGGTCCACCGGGAGCCGACCCGGGACGGGTATCGCCGCGGGGCGACCCTCGGCCCTGGCGACCGGCTCGTGCCGGCGGCACTTCCCGACGTGAGCCTCTCGCCGGCGGACCTCCTCGGCTGAGCCTCACGTCGAGCCCGATCGCGAGCGCGAGACCGAATCGACCATTCTGATCAGGGCCAGGTTGGCCGCGGGCCGGCGGCCCGAGCGAGGAGAGCCAGAGGCCATGACGCGGAGCTTCGAGGAAGAGATCCAGGCGACGCGGGCGGGATCGGGCGCCTGGTACGCGCGGGCGCAGCAGGCGGTCGGGGGCGCCCTCGGCCACGACGTGCGCCACGCGCTGCCGTTCCCCACCTACATCGCCCGGGCCCAGGGTGCGCACAAGTGGGACGTGGACGGCCACCGGTACATCGACTACCACGTCGGGAACGGCGCGCTCCTCCTCGGCCACGCGCACCCGGCGATCGTCGAGGCCGTCATCAAGGCGGCGCCGCTCGGCACTCACTTCGGCAACGACCACCCGCTCCAGGTCGAGTGGGCCGAGCGGATCCAGTCGCTCGTGCCGTGCGCCGAGCGAGTGCGCTTCACGAACTCGGGCACCGAGTCCGACATGCTGGCGTGCCGGGTGGCGCGCGCCCACACCGGCCGGCCGACGATCCTCCGCTTCGAGGGCCACTTCCACGGGTGGGGCGACGAGCTCGTGACCGGCTTCGCGCCGCCCTTCGACGTCCCGCCGTCGATCGGCCTCGCGCCGGGCTTCCGCCTCGGCACCGTGATGGCTCCCGCCAACGACCTCGACGAGGTCGACCGGATCCTCCGGCAGCGCGGCGACGTCGCGGCGGTGATCCTCGAGCCGAGCGGCGGCTCGTGGGCGCGGCTCCCGCTCCGCCCGGGATTCCTGGCGGGCCTCCGCGAGGTGACGCGGCGTCACGGGACGCTCCTGATCTTCGACGAGGTGATCACCGGGTTTCGCTGGGCGCCCGGGGGCGCCCAGGAGCGCTCCGGCGTGACCCCCGACCTCTCGACCCACGCCAAGATCGTCGGCGGGGGCGTGCCGGGCGCCGCGGTCTGCGGCCGGGCCGAGGTCATGCGGGTCTTCGACATCACCGGGGACGCCTTCCACGACCGGTTTCGCCGGATCGCGCACCAGGGCACCTACAACGCGGCGCCGCTGACGGCGGCGGCGGGGCTGGCCTGCCTCAACATCGTGGCGACCGGGGAGCCGACGCGCCGCGCGGACGCCCTCGCCGAGCGCCTCCGCGCGGGGCTGAACGACGTGCTGGATCGCCGCGGGGTCCGGGGGCTCGCCTACGGCGAGAGCTCCGTCTTTCACATCTTCCTCGAGGCCCCGGGCCGCCCGCTCCCGGTCTCGCGGCCCGAGGACTACCGCTGGCTCGACGCCGTCACGCTGAAGAGCATGGACCCCGGCCTCGTGCGCGCCCTCCAGAACGGGTTCCGCGTGCGGGGCATCGAGCTCCTCTCCTACAACGGCGGCATGACATCGGCCGCCCACGAGGAGCAGGACATCGACGAGACGGTCGGGGCCTTCGACGACCTGGTCGGGACGCTCCTCGCGCGCGACGCGCTCGCGCGGCGATAGCCTCCGGACGCACTTGCCCGCTTCCGGGCCGGCGAGCGGCGGCGAGGCCGCGAGGCCGCAGATCAAATCAGGCCGGCGGGCGGTGCCGTCAGCATCGAACCCTAGCGTGCAGATCTGGGTCGACGCCGATGCCTGCCCTAGGCCCATCAAGGAGATCCTCTACCGCGCCGCCGAGCGCGCCCGGGTGGCCGTGATCCTCGTGGCCAACACGCCGCTGCGGACGCCGCCATCGTCCTTCATCCGGACCATGCGCGTGCGGCGCGGCTTCGACATGGCCGACCGCGAGATCGTGGACCAGGTGCAAGCGGGCGACCTGGTCGTGACGGCCGACATCCCGTTCGCGGCCCAGGTGATCGGCCGGGGCGGCCACGCGCTCGACCCGCGCGGCACCCTCTACACGAAGGACAACATCCCCGAGCGCCTGGCCGTCCGGAATCTCATGGATCACCTGCGGGCGAGCGGAGTCGAGACGGGCGGGCCGGCGGCCTGGAGCCGGGGCGACACGCGCACGTTCGCGAACCAGCTGGACCGGCTGCTCTCGGCGCACGGGAAGCCGGGCGGGAGCCGCGTCGACTGACCGTCCGCGGGCTCCGGCGCCAGGTATTCCACGTCGTGGCACGTGAATCGTCCCGGCCATTCGCGGATCCCCTCGCGGACTCCAACCGCCGATCCGGACCGCGACGACCGGGTGCGGACTTTCTCCCCGTGGATGGGTGCGGAGTTTCGCCCCGCGGGGAGGCGGTCCCCACATTGGCGCGGCGCGTTGCAGCTCGAGGAAGGCCGCCGGCGAGGCGATGAACTGATTCGGAAGGGCTCGCTCGCCGGCCCGGAACCCATGCTTCGGGCCTGCACCGCTCGAGTCGACCCCGGGACTCGGCGGGTAGCGGCTCGCTGGCACAAGGGTTGCTCCTCCTGAAGACGGCCGAGGTCCACCAGAGCGTGATGCGGCGCGTCGCGCGGACGCGGGTGAGACCGGCGAAGGGGGAGGAACGGATCCGATGTCGGACGGAACCCGACTCCTGGTCATTGTCCGCCGCGGAAGGATCGACCGGTTCGAGTTCTTCCACGCGCGACTCGCCAGCGAGCCCGTCCGGATCACCTGGGACCGCCGAGTCGCCGACCGCCGCCGGAGCAAGCAACGGATGGCCATCGAGCGCCGTCGGGGCGACCGTCGAGGCCCGCCGCCGCTCACGTGGCCCGCCGGCGGGTTCGTGCTCGCGAGGCTTCCGGCGGATTCCCTGCCTGTGGGCGGGTGAGACGGACAGGACCCACCCGGCCGACCCGGGCGCGCCCCCGCCCAGAAGAGCCTCACGCCGCGACGGCGTCGCGCTAGCGGAAGGCGGGCAGGACCTCCTTCGCCAGGAGCTCGATCTCGCGCAGGACCTGGCGGTGCGGCATGCCCGGCGTGAAGAGCCGGAAGATGACGTGGGTCATGCCGTACTGCTGGACAAACGGCTCGAGGTCGCGCACGATCCGGTCGGGCGTGCCGATGAGGAAGCGGTTGGCCGCCAGGCGATCCAGGTCGGCGGCGGTTGCCGCGTCGATGAACGGGTGCTTCCACGCGCCACCGTACTCCTTGCCGTAGGCGAGCATGAGGTGCCGGTCGGCGAGCTCGCGCGCCTCCCGCTCGGTCTCCGCGATGCAGAGCTCCCGCGTCACGGGCCACTCGACCGGCGCCGGGAGCCCGGCGGCCCGCCGGTGCTCGAGGATCCGGTCGCGGCTGCGCAGCAGGCGCTCGAGGTCGGCGGTGGGGCCCGGGAGCCAGGCGTCGGCGAGGAGCGCCGCCCGCCGGAGCGTGACGTCGCCCCAGCCGCCGATCCACACGCGCGGGTGCGGGCGCTGGACGGGCTTCGGCTCGATCCGCCCGTCCACCACCGTGAAGTGCGTTCCCCGGTGAGTCACCCCGTCTCCGGTCCAGAGCGCCTTCATCAGGGCGAGTCCCTCCTCGAGGCGCGCCCCCCGCTTCTCGAGGGCGGCGTCGTAGAGGAGGAACTCGTCGGGCTTGTAGCCGATCGCGACGCCGAGCACCGCGCGACCCCGCGAGACGACGTCGAGGAGCGCCGTCTCCTCGGCGAGCCGCACCGGATGGTAGAAGGGGAACACGCAGACGTTGGCGCCCAGCACGAGGCGTGACGTCCGCGCGGCGAGGGCCGTGAGAATCTGGACCGGCGCGGGCCAGTAGTGGTCGCGGACGCCGTGGTGCTCGGCCAGCCAGACCGAGTCGAAGCCGAGCGCCTCGGCCCGCTCCACCTCGGCCAACGCCTCGCCGAAGAAGTGACCGCCTTCCGTGGGGCAGATCCCGAACTTCAGCCGGGTCATGATGTGTCTCTCCCCTTCAGTACCGCAGGACGCCCCGCGCGCGGAAGAGGTCGGTGATCGCCTTCAGGTAGCCGCCGAAGCGGGGCGACTCCTGGACCTCCAGGCGGCGGGGCCGCGGCAGGTCGATGTCGAGGATGCCGTCGACGCGGCCGGGCCGGGGCGACATGACCACGACCCGGTCGGAGAGGAGGACCGCCTCCGGGATCGAGTGCGTGATGAAGACGACGGTCTTGCGCCGCTCGAGCCAGAGCCGCTCGATGTCGAGGCGCATCTGCTCGCGCGTCAGCGCGTCGAGCGCACCGAACGGCTCGTCCATCAGGAGGAGCGGGGGGTCGTGGATGAGCGCCCGGCAGATGGCGGTGCGCTGGCGCATGCCACCGGACAGCTCGAACGGGTACTTGTCCTCGAAGCCCTCGAGGCCCACCGCCAGCAGGAGCTGCCGGGCCTTCCGCGTGTGCTCGTGGAGATCGAGCGCGCGCGCCTCGACCTGGAGCAGCACGTTCCGGAGCACGGTCCGCCAGTCCAGCAGGACCGGGTTCTGGAAGACGATGCCGACGTCGGTCTGGGGCCGGGTCACCGGCCGCCCGCCGACCCGGATCTCCCCCGCCGAGGGGGCGAGCAGCCCGGCGAGCATCAGCATCAGCGTGCTCTTGCCGCAGCCCGAGGGGCCCAGGATGGACAGGAACTGGCCCTCGGGCACGTCGAGCGAAACGCCCTCGAGCGCGTGGACGAGGCCGTCCGACGCCGCGTAGGTCTTGGAGACCCCGTCGAGCTCGATCAGCGGGCGCGGGAGCAACGCGGCGTGGCTCCCGCGCCCGGCGGCGGCCCTGACGGTCCCCCTTAGGGCAGGAACTCGTTCGTGTAGAAGGCGGTCGGCGGCAGGTTGGTCTCGACGCCGCGGTACTTCTTGAGCACGTCGAGCGTCGCGGCCCAGTCCTCGGGCGGCCCGAAGCCGACGCGCTTCTGCGGGTTCGCGGCACTGAAGAGGAGGCCGAGGTCGATGGCCAGCTGCCGGCGCACGACCTCGCGGTCGGCCAGCGGCGCGAGCTTCATCAGGGCCGCCACCGCGGCCTCCGGATCCTTCAGCGCGTCCTCGAACCCCTTCACGCTGGCCGCCACGACCTTGCGGACCAGGTCCGGTCGCTCCTTGATCGTGTCCTGGTGGGCGAAGACCGTGAAGCCGACCGAGGGCACGCCGAGGTCGCTGAACTTGAGGACCCGCGTCTTGAAGCCCTTGACCTCCATGGCGATGGGCTGGTCGTCCGCGCCGCCGAGGAGCGCGTGCGCCTGCTTCTCGGTGACCGCGGGGATCTTCGCCTTCGGGTCCATGTGGATCAGCTTGATCGAGTCGGCGTTCAGCTTGTTGGCCGCGACGACCGCGGGCCACGTCTGGGTGAGGCCGTCGCCGGGAGTGATCGCCAGCGTCTTGCCCTCGAGGTCCTTGGCCGTCCGGATGTTGGTTTCCTCGAGCGAGACGACCGCGTACGGGAGGACGTTGAGGATCGTGGCCACCGCCTTCACCGGCACGCCCTTCACCGCGTTCTGGGTCAGGCTGACGCCGTCCGCCCAGCCGAAGGTGTCCGACTTGGTCCCGACGAGCTGGACCGTGACCGCCGAGCCCCGCCCCTCGAGGATCTCGACGTTCACGCCGGCCTTCTCGAAGTAGCCGCGCTCCTTGGCGAGCGCGAACGGGGCATGGATGCCGCCCCAGTACCAGTTCATGCGAAAGGTGACCTTGTCCTGGGCGACGGCGCCCGGCGTCGCCGCCGACCACGCCGCGACCGCCGCCACCAGGAGCCCCGCGCCCGCCAGCAGAAGACGCCCGCTCCGCCGCATGTCCCCCTCCCCCGCCCGGCGGGCCCAGCTAGGCCCGGTCCGGCTGTTCAAGAAACTCGTTCGGGCTCTCGAAGATGCCGATGCCGAGGCAGCCGCTCGGCGACCAGGCGCGATGGACCGAGCCGGCCCGCCGCCACACGAAGTTGCCCGCCGTGCACTCCCCGTCGTCGTCGACCAGCGAGCCCTCGAGGATGAACGTCTGCTCGAGGCCCACGTGTCGGTGGCGCGGGAGCTTGGCCCCGGGCTCGAAGCGGGTCAGGATCGTCCGCCGGCCGGACGCGTCCTCGTAGAGGACCTTGTTCCACACGCCCGGGAAGCCGCTCGGCTCCCAGTCCATCTTCCCCAGGTCGAGATACGTCGATCGGTCCGTGGCTTTCAGGATCACCGCAGCCTCCTCCGCGGGCACCGCGGCCCGCGATGCCTCTGGATCATACCCTAGAGCCCACCCTCGGCGCCGAGCGGCCCCCGGCGCGACACGTGCCAGGGGATCGCCAGCCGCTCCAGCAGCGTCATCACCCAGTAGAGCATCAGGCCGATCGCGGTCAGGACCCCGAGGGTCGCGAAGAGGAGCTCGGTGCGGAGGTCGCCCCCCGCCACCAGGAGGAGGTAGCCCAGGCCGCGGTCCGAGCCGACGAACTCCCCGATGATGGCGCCGACCGTGGCGAGCGTGATCGCGACCTTGAGCCCGGTGAAGATCTGGGGCAGCGCGTGCGGGAGCCGCACCTTGACGAAGGCCGGCCAGACGCCGAGTCCCATCGACCGGATCAGGTGCTCGATCTCGCGATCCAAAGAGCGGAACCCCGCGATGGAGTCGATCACGATCGGGAAGAAGGACAGGAGGAACGTCATGAACACCTTGGGGAACAGGCCGAAGCCGAACCAGATGATGAACAGCGGGGCGAGCGCGATCTTCGGGACGAGCTGGGTGAACACGAGGACCGGCATCACCACCCGCTCGACAGACCGCGAGAACGCCACCGCCATCCCGCACGGGACGCTCACGAGCACGCCGAGGAGGAAGCCGAGCGCGATCTCGCCGAGCGTCGTCAGGGCGTGCTGGGCGAGGAGCGGCGCGCGGACGTACAGCTCCGTCAGCGTGGCGAGCGGCGTGGGCAAAATGTAGCGAGGGACCTTGAGCCCGACGAGCTGCCAGACGAGCAGGATGAGGAGAAAGGCGGCCGCCGTCTGCGCGTGGGCCATCCATCTCCCGGGAGGCCGGCGCCGCCCCGCCCCGGGCGCCTCCGCCGCCGGCTGCGCCTCGCCGCTCCGCGCCCCCACCAGCGTGGCGGCCGCTACGCCGGCAGCAGGCCGGCGTGGACCAGGAGCCGGCGGATCGTGCGGCGCTCCTCGTCCGAGATCGGCAGGAGCGGCGGCCGGACCGCCGCCGAGCGGAGCACGCCCAGCATGACCAGCGCCTCCTTGAGGCGCGGGCGGTAGTCGCGGAGCGGCGGTCCCCACATCATCCGCGCCATCGGGCCGATCCGGTCCCAGACGGCGAAGGCCTGCTGGTAGTCCCGCTGCTGGACGGCCTCGAACATCTTGACCTGGAGGTCGAGCGCGATCGCGCCGAACCCGATGAGGGCCCCGTGGGCGCCGAGGACGTAGGCCTCGCAGAGGAACGTGTCGCTGCCCGTCAGGACCGCGAGCGGCCTCGGCGCGTCCCTGAGGGCCTGGAGCGTGTCCACGAGGCGCGCGGCGTCGAAGGTCGCCTCCTTCATCGCCACGACCTCGGGGATCTCGGCCAGCCGGCAGAGAGCCTCGTTCGAGTAGGAGGGCCCGAGCCCCCTGGCGAACTGGAAGAGGCAGAGCGGCAGCCCGGTCGCCTCGCCGATCGCCTTGTGGTACTCGAACGGCAGCCGCCACGGGAGAGGCTCCCCCATGAAGGTGGGCACCGGCGGAAAGACCGCGAGCCCCTGCGCGCCGGCCCGCGCGAGGGCCTGCGCCTGCTGGACGGCCTCCTTCGTCGAGCCCGCGATGAGCCCGCTCCAGACCGGGCAGCGCCCGTCCACCGCCTCTCTCGACGTCTCGATCACGCGGAGACGCTCCTCCACGGCGAGGGAGGGCGCCTCCGCGGCGTCCATGTTCATCGCGATCGCAGTCGGCCCCTGCGGCACGAGCCAGCGGAGGTAGTCGCCGAGACCCTTCCAGTCCACCTCGAAGTCCCCGGTCATCGGCAGGACCGGCGCCGCCACGATGCCCCGGATCAGCTCCATGCTCCTGATCTCCTCATGCGGGCGCCGCGACGTCGATCCGGATCCGCTCGGCCGCCGCCCGCAACCGTCCATCGTAAGTCACGACGATCTCGAGATCCTCGCGCACTGCCATGGCCGTGGCCAGGTGGATGGCGTCCAGGGTCCGCAGGGCGGGCGGCTCGAGCGTCGCCGCGGTCGCCAGGATCCGCCGGTCCACGTCCACCAGGGCAATCCGCCCGAGCACCTCCCGCGCACGCCGATGCGCGGCGGCGCCCAGGCCGGCCCGCGCGAGGGCCCGAGGCAGCTCCGTCAACGCGAGGGCGCTACACACGCGCTCGGGCCATCCCCGAAGCCGCTCGATCAAGGCCCTGGACTCCGGCTCCGTGACGACGAGCTTCACCAAGGCCGAGGAATCGAGGTAGACGAGCGGCATCAGCGCTCGTCACGGAGCCTGGCGAGCGCCCGGCTCGCACGCCGGGACGGCGGCCGGCCGAGCGGGCGCCCGAGGTCCAGCAGGTCGCCCCTGGCGGCCGTCGCCCGTCCAGCCTCGATGAGTCGCTCGAGCACCGTCGATCGCCCCTTCGCCGGCGCGAGCACGGCAACCCGGGCGCCGCGTTCTCGAACGTCCAGCGTGTGACCGGCCTTGACGCGTCGGAGGTAGACGCTGAGATTCTGCCTCAGCTCGCGGACACCGACCTCGCCCCTTCGGTATCGCATGTAGCACATGGTAGCACGTTCGGCGGAACCAGCCCGCGCGCCCACCAGGCACCGCGATCGCCGTCGGGCCCCCCCCGGCCGGCAGATGGATCCGCTACTTCCGGCCGTTGCCGGCGAGCGCCGTGGTCACGCCGAGGCCGACGAACACGCCCCCGCTGACGTACCGCTCGGCCCGGAGGATCCGGCCGTCCCGCCGGACCCAGTTGCCCGCCGTGCCGGCCAGGACCGCCCACAGGCCGTCGCTCACGACGCCGAGCGCGAGGAACACGAGGCCGAGGAGCAGCACCTGGACGGCCACGGCGCCGCGGGCCGGGTTCACGAACTGCGGCAGGAAGGCGAGGAAGAAGAGCGCCGTCTTCGGGTTCAGGACGTTGACGACGACCCCGTCCCGGAAGAGCCGCGCCAGGCTCCGGCGGTCGGCCGCCCCGAGGGAGGCGTCCTCGGCCCGCCCGAGGAGCTTCCGCACCCCGAGGTAGGTGAGGTAGGCGGCGCCCAGGTACTTGACGGTGTGGAACGCCGCCGCCGAGGAGGCGAGGACGGCCGACAGGCCGAGCGCCGCCGCGCCGACGTGGACCAGGGTGCCGGCGTGGATGCCGAGCGTCGAGACGAGCCCCGCCAGACGCCCCTGTGCCATGCTCCGGGCGACGATGTAAAGGACGGCCGGGCCCGGCGTGATCAGCAGCACGACGGACGCCAGGACGAAGACGGCCAGGGTCGACGGCTCCGGCATCGGGGGCTCCGCGGGCTACCCGCCCATGTACTGCCCGAGCAGCGTGATGCGCTCGCCGTCGAGCACCTCGCTGTCGAGGTCGTGGGTGACGCCGAGCACGGCGTTGCCGACGAGCACCTCGATGTTGTCGCCCAGTTCGCGAGGTCGCGTCGGGTCCCAGAGGGCGCGCCCGAGCTCGGGGTACCGCTCGGACATCGCCCGCAGGACCGCGCGGACGCTCGCCCCCCGCGGCACGGCCTCGTCCACCGTCACCTCGCCCGTGCCCGGCCCGCCGACGAACCGGTTCACCCACGACAGGACCTCGATGTGAACCGTGATCGGCCCGGCCGGCGCCGTCTTCACCGCCGGGAGCGCTCCTCGCCCCACACCGCCGGGACCATCCACTCGAGACCGACGGCCCGGAGCGTCTCGACCGTCGGCCGTCCGCTCGCCCGATCGTACCCCATGCCCTCGTACCAGAGGTCGAGCATCCGGTCCCAGTGCTTCTCGATCGACTGACCCTTGGCCGGCCCGTCGACCGGTACCGACCCGTAGCGCCGGGACGGCCGCTCGAGCTCGCCGCCGATGCCGCAGCGGAGGTTGAACGCGCGGAAGATCGCCCCGATCCGCCGGCCGAAGCGCATCGCCTCGTCCCGCGAGTACTCCCAGCCCGTCGCGGCCGACAGGGCGCGCGTCAGGTTCTGGAGGTATGTCCGCGTCGTGAAGATGCACGCGCCGAGCGAGTCCTCGAAGTTGCGCCGCCCGTTGAGGCCGGCGACCTGGCGCGCAACCTGCTCGGGGTCGAAGGGGTTGATGCGGGCGGGCAGCCCCAGCTCGGCCGGGAACACCGCCGGCCCGGTCTCGAGCGTGCCCGTCGAGCCGGTGCAGGTGTCGAGCATCTCCTCCCAGCGCCCGCGGTGGTCGTGACCGCGCGGCGAGGCGTTCTTGCCCGTGTAGATCGCGCACTCCGCCGCGCCGCCGCCGAGACGCTCGGCGGCGAGCTTGGTGCCCTCGGCGAGCACGTCCCCGAATCCCTCGCGGCGGCTCAGCATCCAGAGCAGCCGCGCCGCGCCCTCGGCGTCGCCCCAGGCGAGCCGGAAGCCGAGCTGCTTCTCCGTGATGTAGCCCTTCTCCTGGCACTCCATCACCCAGCCGCAGAGCCACCCGAACTCGTTGACGTCGACGCAGGCCCGGTCGATCTGCGTGTTGAGCCAGGAGACGGCCACCGGGTCGGTACACCCGATCGTCCAGCCCGCGCCCGACCAGCCCTCGTACTCGGGCTCGTCGACGATCTCGCCCTTGTGCTTGCCGCGCGGCAGCACCTGCATGTGGCAGTGGTGCATGCCACAGGCGTTGCACTGGTGCCCGCGGTGGTCGAACCCCTGCCGGAGGGCGGGCGCCTCCCACTGCTTCATGTCGACGCCGGGGAGGGCCACGCTCGTCGTGTAGTTCTTGATCGGGAGCGCGCCGAGCCCGAGCAGGTTCACCACGCCCGGGAGCGTGCCGTACTCGTAGAGCGTCTTGGCCGCCGGGTTCGTGCGCAGCTCGTGCGCGATGTCGTCGGCGGCCGCGATGAGGCCGCGCGGGTCGGCCGCCCGGAGGGCGGCGCCGCCCCGCACGATCGCCACCGCCTTCAGGCGCTTCTTCCCCATGACCGCGCCGACGCCGTTCTTGGACGCGACGTGGCCGTAGTCGCCCTGGATCGCGGCGAAGCGGACCAGGTTCTCGCCGGCGGGCCCGATCGAGTACACGCTCAGCATGTGGCCGGAGCACCCGAGCTCGGTGTTCAGCGCGTCCTGCGTCTCCCAGGTGTCCTTGCCGAGGAGGTGGCGGGCGTCGCGAAGCTCGACCCGGTCGCCCCGGATCAGGAGGTAGACCCACTCCGGCGCCTGGCCCTGGACGACGATGGCGTCGTACCCGCAGTACTTCAGGTTGGCGCCGAAGAAGCCGTTGGCCTGGGTCGAGGTGCCGCCGTTCGTCATCGCCCCGCGCGTGACCACCGTGAGGCCGCCCGTCCCCCAGACCGGCAGGCCCGCCAGCGGCCCGGTGGCGAGCACGAGGCGGTTGGCGGGATGGTCCCAGCCAACCTCGCGCGGGACCTCGTCCCAGAGGATCTTCGCGCCGATCCCGGCGCCGCCCAGGTACGTCCGCATATCGGCCGGCGACCAGGCCTCGCCCGCCGCGCGTCCGGCCGAGAGGTCGACCCTGAGGAGCTGCCCGGCGTACCCCCCGGGGAGATCGCGCCCGGGCGCCGCCGCCCCCTGCGTCGCCGCCGTCGCTGCCTGCGTCATTCGCGCTCTCCTCGGATCAGTCGCATCGTTAGCTCCAGATGACGGCGGGCGCGGCCGCCGGACGGCCCAGCACCGTCTCCGGCAGGAGCCGGCGGACCGCGTGCGCGGCGACGTACGCCCGCTTGACGTCGAACGGGTTCCGGCGGAGCTGCTCCTTCCAGGGCCCGAGCGACAGGCCGGACTGGACGAGGCCCTTCAGCATCCCCACGTCGTTCGTCGTCCAGATGTCGCTGGAGGGCCCGAGGATCATCGCGCCCGTCAGCCGGTCGCCCTGCCAGAGCAGCTTCCGGTAGGCCGGGCGGTCGGGGTCCACCGCCAGCATGAGCTCGGCCTTGGGATCGTCCCAGCGGCCGAAGCTCGCCACGTCCAGGTGGCAGACCTCCACGATGTTCATGAGGAGGCTGCCGCGGTACGGGATGTCGCGGCCGGCCATGTTGGCGCCGACCACCCGGCCGTGCTCCATCGCGGTCGGCTCGATCGCGTGGACGTCAGGCTGTCCCGTCACGAGGTCCCGTCCCTCGGCCACGTCGCCGGCAGCGTACACGTTCGGCACGCTCGACCGGAGGTGGTCGTCCACCACGACGCCCCGGCTCACGCGCACGCCCGAGCCGTCGAGCCACCCGAGGTTCGTGCGGATGCCCGTCGCCATGATCACGACGGCGGCGTCGAGGTCCGGACCGTCCTTGAAGCGGAGCCGCCGCCGGCCGGCGTGCTGCTCCACGGCCGTCAGCGTCGCGCCGGTGCGGATCTCGACGCCGTGCTTCCGGAGCCAGGCGTCGACGAGCGAGGCGCCCATGCGGTCGATCATGCGCGGCAGGATCTGGGGCGCGATCTCGACGATCGTCAGCCGGGCGCCGAGCGCGAGGATCGAGTTGAGGATGGTGAAGGCGATGAACCCGGCGCCCACCATCACCACGTGGCTGCCGGGGGCGATCTCGGCGAGCACGCCCCGCGCCTCCTCGAGGGTCCAGAAGCTGTGGACCCCGGGGCCGTCGGCGCCCGGGACCGGCGCCCGCACGGGGGACGAGCCGGTCGCGACCAGGATGTCGTCGTACTCGAGCGCGGTGCCGTCGTCGAGCGTGAGCTTGCCGGCGCCGGCGTCCAGCCCCGCCGCCCGGCGCCCGATGTGCGCCGTCACGCCGAGCCGGCCGAGCTTGGCGGGGGTCGCCGTGAACACGTGCGACTCGGCGATGGTGCGGCCGAGGTAGTACGGGAGCACCATCCGCGAGTAGGGCCGCTCGGCCGAGACCAGCACGATCTCCGAGCGCTCGGTCTCTTCCTGGCGGATGGTGGTGATCGCGTTGTGGCCGGCGGTGCCGCCTCCGACGATGACGTGGCGCGCCGCCATCAGTGCCTCCGGTTCCCGCCGGCCGCGGCAAGCGTGCCGGCGGCCCGCGCCGCCGCGAAGTCGCCCAGCCAGTCCTGGGTCTCGGCCTCCTCGTAGAGGATCGCCTCGGTCGGGCACGCGTGGGCGCACGCCGGGTCGCCGCCGCACAGGTTGCACTTGAAGGCCTTCAGCGTGTCGGGGTTGTAGAACATGGTCCCGTAGGGACAGGCGATCGTGCAGAGCTTGCAGCCGACGCACTGGTCGTCGACCACCGCCTTCGCGCCGACCGGCGAGATCACGATCGCGCCGACCGGGCACGCGGTCATGCACCAGCCCTCGGCGCACTGGAAGCAGGTGTAGGGCGCGTAGCTCGTGTGCCCCTCGAAGGGGGACACGCGGATCACCGACTTGGCGGGCTGGAAGGTGCCCGTCTGCACGTAGGAGCACGCCAGCTCGCACCGGAGGCAACCCGTGCACCGCTCCGGCACGATCTTCAGCACCTTCATGGGGCCCTCACGGGTTCGGGGTCACTGTATGCGTCGGCAAGGCCGCGCGCGGGCTCGGGGGACGCTGACATTGTAACCACACTACCCGGCGGGCCTTCAACCTCGCGCGGAGCCCGGCCGCGGCGCGGGGGTCATCGCCCTGCGGCCGGGCTCACGAGGAAGCGCTCGTCGGGGCCGGCGGAGGACAGGCCGGTCGGGGTCCAGACGTCGTCGCCCTCGTCGCGCAGGAAGCGCGCGAGCTGCTCCTGGGCCAGGAGCGCCACGCGGCCGATCAGGCCCGGGGTCCGCACCGCGAGCAGGAACCCGTGCGGGTCGCGCCACTCGGCCCCGGCCAGCCGGGCGACGCGGTCGGTCCGCATGACCACCGTGCGGTCGCCCAGCTCGCCGGCCCGGACGAGGGCGGCCGTCGTCGGGTTCGGCACCACGCGGTCCCCCAGCGCGAACTGGACGAGCACGCGAGCCGGGTCAAGCCCGGGGAGGGGCGATCGGCGGAGGAGGCGCGCGTACGCCAAGGGGTCGGCCCGGCGGCCGAGCCAGTCGACCCGGGCCAGGTACTCCTGGATCGCCAGCGCGCCCGGAGCCGGCGCCACGACGGGCCGGTCGCCGCGCAGCGGGACATCCTCTCGAAAGTCGCCGGGCAGGTTGAGGAGCGGCGGGGTCCGGCGCGCCAGCGCGTCTCGGACCAGCGGCCGGAACGCGGGCGACAAGCGCGCGATCTCGGACACGGGCCCGCCCGGGACGTTCAGGACGCCCACGCGCACGCGCGAGTCGACGGCGAGGAAGACCGTGCCGTAGATCGCGCCAAGCGACTGTCCCGCGTACGAGACCGGCCCCTGCCCGGTGTCCGGGGTGCCGTCGCCGTCGACGTCGAGCCCGCGGCTCAGCGCCCGCACGAAGGCCATCAAGTCGACCACCTGCTGGCGCAGGCCGTCTCGCAGGCCGAGCGCCGCCAGCGACCCGCCGGGCAGGGTGGCCAGCCCCTCGGCGTGCTCGATGCGGGCGTCGCCGTCCAGGTCGACGCCGCGACCGGGGACCCGCACGGTCTCCCTCCGCCCGTCGGTACGCTCGACGAGCAGTCGGCCCTCCGGGCCGCCGCCGTGGCCCACCACTGAGATCGCCGCCGTCGCGATCCCCTGGCGCGCCAGGCTGCCGGCGGCCAGAAGGGCGCTCGAGAGCATCTCGCCGCCGTAGCCGTGTCCGAAGACGACGAGGGGCCAGCCTTCCGGCGGCGGGCGGCCCGCCGGGGCGATCACGACGAAGGCCACGGGATGATCGACCGCCGCGCCCCGGCCCGGAACGAGGGTCGGCGCCTCGAAGATCCGCCGCTCCGGCGCGAGGTACCACGGCGACCAGTACCAGCCGATCCCGACGCCGCCGACGGCGTCGCGCGGCAGCACATCGAGGGGCAGCGGCTCGTCCCGGAACCCGTCGGGGGAACCCCGGAGGGCGGCCCCGCCCGTCGGCGCGCCAGCCGTCGGGCCGACTTGCCGGCGCAGCGTCAGGCGCTCGAGGCTCGCCCGCGGGAACCACGCGCGCCCCCCCGCCTCGGGCGCCGTCATGAGCGCCGGTGCCGGCGGCTGCCGGTCCAGCGCGTCACGCGCCTGCTCGAGGAAGGCCGAGAGGCTGCCGGTGGTGAAGACGGAGGCGAGCGCGACCCCCTCGGCCCGGATGCCGCGCCGCTCGAGCGCCCGGCGGAGCACGCGGAAGGCCGCCCGGTGCGGCTGCGCCGCGGGGGGGCCCCCGCCCGCCCGGAAGAACGCCGCGAAGGCCGGCGACGCCTCCACGGCCCGGCCCGCCGAGTCGCGCAGGTCTCGCGTCACCACCAGGCCGTAGCGCGTCTCCGGCTCGAGGAGGCTCTCGGGACGCGCGTAGAGCGTGAGCGTGGCGGGATCCCAGACGAGCCGATCCACGCCCGTGACCTCCGGCGGCCCGGCCACCAGCCGGATCAGGAACACGCTGCGCGACGTGACGCTCGCCACGTCGATCACTCCGGTGAAGCCGAGCGCGAGCCTGGGATCGAGGTCGAAGCCGTCCAGCTCGGCGAGCAGGCGCAGGTCGTCGCAGAGGGAGCGAGCCGGGGCGCAGCGGGGGAGCGGGATCGCCACCCTGAGCCCGGTCCGCTGAATCCGATCGGCCACGGTGAACCAGTCGGCGGGAAACGGACTCGCCGCGGCGGCGCCGAGGTCGAACCGGGCCTGGACGCGGGCCGCGCTGACCGGCGGCGCGGCGCCGGCCGGGGCCGCGCCGAGCAGCGCCGCCCCGGTCACCAGGAGCCAGGCTCCCGCGCGCCGGCGGCACGCCCTCGCCCGATGGAGCGCGGCGTCCCTGGTCACGACGGTCACGGGCGCCAGGGCACCTCGACGGGCGGGAAGTGGCCGTGGCGGTCGACGCCGCGGACGAGGACCGGGCGGTAGTAGCCCCGCAGCGAGTTCGGGGACACCTGGCGGACGTCCGGCGTCGTGAAGCGCACCGCGAGCCCGCAGCGGCGCCGGCTGGAGCGGTTCGGGTGGCTCCCGTGGAGCAGCATCCCGTCGTGGAGCGACATCTGCCCGGCCCGGAGCGGCATGGAGACCGCGCGCGCCTTGTCCACAAGCCGGTCCGGCACTTCCTGGTTGATGCTGAGCAGGTTGCCGGCACGCGCGGACTTCGCGTGCTCGATGATCCCCAGGCGGTGGGAGCCCGGGATCACGCTCATGCACCCGTTCTCCGCGTCGGCGTCGTCGATCGCGATCCACGCCGTGATGGCGCGCGGAGGCTCGAGGCCCCAGTACGTCACGTCCTGGTGCCACGCCACGAACCGCTCCCCGCGCTCGTCCGCGGGATACTTGCAGAAGAAGTTCGAGGCCAGCAGCATGACGTCCGGCCCGAGGACCGTCTCGGCGGCGTCGAGCACGCGCGGATGGGTCGCCAGGCGCCAGACGAACTCCACGTCCAGGTGCCGGTCGAGGATGCGGACCTCCGAGCTCTCCGCCCCGACCTCACGCTCCAGCGCGTCGAACGAGGCGCGGCAGCGGGTCGCCTCCTCCGGCGTCAGCACGTCCACCGCGGGCAGGAAACCGCGCTCCGCCCACTGCTCGGTCAGGGTCGCCGTCGTCGTCATCGCGTCTCCTGTCTGGGAATCCGTCACTGCTACCCTAGCCTACCCCTGGACGAGCGTTCGCGCGCGCTCGGCGAGCCGGCGGTCCACGTCGTCGAGGCGGGCGCGGTACCCGTCGAGCCAGGCCCGGGCGGCGTCGAGCTCCGCCCGGTAGCGGGCGAGGCTCGCCCCGAGCGGGCCCGGCGCCGGGCCGCCGGGGAGCGTGCGCACGGCGACGAAGTGCTCGGGCGTCGTGTACCGGCGGAGCTCGGCCTCCGCGAGCCGCGGCGTGCGCCCCACGACGGCCCGGAACTCCTCGGCGAAGGCCGCGTGGGGCACGGTGGGAAACCGCTCGCCCCGGTCGAGCATCCCGCGCACGAGCCGCGAGACGACCTCGTGCCCCTGGCGGAACGAGATGCCCTCCGCGCGCACCAGCGAGTCGGCCAGCTCGGTGGCCGTGATGCAGCTCTCGTCGATGTGACGGCGGACGCGGGCCTCGTCCACGCGCGCGGCGCGGATGAAGCCGGTCAGGAGGCGGAGCGCCCGTGCGCCGGCCTCGAACGCCGCGTAGCCGGAGACCTGGACTTCGCCCTCCGCGTCGTTCACGTCGGTGAACGGCGTGTTGTGCAGGACGCCGAGCGTCGTCCCCGCCCGGCCCGCGGCGAGGGAGCACAGGAGCCGCAGGTGCTCGAGCGCGACCGGGTTCCGCTTCTGGGGCATGATCGAGCTCACCTGCACGTACGCGTCGGGCACATGGAGATGCCCGACCTCGAAGGCCGTCCACGCGTTCAGGTCCTGCGCGAACCGGCCGAGGTGGACGAAGAGGAGCTGGAGCGCCCCGTAGACGCTGGTGAAGTAGTCGTCGGCCGCGATGCAGCCGTAGGCGTTCTCCTGCACGCCGGCGAAGCCCAGGAGCTCCGCCATCACCACGCGGTCGAGCGGAAAGCCGGAGGTCGTGATCGCCGCCGCTCCCATGCTGGAGAGATCCGGGTAGCGGCTCGCCAGGCGCAGGCGCTCCACGTCGCGGAGCAGCAGCTCGACGAGGGCGCCGAGGTAGTGGCCGTACGTCGCCGGCTGGGCCGGCTGGCCGTGCGTGTAGGCGACCACCAGCGTGGCGCGGTTCGCCTCCGCGACCTCGAGCAGAGCTTCGATCGCCCCGAGCAGGTCGGCGAGCAGCATCGCCAGACGCTCCTTGAGCGCCATCTTGAACACCGTGTGGTCGATGTCGTTGCGGCTGCGGCCCGTGTGGAGCTTGCCCGCCGTCTCGACGCCGAGACGCCGCTCGAGCTCGGTCTGGACGAGGAAGAAGAAGTCCTCGTGCTCGCCGGTGTAGGTCAGGGCGGGGACGTCGACGTCCCGCTCGATGTCGTCGAGGACCCGGAGGATGGCCCCCGCCTCCGCCGGGGTCAGGAGTCCCTGCGTGGCGAGCATGATCGCGCTCGCGCGGTTGACCCGCATCTGCTGCCGCCAGTGGTGCTGCTTCACCCCCTCGAACAAGGGGGCCAGCACCGTCTCCCGGTAGGCGGGCGCCGGGAAGCGCTCCTCGTCGCGCGCGCCGCTCACGGTATCTCAGCCCTTGATGCCGGCCAGCATCACGCCGCGGACGATGTACTTCTGGAGGACGACGAACACGAGGAGCATCGGGAGGGTGGCGACGCTGGCGCCGGTCATGACCATCTCCCACTCCGTCTGGAACTCGCCCGAGAACGAGGCGAGCCCGACGGGCAGCGTGTAGAGCTCCCGCCTCGTCGTCGAGATGAGGGGCCAGAGGAAGGCCGTCCAGTTCCCGAGGAAGGTGAAGATCGCGAGCGCCGACAGCGCCGGACCCACGAGGGGCATGGCGATGCGCCACCAGATCTGGAACTCGCCCAGCCCGTCGACGCGGGCGGCCTCGAGCAGCTCGTCCGGCACGCCCTCGAAGAACTGCTTCATGAGGAAGGTCCCGAACCCGGTCATCATGCCCGGGAACATGATGCCCCAGTAGGTGTCGAGCCAGCCGAGATTCTTGCTCATCACGTACCAGGGCAGCACGAGCATCTCGGTCGGGATCATCAGCGTGCTCAGGATTGCCAGGAACACCACCTGGCGGCCGCGGAACCGGAACTTCGCCAGCGTGTAGCCGACCAGGCTGTCGAAGAACAGCACCGAGAGCGTCGTGAGGATCGCGATCCCGAGCGAGTTGAGAAACCAGCGCGGGAACCCCGACGCGGCGGCCAGCCGGCGGTAGTTGGCGAGCGTCGGCGCCCGGGGCAGGAGCGACAGCTCGTAGACCTCGACGTTCGACTTGAGCGACGTCGACAGCATGTAGACGAACGGCATCACCATCAGCACGCCGCCGAGGAGCAGGAGCGTCCAGACGGCGATCCGCGCGGGCCGCCCTCGCCTCCCCCGCCCCGCGCGGTTCACGTGGACCTCAGCAGCCGGAGCTGGAGGAGCGAGATCGCGAGCAGGATCGCGAACAGGACGACCGTCTGGGCGCTGGCATAGCCCATCTGGAAGTGGCCGAAGGCGGTCTCGTATATCTTGAGGACCAGCGGCTTGGTCGAGTCGAGCGGGCCGCCCTGGCCGTTCGTCATGCTGTACACGTAGTCGAAGATGCGGAGGAAGGCGATCGAGCTGACGACGACGAGGAAGACGATGGTAGGCCGGAGGAGTGGGAGCGTCACGTTCACCAGCGCGCGCCAGCCCCCGGCGCCGTCGATCGCCGCCGCCTCGTAGTACTCCTCCGGGATGGCCTTGAGGCCGGCCAGGAAGATCACGATCTGGAACCCGAGCCCGGCCCAGATGGCGGGCGCCAGGACGGCGTAGAGCGCCTGCTCCGTCGAGCGCAGGAACGGCTGCTGCGGCAGGCCCGCCCACACCAGCAGGCCGTTGAACACGCCGATGGGTACCGGCTGGTAGAGCCACCGCCAGACCCAGGCCATGGCGACGGCGGTCGTGAGGTGGGGCACGAAGTAGAGCGCGCGCAGCAGGGCGTGCCCGAAACGGATCCGATCGAGGTTGTAGGCGATGAGAAAGGACACCACGAGGCTCACGGCGACGCCCACGGCGAGGTACTGGAAGGTGTTCCCCATGACCGTCCAGAAGGTCGGGTCCGTCGCCAGGCGGACGTAGTTGTCGAGGCCCACGAACCGGCGCGGGCCGACGATGTTCCAGTCCGTCAAGGACGTCAGCAGCGCGTCGGCCGTGGGGTAGAAGCGGATGGCGGCGTAGAAGGCGACCGGCAGCGCGAGGAAGGTCCACGCGGAGAGGGTCCGCCGCGCCCGGAGCGAGAGCCGGTCCAGCATCGAGGGACCGAGGCCCCGGGGTCGAACCCGCGGGGCCCCGACAGGGCCCTACTTGAAGAACGCGTCCAGCAGCTTCTGCTCCTCGGCGGCCGCCTGCGCGACCGACTCGGCCACCGGCTGGCTCTTGAGGACGATGCGATCGACCATGTCCATGAAGAGCTTGCGCTGCGCGGTCTCGTTGACGAAGAACGTCGCCTCCGCGTAGGCGAGCCCGCGGATGAAGGCGCCGTACTTCGGGTGGTTCCGGATGGCGTCCTGCTCGGCGACCGCCTTGCGCGCGGGGAGCTCGCCCACCTTCTCGAGCCAGAGCTCCATCGCCGCCGGGGTGGTGATGAACTTGAGGAACTTCGCGGCGGCGTCCCGCTTCGGGCCGGTCGCCTTGGGCGTGATGCCATTCACCCAGTACGACGCGAAGTTGGAGCGCTTGCCCTGGTGCGTCGGGAGCTCGGCGACCGCGTAGTCGAGGCCGGCCTGAGCGTCGAAGGCGGCCAGCCGGAACGAGCCGTCGACCATGAGGCCCGCCTTGCCGGCCTTGAACGCCGTCACGCCGTCGGTGAGGAACCCGAACTGGCCGACCTTGTGCTTGGTGGCGAGGTCCGTGTACCAGCCGACCGCCCGGTGGCCCGCCGGCGTGTTGTAGGCGACGCTCCGGCCGTCGGCGGAGTACGGCTGGCCGCCCATCTGGCGGATCAGCACCTCGCGGAGCCAGTGGTGGTCCTGGAGGCCCATGTCGAGGGCCACGCCGGCCTGGAGGAGGTTGCCACCGGCGTCGCGCTTCGTCAGCTTCCGGGCCGCGTCGAGCAGCTCGTCAAGGGTCTGCGGCGGCTTCGACGGGTCGAGGCCGGCCTCCGTGAAGAGCTTCTTGTTCCAGAAGAGGGACAGGGAGCGCACGGCCGTGGGCACGGCGTAGTACCGGCCGTCCACCTTCATCTGCTTCACGAGCGGGAAGAAGTCGCGCTCGATCTCGGCCGGGTCGAACAGCTCGGTCGGCAGCGGCTGGAGCAGCTTGGCCTTCAGGTAGTCCTGGAGCCAGCCGTAGAACAGCTGGACGACGTCGGGACCCTGACCGGCGGGGATCGCGGCGGCGATCTTCAGCCGGAAGTCGTCGTACGGTACGTGCGTGTGCTTGACCTTGACGCCGGGGTTCTCCGCCTCGAAGCGCTTGATGAGCTCGTCGATCGCCTGGACGCGCTGGGCAAAGGTGTACTGCCAGTACTCGATCTCGACGGTCTGGGCACGGGCGGCGCCCGCGGTCGCAAGGGTCAAGCCGAGAGCCACCACGAGCCACTTGCCCATCTTCATCGTGCGCCTCCTCGTCTGACGGATGTCGCATGCGGGATCCGGAAGGGTCGGCCACGGGCCGGCGGTCGATGTTCCCAGAGCGCCTCCACGCCGTCAACACCGCGCCCGGCGGGCCGCTGAAGCGGAGAGCCGGGCGCCAGGCGGGCGCTGCGCCCTACAGCGCCGCGCCCGTCAGTTGCGACAGACCGCCCGCCCGGGGTAGCCTGATGGCTAGCCACGATCTTCATCTTCCTCACTCACGGAGAAGAATAATGCGCCTCGGCGTTCTGATCGGGTTGGGGTTCCTCGCGAGCGTCGTCGCCGGCTGCGCGTCCGAGACGTGGAAGGAGTGGAGGTCGCACTCGACCCACTTCGCGTCCGGCGACCACATGGCGTTCTCCCTCAAGAACCAGGGGAAGACACCGAAGGTGACCAGCGCGGACAACCGGCTGGCTAGCAGCCAGTCGTGGTGGGGGCAACCCGTCGTGGTGCGCGCGGATCAGATCTTCCAGAACTAGCGAAGGCGCACGTCGCGCGACTGCCGGATGGCGATGGGCAGGCGGACCCATGTGTGGGCGGCGGCGGGCGCGTTCGCAATCCTCGTCCTCGGCGCCCGCACCGGGTTGACTCAGCGGTCGGCCGAGGAGGCGATCCTCCCGCTCGCGGAATACAAGGCGCAGGACAGCCGGGCGCTCGCGCAAGCCCACCTCGGCGAGCTCCACGCCCTCTATCGGTCGGTTCGACGTTGCACGCCGGAGCTCGACTTCCATAGTCATGGGCTCGGATTCCGGCGGCCGCTCGGCGTCGACGGGCAGCCGCCCTACCTCGCGATGTGGGTCTGGATCCCGAGTGAGCCGGCCCTTCCAACCGACAACCTCGGCGCCCGGGCAGCCGAGGCCTTCCGCCGCCACGCGCCGAAGCTCCTGCCCCAGCTCGTCGCGCGGGACGCCATCCGTGCGGATGCTCGCGTCGGAGGTTACGGGCTCGTCCTGACCTGGATCAAGCCGCCGGGTGGCGACGCGCCGATCGGTGAGACCCTGGTGGTCTTCCTGCCGAAGTCAGCGGTCACTCAGTTCGTCAGCGGGCACGCGACGTTCAGCGAGCTGCTGGCGGAGGCGCGGATCCGCGCGTTCGACGGTCAAACCGATGCGAAGCTCACCGCCTTGACGATCGCGGAGGAGGCTGTCCGGCCGCCGCCCTGCTAGGTTAGGGACCCGGGTCCAGACGCGCGCCAGAGAGGGCACCAGCTCGGCTCAGGCGGGAAGCGGCCCGGCGGCCGAGATGTCCCGGAGATCCGTCTTCACGTGGACGAGGGCGGGGCCCGGATGCGCGAGGGCGGCGGCGAAGGCGTCGGCGAACTCCGCCGTCCGCTCGACGACGAACGCGGCGGCCCCGTAGGCCCGCGCGACCGCGGCGAAGTCGGGGCTCCGGAGGTGGACGGCGAACAGCCCGTCCGGGCCGATCCGCTTGTGCTGGTGCATGGCGATCGTGCCATAGGCGCCGTTGTCCCCGAGCACGACCTTGACTGGCAGCGCCTCCTGCACCGCGGTCACGAGCTCTTGCCCGGTCATGAGGAATCCGCCGTCCCCGACGAACGCCACGACGGGCCGCTCCGGGCGCGCGAGCTTCGCCCCGATCGCGCCGGGCACGCCGTAGCCCATCGCCCCCGACGAGGGCGCGGCCTGGGTGCCCGGCAGGCGAAACCGGTGGTACCGGTGCACCCAGCCGGCGAAGTTGCCCGCGTCGTTGACCACGATCGCCTCGGCGGGAAGAGCCGCCGTCACGGCCTCCACGATGCGCGCCGGATCGACGGCGCCCCGCACGGGCACCTGTCCCGGCCGCGTGAAGGCGCGGTACTCGGCGTGGAGCCGCTCGCGCCACGCCAGGCGCGCCGCCGGCGGCGGGTCGCCGAGCGCCGCGGCCAGCGCGAGAAGCGTCACGCCGGTGTCGGCGGCCAGGGGCACGTCGGCCCGCCACCGCGCGAGGATGCCGGGGTCGGCGTGGACGTGGACCAGCCGCTGGTCCGGTCGAAGAAGCGTGAACTCCTCGCTCGTGATGTCGTCGAAGCGCGTGCCGGCCGCGATCACCACGTCGCACGCCGCCCACGCCTCCCGCTGGAACGGCGCGCGGCCGATCCCGAAGTGGCCGAGGTACGCGCGGTGGTCGTTGGGGAACGTATCCTGGCGGCGCCACGCGGTCACGACACCGGCGCCGCTGGCCTCGGCGAAGCGGACCAGCGCGGAGGTCGCATCCTCGAAGGCGACCATCTCGCCCGCGATGACGAGCGGGTGACGCGCGCCCGCGACGAGACGTGCCGCTTCCCGCACCCCCTCGGGCGCGGGCGCCGGGCGGAGACGCGGGGGCCCCGACGGGATCGGCGCGTCTCCACCGCCGGCCTCGGTGACGTCCTCGGGCAGGACCATGACAACCGGCCCGGGCCGGCCAGCCGTCGCCAGGCGGATTGCCCGCGCCGTGCACTCGGCAACATCCGCGCCGGACTCCGGCTCCAGCACCGCCTTGGCGACGGGCGCGTACATCCGGTGGTAGTCGATCTCCTGGAACGCCTCTCGCCCCTTGGCGTGCGTCGGCACGTGGCCGACGAGGAGGAGGACGGGAGTCGAGTCCTGCATGGCGGTGTGGATCCCGATCGCGGCGTTCGTGGCGCCGGGCCCGCGAGTCACGAACGCGGCGGCGGGGCGCCGCGCGAGCTTCCCGTACGCCTCGGCCGCGAACGTGGCGCCCGACTCGTGGCGGGTGACGACGAGACGGAAGCGCGCCCGCTCGCGCCGCAGCCCCTCGAGGACCGCGAGGTAGCTCTCGCCCGGAACGCCGAACCCCTGCGTCACACCGTGGGCAAGCAGGGTCTGGACGAGCGCGTCGCCACCGGTCATCGCATCGCTCCTCTCAAGGTCGCGCCTGGGCTGCCGGCCCTTCACTCTGGCCGCTCGCGCCGCGCCTCGGCCGTCCCGGGGCGCGTCTCATCGCGCCGCCCCCAGGCGCTGGGGAAGGGTCAGGCAGGGATTGGGGCGCGGGCGGGTCGGCGTGAGCCAGACGACGTCGGCCGTGATCTCCGCGGGCGGGGCCGGCTCACCCTCGAGGAGGGCGACGACGAACTGGCGGGTCCCGGGCCGCAGGGCGTCGAGCTGCTCCGGGACGCCGCCCTGCGACTGGTGGCCGCGCCCGATGATCACGACGACCTGGGGCACGCGCTCCAGCGCGCTGCCCACCCGCCGCGCGATGACCACGTTGCGGGCGTACCAGCTCTCGAGCATCCGCTCCGCCCGGCTCTCGCTGATCTGGTCGCAGTGGGCGGCCCGGATGCGGCGCGCGATCGCCTGGTCCCGGGCCGGGTCGTCCGGAAGCGCCGAGCGGAGGCGCGCGGGGAACTCGCCCGCCGCGCCGAGGCCGTCCCGACTGATGCGCCGCGTGACGGCGGGATCGAGATCGGCGCCGACGGCGGGCAGCTCGTTCCGCCGCGCCAGCTCGAAGAGGGGCCAGTACATCGTGAAGTCGGGCCAGCCCTGGGCGCTCCAGCCGAGCTGCCGGGCGACCTCGGCGGCGTCCGCGCCGCCCCGGACCGCGTCGTCGAGCGCCGCCTGCCGCGTCTCCGGGACCATCTCGAAGGCGAGCGCGGGCCGGCGGCCGTCGAGGAGCAGCGCCTCGAGGATCCGCGTCTGGATCGCATGGTGCAGCGGGTTGTCGTGAAGCTCCCCCAGGTAGATCACCTCGGCGTCGCGGGCGCGGGCCGCCACCAGACGGGCGGAGACGGCCACGTCGGCCCCGGCCAGGATCACGATGGGCAGGCGCGCCGGCGCGGCCGCGGGTGTGCGCCCGGCACCCGTGCAGCCGGCGAGCGCGAGGGCGCCGCCGAGGAGCGCGCCCCACGCCGGGCGTCTCATCGGACCAGGAGCGCGGCCAGGTGGGGCCACACGTGCTCGGCGATGGCTCGGTGTCCGGCGGCGTTCGGGTGGATGCCGTCCGCCTGGTTCAGGCGCGGATCGGTCGCGACGCCGTCCAGGAGGAACGGCACCAGGGGCGACCCGGTCCGCCGCGCGACGTCGGGAAACACACCGCGGAACGCGCGCGCGTAGGCCGCACCGTAGTTGGGCGGGACCTCCATGCCGACGACGAGGACACGCGCACCCCCGGCCCGGAGGCGCTCGACGATCCCGAGGAGGTTCGCGTGCATGGCGTCGACCGGGAGGCCGCGCAGCCCGTCGTTGGCGCCGAGCGCCACCACCGCCACCTCGGGCCGGTTCCGCAGCACCCAGTCGACGCGGCGGAGTCCGCCCGCCGTCGTGTCCCCGCTCACGCCCGCGTTCACGACGCGGTACGGGTAGCCCTCGCGCTTCAACCGGGCATCGATCAGGGCGGGCCACGCCTCCTCGGCGGCGACGCCGAGCCCCGCCGTCAGGCTGTCGCCGAGCGCGACCACCACGCGCTCCTCGCCCCGGGCAGGCGCGACCGGCGTCGCCAGGAGGCCGAGCGCCAGCGCCAATCCGACCACACGAAAGCCCCGCACGGGCACAGTGTAATATGAGGACCGGATGGTTCAGGTCCACGACCTCGTCATGCGGCTCCGGAGCGCCGCCGGTGTCGTGACCATCCTGGACGGCGTCACGCTCCGCGTGCCCGCGGGACAGTTCGTCGCCGTCACGGGGCCTTCCGGGAGCGGCAAGTCCACGCTGCTGGGGCTCGTCGCCGGGCTCGACCGCCCCACCGCTGGATCCGTCCGGGTCGACGGCGTGGAGCTCTCCGCGCTCGACGAGGACGCCCTCGCCCGGCTCCGCCTCGCGAAGATCGGCTACGTCTTCCAGTCCTTCCACCTGATCCCGACGCTGACCGCGATCGAGAACGTGGCCATCCCGCTGGAGCTCGCCGGGGTGGCGGACGCCGCGGCGCGGGCGGGCGCCCTCCTGGAGGAGGTCGGCCTCAAGGCGCGAGGGAGCCACTACCCGGCGGAGCTGTCGGGCGGCGAGCAGCAACGGGTCGCCCTCGCGCGTGCCGTGGCGAACCGTCCGGGGCTCGTGCTCGCGGACGAGCCGACGGGCAACCTGGATTCGGCGACCGGCGCGCAGATCGTCGACCTCCTCGTCGGCCTCCACCGCCGCCAGGGCGTCACGCTGGTCCTGGTGACCCACGACCCCGCCCTCGCGGCCCACGCGGACCGGGTCGTGGAGCTCCGGGACGGGCGCGTCGTGGGCGATCGCGCGGCCGCGTGAGCCGGGCCGGACCGAGGCCACCGCCCGCCCTGCCCTGGCGCCTCGTCGGCGCCCTGGCGTGGCGGGAGACGCGCGGGGCGTGGCGGCACTTCGCGGGCTTCCTCGCGTGCATCGCGCTCGGGGTCGGGGCCCTCGTGGCCGTCCTGAGCGTCGCCGCCGCGCTCGACCGCTCCCTCGGACGCGAGGCGCGCGCCCTCCTCGGGGGCGACGTCGAGCTCCGCTCGGCGCGCCCGCTCGACGCGGCTGCGGAAGCGCCCGTCCGGGACCTCGCGCGCCGCGGCGCCGCCGTGGCTCGGCTCCGCGAGCTGGTGGCGATGGCGCGGGGCCTCGCCCGCGGGGGCACGCTCCTCGTGGAGCTCAAGGCCGTCGACGCCGGCTATCCCCTCTACGGGCGGATCGAGGCGGAGCCGGCCCGCCCGCTCGACGAACTCCTCGCCGGCGGCGGCGCGGTGGTCGAGGAGGCCGTCCTGTCCCGCCTCGGCCTCGCGATCGGCGGCGCGCTCGCGATCGGCGACGGGACCTTCACCGTGACGGGCGTGGTCCGGAAGGAACCCGACCGCGCGGCCTCCCTCTTCACCCTGGGCCCGCGCGTGTTCCTGAACGCCGCGAGCGTCGACGCGACCGGCCTCGTCCGGCTCGGCAGCCGTGTCCGGTACCGCACCCTCCTGCGGCTGCCTGCCGGGCTCGAGCCGCAGGCGGCGCGCGCCACCTTGCTGCAGGCGATGGCCGATCCGGCCGTGCGCGTGGCCACGTTCGACGAGGCCCAGCCGGGGCTCCGCCGGTTCTTCGGTCAGCTGACGACCTATCTCCGCCTGGTCGGCGTGACCAGCTTGCTCGTCGGCGGCATCGGTGTCGCGGCCGCCGTGCGCGCGTTCCTCGCGCGGAAGGTCGGCACGATCGCGATCCTGCGCTGCCTCGGGGCGAGCGCGCGGACGTTGACGGCGGTGTACGTCGTGCAGGCGCTCGCCCTCGGCGCGCTGGGGAGCCTCGCGGGCGCCGCCCTCGGCACCGCCGCCCAGCTCGCGCTGGGCCCCCTGCTCCAGCCGTTCCTGCCCTTCGAGCTCGCGGCGCGCCCCGACGCCGGAGCGGTGGCGACCGGGGTCCTGGCGGGGTGTCTCGCGACCCTGCTCTTCGCGCTCTGGCCCCTCCTCTCCGCTCGCGCGGTCCCGCCGGCCATCCTGCTGCGGCACCCGGTCGACGCCGGCAGCGTGCGCCCGCGCCGCCCCTGGGCAACCGCGGCCGCCGTGGCCGGCGGACTCGCCGCGCTTGCGCTCTGGCAGGCGGGCCCGCTCCGGATCGGGGCCGTCTTTCTCGCCGCGGCCGCCGGCGCGCTCGGAGTCCTCACGCTGGCGGCGTGGGGGACCCGCCGGCTCGCGGGGCGTCTCCCCCGCCCGCGGTCCCTCGCCTGGCGCCAGGGGCTCGGCGCCCTCACGCGACCCGGCAGCCAGACGATCGGGGTGACCGTGGCCCTCGGGATCGGCGTGACGCTCCTGACCGCGGTCGCGCTTCTGGAGCGCGGGCTCATGCGGCAACTCGACCTCGAGCGGCGCCGCGAGGCGCCGTCCTTCTTCTTTGTCGACCTGCAGCCGGACCAGGTGGAGGCGTTCCGTCAGACGATCGCGGGCATCCCCGGCGCTTCCCCGCCGGTGTTGGTGCCGATCATCCGCGCGCGCCTGGCGGCGATCAACAGCGAGCCGATCGTGCGCGAGCGCTGGGCCGGCCGGGAGGACGCGTGGCGCGTGACGCGCGAGTACGTGCTGACGTTCGCCGACGCGGCGCCGGCCGGCACGGTCCTCACGCGCGGCCGCTGGTGGGCGGCGGGCGACCGCGGGCGCGCGTGGATCTCGGTCGAGACCGAGGCCGCGCACGCGCTCGGGGTCGACCTCGGCGGGACGCTCACCTTCGACGTCCAGGGCGTGCCCGTGAGCGCCGAGGTGCTGAGCCTCCGCAAGGTTGACTGGCAGACGCTCGGCGCGAACTTCTTCGTGATCTTCTCCCCGGGGCCGCTGGATGGCGCGCCGGTCGCTTACCTGGGGACGGCCCGGGTTCCGCCGGGGGCGGACGGCGCCGTCCAGGAGCGCGTCGCCGCCGCCTTCCCGAACGTCACGGCGATCCCCGTCCGCGACGTCCTCGAGCGCATCATGGGCGTGCTGGACCGCATCGCGCTCGCGATTCGGCTGGTGGCGCTCTTCGTCCTCGGCGCCGGCTTCACCGTGATGGCCGAGGCGCTGGCGCAGAGCCGCGCCCAGCGCCTCTACGAGTCGGTCCTCCTCCGCACGCTCGGCGCCACCCGCGGCCGCGTCGCGCGCGCGTTCGCCGTCGAGTACGGCTGCCTCGGCCTGGTGGCGGGCCTCGGCGGCGCGGTGACCGGCGCCCTCACCGCGTGGGTCGTCTTGCGGTTCGTCCTCGACGTGCCGCCGGCGCTCGAGGCGGCGCCCGTCGCCGTCGCGCTCCTGGCCAGCGTCGCGCTCGCGGTCGGGGTCGGCTTCCTCGGGACCTTCCGCCTGCTCGGGCGGAAGCCCCTGCCCGTTCTGCGGGGCGAGTAGCCCGGCCCGTTCGCCGCGCCCCCGGCCGCCCGGTGGGCCCGCCCCCGTCCGCGATCGTCCGGGGGTATCATGGGCCTCGTCGCTTCCCGTCCCAGGCCCGGTCAGGACCAAAGGAGCCGCCGATGCCCGTCGTCCACGTGCGGATCACCTGCGCCGAGGACTACATGGTCCGCCGCGCCCCGGTCCGCCAGGCCCACATCGAGGGGCTCCTGCGCCTCCGGGCGGCCGGCACGCTCGTGGCGGGCGGTCCCGCCGCCGATGGCCGGAGCGCGGAGCTCTTCTACCGCCCGGCGGACCGCGAGGCGCTCCGCGCGCTGGTGGCGGAGGATCCGTACACCCGCGCCGGCGCGTGGACGGACTACGCCGCGCAGGACTTCGAGACCTTCGTCGACCCGTGGGAGCCCGAGCCGCCGGTCGTGCTCGACGGTTCCCGGCCGGCCTCGATCGTCGAGGGCGTCACCGCGGACCGCGACATGGCCCAGCTGGCGCTGGTCGAGCTGCGCGGCGCGGGCCGCATCGTCTTCGGCGGCTTTCTCCCGGGCGGGAGCACGCTGGCGGTCGCGCGAACGGCCGATCGAGACGAGGCGGTCCGCTGGCTGACCGAGACTGGATCCTGGAAGCCCGGGGATCTCGCCACGCGCCCCTGGCTCTACGTCGTCTGATGCCGCGAGGAGCTCTCCCATGACGATGACAAAGATCGAGCGCGTCCGGGCCGCACTGTCGGGAGGCGAGATCGACCGGCCGCCGTTCAGCGTCTGGTACCACTTCGGGAGCCAGCACGCGTCGGCCGACCGCACCGCCCAGATCCACCTCGAGTTCTTCGAGGCCTATCAGCTCGACTGGCTCAAGGTGATGAACGACTACTCCTACCCGATGCCGCGGAGCGTCGAGACCCTCGCCGATCCCCGCGACCTCAAGCGGATCACGGCCTTCGACGTCCGGCAGGGCCCGCTCGGCGAGCAGCTCGAGACGATCCGCCTGATCGGCCACGAGCTCCGCGGCAAGGCGCTGGTCGTGGACACGGTCTTCAACGCGTGGAACACGCTCAAGCGGAACATCCTGAAGGACGCGATCGGCCCGCTCATGCAGGAGCACCCGGCGGAGGTCGAGGCCGCGCTGGCCGTCGTCAACGACAACCTGATCCGCTACGCGATCGCGAGCCTGCACGGCGGCGCGTCGGGCATCTTCTACTCCGTGCCGGCGACGCCGGAGTCCCTGACCGCGGAGCAGTACGAGCGGTTCATGCGCCCCTTCGACATGGCGTTCCTGGAGGCGATCCACCCCTTCGGCGAGTTCCACGTCCTGCACGCGCACGGGCGCGAGCTCTATCTCGACCGGCTCACGGACTACCCGGTCCACGCGATCTCGTGGGCGGACCGGCAGTCCGGCCCGCCGCTCAGCCTGATGCGCCGGATCACGCCGCGGGCGCTGATGGGGGGCCTGGATCACGCGAAGTTCGCCGAGACGTCGGCCGCCGGCGTTCGCGAGCAGGTCCGCACGGCGATCGCGGAGGCGGGGCCGCGGAAGCTCTTCATCGCGCCCGGCTGCGCGATCCCGAGCTTCAGCTTCCCCGAGCTGATCCGTGCGGCGCGCGCGGAGGTGGGCAAGGACTGAGGGCGGGAGTCAGCCCGGGCGGGGGCGGCCCGCCCGCCCGGCGTCAGGCGCTCAGGACCGGCCGCTCCGCCTCGTCCGGGTACTCCGGCTGCGGGCCCTGCGAGTCCCGGAGGCCGAGTAGCGGATACACGATGAGCGGCTCGGCGACGCCCTTGACGCGGGCCCGGCGCGCCGGGCCGACCTCGACGTCGTCCCGCACGCGGGCGAGCATCACGTCGGACAGCAGCATCTCTCCGGCCTGTGCCAGGTCGACCATGCGGGCCGTCCGGTTCACCACCGGGCCCACCACCGTGTAGGTCGCGCGGTTCCGCCCGCCGATGTGGCCAGCCACGACCATGCCCGCGTGGAGGCCGATGCCCATCTCGAGCTCCGGGTGCCCGTGCGCATGGCGCTCGGCGTTCAGCGCGGCCAGCGCCTCCTGCATCGCCCACGCGCAGCGCACCGCGCGGGTCGCGTCGTCGGCCCGAGCCGTCGGCGCGCCGAAGAGCACGAGGAGACCGTCGCCGATGAACCCGTTGATGGCGCCGCCGTGCGCGTGGATGACCTCGGTCATCCGCCCGAGGTAACGATTGAGCACCCCGAACACGGCCTCGGGGCCGAGCTGCTCGGACAGGGCGGAGAAGCCCCGGAGGTCCGACATCAGGATCGCGACTTCCCGGCGCTCGCCGTCGAGGGCCGGCGTGCGGCGCTCCCGGAGCCATCGCTGCGCGAGCTCGGGGTTCACGTAGCGCCCCAGCAGGTCGCTCACCAGCGCCCGGTCCCGGTGCGTCTGGGCCGCCCGGTGCAGCGAGTGCGCCAGCGCCCCGATCTCGTCGCGGGGGTGCGCGGGGCCCGCGGCGTCGCGGCGGTGGCGGCCGATCCGCAGGGCGTGCGCGGCAAGCCGGCGCAGCGGCCACGACAGCCGGCGCGCCGCGACGACTCCGCCGGTCGCGACCAGGACCAGTCCGAGGAAGCCGAGGCCGAGGGTCCGCTGCGCCAGGGCGGCGACGGGCTCCGTGTAGTCCCGCTCGGGCACGCTGACGACGATGCGCCAGGCCGTCTCCCCCACGACGAGCGGCACCGATCGGCCCAGGTAGCGCTCGCCCCCGTGCTCCAGCGAGAAGGACGCCTCGTGCTGCGGGTCGGCCTGTCCGGCCATCCGGCCGACCAGCGACGCGTCCAGGCCCACCGAGGCGGTCTCGAGGTCCCGGCGCGGCCCGATCACGAGCTTGCCGCCGCTCGTCGCGGCGAACACCCGGCCGCGCCGGGAGACCCGGAGGCCGTCGAGGTACTCCGCCAGGGCGTCGAGGGAGAGATCCACCGTGAAGACCCCCCGCACGGCGCCGGACGCATCGAAGAGCGGGGCGACGCAGCTGATCCCCAGACCCCCTCCCGAGTAGAACTCGTAGGGCTCGGTCCAGGTGACGGTCCGCTGCCGCTCCGCGAGCTGGAAGTAGGGCCGCTCGTGCGGGCGGTACCCGTGATCGTTCGAGCGGCGGATGGGCTCGCGCCGCCCGTCGTCGCGGACGCGGTCCTCCAGCAGGTGGATCCGCGCGCCCACCGGCCAGCTGCGGTTCACGTACGTTTCCCCCGCCGCGTCCCGCCAGGCCCCGACGAAGCGGTCGTCGCGGCCGCCGTAGCTCACCCACGCCAGATGCGGGTGGGCACGGAGCGCGGCCAGCGCGAACCGCTCGAGGGCGCGGTCGGCGGCCGGATCGAGCAGCCCCTGGGCGACCAGCTCGGGGCCGAGCCGGGCCGCGGACTCCGCGTCGCGCAGGAAGCGCTCGATGTGGGTGGCGGCGAGGCGGCTGGTGCGGGCCATGGCGCCGTCCAGGAGCTCCTGCGAGAAGGCCTGCTTCTCCTGCCAGGCGAGCGCCCCGAGCATCGCGGCCGTCAGGACGGTGAGGCCGACCGCCAGGCCGACCAGCGCGAGCGAGAAGGGCAGCCGGCCGCCGAGCGGGCCGACGAGCCGCGGGCGGGGGCGGAGCTGGCGGCCCCGCGATGGCGAGGCGCGACGGGGTCGGAGCGACACGGGCCACTGCAGCCGCTCGATCCATCCGCGCATGACGCCCTCCGCAAGGGCCTCGCCGGGCTCCATCGGCCCGGACGGATAGCCCTCAGGCGCAACCTTAACACTCATGTATAGTCATCGCGAGATGAGCGACCGTTCATGGAGGACGTCATGACGCTGACGCAGCTGGAGATCCTGGTCGCCCTCGCCGAGACCGGGGGGTTCACCGCGACGGCCGCCCGCCTGGGCGTGACCCAGTCCGCCGTGAGCCACGCGGTGCGCGCCCTCGAGCGGGCGCTCGGGATCAGTCTCGTGGACCGCCGGGTGGCGCCGCCGGCGCTGACCGACGTCGGGCGCCGGCTCCTGCCTCACGCGCGCGGCGCCCTCGCCTACGCGGCGGCGCTCGGCCAGGAGGCGGAGGCGGCCAAGGGCATGGCCACCGGCACGCTCAGGATCGGCTCCTTCGGCGCCACGTCCTCGCTCAAGCTCCTGCCGGAGCTCCTCGCCGACTTCGCGCGCCGCTACCCCCGCGTCGAGGTCCTGATCGACGAGGCGGCCGACGATGTCGTGGTGCAGTGGCTGACCGAGCGGCGGGTCGAGCTCGGCTTCGTCACGCTGCCGGACGACCGCTTCCACACCATCGCGCTTGCCGAGGACGAGTACGTCGCCGTGCTGCCGGCGAGGCACCCGCTGGCGCAGCCCGCGGTGACGCCCACCGCGTCGCTCGACGGCGTGCCGTTCATCATGATGCAGGAAGGCGCCCACCGGTCGATCGAGCCGCTCCTCGAGCGCGCCGCGGTGCGGCCGCGCGTGCGCTACCGGTTCTCCCAGGTCATCTCGATCCTGGGGATCGTCCAGCAGGGGCTCGGCGTGTCGATCGCGCCGCGGCTCGCCCTCCCCGACCAGTACCCGGGCGTCGTCTACCGTCCGCTCGATCCGCGGGCACCCCGCCGCGTCGCCCTCGCGATGCGCGACGTCGCCGGGCTGAGCCCGGTCGCCCGCGTCTTCGTCGACCTGGCCGAGCGCTGGGCGAGGCGCCGCCGGGCGCGCTGACGCCGGACGCCGCCGCCTCCGGCCCCCGCGCGCCCTGACGGCCCGTCCCGCGCCCGCGTGCTAGAGTCGAGCGCCGTGGATCCGTCCGGTCCGGGCCCGGGGTTCGGGATGGCCGCCGCGCTCGTGTCCGCCCTGACCTGGACCCTGGTGTCGCTTCTCGCCCGCGATCTGGTGACCCGTATCCCCAGCCTCTCGCTGAACATCATCCGGTCGGCCGGCGGCAGCGTCATCCTGGTGCCGGTGGCTCTCGCGATCGGGGACCTCCGCGCGCTCGGCCAGGTCACCTGGCTCGCCTGGAGCTGCCTGGTGATCAGCGTCTTGACCGCGCTCGGGATCGGCGACACCGCGTTCTTCGAGAGCACGAAGTACCTGGGGCTCTCCCGCGCGATGACCATCTCCACCGCCGGCTACCCGCTCCTCGCGAGCGGGCTGGCCCTCTGGTGGTTCGGCGAGCGGATCACCCTGACCGTGGTGGTGGGCTCGGTGGTGACGCTGGGCGGGCTCGTCCTCATCGTGAGCGAGCGCGGCCCCGACGCGCCGGGGCCGGCCGAAGGGCGACGGCTGGGCCTCGGCCTCGCTCTCGTCGCGGCGCTGGCCTGGGCCGTGAGCGCCGCCCTCATGAAGCCGCCCGTCCGGGAGATCGACCCGCTGACGATCCAGGCCGTGCGCCTGCCGCTCAGCGCGCTCGTCCTCTGGGCAACGCCGTGGGCGCGGGGGACCGCGCGCGGCCTCTGGGCGCAGCGCCGCGTCGTCGGCCGCCGCGTCCTCGCGCTCAGCGCCCTGACGGCGCTGAGCGCGGTGACCTTTCTCGCCGGGCTGAAGTACGCGGGCGTGGCCCTGGGGACGGTACTCTCGTCCGCCTCGCCGCTCTTCGCGCTGCCGATCGGGCTCCTGGCCTTCGGCGAGCGCGTGACGTGGCGGGCGGCGACGGGCGCCGCCCTCACCGTGGCGGGCATCGCGATCCTGAGCCGGTAACACGCGGCCGCGCGCTCCGCGCCGTGGGGCTCCGCGGGCGGCCGGGGCTGGAGCGGGCGGAGGCGGCCTGCTAGCATGCCTCCCCGTGAGCCCTCACTCGAGTCCCCGGCCCGCCCGCCGACTGACTTCCTGAAGGAGTCGCCAGAGGAGCGGCCAGAGGAGCGGCCAGAGGAGCGGAAGGATGCCAGGCATGAAGCTCATGCAGATCCAGGACAGCTGGAGCCCCGACAGCATCAGGCTCGCCGAGCGGCCCGTGCCCGAGGCCGGTCCGGGCGAGGTGCTGCTCCGGATGGAAGCCGCCTCCCTCAACTACCGGGACTACGTCATGGCTTCCGGGGGGTACGGGCGGCGCGGCGGCAAGCTCCCCCTGGTCCCCGTCTCCGACGGCGCCGGGCGCGTCGCGGCGGTCGGCGCCGGCGTCACGCGCGTGGCGGTCGGCGACCTGGTGTGCCCGATCTTCGGCCAGACCTGGTGGAGCGGCCCCTTTCGCGAGGCGCACTGGAGCGGCACGCTCGGCGGCCCGCGCGACGGGGTGATGCAGGAGTACATGGCGCTCCACCAGGAGGGCGTGGTCCGCGCGCCGCGGCACCTGGACGCGGTCCAGGCAGCGACGCTGCCCTGCGCCGCGGTCACCGCCTGGAACGCCGTCGTCGCGCAGTTCGGGGTCAAGGCCGGGGACGTCGTGCTGGTCCAGGGCACGGGGGGCGTCGCGCTCTTCGCGCTCCTGTTCGCCAAGATGCACGGGGCGCGGGTCGTCGCCACGTCATCGAGCGACGCGAAGCTCGAGCGCGTCCGCACCATGGGGGCGGACCACGTCGTCAACTACAAGACCACCCCGGACTGGCACAAGGTCGCCCGCGAGGTCACGGACGGCGTGGGAGTCGACCTCGTCGTCGAGGTCGCGGGGACGCTGGACGCCTCGGTCCGCGCGGTACGCGCGAGCGGCACCGTGGCGCTGATCGGCGTCCTGGCCGGCGCGAACGCCCAGCTCGGCCTCGGGGCGGTCGTCACCCAGAACATCCGGCTCCAGGGCATCACCGTCGGAAGCCGCGAGCTGTTCGAGGACATGGCGCGCGCCATGGAGGCCCACCGGACGGAGCCGCCCGTCGACGAGAAGCGCTTCGCGTTCGAGCAGGTGGCCGAGGCCATCAAGGCCCTGCCGGCCGGCCAGCACTTCGGGAAGGTCTGCAGCCGCTTCTGAGGCGCGGCCGGGGGGCGTCGGCTCGCCGTTCCCCTCGAGGTCACCGTCCGGGGAACATGGGGGACGGGGCATCCTCAGTTGCCTTCCAGGAACCCGGGCAGCACGCGCCCCCCTCGTCGACCGGTGGCCGGGATCTCGACCAGCGTGTCGGTCGCCTGTCCGTCACGCTGGTTCACGGTGACGTGGTCGCCCGGGTGGCCGTTCGGCACGAAGATCTGCGGATGGTCGAACGGCGCCGCGGCCCGGCGAACCCGCGCGTCCGTGAGCGCCTGGAGGAATGCGACGAGGTCCGCCCGGGCGGCGTCCGCGTCGGCGGACTCGTTGAAGCTCAGGACCGAGAGGCCCCCGATGATCGTGCCGTCGCGCGTCTGGATCGGGTTCGACGCGCCGCCCAGGTTGCCGCCCCGGGCGTAGAAGTTGACCACGTCGAGAAGCGTCCCCTCGCCGCCCGTGTGGAAGTACGGCGCGGTGAGCTCGACGTTGCGGAGCGCCGGGATCTTGAAGGTGCCGTCCGCCGCCACGACCGCCCCCGGCGGAGCATCCCGGACGGCCACCGACAGCGATCCTCCGAACGGGTCGGGGCCGCCGTTGCCGAGGTCCTCGGCCGTCTCCCGGACGCCGATGCTACGCGTGCCCGTATCGCTCAGCTGCCCTCCCGCGGTGCGGACCAGGCCGCGAGCCGCCACCGAGTCGACCGAGGCCTCGCTGAGGAGCGCCCCCGAGTGGCAGAAGAGGCAGTTGCCCCGGGGAGCGGGAGCCGCGTTCAGGTTGAAGAAGATCTGGCGGCCTCGCTCGGCCGCCGCCGACAGGGGCGCATTGGTCGGATCCCTCAGGAACCGGTCGAAGGGCGTGTCGTCGGAGATGAGCGTCGCCTCGTACGCCTGGACAGCGAGTCCGAAGAACAGCGAGAAGTTGTACTCCATCAGAGTGAACTCGTCGGTGGCGGGGTTGCCGCCGCGCCGGTCGACGACCGTCGTCGTGCCGTCCTCCGCGACCTGGATGAACTTGGGCGACGACCACCACTTCGGCTGGAAGGCGCGCCGGATCAGGGCATCGTAGGTCGTGTTCAGGCCCCGCTGCGGCGCCCGGCTGAAGGGGCCGAGGACGCTGTCGTCGCGGGCGACGAGCTGCCCGCTGAGGGGCGCGTTGGGGAGCAAGCGCCGGGCGGTGCGACGGTGACGCCGGCTCAGCTCCCGCGAGAGGCTGCGGCCGACGTCGGGGAAGGTCCGCCCGTCGGCCGACATCTCGAACCGGTTCGTGGGCGGGCCGACGGCCTGCGACGCGAGGCTCGAGTTCTCCAGCAGGATCTGCACCTTCTGGGGGTTCGCGCGGTCCTCGGCGCTGTAGACGAACGCATCGGGATCGCGGTCCCCGAACGGGTTCACGCCGTTGAACAGGTTCTGGGCTCGCATGTCCCAGAAGTTGCGGTGGTTGAAGACCGCGTTGATCATCGTCGGCGTGTTGCGCGGCTCGACGCGGCGGACGTTGGCGGCGAGGCGGCCCTGCCCGACGCGGAAGCCATCGGGGTCGGGGGCCGGCCGGCCGGCCTGGCCGAAGATCGCGTGGTGCACGCCCTGCGAGGCCACCACGTTGTTCGAGTCGTGGGCGATCCCGGACTCTCGGTCCCGGGGATTCGTGTGCCGCCGGAACGGGAAGTCCTCCGGGCCGAGGCCGTAGTTCGGCCCCTGTCCGTTGAAGTCGAGATCGGGGCTCGGGACCGCTCCCGGCTGCCCGGTGGAATCGGGCTGGAACAGGACCCGCAAGAGGCCCGGGCTAACCTGGTTCTTGCTCCGCGGATCGGCGCCAGCGCGGAAGTGACACGTGGCGCACGCCTGCACGCCGTCGCTGCCCACCTGCATGTCCCAGAACAAGGCCTTCCCGAGGACCCGGGCGGCCTGCTCGTCGCGAACGAAGTCAGCGAGGTTCGAAGGCTTCGGCACGGGAAGCGTCGACAGCGCCGGGACCTGCGCCCTTGCTCCGCCGGCGCCGAAGACCGCGCTCGACGACAGGAGAAGCGCTGCGGCGCTCAGACGCGCTCGAGATGTCCGCATCATTCCCTTCCTCTTTGGTGCGAGTGTCCGGGCACGCCCTCCGCCGAGCGGAGGACGTGCGGTTTCACGCTGGCGGGCAGGGCTGCAATGCCGGTGCCGCGCTGATCGAGCGGGAAGCGAGCGCGTTCGGCCGGAGATCGCCGGTCTCGTACCGCGACGAGAATCGCCGTGTGCGCGCGTGAATGCCGCACCCTTGCGACGCCGCGGACGGAAATGCCCTGTCTGGCCCCGTGCAGGTCGGCGGCGGGGCGCTTCTCAGATCTGCGATGCGCGTCCGCAGGACTGAGAATCCCTCGCCGCCCAGAGAGAGCGGATCGCGCCCGGACCTCGGGGCCCCGGTGTCACGGGGCTCCGAATGGCGTACCTTCCTCTCGATGGCGCTCGACGACGAACGCTGCTGCTTCTGCCGGCGCGCCGTGGCGCCGCGGGAGTGGTCCACCCGCCCGGGCTGGCTGGAGATCGAGTGTCCGGTCTGCGGGCTCTACCGGGTGGAACGCCTGTTCTGGATGACGGCCCACTTCAAGAAGGCGAGGCGGCCGGTCCTGTATCGCCGCCTGGCCCGGTGGCTCGAGGAGTCACGGAATCGGGCCGAGCCGCCGGAGATCCCGTTCGACGGCTGGGAGAACGTCGCGAGCGGCGCCTGAGCCGACCGGCGCTCCCCGGCGGGCCGGCTCGCGGGACCCCGGATTCGTCGCGAGCCGCGCCGTCCCGGCCCGGCTGGCCGTCTCAGCCGCTGTCGGCCGGGTGCGCGCCCTTCAGCTGGCTTGCCGCCGTGAGGCGCCCCTCGATCCTCGCCCGGCTTCGCACCAGGAGCTCGGCGGGGGTGATGCCGCTCGCGACACAGAGGCGCGTCCAGTAGCGCCACACGTCGCCCAGCTCCCCGGCCAGGCGCTCGCGTTGGGACTCGCCTTCCCGCGTGAGCCTCCGGAGGCACTCGATGACCTCACCGGCGTCCCCCACCAGCGCCAGGCCGACGTCCCACAGCGACGGGTCGTCAGGCCGATCCGCCCGCTCGTCACCGCCCGATCCCACCGCCCATGCCGCGTACTCGCCGAGGGTCATCGCTCCGGCCCCGGGCGCCGGCCCTCCCGCCGGGCGCCCGGCCTGCCGCCACTCGATCTGCGCCCGGCTGCGCGCGAGCAGCGTAGACGGCGCCATCCCGGTCACGACGCACAGTCGCGCCCAGCAGTACGCCACGTCACCCAGCTCGTCGGCCAGCCGATCGCACCGCCGCTCGTCGTCGCGCCGCCACCTCGCGAGCACGCCGGCGACCTCGCCGACCTCGCTGGCGAGCGCGAGGCCGATCTCGAGGAGCGTGCGGTCCCCCGCCACGCCCGCATGACGACCCACGTCGATGCCCGCCGCCCAGGGCCACGTACTCGTCGAGCGTCAAGACCACCCTTCCCGCGGACCCGTCAGCGTCACAACGGCCGGCTCGCCTCCCCGCCGGCTAGATGGGGTGCGTCGAAACGGTGTTGATCGGCTGCCCCTCCGACCTCAGAAGGGCCACCTTCGAGCAGATGACCACGGGCCAGGACCCCGGGACGATGAACTGAAAGAGGTAGAGCCCGTCGGGATCCCGGGGAGGATCCTGGGTTGCGTAGTTGTACCGGATCGTGACCGCCCAGTCCTTGCAGGTGTACACGTACCAGAGAGGCGCAATCGATGGCGCCTCCGTCGGGCAGCTCGCCGGCGATCCCGCGACCGCGTCGGGCTCGCCACCCAGGCGTCCCCGGAAGATGAGCCAGCAGCGCGTCCCGGGCGGCGTGTCGCCTGGAAGCGTGGCGACCGGAAGGACATCGCTGCCACCCCCGGGCGCGACGCTGACGTTCTCCCAGCGCGCCAGCTCCTCGCGCGTCCCGTCAGGGTCCTCCCGCAGCAGCTGGAACGCGCCCGTCGCGGATTCCCCGGCCGTGTGATTGAAGACCCTGACGCCCGAGTCCGAGAGCTCCGCCCCGAACGCTCCGCGGAAGAAGTAGTCCAGGAGCGCGGCGGAGTAGCCCACCGCCCGCGGCAGGAGCTTCTCCGCATAGTGCTCGAGGACTCGCGGGTCGAGCCCGACCTGCCGGTCCTTCAGCGCATCCGGCAGGAACTCGTAGAGGGCGCTCGGAACCGCGAGGTACTCGATCGGGTCACCCGCCCCCGGCTTGCGGAAGTATCGACGCAGCGGGCCGGACGGCCCCGCGGGCGTCGGGGGACCGAGGACCAGGTCAGTCGGCGCCGGATGGGGGAAGCTCTCGAGGAGGCTCGGCCTGTTCAGCGCTGTCGTGTCCTTGCTGAAGAAGTTGGCGTTCGAGTACTCCGCGAGCCCGATGACCGGCGGGCCGTCGCCGGGCGTCGCGGTGACCTCGGGGTTCGTGCCCACGTACTGGCCGGAATCGATGAGCGCGGAGACCGGCACGGGGGCGCTGGCGCGATCAACGCGTGAGGAGATCCCCACGGGCCCATAGATGCCCTCGGCCGGCAGGACGGTTGGGAGGAGGCCAAGAAGTGCCGCGAAGGTCGCGGGATTGCTTGCGAGAGTGTCAACGTACCTCTCGTAGCCGTCGGGATCGTGATAGAGGACGATGGATCCAAATCTGAGGCGCAGGTGTGGATCGTTCCGGGTGTGCGCTGGAACGGAGGCGTCCTGGACAACATGCATCGTCTGGCCGAGCGTCCGGAAGAGATCGGCAAAGCCTGCTTCACGCTCACCCGGGGCTGTCGCGGTCAGCGCGCGATAGAAGCGCTCGCGCGCATCGGGCCAGGCCCAGTTGCCAGGGCCATTCCTGACGCCCGGAGCCGTGCTCTGCGACGGCTGCTGCTGCCAGACGTTTGAGGAGATCCACTGGAGCAGACCGACCGTGAGACCGGCCTCAGCCCATGAGGGCGCCAAGGGATTGTGGAAGTGGTGGACAACGCGAGGCTCGGGCAAATCTTCCTCGGCAGCGCCGTTCATGAGTCTTCTCACCGCTGCAAGACCCTGAAAACTTGCCTGACTGCCTGCTGCGTAACCCAGA
>DASZOL010000086.1:0-29618 GCA_035550795.1 Candidatus Methylomirabilota bacterium
CGGAGCACCTCGAAGCCGTGCATGTCGTCCATGATGATGTCGCAGATGATGACGGCCGGGCGGCGCGCCTTCGCGAGAGCAAGGCCTTCGGCGCCTTGGCGGGCCGTGGTGACCGAGAATCCACGCTCGGTGAAGACGAACGACAGGAGCTCGAGCAGCCCCTCGTCGTTGTCGATGACGAGCAGGGGAGCGCCGGCGGCCGGGGCGGATCCGGGACCCGTCATGCGGACTCCGGCCGGCCCCGGCTGGCCGCGCGGCGAGCGCCGGCGTCAAACGTCCGGATCCACGGACTTCGGCGCGTCTGGAAGCCAGGAGCCGGAGCCTGCCTGCCATCGTGGGGATCGACGCCGGCAGTCAGGGCTGCGGCGGGCACGTGACCGCTTCGGTTGCGGGGCAGGGCCCGAATGCGCCGGACGAGCGAGTAGCCATCCCCTCCCGGCATCCCGAGGTCGGACACTAGCACGTCAGGCGCCCGTGCGCGAGATTCCCGCGCTGCCCGCAACGGCGCCGGTGGGGGGGGCCGAGTCCCGCGCGAGGGGGCTCGCCGCGGAGACGGGTCTCCCAGGCCGGGCTCAGTGCCGGGCCGCGGCCGCAGTGCCGGGGTCGAGGAAGCCGACCACCGTCAGGGTGCCGCCGAGGACGGTGTGGAGCCAGATGTCGTGGCCGCCGAGAGGGACGAGTCCGAATCCCGATGGCGTGAGAAGGCCGACCACCGCAAGGGTGAGGTACGCGATCCCGGCGATCCGGCGGTACGCCATCGCGCGGGCGGACGTCCCGGCCGCGACGAAGCCCATACGCCGAACGCTAGTTGGACGAGGTTGTGCAGAACGTTGTCCGGGAACAGGCCAAGGAGCAGCCCCCCGGCCATCGAGGTGGGGGTGGTGACCAGGCCGAGGAGTCCGACGAGCAGGAACACGACGCCGAACCCGCGCGCTGCCGTCCGGGTCACGAGGTTCCCGCGTCTTCGCACCTGGACGAGTCCTTCGGGCCCGGCTCGGCCGTCAGGATGAGGGCGCGCAGCACCTCGGCCACACTCCAGCCCTGTGAGATACATCCTCGGGGCGCGTAGGGGGGCTCGGCATCGAAGATCTCGCTGATGCTGCCGACGCACGCCTCGTCGAGATGGGACGAGAAGCGCTCCAGCGTCTCTCGCGCCCCGGTGCGGTCATCCGGATAGGCCCGGAGCCAGGCATCGGCGAAGGGGCCGATGAGCCAAGGCCACACGGTGCCCTGATGATAGGCGGCGTCGCGAGCGCGGAGGTCTCCGTCATACGACGCCTTGTAGTCGGGATGACCCGACGCCAGCGTGCGAAGCCCGAGCGGCGTGAGCAGGCGCTCCCGGACCACGGACAGGACGGACGTCCATCGGGCCTCGGCCAGGACCGGATGGGTGAGTGAGATCGCGAAGACCTGATTGGGCCGGCAGGCCGGGTCGTCACCACTCTCGCCGTCGACGACGTCGTAGAGATGCCCCCCGTCGGGATACCAAAAGCGCGCGTTGAACGCCCTCCGGACCTCGTCGGCCCGCGCGGCCAGGGCCGCCGCCGCGTCGGTCCCTTGTTCCTCCTGCACCCATCCTTCCACGAGGCGGAGGGCGTTGTACCAAAGCGCGTTGATCTCCACCGCCTTGCCGCGGCGCGGCGTCACGACCCAGTCGTCGACCTTGGCGTCCATCCAGGTGAGCTGGTAACCGGCCGCACCCTGGCGGAGAAGGCCGTCCACCGGATCCACACCGATCCCGAACCGGGTCCCCTTCACGTGGTGGTCGATCACCCCGAGCAGGGTCGGCAGGATAACCCGGAGCGTCTCTCGATCCCCGGTCGCCCGGAGATAGCGGTCGAGCGCGTGAAAGTACCAGAGGGTGGCATCGGCCGTGTGATACAGGCCGGCGCGCGTCCCCTCGGGGAACATGTTCGGGATCAGGCCGTCCTGGACGTAGTGAGCGAACGTGCGGAGGATGTAGCCCGCGTCGACGTGGCGGCCCGTCAGGAGGGTGAGCCCTTCCAGATTGATCATGGTGTCGCGGCCCCAGTCGGTGAACCAGTGGTAGCCCGCGATGATGGTCCGTGCCTCGTCTCCCGTGGACCGGGTGAGCGCGGTGTCGGCCACGCGCCCCGCCGGCGCGACCACGAACTGGTCCGCCGCGAGCACGAGCTCCGCGGCCGGGCCTCTGCGGGCGTGCGGATGGGCTGCCGCGAGGAGTCGCCGCCGTCGGGCCTGCTCGGCCTGCAGGGCAGTGGCGGAGTCGAGCGCGTCAATGGCCTCCCACGGCTCGGTGGAGGCGACGATGGTGGCCGCGCCCTCCGGCTCCAGCGTCATGCGGAAGTAGCCCGGGCTCCAGAGATCGCCGGTCGCTTCGTAGCCGCGACTCTGTTCGACCGGGTACAGCACCTGCTGAACCACCAGGCCCGAGACCCGGAAGGCCGTCGCCGGACCGTGCGTCCGCAGCCGGAGCCGCGGCAGGTCCGGGTGACCGAACAGCTCGTACCGGTCTCCCACGACCGTGAGCCCGTAAGGACCGGCGAGGGGATCGCTCACTGGCCGTTCGTGCGGGCGGAAGTGGACAGTGGGCCGGACCTGCAGGCTGACCGCGCCCGGGGCCGAGACGAGGCGATAGGTCACGTGGACCGTGTTCTGCCGGTACGGTAGCAGCAGGCGCTTCTCCAGGACGAGCTCGCCAAGCTCGTATCGCCAGACGGGCAGGCCGTTCTCGAGGCGGAACTCGGCGAGGTCGAGCACCTCGGCCGGCTTGCCGGTCCCGCCGGCGTCCCAGCCCAGGGTCGTGGCCCTGCCGCCGCCCGGCAGGCCCAGCCGCTCGTGCAGGTGACTCAGCATGTTCATCCGGCCGAACGGGGCCGGGAGGGCGGCGATCAGGAGCCCGTGATAGCGCCGGGTCATCAGCGTCGAGACGGTGCCCGACGCGTAGCCGCCCAGCCCGTTCGTGACCAGCCACTCGCGGGTTGCCGGCCCGCCCCGCTCCGGAGCGTTGCGATTGGGCCACGCGATCCGGCGGATCAGCTCGGTCATCGCACCGGGCCGAACACGAGAGCCGCGTGGCCGGGCAGACGCCAGCCCTCGGCCGGATCGAGGTCGGGGGTTCCCGCGCCGCCGTAGAGGACGGCTTCGCTGGACCAGAGGACGCCCCAGCGGGCGCCGGGGGGCGGCGCGAGCAGGGGCTCGGCCACGCCGCCAAGGTTCAGATCGCGACCCAGGTTGATGCAGAGCAGCCGATCCTCCGGATCCAGGCCCAGGCCGAAGAAGCGGAGGACCAGAGCCTCCGCTCCGAGGACGGCGCCATCGACACCGCCGGCGCCTTGCTCCCGGAAGACTCGGTCCTCTCGCCGGAGACGCAGCAGGTCGACGTGGAGGGCGTAGTGGGCGCCGTGGCGCTTGCGCTCCGAGAGGTCGAGCTTCGACCGCTCGAACGTGAGGCGGTCGGCGGGGTCGGGCAGGGCTGCCTGGGCCGCGCGGCTGGCGATGCTCGGGAACTGCGCCAGCAACGCGGCGCGGCCCGCCCGCACCATCTTCGCCAGGTCCGGCGGGAAATCGGCGAAGAAGAGGAACGGACTCGACGCCGCGAACTCCTGACCCTGGAACAGCATCGGCGTGGCGGGTCCCAGCAGGAGGAGTGCCGTGAGCGCCCGGTACCGTCCAGGACCGCTCAGCTGGTGACCGCGGAGCCCCGCCAGCGAGTTGGCCACTTGGTCGTGGTTCTGGATGAAGTTCACGAACGAGGTCGGCCCGAGGTCCCACGCCGGGGTCCCCCGCGGCTTGTTCTGCCACGCGTAGCGCTGGCCCTGGTAGAGGTAGCCCCGCTTGACCGCCGAGATCAGCTCCTGGGGAGTCCCAGCATAGTCGCTGTAGTATGCCTCCGCCCGTCCGGTCAGGGCGACCATCGCCGTGTGGTGAAAGTCGTCGTTCCAGAGGGCATCGAGATCGTAACCGCCCGCGGCCACCGGTCGCACCAACCGGGCGTCCTGGGTCTCGTTCTCGGCGACGAGGAACACCCGCCGTCGGCCCGCCTTCTCGCGAACGTGGCGGGCCAAGGCTGACAAGATGTGCTCGGGCGAGTCGTCGTGGATGTCCTGGGTGGCGTCGAGCCGCAGCCCGTCCAGGTGAAACTCCGCGATCCAGTACCCGGCGTTCGCGACGATGAATTCCCGAACGGGCCCGGAGCCGGCGTCATCGAAGTTGAGGGCCGACCCCCAGTCCGTCCGGTGGCGAGCGCTGAAGTACTCGGACGCGAACTGGCCGAGGTAGTTGCCGTCGGGGCCAAGGTGGTTGTACACGACGTCGAGGATCACCCCGACGCCAAGCGCGTGGGCCCGATCCGCGAAGGCCCGGAAGTCGTCGGGGCGGCCGTACAGCCGGGTGGGCGAGAACAGGTTGACGCCGTCATAGCCCCACCCGAAATCTCCGACGAAGTCCGCGACCGGCATCACCTCCACGACGGTGATGCCCGCTCGGGCGAGCTCCGGGAGCTCCTGACTCGCGGCCTCCCAGGTGCCGGCGGCCGTAAAGGTCCCGACGTGGAGCTCGTAGAGGACCTGGCCCTCCCGGGCGACCCCCGGCCACTGAACGTCGGTCCAGGAGAAGGATCCCGGATCGATGACCTCGGACGGGCCGTGAGGGCCGGCGGGCTGGAAGCGGGAGGCGGGGTCGGGGCAGGACGGGCCGTCGTCCAGCTGGTAGGTGTACAGGGCCCCGGCGCCGACGTCCGGGACCGTGCCGGCATGGTAGCCACCCCCCTCGTCGTCGAGCCGGATCCGCCGGTCGGCCAGGGCGACCAGGACTTGAGTGACCCGTGGTGCCCACACGCGAAAATGAACGCCGCCCTCCGGAGATACCTCCGCTCCGACGGGTAGGCGTCTCCACTCCGGGGGTGAGCCGCTCCCCTGTCGCACGCAGGGACCCTGGGGCAACTTCTGTACCAGGCCATTCCGAGGCCCCGTCCGCGCGTCTCTCCGGGGCGACAGTCGGCCGAGCGATTGCCAAGATGTCACAGTGTCGCGAAGGCGACATCGTGACGTTCCGGGAGCTTCTTGGGGTCCTCTCACTTGCCCCCCGGGAATTGCCCCGATAGAGTAGCCTCAATCGTGGCAGCGCCAGACCGGCCGACTCCCACGCCCGCGCCGGAAGGTCCGAGAGCCCCGGGATTTCGCGTCCTCCTCGTGGAGGATGACGCCGAGGCGCGCGAGGCGCTCCGGAAGCTCCTCGAGATCCAGGGGTACGCTGTTGCCGAGGCCGCCGGCGGCGATGCGGCGGTCGCCCATGCGCTGGCCCACCGGCCCGAGGCGGCCGTGATCGACATCGGCTTGCCCGACCTCGACGGATACGACGTGGCGCAGCGCATCCGGCGTGGCTTGCGCGGCGCGCCCATGTTCCTGATCGCGTTGACCGGGTACCAGGAGATCGAGGAGCGCGGACGCAGCGGGGAAACCGGATTCGACGCGCATCTCGTCAAGCCGGTTAAGTTCGAGCAGTTCTTCGAGCTCCTCGCGCGCGTCGCAGGAGAGGCCGCCCGCCCGGACTGACGTGTCCTGACCACCGGCTGTCGCTGATTCGACAGCCAGCCCCCCCGGTGTCCTTCGCGCTGGTCGACGGGCGGTGCGACCCTGGCACCCTGATTGCTCCTTCCGGGAGCGGAAGCCTCGTCGCCGCAGATCCGCCGCCAGGAGGTCGGGAGCATGAAGAGCCGATGCTGTGCAGTCATAGCCGCCGGAGCGATCGCGAGCCTGCTGGCGGCGGGACCGCTCGACGCCCAGTCGCCGCCCAAGACCCCGTCGCCGTCAGGATCGGCGGCCACGGGCCAGCCCGCGAAGAGCGCCGAGCCGATCAAGGACGCGAAGCGGTTCGCCGAGCACACGGGGCTGATTCGCGCCAGCTCCGTCGTCGGCAGCACCGTCAAGGACCTGGCTGGCAAGGATGCCGGTAAGGTCGAAGATCTGTTCGTCGATCCCAGGGGGAGCGTGGCGTACGCCATCATCTCCTTCGGTGGGTTCATGGGCGTCGGCGAGAAGCTCTACGCAGTTCCGTGGAACGCGATGATCGTGGACCGCGCCGAGCGTACCGTCCAGGTCGACGTGCGGAAGGAGACGCTGGAGCGCTCGCCGAGCTTCCCGCCTGACAAGTGGCCGGACCCCAACGACCGCGAGTGGGGGCGCGAGGTTCGCAAGGGCTGGAGTGACGCATCGATCACCGCGGCGGTGAAGACGAAGCTCGCGGGTGCGTCGCCCTCCAGCCTGCTCGAGGTCGACGTCGATACGGATCAGGGTGTCGTGCAGCTCAGCGGGACCGTCGACAACGAGCGGACGAAGCAGCGCGCCACGGAGATCGCCCGCCAGGTCGACGGCGTGCGTCGCGTGGTGAACAACCTCAAGGTGCAGGGCTGACGCTCGGCACCGCAGGCCTTCCGCGGTTTCAGGCTGGGCCCGGGGCGCAACACGAGGCGCTCCGGGCCTGTCTCGCCTTCTCACACGATCAGGCTCGTCGAAGGAGGTTCTCGAATGGCAACCCACCCCGTTCCGAAATCTGCGAAGGCCTACCGCAAGCGTGATTTCGCCCTCAAGGGGCTCGCGGGCATCTCCGATGCCCAGATCGAAGAGCACCTGAGCCTGTACGCGGGCTACGTCAAGCAGGTGAATACCCTGAACCAGGAGCTGGCCGAGATGCTCGCCGGCGGGAAGGCCTCGGGGAAGAGCCCGGAGTTCGCCGAGCTGACGCGCCGCCTGGGCTTCGAGTACAACGGGATGATCCTGCACGAGTACTACTTCGGCAACCTTCGCGCGGCCGCCGATCCCAAACCACCGTCGGGCTCGGGTCTCGCGCAGGCCCTGGACGCGTCGTTCGGATCGGTGGACCGGTGGCGCACCGCCTTCCAGGCCATCGGGGAGATGCGCGGGGTGGGGTGGGTCATCCTTTTCCAGGACCCGGTGACGGATCGCCTCACGAACCACTGGATCACGCTCCACCAGGATGGTGTGCCGGCCGGATTCAAGCCGCTGCTGGTCATGGACGTCTGGGAGCACGCGTTCATGCGTGACTACAAGGCGACTGAGCGTGACCAGTACATCGAAGCGTTTTTCCGGAACATCGACTGGGCCGGCGTCCAGACGCGGCTGGAGGAGGAACGGGCGGTGCGCCCCGCCGCCTGAGAGCCAACCCGTCGCGCCTCCGGTCACGGTGTCGTCCTGGCGACAGCGTGACCGCACGGCGGCCAGCCGTAAGGCCCTAGGCTGCGCTCCTTTCGTCCTTTTCCGGGCTTCTTTCGCGCTGTATCGGGTTCGGCACGCGACTTGCCCTAGCTTCAAGCCGAGAGAAGCGCCGCCTATGACAGGTCAGGCGCGGAGGAGGGAACAGGGATGCCGTTGATTCTGTGGCTTCTGGGAGTGCCGCTCGGACTGATCATCGTCCTGTGGCTGATGGGCGTCATGTAGACACACTTGCTCGCGCTCGGACTGCCCGCAAGGATCGGGCGGACCATGGAAAGCGCGCGGACGGGGCTGTGGGCGCGGTCGAAGGGTGGTCAGGACTGGAAGAGTCATACTCGGGCCGCGGCCCTGGGGCGGGCTCTGCATCACCGCCGAATGGGAGGGAGGGACCGATGTTGTCACTGGCGCTGATATTCCTTGTCGTGGGGATCGTGGCGGGACTACTGGGTCTCTGGGGAGTGGCCGTCGTTGCCCAGCAGATCGCGTGGATTCTCTTCCTGGTGGGCCTCGTGCTGCTCGTGGTCCACTTCGCCCGGACGCGGCGGTTACCGCCTGCCGTCTGACGACGCGCCGAGAAAGGGGATGAGCGCGATGCGAAGCGTCGCCGCGGCGATCGGCATCTGGCTCCTGTTCGTCCTCGTGTTCGCCTCCATCGTCGGGGCCCAGGGCTCCCCGGCGCCGGCCCCCGCCTCGAAGAAGCCCCCGACCATCACCCAGAGCGAGGTCAACGGGAGGGTCAGGAGCGTGGATCCCGCCGGCCGGACCGTCCTCCTCGAGGACGGCACGCGCCTGATGATCCCCGAATCGGTTGCCTTCGACCCGGGCGCGCTGAAGCGCGGCGCGACGGTCAAGGCGACCGTGGCGGAGAAGGGCGGTCAGAAGGTGGTGACCGCCATCCAGGTCAACTAGGAGGTGAGCGTCATGCCCCATCAGTATCGCTGCGAGAAGTGCGGCCATGTGTCCGATCGGCCGGGCACCTGCTGCGGTCAGCCGATGAAGGAGATGTCCTAGAGAAGCGAGCTCACGGCGGAACGGCGGGGAGGGCTCCGGTCCTCCCCGCCGTTGGGCGCGCCCGCGTGAGCGCGTCGCGAGCCTCGTGCGCGCCCGATGCCGCGCGTTCCAGTTCCTGGCAACCATCCGGCCCCCCTCCTTCCTTCTGCTCGAGCATCCCCTGTTGACAGGATGGGGCGGTGATTATACAGAGAAAACACAATGGCCTCGTCCCTACGACCTCACGCGCCGGCCGAGGGCCGCCCCCGGAGCGCGAGCGACCGTCCGGGCGGACGGTCCGAGCTCCCCAGCGGGTACCGCGTCGAGGAGGCTTACCGCTACCTGAAGACGCGAATCATGTCGGCCGATCTTCCGCCGGGAGCCTCCCTCAACGAGCTGGAGATCGCGGCCGCGCTGGGCACGAGCCGGACGCCCGTCCGGGAAGCCATCCGCAAGCTGGAACAGGAGGGGCTGGCGATGCGCTACCCGAACCGGGGAGCGATCGTCACCAAGCTGTCCATGACCGACGTCCTCGAGATCTGGCAGCTGCGGGAGATCCTGGAGCCTGCCGCGTGCCGGCTCGCCGCGGATCGGGTCGAGCGCGCGGCGCTCGACGGCATCGAGCGGAGTTTCCTCGCTCTCCAGGGGCGCGAGACGGGCCCGGAGGCGTACGAGGCATTCCTCCGCGCGGATACGGGGCTGCACGGGCTGATCGTGGAGTCCACCGGGAACGCGACCCTCCGGCACGTGCTGGAGGCGCTGAACGAGCGCATCGTGCAGATACGCGTCGTCACCTCTCCGGCCCGCTTCCGGCACTCGGTGGAGGAGCATCTGGCCATCATCGCCGCCCTCAAGACGCGCGACGCCGACGGAGCGGTGGAGGCCATGCGCCGGCATCTCGCCAACGCGCGGCAGAGCCTGGTCCTCCTCACGTGACCCGGAGCGCGGGTCCGGTGGATCTGAGATTCGGCGCGGGTCTGCTGGGTCACTACTCGCGGGCCTACCCGGTCAGCCGGGTCGCCGAGCTCGGCGTTCTCTGCGAGCAGCTCGGGTTCGACTCGTACTGGGTTGCGGACCAGCGCTGGATGCGTGACGTCTGGGTCAGCCTGACGGCGACTGCCGTGCGGACGTCGCGCATCCAGCTGGGCACCCGCGTCACCGATCCCTACGTTCGCCACCCCGCCCTCACGGCGGTGGCCATCGCCTCCCTCGATGAGCTCTCGGGCGGCCGCGCGATTCTGGGGCTCGGGGCGGGGGGCTCGGGGTTTCGCGAGATGGGGATCGAGCGGAGGAAGCCGGTGACCGCGCTGCGGGAGGCGATCGATCTGATCCGGCGCCTCCTCGCGGGCGAGGAGGTCGACTATCCGGGTGAGCTCGTTCGCTTCCGGACGGGCGCGCTCGAGTTCGCCACCCGCCGCGACATCCCGGTCGTCGTCGTGGCCCGCGGTCCCCGGATCCTGGAGCTGGGCGGGCGGGTGGCGGATGGGGTCATGGTGGCCAGCATGGCCTCGCCAGAGGCCGTCGGCTGGGGTATCGAGCATGTCCGGACCGGCATGCAGCAGGCCGGGCGGCCCGCGGGCGCGGTCGAGCTGTCGTCGATGCTCTACACGTCGATCTCCGAGGACGGTCCCGCGGCGCGCTGGATCGTCAGGCGGGGGATCGCCGCCGCGCTTCTCGGCAGCTTCCCGAACTACGATTTCCTGGCCGCCAGCGGCCTCACGGTGCCCGAGGCGCTCTGGGGGCTCCTGGAGACGAGGCGGCCGGACTACCCGCGCCTCATGGCGGCCGTGCCCGACGCGTTCGTCGATCATCTCGGGCTGGCGGGAACCCCGGCGCAGTGTGCCGCGCAGATCGAGCGGATCGTGGCTCGCGGCATCCGCCACGTGGTGCTCGCGCCCCTGCCGGTCGACGAGCTGCACGTCGAATCGGTCATCGAGCCCTTCGCCCGAGAGGTGATTCCCCGGGTGCGCGCGGCCGGCATCGCCGTCTAAGCTCGGAGAACAGAGGAGATCGCCATGCCCCGATCCAGAAGCCGCGCCGCTCTTGTCCTCGCGTCCGCCGTCCTGCTGCTCTCGGCTGCGGGCACGACCGCGCTCGCCCAGCCGCGCCACAAGCTCACGCAGGCGGGCTTCCGGGTCCTCTACATGGCCCCCGCGTTCATCGCGCTGGAGAAGGGCTTCTTCGCGCAGGAGGGCGTCGACTTCACGTTCACCGAGCTGGACAGCGGCGCCCTGGGCGCGGCGGCCGTCATCTCGGGCAACGCGCAGATCTCCGACCTCGATCCCCTGGGTGTGGCGCGGCTCCAGCAGGAAGGGAAGCCGCTCGTGCTCTTCTACAACCTCGTCGGCCGGGTTACCCTGGACCTGATCCTGCGGGCGCCGGTGGCGCAGCGGCTCGGGCTCACCGGGGACACCCCGCTGGCCGCTCGCTACGCGGCCCTCAAGGGGTTGACCATCGGCATCACGCGCCCCGGAGCCCCGACCGACGTCTTTGCCCGCTACTTCCTGGTGCGAGCAGGCCTCAACCCCGATCGTGACGCCACGCTGGTCCAGGTAGGAGGGGTGCCGGCACTGGCCGCCGCCTTCAAGAGCGAGCGCATCGATGCGTTTCTCCTCTCGCCGCCCCTGCCCCAAACGCTCGAGCGCGAGGGGGTGGGCCGCATCGTAATCAGGAACACGGCCGGGGAGGTCCCCGAGCTCCGGGACACGACCTACGCGGCGATGTTCACGACAGGCGACTACGCCCGGCGCAACGGCGCGGCCCTCCAGGCCTACGGGCGGGCCCTGCGTCTCGCGACCGCGTGGCTCCAGACGAACAAGCCGGAGGCCCTGCGCATCCTGGGCGAGAAGTACTTCCGGGACACGCCGCCCGAGAGCCTGGCGATCTCGCTCGACGCGACCCTGCCGGCCATCAGCACCGACGGCCGCTTCAGCCAGACTGGGGTCCAGAGGTACCTCGACATCTTCAAGACCGTGGGCGAGACCGTGAGCGCCAGCGCGGCTGAAGGGGTCCTGTGGACCAACGAGTTCGTTCGGTAGGCCTGGCGACGCCCGGCCTCGAGTCCCGTCCTCCAGGCGGGGCAGGGCCGGCGCTCGAGGCCCGGGGCGTCTACAAGGTCTTCGTTCCTCGGGAGGGGTCCAGGGCGCGGCCGATGACCGCGCTCCGGGACGTGAATCTCGAGGTGCGCTCCGGCGAGTTCCTCTCGCTCATCGGCCCGTCGGGCTGCGGGAAGTCGACCGTCCTCAACATGTTCGCGGGGCTGACGGCTCCGACCGAGGGCCACGTCCTGCACGACGGGCGGGCCGTCGAGCAGGTGAACACCCGCGTCGGCTACGTGACCCAGGATGACAACCTCCTGCCGTGGCGCACGACCCTCGCCAACGTGGAGATCGCGCTCGAGCTGAAGCAGGTGCCGCGCGACGCCCGGCGAGGCCGGGCGCTGGAGTACCTGGGCCGGGTCGGGCTGGGGGGGTTCGAGCACCACTATCCCCACGAGCTGTCCGGCGGAATGCGCAAGCGCGTCTCCATCGTGCGGACCCTGGTGGACGAGAGCGTCAACGTCATCCTGATGGACGAGCCGCTGGGGCCGCTCGACGCCCAGACACGGCTGCTCCTTCAGGACGAGCTGCTCCAGCTGTGGCAGGGCAGCGGGCGCACGGTGGTCTTCGTGACCCACGACCTGGTGGAGGCGATTGCCCTGTCGGACCGGATCGCGATCTTCACGAGCGCGCCCGGTCGCATCAAGGAGGTGCGGGAGGTCCGCATCCCCCGTCCGCGCGACGTCTTTCACATCCACGAGGCGCCGGGCTTCGCGGAGATCTACGACGCGATCTGGAACGACCTGCGGGACGAGATCCGCCGGGCCCGCGAGGGCGGCCGTGCCTGAGTCGGACCGCGAGTCGGCTCTCCGGGCGCGCGAGGCGGACCGCGCGCGCCGGGCGGCACGGCGCGACCGGCTTCGGATCCTGGTCGGGCAGGTGCTCCTCCTCGCGCTCCTGCTGGGCGGCTGGGCCTGGGCCTCCGGGCGTGTCCTTGACCGCCTCTTCCTGAGCGATCCCGTGAGCGTGGCCCGGGCCTTCTGGGCCATCCTCCTTAAGGGCACGCTGTGGTACCACCTGCGCTTCACGTTGACGGAGACCCTGGTGGGCTACGTGATCGGCGCCGGCCTCGGACTGGCGGGAGCGGTCGTCGTGTCGTTGATCCCGGCCGGTGAGGCCGTGCTCCGTCCCTACGTCCTCCTGGCATACGCGACGCCGAAGATCGCGCTGGCGCCGCTCATGATCATCTGGTTCGGGATCGGGATGCTGCCGAAGGTGCTCCTGGCCGCCACCTTCGTCTTCTTCGTGGTCTTCCTGAGCACGCTGGCCGGGTTCGCGACGGTGTCGCCGGAGCTGGTCTCGGTCGTGCGCGTCATGGGCGCTGCCCCGCTGGCCGTGTTTCGGAAGGTCGTGCTGCCGAGCGCCTTGCCCTTCATCGTGACCGCGCTTCGCATCACCATTCCCGCCGCCCTGATCGGGGCGATCATCGGCGAGTTCATCAGCAGCAACCGGGGGGTCGGCTACCTCATCAACGCCGCCAGCTCTCGCTACGCAACCGCGGAGGTGTTCGCCGGCATCGGGAGCCTGCTCCTGCTCGTGGTGGTCATGAATGCGGCGCTGTCCTTGCTGGAGCGCAGCTGGCTCCGGTGGGCCCCCCGCGACGCAGCCGCGCCCCGGTAGAGGCCCGGCATGGCGGACGTGCTGCTCTCCCTCGACGCGATCCTGGCGCCCGCCCGCTCGGCCCTCCTCGTCGTCGACCTCCAGAACGACTTCATCCACCCGGACGGCTGGTCCGCGCGCCACCACCCCGGAGGACCGTCCCTGCGGCACGTGCTTTCCCCGGTCAACGCGCTCATCCGGGCCGCCCGTGGCGCCGCGGTTCCCGTCGTCTACATCCTCATGGAGCACGGCCCCGCCGTCGATGCCCCCAACTACCGCGCGCGCTACCTGTCGCGGGGGATGGGGGAGGACATCCTGTGCGCCGCCGGAACGTGGGGGGCGCGGCTCGACGCCGAGGTGACGGCCCCCGCTCCGGGCGACCTCACGATCGTCCGCCACTCGTACGATGCCTTCGAGGGCACGGCCCTCCACGACCTCCTCCGCGGCCGGGGCGTCGAGACCGTGGTGGGCACCGGCGTCGTCACCAACCTGTGCGTGCAGACCACGGTCCAGCACGCGTTCGCCCTCGGCTACTACGTGGTGGTGGCCGAGGATGCGACGGCCGCCGTGGACCCCACCGTGCAGGCCGTGACCCTGGCCAACTTCCGCCAGTTCTTCGGACCGGTGGAGACGAGCGAGGTGATCGGCCGGCACTGGCGCGACTCCCGACCCCGGGGTTCGGCCCCGGCCTGACCCCCTGGAGGACTTCATGGCCCGCCCGATGCCGCTGGCGTTCACTGACGCCGAGTACGCGCGCCGTCTCCGCGACCTTCGAGCCCGGATGCGAGCGGCGTCGCTCGACGCCCTCCTCGTCGTCGTGGCCGAGAACATCACCTACCTGAGCGGGTACGAGACGATCGGCTACTCCAACTTCGGGGTGCTCGCCGTGCGCCTCGACGCGGAGCCGCTGCTGTTCATCCGCGAGATGGAGCGCACGGTCGCCGAGACGACCACCTGGCTGCGGGACTTCGAGACCTTCGCCGACGACCAGGACCCGCTCGAGCAGGCGGTGGCCGTGCTGCGGAAGCGCGGCTGGCTCGACGGGCGCGTGGGGGTGGAGCTCGGGGATTCGTTCGTCTCGCCGTCGGCCATGGACCGGTTCCGGCGGCTGCTGGGTCAGCCGGGGGACGGCACGGGGCTCGTCGAGGCCGGTCGGGCGATCAAGTCGGCCGAGGAGATCGCGCTCATCCGGCAGGCGTGCCGCATCACGGAGGCGGGCGCGAGCGCGGCGCTCGAAGCGATCCGACCGGGCGTCACCGAGAACCTGGTGTCGAGCGCAGCCTACGCCGCGATGATGGGGGCAGGCTCCGACTTCTTCGCCGGTGACCCGATCGTGACGTCCGGGTGGCGCTCCGGTGTCGCCCACCTGACGTTCGGGAACCGGCGCCTCGAGAGCGGTGACACGATCCTCCTCGAGCTCAGCGGATGCCGCCGACGGTACTTCGGGCCTCTCATGCGCGGCGCCGTGGTCGCCCCCGTGCGCGCCGAGGCGCGCCGGATGGCCGACGTCATCATCGCGGCGCTGGAGTCGGCCATCGCCGCCATCCGACCGGGCGTGACCAGCGGCGCGGTCGACGCGGCGTGCCGGGAGCCGATCGAGCGCGCGGGATTCGAGCCCAACTTCCGGAAGCGCACGGGGTACTCGGTCGGGATCGGCTACGCGCCGAGCTGGGGCGAGGGGCACATCGTGAGCCTCCGCCGGGACGACCCGACGCGCCTCGAGCCCGGGATGGTGTTCCACATGCCGCCGGCCCTCCGGGTGCCACGCCAGTACGGCCTCGGGTTCAGCGAGACGGTTCTGGTGACGCCCACCGGGTGCGAGGTACTCACGGACCACCCCCGTCGCCTCTACGTGGCCGGTGCCTGACCGGCGCCGCACCGGGAGCTTGGCGCGGACTTGATGACACGCGCAACCGGGGCGACGCAGCTCGCGACCGACGTGCTGGTGATCGGCGGCGGGCTGGCCGCGCTCCGGGCCGCGTGGAGCGCGCGTCGGGCCGGCGCGCGCGTCCTCATGGTGGTCAAGCGCAAGCTCGGGCAGAGCGGGTCCTCGGCCAACACGTCGGGCGGGTTCGCCGCGGCGTGCACCGACCTCGACCCGGCCGACGACCCGCGGCAGCACTACGCGGACACCATCGTCGGCGGCGGCTTCGTCAACGAGCGGGCCCTGGCCCGGATCCTCGCCGACGAGGCGCCCGAGCGGCTTCGCGAGCTGATGGCAGTGGGCGTCCGGTTCCAGCGGCGCAACGGCGTCCACTACCTCTCGCCGAGCGGGGACCATCGCCACCCCCGTGTCCTCGTCCCCGAGCACGTCCGCGGAACGGATCTCACGCTGCCTCTCCGGGCCGCCGTCCTCGAAGCCGGTGTCGAGGTGCTCGAGAACACCCTGGTGGTCGAGCTCCTGGTCGACGACGGCCGGGTCGTCGGCGCCCTCGGGCTCAGGCGAGACCGTGCCGAGCTGGTCCTGGTCCGGGCGGCCGCAACGGTCCTCGCCGCCGGCGGCGCCGGTCGCCTCTTCAGCGTCACCAGCAATCCGGTTGACGTGACGGGCGGCGGATACGCGCTCGCCCTCCAGGCGGGAGCCGAGCTCCGCGACATGGAGTTCATCCAGTTCTATCCCTGGCGGCTCATCCGGCCCTTCGGGTCGAGCCGCGTTCCGGTGCAACCGTCGACGTTCGTGTCGGGGGCCCGGCTGTACAACTCGGCCGGGGAGCGCTTCATGGAGGCGTACGACCCCGTCCGCAAGGAAGCGGCGACGCGGGATGTCGCCGCCCGGGCCATCTTCGACCAGATCCGGTCCGGCAAGGCGGTGGACGGAGGGGTCGTCCTCGACGTGTCGGGCGTCCCCGACGAGGTGTTCCGGCACGAGAACAGCAAGGTGGTCGAGCGCCTGGACCCGCACGGCATCGACTACCGCGCGATTCCCCTCATCATTGCGCCCGAAGCGCACTTCGTCATGGGCGGCGTGCTGGTGGACGAGTGTGGCGGGTCGGCCCGCGCCGGCCTCTACGCGTGCGGGGAGACCGCCGGGGGCGTTCACGGCGGGAACCGCCTGAACAGCAATGCGGTGCCGGAGACGCAGGTCTTCGGCCATCGGGCCGGTGAGGCGGCGGCGCGCCACGCCGGAGCGCCGAGGCGGGGGCGCGTCGACCACGGAGCCGTCGATCGCTGGGCTCGGCGGCTCGCCTCCATCCGGGACGAGAGCGCCGAGGTCTCCCCCGAGCTCAAGGCGGCCCTGACCGCTTTCCGCGACGCCATGTGGCTCGGGCTGGGGATCGTCCGCACCGAGGCCGGGCTCGGCGCGGCACGGGCGTGCGCCGAGGCGACGGAGGCGCGCATGGTTGACGCGCCGACCGAGACCCTGGGCGAGCTCGTGGCCGCCGTCGAGCTCGGGCACCTCGCCGCGGCCGCGGCAGCTTCCGCGACCAGCGCCCTCTTTCGGACCGAGAGCCGAGCCGCCCACTACCGGGACGATCACCCCTCGACCGATGCTGCCTGGGTCGCCACCGTCGCCTACGCGAAGGGGCGGGCGTGGCGGCGCCCCCTGGCCGTCGGGGCCGACGAGGCGAGCCAGGTCGGGCGGCCGCCCGCGCGGCCTCCCGCGGGCGACGAGTTCGTCGAATGAGCCGCCGGGCCGCGAGCCGAAGCCCGGGGCTGCCCGCCGAGGTGGCTCGGTGAGCGCTGTCGCCTCCGCCTCGTTCGGCCCGACCGCGCACGAGTCCGACCTCCTCGCCCGGACCGGCGCCGAGGACGCCAGGCGAGATCGAGCGCGCCGGATCGGCATCGCCCTCGCTCGCGCCGCGATCCTCGCCGCGTTCCTCGGGGCATGGGCCCTCGCCTCCGGCCGGCTCGTGGACGCCGAGTTCGTGAGCGATCCCCGGGGTGTGGCGACCGCCTTCGTCACCCTGGTCTGGTCCGGGCGCCTCTTCCCGCACCTCGGGCAGACACTGGTCGAGGTCCTCGGCGGCTATGCCATCGGCGTCGTGCTGGGGGTCGCCCTGACGGTGCTCGTGGCCGCGGTGGAGGCAGCCCACCGGGTGCTGCGTCCGTTCCTGGTCGCCTTCTACTCGATCCCGAAGATCGCTCTCGCCCCTCTCATCATCATGTGGTTCGGCCTGGCCACCGCCCCGAAGATCATCCTGGCGGCGGCGTTCGTCTTCTTCGTCGTGTTCATGAACATGGTGGCCGGCGTCTACAGCGTGAATCCCCAGCAGGCCAACGCCCTCCGGGTCATGGGCGCCGGCCGCCTCGATCTTCTCGCGAAGCTCGTCCTGCCCGGCACCGTGCCGTACCTGATGACGGGCCTCCGCCTGGCCGTGCCGGAGGCCCTGATCGGGGCCGTCGTGGGCGAGTTCATCTCGGCCAACCGGGGCCTGGGCTACCTGGTCAACTCGGCCGCCGCGCAGTTCAACACGGCAGGGACGATGGCCGGCATCCTGGCACTGCTCCTGATCGTGGCCGTCATGGACCTGGGCCTGGGCGTCGTCGAGCGGCGCCTTCTCCGATGGCGCCCGCGAGCGGCGACGTCGATCGTGAGGGGGTGAGAGCCGACCCTGCCTCGACCGGAAGACGCGCCGCCGTTCCACCCGCGGTCCCGGCCGGTTTCCCGGGACCCCAGACACAGGGAGAATTCAGGTGATGAGAGCGTGGAAGGTCCTCGCATCCACCGCCGTGCTGCTGGCGTCCCTGGCCGCCGCCTCGTCCTCCGAGGCCCAGGCGCCCGTCAAGGTGAAGCAGGCCGGTTTCAAGGTCATCGACCTGGCGGTGCCGTTCATCGCCAAGGCCCAGGGGTTCTTCGAGCGGAACGGCCTCGACTGGGAGTACGTCGAGATTGATAGCGGCAAGCTGGGCGTGGCCGCCCTCCTGTCGGGGAACGCCCAGTTTACCGACTTCGCCGTGGACGACACGGCTGCCCTCCAGAAGGAGGGTAAGGACCCGATCCTCGTCTACAGCATGGTCAACTCGCTCACCATGGACATGGTGGTGCGGAACGACGTCCTGGAGCGCCTCAAGATCACGCCGGCCTCGCCGCTCGGCGACAAGCTCAAGGCCCTCAAGGGGCTGACGTTCGGGATCACCCGGCCCGGCGCGGTGACCCAGCTCTTCCCGTCGTACCTTCTGCGGAAGAGCGGCTTCGATCCCGAGAAGGACGCGACGTTTGTGCAGATCGGCGGCGGTCAGGCCCTGGTGGCGGCGATGAAGGCCAAGCGGATCGACGCCTTTATGCTGTCGGCCCCGGCGCCCTACCTCCTCGAGCGGGACAAGGTGGGCACCGTCGTCCTCAAGAACTCGGCCGGCGAGGGCCCGCCCGAGTTCGGCGACTTCGCGTTCGAGTGCATCGCGGTGCTCAAGTCCTGGGCGGAGAAGAACCCCCGGCTCGTCGAGGCGTACATCCGGTCGCTCAACCAGGCCTACGACTGGATGGTCGACAACCGCCCGGCGGCCCTCGCCCACCTGAAGAAGTACTTTGCGGAGACGGACGAGGCGACGCTCCGGATCTCGTTCGAGGCGCTCATCCCGGCCATCCGGAAGGGCGGTCGGCTCACCCAGGCGTCGGTCACCAACCAGCTGAACGTCATGAAGGCGATCGGAGCGGTCGAGGGCACGCCCAATACGGCCGAGGGGGTGCTCTGGACGAACGCGTACAACAAGTAGTCGGCGGATTCGGTCCGCGGGCGGGCGCGACGCTTCCGGCGGCGGGCGCCCGCCCGCGGCTCATCCACCGCCTGCGGTGCCGGGGCGGCCGGTCCCCCCGTGCTCTCGCCCTCCGTCACCCGCGCGGCGCCATGAGCTCGCGATGGAGGATCCCCGCGAGGAGCCCCTTTCCCGTCCCCGTCTCCCCCAGGATCAGCATCGGCGCCAGCCGCCGCGCCCTCGGCCTGGCGGCGGAGCAGGCGCTCGACCTGCTCGCGGACGGCCGCCATGGCAGGGCTGTGCCCGGTTAGCTGAGCGAGGGGGGTGACGGGGCACACGGAACCGGTGCCGGGTATCATCCAAGCCATCCTAGCCGGTTCCGGGGCTGTCCAAGACTGCCGACTTCGTCGGCGTTCGACGGGAGACGATCCTTCAATCGCTCCGAACCATTCGTCTTTTCGAGCGTTCCGCCCGGCATGCCGCTTGCCCTTTCGGCCGGGCAGGAGGCGAGCGCGGCGGGAGTTCGAGAGCGCGCTCTACTTCACCGCGCTCGAGCTCCCGTACGTGAAGCGGTTCGGGAGCGCGGCCTCCTGTCTGCCCAAGGCTCGATGGGCGGACCTCCAGCGGACCGCCCACGAGGTCGCCTTCCGTCGTTCGCTCGGACGACCGCGAGACCCGGCCCAGGCGGCCCGGTGGACGATCCGGGGGCGATCAATCGAGCAAGCCCTCGCTGCCGTGCTCATCCCCTGGCTCGGACGCCTCGACCGCCCGTGCGATCGCGGGGCGCGTGGGTGATGGGAGGAATCGCGCCATGACCGTGGCCGATGGACTGGGATACCCCGGCGGGCGGCCTGTGCCACGGGAGGGCTGAGCCCCTCGAGACGCGGAGCCGGCAGGGAGGCCGCGACGCTCGGCGCTCCTGGCGATGATCCTGGCGGATCCGGATGTCCTGATCCCCGCCAGAGCAGGGCCCGGCGTCCGGGATCCCGTATGCACCGATTCTCCGGGGACCAAATGGTCGGCTGAGGGCCGTGCCCTCCACGGGGAACGGGTTGCCCTGGCGAGCCTGGCACCGCCCGCTCCGCCGTCCGTCCGCGGCCGGGCTGGAGTGGTTGAACGCCCGGCCGCGTTCGGGCAGAATCGCGGGGGCGTCCGGACACCCGGGCGCCGCGCTGGTTCATTCGACCGCATGAGCGTGGGCCTGGTCGTTACCCCCTCCAGGTGGGCCTGCTGCGACCCCGCAGCGACGGGAACTAGCTGCCCGTGAGCTCGCCGCCCCCTCGCGCCGAGCACATCGGGAGCCTCCTGCGGCCCCCCGCGCTGCTCGCGGCGCGCCAGGCGTCAGCGGGGGGTCGACTGTCCGCCGAGGCCCTGCGGGCCGAGGAGGACGCGCACATCCGGGATGCCGTGCGTCTCCAGGAGGACGTGGGACTCGACGTCGTGACCGACGGCGAGTACCGGCGGGGAATCTTCTTCGGACACTTCGGGGCGGCGGTGAGCGGGTTCACCGAGATGGACGCCGAGATGACGTTCCGGGGGGACGGCGGCGAGCCGCTGCGCTACCGGGCCGCCGTGGTGACCGGCCGGCTCGCGCGTCAGCGGGGCATCGCCACCGACGAGTTCCGGTTCGTTCGGATGCTCACCCGCCGGACGCCAAAGGTCACCCTGCCGAGTCCCTCGTCGCAGCACTACCTCCGGTGGCGTCAAGGGGTGTCGGACCGCGCGTATCCCGACCTCGATGCGTTCTTCGCGGACCTGACGACGATCTACCGGGCCGAGCTGGCCGACCTCGCCGCGCTCGGGGCGACCTACGTCCAGCTCGACGACGTCCCCCTGGGACTCCTGTGCGACCCGCATCATCGCGACGCGTTCGCGGCGAAGGGCTACGATCCGGCCGGGATGCTGGACCGCTACGTCACCCTGGTCAACGACGCGCTCGCCGGCCGCGCCCCGGGGCTGGTCGTTGGCGTCCACGTCTGCCGCGGCAACAATCAGGGCAAGTGGCTCGGCGAGGGCGCCTACGACTACGTGGCCACCCGCGCCTTCCCCCGACTGGCCGTCGATGCGCTCCTCCTCGAGTACGACTCGCCGCGCGCCGGGGGCTTCGAGCCGCTCCGCCATGTCCCGCCGGGCCGGATGGTCGTTCTCGGCCTGATCTCGACGAAGACCCCGGCGCTCGAGGCTCCGGACGACCTACGCCGGCGGATCGACGAGGCGGCCCGGCTGGTGCCGCTCGAGCGGCTGGCGCTCAGCCCGCAGTGTGGATTCGCCAGCACGGCACCGGGCAACCCCCTGACGCCGGACGAGCAGCGCCGGAAGCTCGAGCTCGTGGTCGACGTCGCGCGCCGCGTCTGGGGGTGACGCGTTCATGCCGATCGAGCACCGGATCGACCACCGCCGGCGCCTCGTCCTGGCGCGGGTGACCGGCACGCTGACGGACGACGAGATCTTCCGGTATCAGCGCGATGTCTGGTCGAGCCGCGCCGTCGCGGGATACGACGAGCTGGTCGACATGAGCGACGTCGAGCACGTCGCCCTCCCATCGGGCGGACGGGTCGCCGCCCTGGCGTCGCTGTCCGCGGGAATGGACGTGAAGGCCCCCGCGACGCGATTCGCGATCGTGGCGCCGCGGGACTTCGAGTTCGGCCTGGGGCGCATGTACGGCGCGTACCGCGAGATGGACAGCCGGAGCAACAAGCAGGTGAGCGTGTTCCGGACGCGCGAGGAGGCCCTGGCGTGGCTCGGCGTCGAGGGCGAGCCGGGGAGCGAGAGCTAACGGCGATGATGCACGGGTGATCCGCCGGGAGGTCAGGGGGGCGGAGCGAGAGGCCATTGGGATGCTCTACATGATCGTCGAACGCTTCAAGAACGGCGATCCGGTGCCCGTGTACCGGCGCTTCCGGGACCAGGGGAGACTCGCGCCGGCGGCCCTCCGGTACGTCTCGAGCTGGGTGACGACGGACATGACGACGTGCTACCAGCTGATGGAGTGCGATGACCCGTCTGCCCTCGCCGAGTGGATGGACCAGTGGAGGGATCTCGCGGACTTCGAGGCGGTGCCGGTCATGACGTCTGCCCAGGCCGTGGAGCGAATGGCGCCGAGCCTGTAGGCCCGGTCGGTCGAGCCGGCGCGCGCGGGGGACGCCGCGCCGGCCCGGCCTGGCGCCCCGCGGTCAGACTTGACGATTCACCAGGAACCATGGTCTCTTGCGGCCAGCCGTCCGCGGTATCGCAAGGGCCGCGGAGCGTCCTGACCACAGTGCGGCATGCGGCCAGCCAACACCAACTCATGAGGAGGGTGCAGCCGTGAGACGGGCTCTTCTGCTGCTTCTCGTCGCGGGTCTCTTGCTCGGGCTCGGCGCTCCTGCCGTCGCGCAGACCGAGCTGACGATGTCCAACTGGGTGGCGCCCAACCACCCGATCGTCAAGTACATGATGGAGCCCTGGGCGGCGCAGGTGGAGAAGGCGACCGCGGGTCGCGTCAAGGTGACGATGCTGCCCAAGCCGATCGCCGCCCCGAACCAGCACTACGATGCGGTGATCAGCGGTCAGGTCGACGTCGCATGGTCCACCTACGGCTATCAGCCCGAGCGGTTCATGCCCTACCTGATCGCCGAGCTGCCGGCCCTCGGCGAGACTGCAGTCCACAACGGGGTGGCGCTCTGGCGGACCCACAAGGCGCACATCGAGAAGATCGGGATCCACAAGGACGTTCAGCTCCTCGGGGTGATGACCCATGGGCCCGGCCTCATGCACCATTCGAAGAAGCTGGTCCTGAACCCGGACGATCTCCGTGGCCAGAAGATCCGCGTGGGCGGTGACGTGCCGCGGGCGATCGTCGAGGCCTTCGGCGGCGTCGTGATCACCCAGCCGGCGCCGAAGTCGTACGAGATCCTCTCGGCCGGCATCGCCGACGGCATCATGTTCCCGACCGAGTCGCTCAAGAGCTTCAACATCGCCAGTCTGGTGCCGTACACCACCTTCGTCCGGGGCGGGCTGTACAGCTCGTCGTTCTGGTTCGCGATGAACAAGAAGAAGTTCGACGTCTTGTCGAAGGGCGACCAGGACGCGATCTTGTCGGTATCCCAGGAGAAGTTCGCCCGCCTGGCCGGAGCCGGCTGGGACCGTGCCGACCAGGAGGGCCGGGAAGCCATGAAGGCGGCCGGCGGGAAGATTCAGGAGATGTCGCCCGAGTTCATTGCCGAGCTCAAGAAGCTTACCGACAAGCTGGAGGCCGACTACGCGGCCAAGATGGACAAGATGGGGCTGAACGGCAAGGAGGTCATCCGCTCCTTCCGCGCCGAGGTGGCGAAGGTGGCGGCGGAGAAGAAGTAGTTGAGGGCGTCCGGCGACGGGGGCGGAGGCCGGGCGTCCGGCGACGCGCCGGCGGCGCCCCGTCCCCCGTCACGCCCCGATACGCTGTTCCCCGGCCGGCTCGGCGCCTGGGCCGGGTGGGTGCTCGGGACCGTCGCGGCGACGGTCCTGTTTGCGATGATGGTTCTCACCTTCGTCGACGTCACGGGGCGCAAGCTCTTCGTCCACCCGGTCTACGGCGCGTACGAGATCACGGAGTTCCTGATGGGCACCCTGATCTTCAGCGCGCTGCCGCTCGTCACGGCCCGCGAGGGGCACGTCACCATTGACGTGCTCGACAGCTTCCTCCCCGTGTGGTTCGCGCGATGGCAGCAGGTCGTCGTCACCACGATCAGCACCGCCGCGCTGGCCTTCGTCGCGTGGCGCCTCTGGGTGCTCTCCGCGAGCCACACGCGGACGCATGAGGTCACGATGACGCTGCGCATCCCGCACGGGCCGTTCAGCCGGCTCTTCGCGGTGATGGCGGCGCTCGCCGCCGTGGCGAGCCTCGTCATCGTGTGGGGGTACGTGTCCGGGGCCCGCCAGGTCCGTTCCGCGTCCACCGGCTCCGGCTCGTGACCGAGACGCTCCTCGCCTTCGCGGCGCTGCTCGCGCTCGCGTTCGCGCGAATCCCGATCGCGTTCGCCATGCTGATCGTGGGCATTGCGGGGTTCGCCTGGGAGCGCGGCCTCCCGGCCTCGCTCGACCAGCTCGCCCAGACGACCTTCGCGGCCGGCATCAACTACGAGCTGTCGGTGGTGCCCCTCTTCATCCTCATGGGCAACCTGGTGGCCCGGGCCGGGATGTCGCAGGAGCTGTTCCGGGCCGCCTACGCGTTCATCGGCCACTGGCGCGGCGGGCTCGCGATGTCGACCATCGTGGCCTGCGCGGGATTTGGCGCCATCTGCGGGTCCTCGATCGCCACCGCCGCCACCATGACGCGGGTCGCGTACCCGCCCATGCGCCAGCTGGGCTACTCGGACAAGCTCGCCGCCAGCGCGATCGCGGCGGGCGGCACGCTCGGCATCCTGGTCCCCCCGTCGACGATCATGGTGATCTACGGGATCATGACCGAGACGAACATCGGCAGGCTCTTCGCGGCGGGCGTGCTGCCCGGCATCCTGGCCGCGTTCCTGCTGTGCCTCGCGGTCCGCTACGCGGTCTGGCGGGAGCCGGATGCGGGCCCGGCCGGGGAGAGCTCGCCGTGGGCCACCCGGTGGCGCGCCCTGCGCGGCGTCTGGGGCGTCGCGGCGCTCTTCGCCGTGTCGATCGGAGGCATCTACGCCGGCGTCTTCACCGCCACGGAAGGGGCGGGCTTCGGCGCGTTCGGCGCGTTCCTTTTCGCCCTCACGCGCCAGACGCTCAGCTGGTCGGTGCTGCGCGACGTCCTGTTGGAGTCGGCGCGGACGACCTCCATGCTGTTCATGATCCTGATCGGCGCGCTCGTGTTCGCGAACTTCATCAACTTCACCAGCATGCCGCGGGACCTTCAGCACTTCGTGGAGCGATTCGCCCTCCATCCCACGATGGTGGTCGCGGCGATGTGTTCGATCTACGTGATCCTGGGCACCGCGATGGAAGAGCTGTCCATGATCCTGCTCACGGTGCCGGTGTTCTTTCCAGTCGTCGTCAACCTCGGCTTCGACCCGGTCTGGTTCGGGATCCTGGTCGTGGTCGTGGTCGAGATCGGCATGATCAGCCCCCCCGTCGGCATGAACCTGTTCGTGATCAGCGCGCTCCTGCCGCACGTGCCGACTCCCACGCTGTTCCGCGGGGTCGCCCCCTTCGTGGTCGCCGACGTGGTGCGGCTCCTGATCCTGCTCGCGTTCCCCATCATCTCGCTCTGGCTGCCGTCCGTGCTCAGGATCGCCGGCAAGGGGTACTGAGCCCGTCCACCTCGCTCCGACCATCATCCCGGCCGTCGATCAGCACCGCTGGGGCGCTGGCTGCCGGTCGCGGCGCGGAAGGAGCGAGCTGACCGACTGAGAGCGGCCGCCGAGGCTCACCCTGGTCCGCGGACGCCGTGGCCGGCGCGGAGGCCAGCAAGGCGAGAGCTCGTCCCGATCGAAGGCGATCCGCGCTGGCACGCTCACGGTCCACCCGGGCGGCCCGTTGTGCTCCCGCCCACGTGCAGGTGCAGGATCTTTCCCGAGGGTGTCGAGATCGGCGCCTGCCGATCAACGCGCAGGAGCTGCCCATCCCGCCACACCTGGCCCATGATGCGCTCGACGCCCACCCCGGCGGAGATCGCGGCCAGGAAGGCCTCCGCGACCGCCTCGGGGTCCGCCGGGCCCACTTCCGGGCGCATGAGGAGCCGCACCCTGGCGAGGCCTTCCGCCGACTCCTCCTCCACCAGCTGATAGTCCGTCGGGCCCCCGCCGAACCGCGCGGGCAGCGTCTCCTCGAGCACGCGGATCACGTCCGTGTCGAGGAAGGTCATCCCACCGGCCGTGAGCTTCTCGTAGCTCCGGATGGTGTGGAGGTGCCTCGTCCAGCCGAGGCGCTCCAGGGGGCAGCCACATCGGCGGTCGACCACGACGGCTTGGTCGCCCAGCGCGACGTTGAGCAGGGCGAGCGGCGCCGTCCTGCGCAAGGACGTGACGAGCAGCGCCTGGGCGGGCAGCCCGAAGCGGTCGCCCTCCGGGCCGGCCTGGACGAGGGCATGGAGGTCGCTCAGGAAATGCACGTCGTCGGACGCCTCGGGGGCGAGGCATCCCTCGCCGAGGCGCCACGTCTCCATGGCGATGTAGAGGGGCGTCGCCTCTGCGCCGGTCCGGCGGACGGCCGCCAGCCGCGCCGCGGTCACCGGCTCGCCGTAGAGGAGAAGTCGCGCGCCGGCGAGGTCGAGCCCGGCGGCCCGCGCGGCCTCGGCGAGCCGCACGGCCGGGCTCGCGTACGTCAAGAGGAGCGGGGTCCGTCCGGCTCCGAGGACGTCGCGCATCCACCGGACCACCGGTAGCGGGTCGCCCAGCGGCACGTGCTCCGGGGCCGGAAGCCGAACGCCCGCGAGCCGGCCGCCCCAGCGGAGCGCTCGCGCGCTCCAGCGATAGCGGGCGTGCATGTCCCGGCTGGCGGGGTCGACCAGGGAGAACCAGCGCCGCGGAGCGTGTCCCGCCTTGGCGCAGACCAGTAGCGGGCGGATCGTGCCTCCGGGAACGTCCCAGTAGGCGAGGTGCCAGTCCGCGGCGCCGCGCGCAGCCAGGCTCGCCGCGAGATCCGCGGCGACGTCGCGCACGAACCCGAGGTCAATGGCCAGAGGGGTGCTCGGTCCGCGGCTGCCGCCCGTCTGACCCGGGACGTGGAACGCCGAGCTCGGGTTGCGCAGAGCGCCGGGATCCACCTCGAGTCGGAGGCCGTCCCGGACGACCGGGCGCCGACCCTTGAGTTCGGCGATGGTGAGAAACACGCCCGCCCGGAACAGCGCGCGGAGGGCGCCCTCCAGACCCTCGGTGCGGACCAGCCGCTCGAGGTCTCGGTACTCGCAGCCTGCGTGGGTAAGGAGCGCGCGATAGGGGCTTCCCGGGTGCCCGTACACCGCGCGGCGGGCGAGCGCCAGGAAATCGCCCTCCCGCTCGGCGTGGCGCCGCCGGAGGATCGCCTGCGAATCGGCCACGCTGATCGGCGCGCGAAGGAAGGCCGGAAGTCTCGCGAGGAACCGCATGCCGGCGGCCGCGTCCGCCAGCCATCCGTTCGGCGCGGACTGCGTCACGAAACCACGGGCCACTTCGACTGCACGTGCAGGCCGGCGCGCGCGATCTGCTGGCGCGCCAGGATCTCGGCCCGCTCGAACACGGCGCGCTCGTCCAGCGTGGTCAGGCGTCCCTCGTCGAGCACCACCCGGCCGTCGATCAGCACCGTCCGGACGCTGGCGCCGGTCGCGGCGTATACGAGGTTGTTGACGGGGTTGAGGAGCGGGCGCCACTCGGGCACGTCCAGGTCGTAGAGGACGAGATCGGCGCGCTTCCCGGGCTCAAGGGAGCCGATCGCGGTCTCCATCAGGAGCGCCTCGGCGCCCCCGCGCGTGGCCATCTCCAGGGCCCGCTCAGGCGGCATGACGGAGACGTCGAGGCGCGCGTCCTTGTAGAGCGTCGCCACGAGGTACATCAGCCGCAGCATGTCGAGGTGGTTCGAGCCGTTGCCGCTGTCGCCGCCGAGCGACACGCAAACCCCCGCGTCGAGCATCTCGACGAACCGCCCGTGGGCGGCCAGGCCCTTCGTGTGCTTGAGCCCCGCCGTCGGGCAATGGGAGACCTTCACGCCCCGCCGGGCGAGCCGCGCGATGTCGTCGCCGTCGACGTACACCATGTGCGCGAGCTTCGTGGAGGCGGTGAGGACGCCCAGCGCATCGAGCTCCGCGAGCGGGACGCGATCCGCCGTCCGCCGGGACGGGTGCGAGGCGAGGTGCATCATGCCCCACCCGACGCCGTGCCGGTCGGCCAGGGCCCGCGCCCCCCGCATGAGGGCGGGGGAGCTCGTGCCGAAGCCCAGCAGGAGCGGCCAGGCGTGGATCCGTCCACCCGCCCGGCCGTGCACCGCCTGCAGCATCGCGTCGTTCTGCCGGAGCGCCTCGTCGGTGGTCTGCCGCATCCGCCCCGGCCCGGTCGCGAGGTCCCACGACCAGCGGCCGAGCACGGCCCGCATGCCGACCGCCTCGACGGCGTCCGCGACCGCGCTCACGTCGAAGAGCGTTCCGGCCTCGCAGAACGTCGTCGTCCCGGTACGGATCATCTCGATGCAGGCGAGGAGGGCCGAGACGTGCTCTTCCTCCGGCGTGATAACGGAGTAGAGGGGGATGAGCCAGTCCGGAAGGTAGCGGTCGACGGGGATGTCGTCGAGGAGGAGACCGCGGTTCAGATGCTCCGAGAGGTGGACGTGGGTGTCGACGAATCCGGGCAGCACCACGCGCCGCCGCGCGTCGATGATGCGAGCAGGCGGCCGGGGTGGGCGCACGGCCGCCGCCGGCCCGACCTGGACGATGCTGGGGCCGTCGACCAGGACGGAGCCGTCGGTCAGGATCCGACGCTCCCGGTCCAGGGTGACGACGGTGGCGTGCTCGATGAGGATCACGACGCGACCTCGCGGACGGCCTGGGGCTGGGGGCGCCGCCACCGACGGCCGGAGTGGTCGTGGTCACGCATGGTGGGGCCGGATATAGCGAATGGCGCCATTCAGTGTCAAGGGTGGCCCCGCTCGGTCCGGGGAGCGCGGCGGCTTGACGGTCTGTCGACGGAGATGGTCTAGTACGGCCACGCGGCGCCGGCCACCCGTCGATGCGGACCACCGCTCCGCCGGCGCCGCCGAGGTCACGCTCATCCGGAGGGCGCTCGCATGAAGGTCGGATTCGTCGGCACGGGGGCCATGGGCCGGCCCATGGCCCGGAACCTGGTCGCGAAGGGGTTCACGGTGGTGGCCTACGACGCGGAGCCGTCGGCGCTCGGGGCGGCCGGCGATCTGGGCGCCGTCCCCGTCCGCTCGGCGGCCGCCGCGGCGGAGCAGAGCGAGATCGTCATCACCATGCTGCCCTCGACGACGCACGTCGAGAGCGCGTACCTGGGCGTGCGCGGCGTGCTGGAGGGGATCTCCCGGGGACGGCTCTGTGTGGACATGTCGACGGTGGACCCGGGAACTTCCCGCCGCGTGGCGGGACGGCTCGGGGAGCACGGGGTGCGCTTCATCGACGCGCCGGTATCCGGCGGGGTCGGCGGCGCCGAGGACGGGACGCTGGCCATCATGGTCGGCGGCGACCCGGGAGACCTCGAGGAGGCCCGGCCGGTCCTGGCCGCCATGGGGAAGCACATCGTCCACATGGGCGCGATCGGCGCCGGTGAGGTGGCGAAGCTCTGCAACAACCTGATCGCCGGGGTGGCCACCGTGGCGGTCAGCGAGGCTTTCCGCATCGCCGAGGGATTCGGTGTCGACCCGCGGCTCCTGACGCAGGTCATCGCCAACTCCTCCGGCCGCACGTGGATCATGGAGCACAGCCACCCGGTGCCCGGCATCGTGGCGGGGGCCGCCTCCAGCCGCGACTACGCGCCCGGTTTCACCGTCGACCTCATGTGCAAGGACCTGGGGCTCGCCGTCAACGCGGCCCGCGAGCTGCGGGTTCCGGTCGCGGTGTCCTCGGCTGCCCAGCAGGTGCTCCGCATGGCCTCCTCGCACGGGTTCGGGAAGAAGGACGTCTCCGCCGTCTATGCCTTCCTCGAAGCGTCGCGCGGCGACGCGCCCGTGTAGTTCGCCTCCGGCGTGATGCCGCGAGAGCGGGCGCGGGCGGCGCCGTGCGCTTCCCTGCGGGCCCCGCGCGGACGGTCCGACCGGAGGCGGCCGTGAACATCGCGCGGGCGGTCGAGCGGGCCGCGCGCCACGTCCCCCGGCAGACGGCCATCCTCTTCGAGGACCGCCAGGTCGGCTACCTCGAGCTGAACCGGGCGGCGAACCGCACGGCGCATGGTCTGGCGGCCTGGGGCGTCGGCGCGGGCGACCGCGTGGCCCTGTTCTTGCCCAACGTTCCGGCGTTCGCGGTCGCTTACCAGGCCGTCCTGAAGCTCGGCGCCATCGCGGTGTCCGTGAACGTGATGCTGACCACCGAGGAGCTCGCCGCCCTCCTTGACGACTCGGGCGCCCGGGTCGTGTTCACGGTGGGGGGACTCTGGCCGCGGCTCGCACCGCTCGCCGGCGGCGTGCTCCGCCGCGACCGTGTGGTGATTTGCGAGGGCGAGGTGGACGGGCTGCCGAC
>DASZOL010000087.1:0-25240 GCA_035550795.1 Candidatus Methylomirabilota bacterium
AGCTCGGTCGAGAAATGGAGTACCCGTACGAAGCAGCGTATCCGCATGAGCAATTCGCCTTCGTCTTCAATATCAATCGTTGCATCGGATGTCAGACCTGCACCATGGCGTGCAAGTCCACCTGGACCTTCTCCAAGGGACAGGAATACATGTGGTGGAACAATGTCGAGACCAAGCCGTATGGCGGCTACCCCATGTTCTGGGACGTCAAGATCCTTGATCTCCTCGACCGGGCCAACCCCGAGGGCCATGGCTGGCGCGGAAAGCCCGCCGGGGACCCGAAGGGGCCCTACGGGTCGTTCGAAGGCCGCACGATCTTCGAGGCGGAGCGGATGCTCACGCCCGACAGCGCCCGCGCCCTCGGCTACCTGCCCACCGACGAGGAATGGAACTCCCCCAACATCTACGAGGACAACCCGGTCGGCCCGCCGGGAAAGCCGTTCGAGTTCCACAAGACGGGCACGGAGCTCCCCGAGCACACGACCTGGTTCTTCTACCTCGCCCGGATCTGTAACCACTGCACCTACCCGGCCTGTCTCGCCGCGTGTCCCCGCAAGGCGATCTACAAGCGGCCAGAGGACGGCATCGTCCTCATCGACCAGAGCCAGTGCCGCGGTTACCGGAAGTGCGTCGAGGCTTGCCCCTACAAGAAGTCCATGTACCGAGGCAACACGCGGGTATCGGAGAAGTGCGTCGCCTGCTATCCGCGTGTTGAGGGCTCCGATCCGGAGTCAGGTGGCCAGCCCATGGAAACCCGGTGCATGGCGGCGTGCATCGGTCACATCCGCATGCAGGGCCTCGTGAAGCTTGCCGCCGACGGCACCTGGGCGGAGGATCGCCAGAACCCGCTCTACTACCTCGTCCATGTCGCCAAGGTCGCGCTCCCCCTCTACCCACAGTTCGGCACCCAACCGAACGGCTACTACATTCCGCCCCGCTGGGTCCCCCGGCCCTACCTCCGGCAGATGTTCGGCCCCGGCGTCGACCAGGCCATCGAGCGGTACGAGAACCCGGACCGTGAACTCCTCGCCGTCCTCCAGCTTTTCCGCCGCTCGAACCTGATCATCTACGGCTACAAGGTTCTCGAGGGACCGAAGCTCTACGAGTCGACGCTCCGCGGCAAGCGGGTGACGCTCTACAACGACACCGTGGTGGCCTACGGGAAGGACGGCCAGGAGATCTTCCGCACCACGGTCGAGGAACCGATCCATGTCCGGGCGCGCCGGTACGCCAATTCCATCTGAAGAGTACCGGAGAGGGCCGGGCCTGCCTTCCCCCGGAACATCGGAGCAGGCTCTGTGCCGCAGTGCCCTCTGGGAGGCGCTCGCCCTGGGCTTCCGGCCGCCGGCGGCGGAGACCGCGAGCCGGCTCCTGGCACCCGAGGGCGCGGCGGCCCTGGCCGACGCGGCGGCCTGGCTCGATCACGATCTCGGCACGGCCCTCGCCTCACTGGCCCGGCGTCTGGCGAGGCCCGTGGCTCTCGAGGCGTTGACGGAGGCATACCAGCGGCTCTTCGGCCATACGGCCCGCGGGCTCGTCCCCCCCTACGAGACGGAATACGGGGCGGACTCGCTCTTCCAGCCGATCCACGAGATGAGCGACCTTGCGGCCTTCTACCGGGCGTTCGGCCTCGCCCTCCGCGGCGACGCGCGGGAGCGACCCGACCACGTGGCCTGCGAGTGCGAGTTCCTCGCCTTCCTCGCTCGCAAGGAGGCGTACGCCCAGGAGTGTGGTGACGCGGCCATCCTCGAGGGCACCCGGCAGGCGATCCGGCGCTTCCTCACGAGCCATCTCGGCCGCTGGGCCCCCGCCTTCGGTCGCATGCTGGCTCAGCACGACCCCGGCGGGCTTTTCGGGGATCTCGGAGTCCTCGCCACGGCGTACGTCACCGCGGAGTGTCGTCGGGTGGGGGTCCCCGCTGGCCCCGAGTTTCTCCGCCTCCGGACGACGGCGGACCCCGACGTCCCCGCCGGCTGCGCCGTGCCGGCCGGCCACGCCGAGGGCTCGTGACGGCGGGCGAGACGCCGGCCGCCCCGGTCGAGTACGACCCCCGCCTCGTCGAGGACGGAACCGTCGCGGCGCTCCGCGGGCGGCCCGAGGAGCATACCTTCCAGGACGAGCGGGCCACGCTGTACGCGGTCGACGATCCGGAGGAGCGCGAGACCCGATTCCACGCGCTCCACGCGGCGTGGTTCGAGCGCCTCGGCTTCGCCACCCTGATCGCCGCCGCGTTCTCGGAGCAGCGGGGAGTGGCCGCTGGGGTGAGCCGCCGGCTCATAGCCGGCGCGCGCTCGTCACGCGACGAAGGCGCAGAGTTGTTCGTCGCCGGCAGCGAGGACCCTGCCCGACCGGCGCGTTGGACGTTGCTCCTCCGGCTCCGCCCCGAGACGTTCAGGGACGCGGCGAGGCTCCGCGCGCTCCTGCGGCGCGAGCTGACCCACGTCGCCGACATGCTCGACCCGGCCTTCGGCTACGACCCGAGGACGCTTCGCGGCGGCGACTTACCGCTTCCCGAACCCCTCCTCCGGGAGCGCTACCGTGTGCTATGGGCCGTCGCCATCGCCGGTCGGCTCGCCCGGCGAGGCTGGGTCCTGCCCGGTACCCGGGGCGATAGCCTCCGGGAGTTCACCGCGACGTTCCCGATGCTGGGGATCGGCGTCGAGGCGGCCTTCGACCGAATCTTCGACGGCGACCTCGCCACGCATACCGACCTGCTCGCCTTCGCCGCGCGTCCTGGAGGTCCGCCCGGCGCGACGCCTGCGCGGTCTCGCGCAGGCGAGCGCTGCCCCCTCTGTCGATGCGCGACCCACGACTTCGAGCCCGAGCCCCTTGATTTGCCGCCGGCGGCCCGCGAGCTGATTCGCCAATCCATCCCGGAGTGGAACCCGGCCGACGGTCTCTGCCGGCAGTGCGCGGATCTCTACCGTGCACGCATGCGGCTCGATGAGCGCGGGGCGGAGCGGGCCCGATAGATGAGCTGCCGGGCGGGCGAGTTGTGGACCGAGCGGAAGGTGTCCTGGTACCGTCGCGCGATCGCGCGGAGCGACTACGCCGCGACGGTGCCGGGCGCGGTCGTACTGTCTCAGAATTCCTCCCGGCACGGTTGCGACGGGCTCCGAGGTCGCGGGGGAGGCACGCTAGTCTGAAGTCCCCGCGCCCGGGGCCGGCCGAGGGCGACGTGGTCGCCCCGGGTATCGCCGGCTACCGAACGACGAGGCCCCGGACCTTCCCGCCGGCGCGCCTCCTCGGAAGGAGCTGGCGCGGCCGGCCTCGCGCCGCGCCAGCGTGTCGTGACGATGACCGATTGTCATTTGTCCCGTTCAGCCGTGCGGAGGGTCCGCGGCCGCGGACCGCGTGGGTCGGCGGCCATGCCCATCCCTGAGCTACTGCGAGGGTATCCGCGCACCCGGAGAGCGCGGGCCCGATCCTTGGACCGCCCTTGCCGCCCCTCCGGACATAGCGTCCGACCGCTGGCTACGGCAGCCTCACACTGTTGTGAATCAGCACGTCGTTCGGCACGGGGCTTGCTGCTTCCGTGGGCACATGGCGCCGAGCTCGCGACGAGACGGCGAAGGCCGATCCGTCGAGCGGCGGCGCCGCACCACCCGCATTGGTTTCGCCCGCCCCAGGAGCCGCCTGGGGACCGGGGTGGGCCGCTGGTCAGCTCCGGAGCCATGAAGGGTTCGAGGAGGGCGCGCCGATGCGAAGGGACCCTGAGCCCCAACGAAGGGCTGAGTGGAACGGTAGGACGGAGTGGAACGCGACCCGGCGCCCCTATCCGCTGGACAAGTGCGTCCCTCACCTGATCGCGGCGCGCGCGGCGGAGACGCCGAACGCGGCCGCCGTCACCGCGGGCGCCCGCGGGCTGACCTACCGGGAGCTGGATGGCCGCGCGAATCATCTGGCCCACGAGCTCTGCACCCTTGGCGTCGGTCCCGGAGCGGTCGCGGGGCTCTTTGCCACCAGCTCTCCGGAGATGGTCGTGGGCGCGCTGGCGATTCTCAAGGCGGGTGGCGCGTACCTTCCCCTCGATCCGTCCTATCCAGCCGATCGCCTGGCCTTCATCCTGGGCGACGCGCGCTGTCCCGTCGTCGTGAGCGGCCCGGGTGGCGCGGAGTGCGTGGCCCGGCGGGCGGAGCGGGTGGTGACCGTCAGTCCGGATGGACCTGAATGTGACACCCCGCCCGTTACCGCGGTCACCGCGGATGACCTCGCCTACGTCATCTATACCTCCGGCTCGACCGGCCGCCCGAAGGGCGTGGAGGTCACCCACGCAAGTCTGTTGAACCTGGTGTTCTGGCACCGCCGCGCCTTTCGAGTCTCTCGGGCGGATCGCGCGACGCAGCTCGCCGCGGTTGGATTCGACGCGGCCGTATGGGAGCTCTGGCCGTACCTCACCGCGGGAGCCAGCGTCTGCTTGGCCGATGACGCCATCCGGCGCGACCCGGAGCCACTGCGGGACTGGCTCCTGTCGCAGGACATCACCATCACCTTCGTGCCGACGCCCATGGCCGAGCGCTTGATGGCGTTGCGGTGGCCGGCCGGTGCCTCGCTGCGAGTGATGCTGACCGGAGCGGACACGCTCCACGCCTATCCGCCGCCCGGGCTGCCCTTTCTGCTGGTGAACAACTATGGCCCCACCGAGTGCACGGTGGTCGCGACCTCGGGACCGGTCCTCCCGGACGAGAACCGCGGCGGCCGGCCGACGATCGGCCGCCCGATCGACAATACCCGGATCTACATCCTGGATGCGCAGATGCGGCCGGTACCGATCGGCACGCCGGGCGAGCTGTACGTCGGCGGGGCGGGGCTGGCGCGAGGCTACGTGAACCAGGCCAAGCTGACCGCGGCGTCCTTCGTGCCGGATCCGTTCAGCGACGCGCCGGGCGCCCGCTTGTACAAGACGGGCGATCTGGCCCGCTATCTCCCGGATGGCCGGGTCGACTTTCTCGGACGGATCGATGAGCAGGTCAAGATCCGGGGATTCCGGATCGAGCCCAGCGAGGTCGTCACCCTCCTCAACGAGCATCCCGGCGTCCGCGAGAGCGTGGTCGTCGCGCGCCACGTGACGGCGGGCGACAAGCGCCTGGTCGCGTATCTCGTGCCGGCCCCCGGCTTCCTGCCCACCCACACGGCGCTGCAGCGCTTCCTGGACGCCCGCCTGCCACGGTACATGGTGCCGGCGATCTTCGTGAAGCTGGAGGCCCTCCCGCTGAACCCGAACGGGAAGATAGACCGGGCCGCTCTCCCGGCGCCAAATCCGGCGAACACGGTGCGGGACGATGGCGACCGCGGACCCTTGACGCCCGTGGAGGCGCGGGTGGCGGCGATCCTGGCGCCGCTGCTCGAGCTGGAGGAGGTCAGCGCGCATGACAACTTCTTTCTCCTCGGCGGCCACTCGCTCCTGGGCACGCAGCTGATCGCGCGGATCCGGGACGCCTTTGGCGTCGAGCTCGGGCTGCGCGCCCTGTTCGACGCTCCCACGGTGGCGAAGCTGTCGGCGCGGATCGAAGCGCTGCTGGTCGAGAAGCTCGAAGGCATGACCGAAGAGGAGGCGCAACGGCTCGCCTCGTGACCGCGCCGTCCGGGGGCCGCCCCGGGGTGGAAGGCACGATGAGCCTGAGCCAAGAACGAGGGAGACCGTGGGCGAGTCCGCTCCGCTAAGCCTGTACCACCTCCTTGACCCGGAAGTCCTCGCCCACCCCTACCCGCTCTACCATCGTCTCCGCACCGAGGATCCTGTCCACTGGGATCCGTTCCTGCACGCGTGGGTCGTGACCCGCTATGCGGACGTGATCCGGGTGCTCCACGAGTTCTCCGCCAACCGCACGCCGACGCCCGAGCAGCTGACGCGGATGGGCCTGTCGGCGCTCAATCCCATCGCGCAGGTGATGGTGAAGCAGATGCTCTTCATGGATGCCCCCCTCCACACGCGGCTCCGGAGCCTAGCGTCCCAGGCGTTCACGCCGCACCGGGTGGAGCTCCTGCGCGAGCACATCCAGGAGATCACCGATCACCTCATCGACGCCGTCCTTCCGGCGGGGCGCATGGACGTGATTGCCGAGCTGGCGGAGCCGCTGCCCTGCATCGTGACGGCCGAGATGCTCGGGGTCCCGATGGAGGATCAGGCGCAGCTGAAGGCCTGGTCCCAGGACTTCGCGGAGATGCTCGGGAACTTCCAGCACAATCCCGAGCGCGCCCCCCGCATCCTCAAGAGCGTGGACGAGATGACCCGCTACTTCCGCGCGGCGATGAGCGAGCAGCGGGGGCGTCCACGCCAGGGGCTCGTCAGCGCGCTCATGAACGCGAAGATCGACGGCGATCGGCTCTCGGAGGACGAGGTCATTGCCAACTGTATCGTGACGATGGTGGGCGGGCAGGAGACGACGACGAACCTGATCGGCAACGGGGTGTTCTCCTTATTGCGCAATCCCGATGAGCATCAGAGGCTCCAGGGCGACCCCTCACTGATCCCATCCGCGGTCGAGGAGCTGCTCCGCTACGAGAGCCCCTCCCAGCACACGGCCCGGCTCGCTCCCGAAGACCTCGAGCTGGGAGGGAAGCACATCCGCAAGCACCAGGCGGTCATCGCCGTGATGGGCGCCGCAAACCGCGATCCGCAGCGCTTCCCGGAGCCGGACCGGCTCGACCTCGCGCGCCGGGACAACCGGCACGTGGCGTTCGGCTGGGGAGCCCACTTCTGCTTCGGCGCGGCGCTCGCCCGGATCGAAGGACAGGTCGCGTTCGAGACGATGCGACGCCGACTGCCGGGATTGGCCCTCGAGCCCGGCCCGCTCGTATGGCGAACGAACCTCGGACTCCGGGGCCTGACCGCGCTGCGGGTGTCGTTTGCCGCATGAACCGCGTGACCCCCTCGGAAGATGCGAGGACCCGTTCTGAGAGGAGCGAGCCCAGCGTGACCGCGGAGAGCGTCAGACTATCGGAGGCCAAGCGCCGTCTGCTTCGGAAGTACCTGGATGGCGCCGTCCAGCGGTCGCCCGCGGAGCGGGCGCCGATCGGCGCGCGTCACCCGGCGGGGCCCATCCCCCTGTCCTACGAGCAGGAGCACATCTGGCTGCACTGCCAGCTCGCGGACGACCTGCCGCTCTACAACGAGGTCCTCACGGTGCGGCGGAGCGGCCCCCTCGACGTCTCGGCGCTCGAGCGGAGCCTGGGCGAGATCATCCGGCGCCACGAGGCCTGGCGGACCATCTTCGTGACCGCGGACGAGAGGCCGGTGCAGATCGTCCTGCCGCCCCCGACGATCTCGTTGCCCGTGGTCGACCTGCGGGGGGTCCCCGAAGCGGAGCGGGAGCGGGAGGCCTGCCGCCTGGTCGCGGTGGAGGCCCAGCGGCCCTTCGACCTCGCCCGCGGCCCTCTGCTCAGAGCCCAGCTCGTCCGGCTGGCGGAGGCGGACCATCGCCTCTATCTGACGCTCCACCAGATCATCTTCGACGGCGTCTCGGTGTACTCGGTGTTTCTGCCGGAGTTGCTTGCCCTGTATGACGCGTTCGCCGCCGGGGAGGCCTCGCCGCTTCCCGAGCCGGCCATCCAGTACGCGGACTTCGCCTGCTGGGAACGCCAGCGCCTGAGGGGAGACGCGCTGGCCGCGCAGGTGGACTACTGGCGCCGGCACCTCGCCGACGCCCCCGCCGCGCTTGAGCTGCCGGCGGATCGGGCGAGACCGAAGGTGCAGACCTTTCGGGGCCGTCAGATCGCGTTCACCCTGCCCGAGAGTCTCAGCGAGAAGCTCAAGACGCTGAGCCGGCAGGAGGGGGCCACGCTCTTCATGACCCTGCTGGCCGCCTTCACCCTGCTCCTGCACCGGTACACGGGCCAGGAAGACATTCTCGTCGGGACGGCGATTTCCAGCCGCAAGTGGCCCGAGGTGGAGAGACTGCTGGGTGTCTTCCTGAACACCGTGATCCTCCGCACGCGTCTGTCCGGAGAGCTCCGCTTTCGCGAGCTCCTGGCGAGGGTCCGGGAAGTCACGCTGGAAGGGCTCGCGCACGGTGATGTGCCGTTTCCGCTCTTGATCAAGGAGCTGCAGCCCCGGCGCGACCCGGGGCGGAACCCCCTGTTTCAGGCGACGTTCGTCCTCGAGCCCCCCATGCCGGCGCCCGCCGCCGGCTGGGAGCTCACGCAGATGGACGTCGATACCGGCATGGCACGGGTTGACCTGTACCTGCAGCTCGACGACAGGCCCCGGGGGCTAGTGGGCCACATCCGCTACAACAGCGCGCTGTGGGACGCGCCCGCCATGACCCGTTTCGCGGAGCACCTTCACGTCCTGCTCGAGGGCATCGCCGCGAATCCGGACCTCCCGCTCTCCGCGCTGCCCCTCCTGACGTCGGGCGAACGCCTGGGAGCGGCGGGGCGTCCCGGCTCGGCGGTCCGGCCGGCCAACCCGTTCATCACGTTTGAGCCGGAGGAGGTGGAGCAGTCGATCCCGCGGCGATTCGAGCAGCAGGTGGCCCGGGGCCCCGAACGTGTCGCCGTCCAGAGCGAACGCGGGACGTGGACCTACGCCGCGCTCAACCAGGCCGCCAATCGGGTTGCCCACGCCCTGGGCGGCGCGGACGTCGACGGGGCCAGGGTGGCGCTGCTCCTGGACCAGGATGCGCCCATGCTGGCCGGCATCCTTGGCGTGCTGAAGGCCGGCGGTGCCTATGTCCCCCTCGACCCCACCCACCCGGGGGAGCGGCTGGCGCACATTCTGGGCGACGCCCTCGTGAGCGCCCTGCTGACGAGCAAGCGGAACCTGGCCCTAGCGGCCGGCCTGGCCGGAGGCGGGATGAGGATCTTCGTGATCGAGGATCTCCTGGGACGCCCGGATGCCGCGGAGTTTGGCAGCCCCGCCTCCCCCGACCACGTCGCCTACATCCTCTACACGTCCGGCTCGACCGGGCAGCCCAAGGGGGTCGTGCAGAACCACCGCAACGTCCTGCACTTCATCCGGGCCTATACCAACAACCTCCGCATCTGCTCTGAGGACCGGCTGACGCTGATCCCCTCCTACAGCGTGGACGCGGCGGTCATGGACATCTTCGGGGCGCTGCTCAACGGGGCGACCCTGTGCCCGATGGACATCAGGGACGTGGGCCTGCGCGGGCTGTGCGAGCGCCTGACGGAGGAGCGGATCAGCATCTACCACTCCACGCCCACGCTCTACCGGCACTTCGTCCAGGCGCTCGCGGACGGCCCGGCGGTGCCGGCCGTGCGGCTGGTCGTGCTGGGGGGGGAGGAAGTGCGCCGCGAGGACGTCGAGTCCTACCGGTCGCGCTTCGCGCCGCACTGTCTCTTCGTGAACGGGTTCGGGCCGACCGAATCGACCGTCTCGCTCCAGTACTTCGTCGACAAGTCGGCCGTGGTGGACCGCCGGTCCGTCCCGATCGGCTCTCCCGTGGCGGAGACCGGGGTCTTGCTGCTCAGCCGGGACGGTCGACCGGCGCAGGTTTATGGCGAGATCGCCATCCGGAGCCCGTACCTGGCCCTCGGGTACTGGCGCAGGCCGGACCTCACTCGCGCGGCCTTTTTGCCCGACCCCGCGGGAGGCGCGGATCGGATCTACCGCACCGGAGACATGGGGCGGTTGCTGCCCGATGGCAGCATCGAGTTCTGCGGGCGAAGAGACCGGCAGGTGAAGATCCAGGGATTCCGGGTGGAGCTCGCCGAGATCGAGGCCGCGCTGACGCAGCATCCCGCCGTGAGGGAGGCGGCCGCGACGGTCTGCGAGACGGAGGACGGCGCGCAGCGCGTCAACGTCCACTGGGTCGCCGCCGGCGACCCGGGGCCGGCCCCCGCGGCGCTCCGCGCCTTTCTCAGAGAGCGACTGCCCGCCCACATGATTCCCTCCGCTCTGCTGCGCGTCGACGCCCTGCCGTTGACGCCGAGCGGGAAGCTGGACCGGACGGCCCTGCTGGCCCTGTGCGAGGCGGAACAGCCGGGCCGCGAGGGAGCCGTGGGGCCGCGCACTCCCCTAGAGGCCCAGCTCGTCCGGATCTGGGAGGACCTCTTGAAGGTCCGACCGGTGGGGATCCGGGACGACTTCTTCGCGCTCGGGGGGCACTCCCTGTTGGCCGCGCGGATGGTGGATGCGGTCGAACGCACCATGGGCCGCAGGCTGCCCTTGACCACGTTGCTCGCGGGGGCGACCGTGGAGGACCTGGCCCGTGCTCTCGCGGAGCGGGAGAGCCAGCCAGCCCCCTGTCGGTTCACGCTGCTTCACCCCGGCGGCCGTCGCCTCCCCTTCTTCTTCCTCCACGGCGACCGCCAAGGCGGCGGGGCCTACTGCGCGAGCTTGGCTCGGTACGTGGGGCCCGACCGGCCGTTCTATGCGCTTCATCCACACGGGCTGGACGGGGGCGCGGTCCCCGTGACCATCGAGGCCATGGCCGAGGATCACCTGTCCACCTTGCGGGCCGCGCGCGCCCGCGGCCCGTACCTCCTCGGCGGTTACTGCAACGGGGCGCTGGTGGCGTTCGAGATGGCCCGACGGCTCGTGGCCGCCGGAGAGCAGGTGGACCTCCTCGCCCTGCTGGATCCGCCGCCGGCGACCCGGCGGTTGCGGCTCCTGGAGCGGGTGGTGGACGGTGCCGGCCACCTGCAAGGCCTGGACGCCGGGAGGCGTCTCGACCGGGTGGTCCGGACGCGGCAGCGGGCGCTCTGGCTCGAACGGCGGCTCTGGCCGACCTGGGCCTACCTTAAGGATCCCTCGCGGTATGGCGCGATCGGGTCCCTCGGGCGCCGGAAGCTTGCGCGGGCGGCGACCAGGCTCGCCGAGCGCTGGCGCCGGGGCGAGGCCGACGGAGAGGGGCCGGCCCCGGGGCCGAGCGCGCAGCTCGACGCCGTGTACCACCGGGCGGTGGTGAGGTATGTGCCGCCATCCTATCCCGGGCGGGTCACGCTCCTGCTCTCCCTCGATTCTTGGATGGGCGCGCGCGGGTGGCCACGGGTCGCGAGGCGGCTGCGGCGGCAGGTGATCCCAGGCAACCACGCGAACTGCATCACCGAGCACGCTCGAGCCGTGGGGGCGCGCTTGAGCGCGTGCCTCGCGGAGGCCGAGGACCTTGACCGGGCGGACGCGGAGCGGGCGTGAGGCCCGAGGACTGAACGCGGGAGTCACGTGGCCTCTGCCGCCACGGGAGCTCGCCCTCGGGGGCGATGACGTCCACGTGTGGTGCGCGGCGGCCGACGTGGCGGCGGGCCGGCGTGATGTCCTCGGCCAGACCCTCAGCGCGGACGAACGGGCAAGAGCGGAGCGGTTCGTCTTTCCGAGAGACCGTGACCGCTTCGTCGTCCGCCGGGGGCTGCTCCGGATCATCCTGGGTCGCTACCTGAGCCTGGCGCCGGACCGCCTGCGGTTCGACTACGGCACCCGCGGGAAGCCCGCCGTGGCCCCGGGGCAGGGTGGGGCGCGCCTGTGCTTCAACGTCTCCAGCTCCGCTGGCCTCGTCCTCTACGCGGTCGCGCGCGGCCGGGAGATCGGCGTCGATCTGGAGCGGATCCGGCGGACCGGGGCCGAGGAGCGCATTCCCGAGCATTTCTTCTCCCCCCGGGAGGTGGCCACGCTTCGCGGGCTGCCGCCGGAATCGCAGCGGGAGGCGTTCTTCAGCTGCTGGACGCGGAAGGAAGCCTACGTCAAGGGCACGGGGGCGGGCCTCGCGCTGGGCCTGGACCGCTTTGACGTGTCGCTGGCGCCGGGGGAGCCGGCCGCACTCCTGCGCACGGCAGACGACGCCGGGGAAGCCGCGCGGTGGGCGTTGCAGGCCCTGGCTCCGGGTCGGGGCTACGTCGGGGCGGTTGCCGTCGAAGGACGGCCCCGGCGGCTCGAATGCTGGCACTGGACGGAGTGACCGGATCGGGCCGCGCGGGGGGCGGCGGCGCGTGACGCCTCTCCGGCCGCGGAGAGGCTGAGCACCGAGCGCGGCAGCTCGTGACCGCGCGCGCGCCCCGCGGCTGTGGGCGGCCGCGCGCCGGCCGGGCGGCTCCACGTATACTTGGCGACCATGCCACCCGGTCGCAACCGTGCCGGGAGGAATTCTGAGACCGTACGATCCTGGGGGCGGCCAACATGCGGGCCCGGCGGTGTTCCGACCGTCCTCCCCGCGCGTCACGTTTGAGTTCCGCTGGCGATGCGAGACGCCGTCGGGGGCCGGACGCACGGCGTGAGCGTATCGGAGGCGGGGGCCGGCCCAGTGCATTCCACGCCTGACCTGACCGCGATCGCGTGACCACGGCGCCGCCCTCGCGGAAGGAGTGGCTCGCGATCGCCGGGCTCACCAGCCTGGCCCTTGCCGTGCGGAGCCTCTGGCTCGGCGGGCGCGGCCTCTGGCTGGACGAGGGGTGGACCGTGTACCTCGCGCACGCGGCGCCCGCCGAGTGGCTCGAGGACGTGCATCCGCCGCTCCATGCCGCAGCCCTCGGTGTGTGGCAGCGCGCGGGTGGCGAGGGGGACGCCTGGCTCCGGCTGCTCTCCGCCGGCCTTGGCGCCGCGACGGTGCCGGTGGTCTGGGCGCTTGGCCGCCGACTCCTCGGGTCGGAAGTGGGGCTCTGGGCGGCGGCGCTCCTGAGCGTGACCTCGCTGCACGTGATGCACAGCCAGGAGGTGCGGATGTACGCCCTCCTCACCCTGCTCGTGGCCGGCGCGCTCTGGGGGCTCGTCGTCGGGGCGGGCGCCGGCCGGGTCGTCGGCTGGGTGGTGTACTCGGTGTGTGCGGCGGGGCTTCTCTACGCGCACGGCCTCGGCGCGCTGTACGTCGTGGCGCTGGCCCTGCTGCTGCCGCTCGCGGCGACCGCCCCGGGGCGCCTGGCGACCTGGTGGCCGTGGATCGCAGCCCACGCCGTGGCGGGGCTCGCCTGGCTGCCGTGGGCGGCCGCCCACGCGGCGCAGACGCGCCGGATTGCGGCCGGGGGCTTGTTGGACGTCACGGAGCAGCGCGATCCGCCGCTTCTCGCGACCGTGTGGGACCTGACGGTCGCGTCGGCGCCGCCGCTGTCGAGCCTGCTCCGCGTGACGCTCGGTCTGTCCGCCCCGCCCGCCCTCGGGCGCTGGCCCTGGCTCGTCGTGCTGCTGGCGGTGCTCGCGCTCGCCGTCGGGCGGGGCTGGCGGGCGCACGGCCGGGCGCTCAGGTTCCTGGTCGCGGCGTACGCCGTCCCCGTGGTCGTCCTCACCGCCGTGCACCTGCTCGTCGTCCCGATGCTGCGCCCACGACTCCTGCTGCCGACGGCGGTACCGCTGACGCTGCTCCTCGCCGCGTCCGCGCTCACGCTGACGCCGCGCCGCGCGTGGAACCGGCTGGCCCTCATCGGCGTGATGCTCATCCTGGCACTCGGCACCGTCGGCTGGTTCCGGCACGTCGATCCCCGGGGGGACTGGCGAGGGGTCGCGCAGCAGCTCGGGCGAGACGGGCGGCCGGGGGACGTGCTCCTGCTCAACATGGGCTGGCTCGTGGCCTACGACCCCCGCGAGCGCCAGGCGATGGACGTCGGGTGGTATCTGCTCCGCCGCTACGATGCCGAGGGACGCCTGGACGGCATGCGTCGGGTAACGCTATGGGATGCGCTCGGGCGCTGCCCCGACGCGCCCGAGCGGTGCCTGGCCGAGGCGCTCGAGGGCGTGCCGCCGGGCGCGACGGTCTGGGTGCTCCACGCCCACGTCGTCGAGAACGAGCGACTGGCGGCCTGGCGGCGCGAGCGCCTCGAGTCTCGCGGGCGGCTCGGATTCGGGCGGCCGCTCGAGCTCGAGCGGGCCATCCTGCGTCCGGCCGGTCCGTGAGGCGCCACGGGGCCGCAGCTGGGCCGCGCGCGGCCGGCCAACGCCTGCCGGTGGCTCCGGGTATACTTGGCTACCATGTCCTTCGGCGCTACACTACGGAAGCACGGGCTGTCGGAGTCGGTCTCGCTGAGCTCGCCGTTCCCCCCGCGTGAGGCCATGAGCGTCCAGGAGCAGTTCATGCGCGTGGCGCTCGAAGAGGCGTCCGCGGCCGCCCTGAGCGGAGAGGTGCCGGTGGGTGCGGTCGTGGTGCTCGGCGGCGAGGTGATCGGGCGCGGCCACAACGCCTCCATCGCCGGGGCCGATCCGACCGCGCACGCCGAGGTCGAAGCGCTGCGCGCCGCCGCGCGTCGAATCGGGAACTACCGGCTGACCGGCGCGACGCTCTACGTGACCGTCGAGCCGTGCGCGATGTGCGCGGGCGCGTGCCTGCACGCGCGGGTCGGGGAGCTCGTGTTCGGCGCGGCGGACGAGAAGGCCGGGGCGGTCGTCAGCCGCGCCCGGATCCTTGACGAGCCGGCATGGAATCATCGGGTGCGCGTCACCGGCGGCGTCCTCGCCGCCGAGGCGGGCGAGCTGCTGCAGGCGTTCTTCCGGACGCGACGTGTGGAGGGGTACCGAAGTGGTCGCACCGGGCTCGACTCGAAATCGAGTTGGGGGTGATGAGCCCCCACGTGGGTTCGAATCCCACCCCCTCCGCCATTCTTTCTCCATCGGAGGTGGCTGAGCGTGCGCGACCATCAGGGCCGGGGAGAGGTGCCCGAGCGGCCGAAGGGGCACGACTGGAAATCGTGTACACGTCCAAAAGGCGTGTCGAGGGTTCAAATCCCTCCCTCTCCGCCATTCCCTGGCTGAGCCGTCCGGGTGTGCCCCTCGGCGGGCCCCACCGGGCCGAGAAGGGGTCGCGAGTGATCGAGCGTGGCCGTGCTAGGCGGGGAGGTAGCGGTGCCCTGTACTCGCAACCCGCTCCAGCGAGGCGGAATCCCCGCCCGAGGTGCCGGCGTGTTGAATTGAGCCCCGAGGAGTGGTGATGAAGGCTGGGCCCCACGCGACGAGAATCTGCCAACCCCGCCAGGCCCGGAAGGGAGCAACGGTCCGCAGACCCTCTCGTGTGTTGTGGGATTCCCTGGCTGGAGCTGTTTCCCCGGGGAGATCGCAGGACGCCGGCCATCGACGGCGGGTGCACGGCCACTTTTTTGACGGCGGGGGGCGCCGGCCCTCCCGGGAAGACCGCGGATGAGCTACCAGGTCCTCGCGCGGCGCTGGCGGCCGCTCACCTTCGACGCCGTGGTCGGGCAGGCGCCGATCGTCCGGACGCTCCGGAACGCGCTGGCGCAGAAGCGCATCGCCCACGCGTATCTGTTCGCGGGCCCTCGGGGCGTGGGCAAGACCACCACGGCCCGCCTGCTCGCGATGGGCCTGAACTGCGAGGGTGCGGGCGGTGCCGTGCCCTGCGCCACGTGCGAGCCCTGCCGCGAGGTGGCCGCGGGGCGCGCGCTCGACGTGCTGGAGATCGACGGGGCCTCGAACCGCGGGATCGATGAGGTGCGGGCGCTCCGCGACAGTGCCCGCTACGCGCCGGCCCGGGGGCGGCGCAAGGTCTACATCATCGACGAGGTCCACATGCTGACGGAGCCGGCGTTCAACGCGCTCCTCAAGACCCTCGAGGAGCCGCCGGCCCACGTGGTCTTCGTGCTGGCGACCACGGAGGCGCGCCGCCTCCCGCCGACGATCCTCTCGCGCTGCCAGCGGTTCGATTTCCGGCCCATCTCCGGCGCGGAGATCGGCGAGGCGCTCCGCCGGATCCTGGCGGACGAGAAGGTGCCGGGCGACGCGGTGGAGCCGGACGCGCTCCGCCTCCTGGCGCGGGCGGCCGAGGGAAGCCTGCGCGACGCGCTGTCGCTCCTCGACACGGCGCTCGCGTACGGGGAGGGCCGGGTCGGAGCGCGCACCGTGGAGGAGCTGCTCGGGAGCGGCGGCGCCGAGGCGGCCTGGACGCTGGCGGGGGCGCTCGTCCGCCGTGGCGCCCCGGATGCCCTCCAGCGAATCGCCGACGCCGCGGCGGCGGGCCTGGACCTGGCGCTCCTCTGTCAGGAGACGATGGAGGTGCTGCGCCGGGCGCTGCTGCTCGCCGTGACCGGCACGCCGGGGCCGGACGCCACGACCGACGAGACGGCCCGGCTCGCCGCGCTGGGCGCCGAGGCGGGCGCCGGCGAGGCCGACCTCCTCCTCTTGCTGCGCGGCCTGCTGGCCGCCGAGGACGAGATGCGGCGCTCCCCGCACCCGCGGGTCGACCTCGAGATCGCCGTTGTGCGGCTGTGCCATCGCCCGCGGGCCGAGGCGATCGAGACGGTGCTCGAGCGCCTCGAGCGGGCGGAGGCGCGGCTGCGCGGCTACGGCGGCTCGCCCGAGCCGGCCAGCCCGGTCCAGGCCGACCTGCTCGGCGGGCCGGCCGAGCCGGCGCTCCCCCGCCCGGTGGCGGTCCCGCGGCCCGTCGAGCGCGCCCCGGCGCCGCCGGTGCCCCCGCGTGGCGGGCCGGCCCCGGCGGGCCATGACACGCCGGCCGCGCGGCCGCCGGGCCCGGCCGCCCCCCGGAGCGTCGCGGACGGCTGGTCGGCGATCGTGACCGAGGTGATGCGGGTCCGGCCGACGCTCGGGCACCTCCTGTCCGAGGGGGTCGTGGTCGGGGAGGAGGACGGGCGGCTCACGGTGGCGGTCCCCAACGGGAGCTCCTTCGCCAACGACCAGTTGAAGAGCGTGGAGAATCGCGAGCTCATTCTCGAGACGGCCCGGCGGCTCCAGACCGGGCTGCGCGAGATCACCTTCACCGCCGGCGTCCCGCCGGGGGGCGGGGCGGCGGGCTCGCATCCGATCGTCCAGGCCGCCATGGAGCTGTTCGAGGGAGAGATCACCCAGGTCCGAGCCGCCCCGGGGCCGCGCGCGAGTGCCCCCGCGGAGCCGGCGGCCGGCGGAGAGGCGCGATGAAGGGATTCGGGAACCTCGTCAAGGAAGCGCAGAAGCTCCAGGCCCAGCTCGAGGCCCTCAAGGAGGAAGTGGGCAAGAAGAAGGTGGAGGCCTCCGCCGGGGGCGGGATGGTGGTCGTCGAGGCCAACGGCAACCAGGAGCTCGTCTCGATCCGGATCGATCGCGAGGTCGTCACGCCCGACGATCCGCAGATGCTGGAGGACCTCGTTCTCGCCGCGGCCAACGAGGCGCTCCGGAAGGCCCGCGAGCTGGTGGCGGGCGAGATGGCCAAGGTCACCGGCGGGCTCGGCGGGAAGCTGCCCGGGCTGATGTAGAGGACGTGTGGCCGCGCATCCCCCCGCCGTCGCCCGGCTGATCGAGTCGCTCCAGCGGCTTCCCGGGATCGGCCCCAAGACGGCGCAGCGCCTGGCGTTCCACCTCCTCAAGCAGCCGACCGCCGCCGTCCACGACCTGGCGGAGGCGCTCGTCGACGTCAAGGCGCGGGTCGTCCACTGCTCGAGCTGCTTCAACGTGACCGACGCGGATCCCTGCGGCATCTGCGGAGACCCCGGCCGGGACGTGGAACTGCTCTGCGTCGTGGAGGAGCCCAACGACCTGGTCGCGATGGAGCGGACGGGCGAGTACCGGGGCCGCTACCACGTGCTCCTCGGAGCCCTGTCGCCGCTCGATGGGATCGGGCCGGACGAGCTCAAGGTGCGGGAGCTGCTCGCGCGGCTGGAGCGGAACCACGTGCGCGAGGTCATCCTGGCGACGAACCCCAACGTCCAGGGGGACGCGACCGCGCTCTACCTGGCCAAGCTCCTGCGGCCGCTCGGCCTCCGGGTCACGCGGATCGCGCGGGGGCTTCCGGTCGGGGGCGATCTCGAGTACGCCGACGAGGTGACGCTCTCGCGGGCGCTCGAGGGGCGCCGGGAGATGTGAGGGCGCCCGTCACCGGCCGGTGAAGAACCGCTGGATCGAGCGGCCCGCCGACTTCATGCCGTCCCAGAGTGACTCGCCGAAGCCCTTGGCGCTGTCGTGCATGCGGTCGGCGGCGGGCTTGGACTCCTTGCCGGCGTCCTTGGCCCGCTGGCCGACCTCCTTGGCGCCCTCGGTGACCGTCTTGCCGATCCCCTTCGCGGTCTCCTCGACACCCTTGCCGATCTTCTTGGCGCCCTCGACCACCTCGTCGGCAGCCTTGGACGCCTGGGCCCCGGCGCCGCCGGGGATTCCGGCCAGAGCGGTCGCGGTCAGCGCCAGGCTGAGCGCCGCGTGCTTCACCGGCGACGGGGGAATGATTCCCGGCATGGTGGCCTCCCTCGTGGGCGGTGGCCGACACAGCCATTGTAGCACCGCCGGCCGCGCCGCCGCGGCCGCCGGGCGGCCACCCGCGGACCCGGCGGGGGGACCGCGATGCTGAGAGCGATGGCGGAGTTTGGGGAGACGCTCCTGATCCTCCTCGGCGGGGCCCTCCTGATCGGTGCCCTGGCCCAGGCGGTTGGCTGGCTGCTCGCCCGGCGGCGGACGGCGCAGATTGTCTGGCGAGCGTGGAACCTGCTGGGTGCGCTCCTCCTCGCCCTGGGGATCCTGGGCATGGCGTACGCGTGGGGCGCGCTGGGCCTCCAGTCAGGGGCGGGGAGCCTTCTGCTGGGGCTGGGGCTCCTCCTGGCCTCGGCCGGGCTCTGGATGCTGGTCCCCGTCTGAGAGCGCGCCGCCAGCGGGCGGGCTGAGGTACAATGCGCGCATTCCCCGGTAGCTCAACCGGTAGAGCAAGTGGCTGTCAGTTGGCAGCGTCCCGGCCGAAAGACGGGATGGAAAAGCGGGCGAATTCAGGGAACCCTACGTCCGCGAGGATAGGGGAACCCTGAGCGAAGCCCTCGGGCACGAGCAGCCCGGGGGACCGTGCAGAGACTAGACCGCGAGGTCGTACTCCGGGCGCCCGGGCGGCGCGCCGGGGGAAGCGCCCGCCCCCTACGGGCGCCCGGCGGGCGCCTACGGGGATGAGATAGTCCAAGCCCCGCGGAAACGCGGGGGCTCTTGTAACCACGAGGTTGCAGGTTCGAGTCCTGCCCGGGGAGCCACTCGGTGGAAGGCCGTCGGCGGCGACGCCGGCGGCCTTCGTCGTTCGGGGGCCGCCGGCCCTACCGCTCCGCCGCGGCGCGAATCAGCGCGGTCGACGTCGTCACGGTGGCGAGAAAGCCGTTCAGGCTTCCCAGGTGCGTCCGGTGGACCTGATCGTGGGGGATGAGGGCGCCGTCCGGACCCTTGACGGGCATCGCGGCCATGGCGTCGGCCACCATGAGGACCTTGAACCCGCGGTGCGCCGCCTCGCGAGCGCTCGTGTCGCAGCACATCTGGGTCATGAAGCCCGAGATGATCACCTGCTCGATCCCGTGGCGCCGGAGGTGCTCCTCGAGCCCGGTGTTGGTGAACGAGCCCGGCAGGTGCTTGGTGACGACGGGCTCGCCGGGCGCCGGCTGAACGGCCGGATGGATCTCGAGCGCCGGGCTGCCCGGCACAAACGTCGTCGGGTTCGCCCGGCGGCTCTCGTGCGTCACGTGGACCACCGGCACGCCGCCGGCGCGCGCCCACGCGAGGAGGTCCGCGATGCGCGCGACGGCGCTGGGCCCGTCGGGGAGGACGACCTTGCCGATCGGGGCGAAGTACTCCTGCTGGGCGTCGATGACGAGGAGCGCGGTCTTCTCCATCGGAGGGCCTCGCTTTCCGGAGGTCTGGGCCGTGCGGGCGCATGCTACCATGCCGCCTCGGTGGACCACGCGCGCAGGATCGGCGGCGGCGACGTCTCGGCCGCGTCCCCTCTCGCCGCCGCCGGGCTCGTGGTTCCGCGCCCGGGCGGGGCGGAGGCGGGCGCCGGGCGCCGCGCGGGCCCGCGCACGCCGAGGGGAGCCCGGTGAGCGTCACCCGCGCTCGGCTCCGGCCCGGCGGGCCGGCGCGCCCGCGCCGCCGCCGCGGGTTCCTGTCGGGCGTGATGCTGATGGCCGGGAGCTTCCTCATCTACCCGGCGTATCCCGTCCTCGTGCTCTGGCCGGCGACGGACCGGGCCCGGGTCGAGGTGACGCTCGTGGCGACGGCCCTGTCGTGGGGCGTGTTCAGCGTCGGCCTCTACCTGGCGGGCCGGCGAGGGTGGGTCTGGCTCCGCCGGCGCTGGAAGGGGCGCGGGCCGCGGCCGCCGACGCCCCCGTGATAGACTGCCGGCCGGACGGCCTACCATGCTGGATCTCCTGATCACCGGCGGCCTCGTCATCGACGGTACCGGCAACCCGGGCTACTACGCCGCGGTCGGGGTCGAGGGCGAGCGGATACGCCTCCTGCGCGGCGCCCTGGACGGCGTCGAGGCCCGCCGCACCGTGGACGCGACCGGGCGTGTGGTCTGTCCGGGCTTCATCGACATGCACGCCCACTCCGGCCTGGTGATCCTCGCCGAGCCGCAGCACGAGCCCAAGGTCCGGCAGGGCGTCACGACCGAGGTCATCGGCATCGACGGCTGCTCCTACGCGCCGTTCCCGTCCCACGCCGACCTCGAGCAGTTCGTCGAGATCAATGCCGGCCTGGACGGCTGTCCGCCGCTGCCCGGCCGGTGGTCGACGGTCGAGCAGTACCTCGATCTGTTCACCAACCGGGTGGCGGTCAACATCGTCTACCTGGTGGGGAACTCCCCGCTCCGGGTCTCGGCCGTCGGCTGGGACGACCGCCCGCCGGCGGCGGCCGAGCTCTCGAACCAGCGCGCCCTGCTGCGGACGGCCATGGAGGAGGGCGCCTGGGGCATGTCGACCGGCCTCGACTACCCGCCCGGCAGCTACGCCGACACCGACGAGCTGGTAGCCCTGTCGGCGGAGGCCAGCCGGCTCGGTGGCATCTATCACACGCACGTGCGCTACAGCCTGGGCGATCGGTTTCTCGACCCCTTCCGGGAGGCGATCGATATCGGGCGGCGGGCGGGCATCCCGGCGCACATCACGCACTTCTACCAGCGGACGACGGCTCCCGGCGGCGCCGCGCACATGCTCGCGCTGGTCGAGGACGCACGCGAGGAGGGGCTGGACGTCACCTTCGACGGCTATCCCTACGCCTACAGCTCGACCCGCCTGAACATCCTCATCCCGCAGTGGGCCTTCGACGGAGGCCTCGCCGCTCTGCGGCGGAATCTCGGCGACCCCGGGGTCCGCGCCCGGATGAAGAAGGAGATGGGCCCGCGCGCGGCGTCGTGGCACGACATGTGGATCACGCACCTGAAGCGGCCCGAGCACCACCGCTTCGAGGGCCGCTCGCTCGCCGAGGTCGCCGAGCTCATGGGGCTCGACGTCGTGGACGCGGTCTGCGAGCTCTTGCTGCGCGAGGACCAGCAGGTCTCGTTCGTGTCCGCCGGCGCGAGCATGGCGACCATGCCCCGGTTCGTGAGCCACCCGCTCTACATGGTCGGCAGCGACGCGGTGCTGATAGGCGACTACCCGAGCCCGCGGACCTACGGCGCCTTCCCCGTGATCCTCGCCGAGTTCGTCCGGGAAGAGCGCTGGCTCGGGCTGGCGGACGCCATCCGCAAGATGACGTCGTTCCCCGCGCAGCGCCTGGGTCTCCCCGACCGCGGGCTGCTCCGGGACGGCTTCAAGGCGGACGTCGTCGTCTTCGACGCCGGGACGGTAAAGGCGCCGGCGACGCGGCGGGAGCCCAAGCAGTTCCCCGTCGGCATCGAGCAGGTGATCGTGAACGGCCAGATCGTCGTCGATCGGGGGCGCCACACCGGCGTCCTGGCGGGCCGGGCGCTCCGCCGCGGCCGCGCCTCGACCTGAAGGGCCCGCCGTGAACTTCGACCTGACCGGGCCCCAGCGGGCGATCCGCGACCTCTGCCGCGAGTTCGCCCGGCGGGAGGTCCGCCCCCGGGCGGCGGAGATCGACCGCACCGACGAGTTCCCGTGGGATCTCTACAAGCGCATGGCGGAGCTCGACATCCTCGGGATGACGGTGCCGCCGGAGTACGGGGGGGCGGGCGCCGACGTCGTGAGCTGGTGCGTCGCCCAGGAGGAGCTCGCCCGGGAGTCGGCCGTGGTGGCCGACGCCCAGCTGCTCTGCAAGCTCATGTGCGACATGCTGCTCAACAACGCCTCCGAGGAGCAGCGGCGGCGCTACCTCCCCCTGCTGGTGCGCGGCGAGAAGATCTGCTGCATCGCCCAGACGGAGCCCGGCGCGGGCTCCGACGTCGCGGGCGTGCAGACGACCGCCCGGCCGACCGCCGACGGCGGCTGGGTGCTCACCGGCACCAAGCGCTTCATCACGGAGGCCCTGCTCTGCGACCTCGCGGTGGTGGTCGCCACGACCGACCCGGCGAAGGGGCGAGACGGGATCGCCCTGTTCCTGGTGGAGATGGGCGCGCCGGGCTTCTCGCGCGGCGGCAAGGAGCATCTCCTCGGGATGCGCGGCCTGGCGACGGGGGAGCTCGTCTTCGACGGCTGCCGGGTCCCGGCCAGCGCGCTCCTCGTCCCGCCGGGGGCCGGATTCAAGCGCGCGATGATCTCGCTCGACACCGGCCGCATCGGGATCGGCGCCCAAGCGCTCGGCATCGCCCACGCGGCCATGGAAGCGGCGATCCGTTACGCCAAGGAGCGGGCCGCCTTCGGCCAGCCGCTCGCCGGCTTCCAGGCGATCCAGTTCATGCTGGCCGACATGTCGGCCGGCATCGAGGGCGCGCGGCTGCTCCTGCGCCGGGCCGCCTTCCTCAAGGACCAGGGCCGGCCGATCATCCGCGAGGCCGCGGAGGCGAAGCTGGTGGCCTCCGAAGTCGCCCACCGGGTCGTCACGGACGCCCTCCAGATCCACGGCGCCGCCGGCTACTCGACGGAGTTCCCGATCGAGCGCCTCTACCGGGACGCGCGCGTGTACCAGATCTGGGAGGGGACGAGCCAGATCCAGCGCCTGGTCATCAGCCGGCAGCTCCTGAAGTGACTCCATCCCGCACCGGCCGCCTCCGGCCGACGACCATGAACACAGGGAGCGAGGACAGCCAGTGAGCACTGCGCCGCCGCCGAAGAACCTCCTGGACCTTTCCGGCCGGGTCGCCGTCGTCACCGGCGGCACCAAGGGCATCGGCGAGGCCATCGTCCGTCACCTGGCCGCCGCGGGCGCGCGCGTCGTGGCCGTCAGCCGCTCGGCGCCCGCGAGCCCCCCGGGGGCGGCCCGGGACGGGGAGGTCACGACCCTTGCGGCGGACGTCGCGAAGAAGGCCGAGGTCGACCGCATGGTCGAGGCCGTCCTCGCCCGCCACGGCGCGGTCGACATCCTGGTCAACTGCGCGGGCACCGCGAAGCGCGCGCCGGCCCTGGAGCAGGCGGAGGCCGACTGGGAGTACATGATCGAGCTCAACCTCCGGGGCACGGCGTGGGCCTGCCGCGCGGTGGCGCCCGTCATGCGCCGGGCCGGGCGCGGCCGCATCGTCAACATCACGTCCATCGGGGCCGAGTTCGGGCTCGTGAACCGGGCCGCGTACTGCGCGACGAAGGGCGCGGTGGCGCAGCTCACGCGCTGCCTGGCGCTCGAGTGGGGCCCGCACGGCATCACCGTGAACGCGGTGGGGCCCGGGATCACGGTGACGCCGCTCGTGCGGCCGTTCCTGGACGCCAACCCCGGTAAGGAGGAGACGATGACCCGCAAGATCCCGCTGGGGCGGCTGGGCCGGCCGGACGACATGGCGGGCGCCGTCGCCTTTCTCGCGTCGGACCTGGCCGCCTACGTCACCGGGCAGACCATCTACGTCGACGGCGGCTGGAGCGTTGGCGACCGCGACTGGTGAGGCGGCGCGCGACTGGGGGCCGGCCCTGCGGGCGATTCCCCTCGGCCACACGGAGTCCGTGCGGAAGACCGTGGGTGAGAGCGACGTCTACCTGTTCGCCGGGATCACCGGCGACTTCTCGGGCGTGCACGTCGACGAGGAGTTCGGCAAGGGCACGCGGTTCGGTGGGCGTATCGCCCATGGCGCGCTCCTGGTGGGCTTCGTCTCGACGGTGATGGCGCGGATGACCGCGCTCCTGCCGCCCCCGGGCGGGGTCTCCTCCCGCTACGAGGTGAAGTTCGTGGCGCCCGTCCTCATCGGCGACACGGTGACGACGGCGCTCACGCTGGCGGAGACGCGCCCCGAGCGGCGGGAGCTCGTGTTCCGGGCCCGGACGACGAACCAGCGGGGCGAGACCGTCCTCGAGGGCCAGACCGTCCTCAAGCTGATCTGAGTCGCGGCGGGCCGGCCCCGAGGGAGCCGGCGGCTGCGTGCTATACTTCGAGCCACCGCGTGGGTTCTCGCGAGGAGGTGTCAATGCCGTCATCCCCCGGGCGCGACCGGGCACGCCTGCGGGCGGCGCTTGAGGCGATCGCCGGCCGCGACGGCGTCCTGACCGAGCCGGACGAGCTCCTGGTCTACGAGTCGGACGGGCTCACGATCTTCCGGGCCACCGCCGACGCGATCGTCTTCCCGCGTTCCACCCAGGAGGTCGCGGCCTGCGTCCGGCTCGCCAACGCCGAGGGCCTGCCGTTCGTGGCCCGCGGGGCGGGAACCGGCCTCGCGGGGGGGTGCTTGCCGAGCGAGGGCGGGATCGTCATCGCGCTCACCCGCATGGCGCGCATCCTCGAGGTGGACTACGCGAACCAGGTCGCGGTGGTCGAGCCGGGGCTGGTGAACCTCCAGCTCTCGCACGCCCTCGCTCCCGCCGGGTTCTACTACGCGCCGGACCCGTCGAGCCAGTTCGCCTGCACGATCGGCGGCAACGTCGCCAACAACTCGGGCGGGCCGCACACGCTCAAGTACGGGGTGACGACCAACCACGTGCTCGGGCTCGAGGTCGTGCTGCCCGACGGCGAGGTCGTCTGGCTCGGAGGCAAGGTCCGCGATCCGCAGGGCTACGATCTCGTCGGCCTCTTCGTGGGCTCGGAGGGGACGTTCGGCATCGTCACGAAGATCGTCGTGCGGATCATGCGGCGTCCTCCGGCGGTGCGCACGCTGCTGGCGGTGTTCGACCAGGTCGACCAGGCGTCGCGGGCCGTCTCGGCCGTCACGGCGCGCGGGCTCACGCCCGCGGCGGTGGAGATGATCGACCAGATCACGATCCAGGCCGTCGAGGACGCGTTCGGCGCCGGCTACCCGCGCGACGCGGCGGCCGCGCTCCTCATCGAGCTCGACGGGCGCGCGGAAGGCCTCGACGAGGAGGCCCAGCGCGTCGTCGCCGCCTGCCAGGAGAGCGGCGCGCGCCAGGTCCGGCTCGCCAAGGACGAGACCGAGCGCCAGCTCCTGTGGCAGGGACGGAAGGCGGCGTTCGGGGCCTTCGGGCGCGTCGCGCCCGCGTACATGGTGATGGACGGCGTGATCCCACGGACGCGGCTCCCGGAGGTCCTTCGGCGCATCGAGCAGATCGTGGCCGCGCACGCGCTTCGCGTGGGGAACGTCTTTCACGCGGGCGACGGCAACCTCCACCCGAACATCCTGTACGACCCGCGGAAGCCGGG